>JARLJG010000034.1 GCA_031291325.1 Burkholderiaceae bacterium
CACTCAACAACATCAGCAAGAAATGGACGATGCCGCTGCGGGACTGGAAAGGTGCGCTAAACCGCTTCACAATTCAGTTTGAAGAACGGATGACACTAGCTTAAACGAAACCCCGTTTACACAAAATTCCGCACACCCCCATCTTGAGAGGTGCCCATAAGACTTACCTGTACCGCTCAAACACCATTTTCGTTCCCGACAAATCGATCACGTCGTCCACTTTCAACAACCGTGTGTCGGATTCAATCGAGTTTCCGTTTACCAACGGAAACGATGCACCTTCGACATGCGTAATAAAATATCCCTGCTTGCGGTGAGAAATGACCGCAACTTGCACTCCCGGGCGCCCTATCGTCGTCAACGGTTTCGCCAGCATGATCTTCTTGCCGACGCTCGGGCCTGTCAATACCTTGATATGGACAATTTGTTGCGACGCAATATCGCTTCTCTGGGCCCGTGCGCCGGCTATCGGTTCTTCCTGCTGCTCGAAACCTTTGGCGCTGCCTTCGCTGCGTGCGAGGTTATCCGCGCCTTCTGCGACGAACCGGATTCTGTACGGCGTCAGGTTGATCACATCGCCATCTTGCAAGAGATGCTTCTTGATCGGCTGTCCATTGACTTGGGTGCCATTGGTGCTATTCAAGTCTTCCAGCACAAATCCGTCCTTCTGGGCGACGATCACGGCATGATCGCCGCTGATCGCGACATGGTCGATTACCAGATCGTTGGTCGGCCGCCGTCCGATGGTGCACCGCTCCTTGAGAAGCGGCAGCTCCTTCAATATCTCCCCATCTACAGTAAGAATAATCCTTGCCACGCATGTCTCCAACTACTTCGCCTGTCTTTTCCACGGCCATCGCACTTTGGCTTTGTCGCTGATCCAATTCAACGCCCTTTCGGGCAATCTGCTGTCGGCGACTTCGTTTGACCGAACCACGACCAGGACTACCGAGGTATTGTCGCTGCCGCCGTTCTTGTTCGCTCGCGCCACCAGTGCGTCGCAAGTCAATTCCAGATCGGATGCGGTATGGTTCAGGATTTCCCCTATTTCCTGCATCGATAGCATATCCGATAGTCCATCGGAACATAACAGATAAACGTCGCCGATCTGCGTCAAATGATCGTGGACTTCGACTTCGATCAGGTGATCCACGCCGACGGCCCGGGTAATCAGGTTACGGTTCGACGAAAATCGCGCCAATTCCGGATCGATCATGCCCGCATCGATTTGTTCTTGCAACAGGGAATGGTCGCGCGTGAGCAGCGCCAGCTCGCCGCGCCGCAGACGATAGGCGCGGGAGTCGCCGACATGCGCAACCGTCATCTTGTTTTGATGAAAAACTGCCGCCACCAGCGTGGTTCCCATGCCGCTGAATTGCGGTTCGGCACGCGCTGCGTCGATAATCGCGTCATTGGCACGTTCCACCGACCCAATCAACAATTGTTGAATATATTTACTGTGATTGGATCGCGCGTCCCAACTGTGCGTCTGCATTTGCGCTTCCACCATTTCTTTGATGGTGGAGGTCGCAATTGCGCTCGCCACTTCGCCGGCATTATATCCTCCCATGCCGTCGGCGAGAATCGCCAGTCCGTATTCGCGGCTATGGGCAATCGAGTCCTCATTGTGCGAACGGACTAACCCGGTATCGGTTTTTGCAGCGATTTGGAGCTCGACATGATATGCCATGAGTGTTAAGTGAAGCGCGCTGTATCTAAAAGCAATGAAAACATTCCTGATCCCTAACGTTTGCCACGGGAAATAATAATATCATTTCCAACGTATCACAAATTTGGAAGATTTATGCCGGCAACGAAGCACGGTGCAACGAATTTTAACCCTTACCGCCGGCAGGCTTGCGTGAATTGGCTCTTTTCGCGCGCCAAGCACCTAGCAAAACGACGGCAATCGCGCCAATTGTGCCTGAAATGCTTATTTTCATATCGTTTCCGAGCAGCGCCAATTGATCGCTCCCGTGCGCCATCAGGCGCCAACCCTCCAAGGCAGGATCTGACGCCAGCATTTCTCCACCAAGGTAAGCCAGTAGCGCGGCGCCGGCCACGACCACAATCGGAAATTTTTGCATGATTTTCAGCACGAACGTGCTGCCGAACACGATCAGCGGAACGCTCAGCACCAGGCCGACAATCAGTAACGGCAGGTCGCCGTGGGAAGCGGCAGCCACGCCGAGCACATTATCGAGACTCATCACCAGGTCGGCCAACAAGATGGTCCGAATCGCTGCGCCAATGGTGGTGCCACTACCTTGATGCGCGGTCGTTTGCCGATGCGATATCAGTTTGACTGCTATGAAGAAGAGGAGGATGCCTCCCACCGCCTTCAAATAGGGCAAGGTGAGCAATGCGATCGCGAAAATCGTGAGAATAGTGCGCATCGCAATCGCCGCCGCACTGCCAAAGACGATTGCCGACCGTTGCTGCCGCGCCGGCAGTGCGTGCGCGGCGAGCGCAATGACCACCGCGTTGTCGCCAGACAAAACGATGTTGACCAGGATGATATTGCCCAGAGAAGCCCACCAGGTCGGCGAGACGATTAAATCCGTAAAGGTCATAGTGCCTTTGATCGCGGGTGCGACGCGTCGCGGAAAATACGACGGGGAGCCAAGCCCCCCGTCGTGTTTCTACAAAATATACAGAACCGATTGTTTACCGATTCAATCGCTAGCGCAATCCAATTACAGAATGGATTTCAGCAGACGCGCCATTTCGGACGGGTTTTTGGTGACCTTGATGCCGCAGGCTTCCATGATCTCCAGCTTCGCCTGCGCCGTGTCGGCGCCGCCGGAAATCAACGCACCGGCATGACCCATGCGCTTGCCCGGAGGAGCGGTAACGCCGGCGATGAAGCCGACCACTGGCTTTTTCATGTTGTCCTTGATCCAATAGGCAGCATTTGCCTCATCCGGTCCGCCGATTTCACCGATCATGATGACCGCATCGGTATCTGGATCGTCGTTGAACGCCTTCATGATATCGATATGCTTCAAGCCGTTGATCGGGTCGCCACCGATACCGACTGCCGTCGATTGGCCCATGCCCAATGCGGTCAATTGGCCGACCGCTTCATAGGTCAAGGTGCCCGAACGCGAAACCACGCCGATGCGGCCCTTCATGTGGATGTGACCCGGCATGATGCCGATCTTGATTTCGTCAGGTGTAATCAGACCAGGGCAATTCGGTCCGAGCAACAATGTCTTGCTGCCGGCTTTGGCCATGCGGTCTTTCAAGGCCATCATGTCGCGCACCGGGATGCCTTCGGTAATGCAGATCGCCAGGTCGAGGCCGGCTTCCACCGCTTCCCAAATGGCTGCTGCTGCACCGGCTGGCGGCACGTAGATGACGGAAACGGTGGCGCCGGTTTGCGCCTTCGCTTCAGCCACGTTGGCGAAAATCGGGATGCCTTCGAAGTCTTCCCCGGCCTTCTTGGGGTTGACGCCGGCGACGAAGCAATTTTTGCCGTTCGCGTAATCGCGGCACATGCGGGTGTGAAATTGGCCGGTCTTGCCGGTAATGCCTTGCGTAATAACTTTGGTGTCTTTATTGATCAGGATCGACATTTTTGTTCCTTGAGCGATTATTGTCCGTTAGCGGCCGCGACCACTTTGCGCGCGGCATCTTCCATCGTGTCGGCCGCGATGATCGGCAAGCCGGATTCGGCCAGCATTTTCTTGCCCAAATCCTCGTTGGTGCCCTTCATGCGCACCACCAGCGGCACATTCAGCGAAACCGCCTTGGAAGCGACAATCACGCCTTCGGCAATCACATCGCACTTCATGATGCCGCCGAAGATATTGACCAGGATCGCCTTCAAACCGGGGTTCTTCAACATGATCTTGAACGCTTCGGTGACCTTTTCTGCCGTCGCGCCGCCGCCGACGTCGAGGAAGTTGGCAGGTTCGCCGCCGAACAACTTGATCGTATCCATCGTGGCCATCGCCAGACCGGCGCCGTTGACCAGGCAGCCGATATTGCCATCGAGCGAAATGTAGGCCAGATCGAATTTGGAAGCTTCGATTTCTGCCGGATCTTCTTCATCCAGGTCGCGGTAAGCGACGATTTCCGGGTGGCGGAACAATGCATTGGCGTCGAAGTTGAATTTCGCATCCAGCGCGATGACCTTGCCGGAGCCGGTCAGGATCAAGGGATTGATTTCAGCCAGCGAGGCGTCGGTTTCCCAGTATGCCTTGTACAAGCCTTGCAGTTGCACGCGAGCGTCCGCGATCGAGGTGGCAGGAACGCCGATCTTGGCCGAAATCGCATCGGCTTCGGCATCCGTCAAGCCGACCGACGGGTCGATGGCGATCGAATGTATCAATTCCGGGTGGCTTGCCGCCACTTCCTCGATGTCCATCCCGCCTTCGGACGAGGCCATCAAGACCACGCGCTGGCTGACGCGATCGGTCACCATGCTGACGTACAATTCCTTCTTGATGTCGGCGCCTTCTTCGATCAACAGGCGACGGACTTTTTGTCCTTGCGGGCTGGTTTGATGGGTCACCAATTGCATGCCCAGAATCGATTGCGCGTATTCCCTGACTTGGTCGAGAGACTTGGCGACTTTCACGCCGCCGCCTTTGCCGCGACCGCCCGCGTGAATTTGGGCCTTGACCACCCACACCGGTCCACCCAGTGTTTCCGCTGCCTTGACCGCCTCGTCGACTGTCAAGCACGGGATTCCGCGCGGAACCGTGACTCCGAATTTGCGGAGGATTTCCTTGCCCTGATACTCATGGATTTTCATGCGAGCTTCCCTTCAAACGCTTATTGTCAAAAATTTATTGGAGAAACAACGTGGATCACTAATTCGATTCAGATTTTACCGCGTGCGCATCTATCCAACGTGGATAATATTTTGCGACTGCCGCTCCATCGGTACGCAGCGCATGGCAGCGATCGAGCTGAAACGGCTTTTCTTCTTTACCAGCAACTGTTCTTCCTTGGTGCGGGTCGAATACGTCTCCCGCGAACGCCTGAAAAGCGGCCGTCGGCAGCGACAATGCAAGTTCTGTGATGTGCGTGCAACCTAGTATCTCACCAAGCCTGGCTTGCAGGGCCTTGCGAAATCCTTTGGCCAAATTGAGGCCGATTAATTTCAAATAGGACGGCCCAATTGTCTCGCAATATCCGGGGTAAGGCGTCATCTCGGATACCGCTTCGGCAGCAACGATATTGAACTGGGTATCGATCGTTATGCGCAGCAACATATCGTGCAACGGCACGCCGGCAGGCAGTGTGCCGGAGGCGAGCTTGGTTTCGCGCGTCTTGACATCGGAAATGTGGGCGTCGAGATCCCATAGACCATCGTCGCGCACAAAGGCTTCGATCTCAATGGCACGGCGATGCTTCAACGCGCGGCGGGAAGTAGGTAACGAAAGGGGCATAGGAACCAATGCCAGTGATACAACGATTGGAAATGCCGCATTTGCGTGTTGTTGTCGCAGCTTCTGCGGCAACAGCCGCTCATGCGGCGCTGCAAAAACCGAAGGATTGTAGCACAGGTGCGCAGCGCTCACTTATCCGGGCTGCGGCCGGCATCGGGAATGACCTGTGCTCAAGCCCAATTCCGCTATGGCCGGGCCTATTCCAGTACCCTATTCCGTTGCCGATTCCTTTGCGCTATTCGTCGCCCTGTTCCAAGTCCATGAGCGCGGCCCGGATAGTGCGGTGGGAAAACCCGCGTTGTTGCAAAAAACGCATATATTTCGCACGCATCGCCGCATCGGCAGGCGGCGCGTCATACTTGCGGCGCAACACCGCACACGCACGCGCGCACTCGTCTTCGGTCAGATTGGATTTGATCTGCGACAGCGCCGCGCCTTCGATGCCGTGGCTTTGCAATTCCATCAAAATGCGGCTGTTGCCGAAGCGCGCAGAGCGCCGCCGCACCAGGGATTCGGAAAAGCGCTCTTCGGACAGCAATTGCGCCGCCGCCAGTTGGTCCAACAAGGCGTCCACGTCTTCGCCCTCTTGCGCATGCGCGGACAGCTTGCGCCCCAGCTCCGCGCGGCTGTGTTCGCGCGCGGATAAATACCGAAGAGCCCGCGCCTTCAGGCTCATTTGCATCTTTGCCATGATTTCCTAAACGGCGCGGGATCGGCCCATCACGTGTTCAAACTGAAAATTTGAATAGGCGACAACAAAATCAGGCGACTTCCTTGCTTTCCTTCGGTTCCTTGGCGGATTTTTTCGCCGCAACCGGTTCAGCAGTCGGAAGCGGCGCCAATTCCGGCACGCCGAGCGATACCCGCACCTTGTTCTCGATCTCGCGCGCCAATTCGGGACGCTCTTTCAGGTAATTGCGTGCATTGTCCTTGCCTTGCCCGATGCGCTCGCCGTTGTAGCTATACCAAGCGCCGGATTTTTCGACAATTTTCGCTTCCGCGCCAAGGTCGAGGATTTCGCCTTCGCGCGATGTGCCTTCGCCATACAAGATATCGAAATGCGCTTCCTTGAACGGCGGCGCAATCTTGTTCTTGACGACTTTGACCTTGGTTTCGTTGCCGATCACTTCCTCGCCCGACTTGATCGATCCGGTGCGACGGATATCCAGGCGCACCGACGCGTAGAATTTCAACGCATTGCCGCCGGTCGTCGTCTCCGGGTTGCCGAACATCACACCGATCTTCATGCGGATCTGGTTGATGAAAATCACCAGTGTGTTGGTGCGATTGATCGAGCCAGTCAGTTTGCGCAGCGCCTGCGACATCAGCCGCGCCTGCAAGCCCGGCAAGGAGTCGCCCATGTCGCCTTCGATTTCCGCGCGCGGCGTCAATGCAGCAACCGAATCGACCACGATCAAGTCGACCGCGCCGGAACGCACCAGCGCGTCGGTAATTTCCAACGCCTGCTCGCCGGTATCCGGTTGCGAAATCAGCAAGTCCGACAAATTGATGCCCAACTTTTGCGCATAGCCGACGTCGAGTGCATGTTCGGCATCGATAAACGCGCAGGTGCCGCCCAATTTCTGCATTTCAGCAATGGTTTGCAGGGTCAAGGTCGTCTTGCCCGACGATTCCGGCCCGTAAATTTCGACCACGCGGCCACGCGGCAAGCCGCCCACGCCCAATGCAATATCGAGTCCCAGCGAGCCGGTCGAGACGACTTGCACCTCTTCGACTACCGCGCCGTCTTCCATGCGCATCACCGAACCCTTGCCGAATTGCTTCTCGATCTGCGCCAGCGCGGCAGCCAGTGCTTTGCTCTTGTCGGAGCTTGGTGCGTTTCTCTTGTCGTCCATGAGGATTCTTTCAACGGTTGGGTACAAAACAGCTTTGATACACAATTGGATTTAACTGCACAGCACATACTGTATAAAAAAACAGTGCTTTATGCAAGCGATGGATGCATATTTGATCGATATTTTTATGGTTATCTATTTAATCATACAAAAGCAGCGACCCGCGATAGCTTTCAGTCAAACGCAATTGGTATCAGCACGTCGCTCATTTGCAACTATAAGCAACTATTACCACAGCATTCATTGATTGTGCTTGCGAACATCGAACTTGCGATTTACGATGACCATACTCGCCAATGCCCAAGGAGCGCACAATGTCTTCTTTGCCGTCGTATTTTGCCAAAAAGAGCTTGGAGAAAATCCAGGCCAAGCTGCCGATAAATCATCAAAAGTTGGCGCGGCAACTAGTCGATATGATCGAGCCAAGCGGGCAAATCGGCGCGGGTGCGCTGCGCGACGCGCTATTCCCGATGGCGACCGACAAGAGCGGCAACGAAATGTTGCGGCGGCTGCTCAATAGCATCAATGAGGCGGCCAAGGCACTCGGCATGGATTTCAGTGCCGAAATCACGGCAGACAAAAAAGCCGGTGCCGACCGCATGGTGTGGTTTGAAGGCGTAGCTGAATTGGTCAATCGCCCCCATACCAGCGAATTGAATCGCATTCCCGAAGAAATGCGCGTTGTCAGCCAGCGCGGATTTTTGCTCGATAAAACGGTCGTGTTGATGACCTTCAACAAGCATGAAACCCAAGCGGTGTTCGATGTGTTTAGCGGCGGCAGCGTGCCACCATTTGAACGTCGCGGCAGCTACACGTATAACCGGCTGGGCGTGCATGGCGATCTTGAAGTCCTGCACGTGGTAAGCGCGCAAGGAAACCTGGAATCGCTAGCCACTGCCCAGGCAGCAGTCGATGCATGGCACCCGTGCGCGATTATCCCGGTGGGGGTCGCTTTCGGTATCGACTCCAAGAGCCAAAGCCTGGGCGATGTGCTGGCGGCGGAATACTTGCGCGACTACGAAATGGTTCGAGTCAATGCAGACGACACCGTAACCCCGAGAGGAAACCGTCCGCGCGCCAGCGACCTGCTAATAAACGAGATTCGGCACCTGGATCATCGCCATCAGCAAAAAGTCGACTGGCCTAAAATTCACTTGGGTACCGTCTTGTGCGGCAATAAGCTGGTGGATAACCGACCGTTCCGCGACGATTTGCTAAAAATCGAACCGGAAGCGATCGGCGGCGAGATGGAAGGAATCGGCGTCGAATCCGTCGCCCGCCGCGAAAAAATCGACTGGATTCTGGTCAAGGGCATCTGCGATTGGGCCGATGGCGGTAAAACGACCGACACCAAGGCGCGCGATCAGCAAACCGCTGCACATAATGCGGCGCAGGTGGTCAAGGCGCTATTGGCGGAACCGTCGCTGTTTCCGCCTGACAAACCGCATTTTTCCGATCCGGTTCCGGCGCAGCCTGCCTCCCAGTCTGCTTTGTCCAATACGCCGCCCAGTGTGCGCCGCATGGGGATGCGCGACTGCGACAAGCTTTCATCGCACTTGTTTGTCCCGGATGCGCCCGGCGCGTCGACGCGGCTTAGTGACAGCAAAGAGCCGTCCGCCGAATCCAAAAAAATGGAAAATGCCGCCAGCGTGCCGGTGCTGACCCATCTGAAAGAATGGATCGCCGATCCCGCTGCGCCGCCGCTGTTTGCGCTTTTAGCCGAATACGGCATGGGAAAAACCATCACTAGCCAGCAACTGGCGCTGAAACTCGACGAAGCGCACAAGCACGAACCGTCGCAGCCGATTCCGCTTTACTTCGACTTGCGCCATCTGACCCAACTCGACAAACGCGTGCCGACGTTGAGCGAGACATTGAAAGAATGCATGGCGCGCGGCTGGCAAGACGACGGCAGCAACGCCGATTACTCGATGGAAGACGTGCATCGCTGGATAGCGCAAAAGGCGGTGGTGATTTTCGATGGCTTGGATGAAGTGCTGGTGAAGCTGACCGAGAGGGACGGCATCACGTTTACCAATAATCTGTTGAAACTGATGTTCGATGCCGGGCAGCTCGCCAAAACCGCAGGCAGGCCGCTGCAAGTGAAGGTCCTGCTGACTTGCCGCACCCAGTATTTTCCGACGCTGCAAGCGCAAAACAATTATTTCACCCAAAGCGAGCGCGGCGAATTTGCGCCGGAAAAATACCGCGCAATGGTCTTGCTGCCCTGGGGAGAAGAGCAAGTCGAACGCTATCTGGGAAGCGCGCTGCCGGAGATGGACATTGCCGCCGTGTTGGACATGGTCAAGGCCGTGCATAACCTGGAAGAATTGACGCATCGCCCCTATACGCTCAGGCTGATTTCCGAATTCATCCCCGAAATCGAGCGCGACCGCGCCGCAGGGCGAGCCGTCTACGGCGTCACGCTGTACCGCAACATGGCCAATAAATGGCTGGCGCGCGACACCGGCAAGCATGTTATCCGGTCGTATCACAAACTGAAGCTGGCATCGCATTTGGCCGCCCACATTTGGCAAACCAAGCGCAGCGCGTTAAGCGTCGAAGACTTGAACAACTGGTTTCATCAATGGCGCGACAGCGAGCCGGAATTACAGAAGCTTTACGCAGACGTGAATTCCGAACAACTGGAAGAAGATTTGCGCACCGCTACCTTCCTTTGCCGGGTCGACGATGCGGATGGCAGCGCATTCCGCTTCTCTCACACGTCGCTGCTGGAATTTTTTCTGGCGAGTTACCTGTTTCAGGCGATGCAAGATAATCGACCTGAACGCTGGGCCATGCGGGTGCCCAGCAGTGAAACCCTGGATTTCCTTGGACAAATGCTCGCCGAAGCGAATAGGCCTGCACTATTGCAAACGCTGCAAGCGTGGCGTAAAAATTACCGGGCGCAGGCTAGCGAACTGTTGCTGGCTTATGCGCTGCAAGCGTTGAAAGACGGCTGGCCTGCGCCGATCTTGCATGGCATCGACTTGAGCGGCGCAAACTTGCGCGGCTGGGAAATGCTAGGGAGCGCCGACGCCCCGCTGGAACTGGGGCCGGCCAATTTCACTGGCGCCGATCTGCGCGACGCGCTTTTTACGCATGTCCGACTTGCGGGGGCGTGCTTCGATACCGCGCGGATGGACTCCGCCAACTTGCTCGATTGCGATGCAAGGCAAGCCAGTTTCGACGGCGCGGAGTTGACTGCATGTATTTTCCGCAAGTGCAAGCTGGATGGCAGCAGGTGGAATAATGCGCGTGGTTACCGGACGCAATGGCTGTTATGCGATCCCGCCCAGGAAACCTGGGCTGATGGCCCGGTTCAACAGGCTGGCTTGTTGCATGCGTTGCTTCCCCGCCTTGGGGAGAACTTTAAAACATCGAAAAACCTGGCTTGGCTGAATGGTCATCAGGACATTGTGACGTCGTGCGCGTGGTCACCGGACGGCCGCATGCTGGCGTCGACCGGTGTTGACGGCACGGTCAGTCTGTGGGACGGCGCGAGCGGCGAAGCGTTGCGCACGCTCTCCGGTCATGAGGCCTCGGTAACGTCGTGCGCTTGGTCGCCGGACGGCCACATGCTGGCGTCGGCCGGAAGTGACGGCACGGTCAGGCTGTGGGACGGCGCGAGCGGCGAAGCGTTGCGCACGCTCTCCGGTCATCAGGACTGGGTAACGTCGTGCGCGTGGTCGCCGGACGGCCGCATGCTGGCGTCGTCCGGGAGTGACGGCACGGTCAGGCTGTGGGACGGCGCGAGCGGCGAAGCATTGCGCACGCTCTCCTGTCATGGGAACTCGGTAATGTCGTGCGCGTGGTCGCCGGACGGCCGCATGCTGGCGTCGTCCGCGCATGACGGCACGGTCAGGCTGTGGGACGGCGCGAGTGGTGAAGCTTTGCGCACGCTCTCCGGTCATGGGGCCTGGGTAACGTCGTGCGCGTGGTCGCCGGACAGCCTCATGCTGGCGTCGACCGCGCATGACGGCACGGTCAGGCTGCGGGACGGCGCGAGCGGCAAAGCATTGCGCACGCTCTCCGGTCATCAGGCCTCGGTAAGGTCGTGCGCGTGGTCGCCGGACGGCCGCATGCTGGCGTCGTCCGGGGATGACGGCAGGGTCAGGCTGTGGGACGGCGCGAGCGGCGAAGCATTGCGCACACTCTCCGGTCATGAGGGCCCGGTAAGGTCGTGCGCGTGGTCGCCGGACGGCCGCATGCTGGCGTCGACTGGGCATGACGGCAGGGTCAGGCTGTGGGACGGCGCGAGCGGCGAAGCGTTGCGCACGCTCTCCGGTCATGAGGACTGGGTAACGTCGTGCGCGTGGTCGCCAGACGGTCGTATGCTGGCGTCGACCGGGGATGACGGCACGCTCAGGCTTTGGGACAGCGCAAGCGGCGAAGCGTTGCGCATTTGCGCGCTTTGTCAAAGTCGAACCGGCGATTTGGCTGGCTACGCAGTCTGGACTCCGCAAAACAACAAGATCGTGGAATTGTCCGGCGATGCCTGGCGCTATCTAGCGTGGCAGGGAATAGATGCAGATGGCCGCATCACGCGCCTGCCGCTGGAGATTTTCAGCTAGATTTTGGGTGAAATACGTCAAAATATTGCTAAAAAGCGCGATGCAAATAGCATGCGCCTTCCATGTTGTAAGCTAAGTCAAAGTCTCGCAGAGTAAAATGAACCTCATTGCGCCGCAACAACCAGTCATTCCAAGCGAATGACTGGTTGCGTTGCTGCGCCAATACCTTGATTTCAATAGATATCCCATGCTGATTGCCATATTGAGTGACTTGCACGCCAATCGGGAAGCGTCCGCCGCCTGCCTGGATCACGCCGCCGCGCAGGGTGCCGAGCTGTATGCGTTTCTCGGCGACCTGGTCGGCTACGGCGCCGACCCAGCCTGGACGGTCGACACGGTCATGGGGTATGCGCAACGCGGCGCCCTGGTGGTGTACGGCAATCACGACCAGGCGGTCGCCCGGCAAGCCGGTGCGCAGATGAACGCGGTGGCAAGGCAAGCGGTGGAATGGACGCGCGCGCAACTGAGCGCCGAGCAACTTGCGTTTCTCGCCGGCCTGCCGCTGACTGTGGAGCGCGACGATTGCCTGTTCGTGCACGCCAGCGCCGCCCAACCCGAGCAATGGGAATACGTGACCGACACGCAAGACGCGGTGCGAAGCATGTATGCGACGCGTTGCCGGATTACCTTTTGCGGCCATGTGCACGGCCCGGCGCTGTATCACATGTCGCCGACCGGGAAGGTCGCGGCCTTTGCGCCGGCGGTCGGCTATGGCATTCCGCTCGGCCCGCAGCGCCGCTGGCTGGCGATTCCCGGTTCGGTCGGGCAGCCGCGCGACGGCAATCCTGCCGCCGGCTACGCGCTGTACGACCAGTACGTGGGGGAGTTGACTTATCACCGCGTGCCCTACGATCACGAAAGCGCGGCCAAGAAAATTCTTGCGGCCGGATTGCCGCCCCGCTTCGCCTCGCGGCTGGCGCTCGGCGTGTAGCGATGCCGACCACCTTGCGGCCCGAGCCGGGCATGATTATCGACGGCTTCCGTCTTGAAGAACAGTTGCACCAGGGCGGGATGGCGCTGCTGTGGCGTGTCACGCGCGTCGAGGACAACCAGGACGACAGGAACGAAAGCGGTGCCGCGCTGCCGTTGATGATGAAGATTCCGTTCCTCGGCGACAACGACGATCCGACTGCCATCGTCGGCTTTGAAGTCGAGCAAATGATCATGCCCAGGTTGAGCGGCCCGCATGTGCCGCTGTTCGTCGCGGCGGGCGACTTCACCAGCAATCCGTATATCGTGATGGAGCAAATCGCCGGTAATTCGCTGCGCGCCCGCTTCGACGCCGCGCCGCTGGCGGCGAACGAAGTGGTGGCGATCGGCGCCAAGATTGCCACGGCGCTGCACGATTTGCATCGGCAACAGGTGATACACCTCGACCTCAAACCGAGTAACGTGATGTTCCGCGAAAATGGCGAGGCCGTATTGATCGACTTCGGCCTGTCGCGCCACGACAAGCTGCCGGACTTGCTGGCCGAGGAATTCCGCCTGCCGATCGGCACCGCACCGTATATTTCGCCGGAACAGGTTCTGCATATCCGCAACGACCCGCGCAGCGACTTGTTTGCGCTGGGTGCGCTGCTTTACCACCTGTGCACCGGCCAGCGCGCGCATGGCAATCCGAGCTCGGTGCGCGGCTTGCGGCGCCGCCTGTACCGCGATCCCATTCCACCGCGCGCGCACAATCCGCAAATCATGCCCTGGCTGCAGGAAATCATCCTGCGCTGCCTGGAAGTCGACCCGGCGCGACGCTATGACAGCGCCGCGCAGCTTGCCTTCAACCTGAATCACCCGGAACAAGTGGCGTTGACCGAGCGCGCCCTGAAGACCCGCAGCGACCGCTGGCACTGGCTGCTCAAGCGCTGGTTCGACGCCTCCAGCTTCCAGCCGGTCCCGCATCAATCGGCTGGCCGGCAATTGTCGAAATCGCCCATCGTGGTGGTGGCGATCAATCTGGCGAAAGGGTCGCTGGCGCTCGACGAGGCGCTGCGCACCACCGCGCGGCGCATCCTGCTCACCGAGCCAGGCGCGCGCCTGGCTTGCGTAACGGTGCAAAAAACCAACCGCATCGGCATGGATGTGTTGACCGACCAGGAAGGGCAAAACCTGCACGTCAAGCACCTGGTGGAACTCAAGCATTGGGCCAGGCCATTGCAACTCGCGGGCGACCGCACCACCTTTCACGTGCTGGAAGCGCCCGATCCGGCTGCCGCCATCGTCGACTATGCGCGCAGCAACGATGTCGACCACATCGTCATCGGCTCGCGCGGCACTTCGATGCTGCGCCGCTACCTGGGCAGCGTGTCGTCGCAGGTGGTGGCGCAAGCCGATTGCAGCGTGACGGTCGTCAAGTCGCCGCGCGCCGCGCAGGAGCGGAGGAATTGAAGCCGATATTGCGATACTAGCGTCTAAAAATTGCATTATTCTTTCGACGTTGCGCGCTTTGCACCCCTCTCCCGCCTACGCTGGTCATTACCCACAAGTGCATGCAAGGGCTACACTCCTCTCTGCCCGCTTGCGGGAGAGGGGTGCATTGAGCGTAATTTTGAAAAAATACCTGGGAAATACCACGCATGGGTATTCATGCCGTCGATTCTCCCGTAAAGTGGCAATATCACTTAATCAGCTTCCCTAAACCGATCATGCGTATTTTGCTTGCCGAAGACGACAGCGTGTTGGCCGACGGCCTGACACGGTCCTTGCGCCAATCCGGCTACGTGACCGATTGCGTGGGCAGCGGCACCGAGGCCGATACCGCGTTGGCGACCCAGGATTTCGATTTGCTCATTCTCGACCTGGGGCTGCCGAAAATGTCCGGCCTGGAAGTCTTGCGGCGCTTGCGCTCGCGCAATTCGCGCGTGCCGGTGTTGATCCTGACGGCGGTCGATTCGGTCGAACAGCGCGTCAAGGGGCTGGACCTGGGCGCCGACGATTACATGGCCAAGCCGTTTGCGTTGTCCGAACTGGAGGCGCGCGTGCGCGCGCTGACGCGGCGCGGCGCCGGCGGCGGGCCGACGGTCATCAAGCATGGCCCGCTGTGTTACGATCAAGTGGGGCGCATCGCCACCATCAACGATCAAATGCTGGATTTATCCGCGCGCGAACTGGGCTTGCTGGAAATTTTGCTGCAACGCACCGGACGCCTGGTCTCGAAAGAGCAGCTGGTAGACCATCTGTGCGAATGGGGCGACGAAGTCAGCAACAATGCGATCGAAGTGTATATTCACCGGCTGCGCAAGAAGATCGAAATCGGCGGCATCCGCATCGCCACCGTGCGCGGGCTTGGATATTGTCTTGAGAAAATTCCCGACGCGCCCGGCGCCAATGCGCCGGGCACCAGCTAGATGATATTTTACGACGATCGTCCCGCACAAGAATCCCCATCGGTCGACGACCTGGCGTCCGAACAGTCGACCATACCGTTTCAATTCGCGACCCAGCCGGAAGAGCATATTCAGCGCTCGCTGTTCGGCGAAATCCTCGACTGGATGATGGTGCCGCTTTTGCTGCTGTGGCCGATCAGTATCGGCGTCACTTACCTGGTCGCCAAATCGATTGCCAATCAACCTTTCGACCGGGCGCTGGAGGATCGCGTCACGGTGCTGGCGCAACAGGTCAAGGAGCAAAAAGGCAAGCCGGTGCTGGCGATGCCGCCGGCTGCGCGCGATATTTTCCGCGCCGACGATGTCGACAATGTCTATTTTCAATTGACCGGGCCTGTCGGCGAACAAATCGACGGCGACCGCGAAATTCCGCTGCCCGCCGACGAAGAAAAACCGCCGGTCTGGATCGTGCAATTCCGTTACGATTCGATTCGCAATACCGAGGTAAGGATCGCCTACATGTACGTGGACGTGCACCGTTCGGCCAGGGAGCGCGCCGGCGCCGCCACTTCGGACCTGGCGTTAGTGCAGGTGGCGGAGACGCTGGACAAACGCATGGAACTGGCCAATCAAATCGTCAAGGGCGTCATCTTCCCGGAATTCATCATCCTGCCGGTGGCCTTGGCCCTGGTGTGGTTTGCGCTGTCGCGCGGGCTGTTGCCGCTGGCCGAATTGCAGCAGCGCATCCGCCGCAGGCCGCCGGGCGATCTTTCGCCGATCGACTCGGGCCAGGTGCCGGAAGAAATTTCGCCGCTGGTGCGCTCGCTCAACGACATGCTGGAACGGTTGTCCTCCAACATCGACATGCAAAAGCGCTTTATCGCCGACGCCGCGCATCAGATGAAAACACCGTTGGCCGGCATGCGCATGCAATCCGAACTCGCGCTGCGGCAAACCAGCCAGGAAGAAATCCACCGCTCGCTGTTGCAGCTCGCCAAAAGTTCGGATTCGGCGACCCGCCTGGTCAACCAGTTGCTGGCGCTGGCTCGGGCGGAAAACCAGACCCCGGACACCAATCCCCTGATTCCGCTGGAACTGGCGCAACTGGCCCGAGAAGTAGTGCAAGCGTGGGTGCAAACGTCGTTTACCAGCCAGATCGATCTCGGTTTCGAGGGTTCGGACGATAGACTGGTGGTGATGGGCAATCCCACCATGCTGCGCGAAATGCTGAACAATCTGCTCGACAACGCGTTGCGCTATACGCCACCGAAGGGCAGCGTCACGGTGCGCGTGCGCGCCGATGTCGAAGGCCGTCTGGCGATCCTGGAGATCGAGGATACCGGGCCCGGCATCCCGGCAGCCGAACGGTCGCATGTCTTCGAGCGTTTCTACCGCATCCTCGGCAGCAATGCGGAGGGCAGCGGCCTGGGCTTGGCGATCGTGCGCGAAATCGTCGAGCGCCATCGCGCCGAAATCGACATATTCAACAATCCGCGCAGCCACGACTTGAAATTCCCCGGCAGCTTGTTCCGCATTTCCCTGCCGATTGAACTGTACGCCGCGAACATGGAAAACCTCGTATGAACGCCCCGTCGTCGAAACCGCTCACCCCGCGTCGACTTTACTGGCTGCGCACACGGCGCCTGACCTGGCAATTGCTGTTGGTGTGGTTTCTCGCCACCTTCGGCATGATTTTTTTCGCCCGCGAATTGTCGAACTTCACCTTCTTCGGCTGGCCCTTGTCGTTTTACCTGATGGCGCAGGGCGCAGTCGTGTTTTATACCGCGCTGGTCGCGGTCTACGCGTTCAAAATGCGCAAGCTCGATAAAAGTCTTGGGAACGGCGATGGCGTCAAATAAGGTCTTCGCGGAAAAGCTGAGCCGCTACTATAGCTGGTACACGATCGGCTTCGTTTTTTTCCTGGCGGTGTTGGCGATCCTCGAACGCGAAGGTTTCCCGCGCGTCTGGATCGGCTACCTGTTCATGTTCGCGACCATTTTGCTGTACGCATGGATCGGCGTGGTCAGCCGCACCTCGGACGTGTCCGAGTATTATGTCGCCGGACGCCGCGTGCCGGCCATCTTCAACGGCATGGCCACCGCCGCCGACTGGATGTCGGCCGCCACCTTCATCAGCCTGGCCGGCGGCTTGTATCTGCAAGGCTTCGACGGCCTGGCCTATATCGTCGGCTGGACCGGCGGATTCTGCCTGGTAGCCTTGCTGGTCGCGCCCTTCCTGCGCAAATTCGGCCAGTACACGGTTCCCGATTTCTTGGCCGCGCGCTATGTCGGCCGCTATAGCGGCAACCTGATCCGCATCCTGGCGGTGATCGCCACCATCCTGATTTCGTTTACCTACGTGGTCGCGCAAATCTATGGCGTCGGCCTGATTACCTCGCGCTTTACCGGGGTCGATTTCTCGATCGGCATTTTCCTCGGGCTGGCCAGCATCCTGGTGTGTTCGTTCCTGGGCGGCATGCGGGCGATCACCTGGACCCAGATCGCCCAATACATCATCTTGTTGATCGCCTACATGACGCCGGTGGTGTGGCTGTCGATGAAGTACACGCACAACCCGGTGCCGCAAATCGCCTATGGCCAGGTGCTGGATAAATTGAGCCTGCGCGAAACCGCGCTGACCAACGATCCCAAGGAGCGCGAAGTGCGCGCCATCTTTCAACAGCGCGCCGACGACTACGAGCACAAGCTGAAAACTCTGCCGAAATCGTGGGAAAGCGGGCGCCTGGAAGCGGAACGCCAGCTCGAAACGAAAAAAACCAGTAGCGCCTCGCTGATCGACGTGCGCGGCGCTGCACGCGATTTGAGCGACTATCCGCGCACACCGGAAGAAGCGGAGAGAAGATGGATAGAAGCGAAAGCCACCAATCTGGCGCGCGCCGAGCCGGTGGCTTCCCACAGCACGCCTTTTCCGGCGAAAGATCGCGCAAGCTCGGACGCCAAACGCAACAATTTCCTGGCCTTGGTGCTATGCCTGATGATGGGCACCGCAGCGTTGCCGCATATCCTGGTGCGCTTTTACACGACCCCGTCGGTGCAGGAAACCCGCAAGTCGGTGTTCTGGGCGCTGTTTTTCATCATGTTGCTGTACACCGCCATTCCGGCGCTGGCCATCCTGGTCAAATACGACATCTACACCACCCTGGTTGGCAGCGAATATGCCAAACTGCCGGCCTGGGTATCGTATTGGGCCAGCGTCGACAAAGTCAATCCGCTGATCTCGATTACCGACCTCAACCACGACGGCATTGTCCAGCTGGGCGAGATTTTCATCGATGGCGACATGATCGTGCTGGCCACGCCGGAAATCGCCGGCCTGCCTTACGTGATCTCAGGCCTGGTGGCAGCCGGCGGCCTGGCCGCCGCCTTGTCCACCGCCGACGGCTTGCTGTTGACGATTTCCAACGGCTTGTCGCACGACATTTACTACAAGACCATCGACCCGGGCGCCTCCACGCAAAAACGCGTGACCGTCTCCAAGCTGTTGCTGCTGGTGGTCGCGCTGGTGGCAGCGTATGCGGCGTCGATGAAGCCGGGCGACATTCTTTCGCTGGTCGGCGCTGCGTTCTCGCTGGCCGCCTCGGCACTGTTTCCTGCACTAGTGTTGGGCGTTTTCTGGAAACGGGCGAACCAACAAGGTGCAATTGCGGGCATGGTGTTCGGCTCTGCACTGTGCATCTACTATATGGCGCACACCAATCCGGCACTTGGCGGATCGTCGGCCAACCTGTGGTTCCAGATTGCACCGTTTTCCGCTGGCGTATTCGGCGTGCCACTGGGCTTCCTGGCAATTGCGGTGGTGAGCCTGCTGACGCCGCCGCCAGACCTGCGTACCCAGGCCCTGGTCGATCACTTGCGCTCGCCATAGGCAAGCGCGCACCAAAAGCGCACTACATGATTAGTTTCTGACAATTTTTTTACTTATGAATCGCACCAAAACCGCACGGCTTCAGGGCTGGCACAATCCTTGATAAGATAGCTAGTGTACGCAGGCCCGCCGTCAACGATAAACGAAGAAAACATACCGCTATGCCGAAATTCTTTGACGAAATGTATGCCGACGAAACCGGCACGGTTCGCAAGCACTACCGCGAATTCGAGGCTTGGCTGGCGGAACAACCGCCCGACACGATCGCCCACAAACGCGCCGAAGCGGACCTGATCTTCCGCCGCGTCGGCATCACCTTCGCGGTGTACGGCAACGATGCCGGCACCGAGCGATTGATACCGTTCGACATCATCCCGCGCATCATCACTGCCGACGAGTGGAGCAAGCTCGAAGCCGGCCTGGTGCAGCGCGTCAAGACGTTGAACATGTTCATCCACGATATTTATCACGAGCAGAAAATCGTCAAGGCGGGCGTGATTCCGCCGGAGCAGATTTTCCAGAATGCGCAATATCGACCCGAGATGCAGGGGGTTTCGGTCAGTTCCGACATCTATGCGCACATTGCCGGGGTCGATATCGTGCGCGCCGGCGCCGGCGAATTCTACGTGCTGGAAGACAATCTGCGCGTGCCTTCCGGCGTGTCGTACATGCTGGAAAACCGCAAGATGATGATGCGGCTGTTTCCCGAATTGTTCGCACGCCACAAGGTCGCGCCGGTCGCGCACTACCCGGACATGCTGCTCGACAACCTGCGCTCGGTGGCGCCGACCGGCGTGACCGACCCGACTGTAGTCGTGATGACGCCAGGCATGTATAACTCGGCCTACTTCGAGCATGCCTTCCTGGCGCAGCAGATGGGCGTGGAACTGGTCGAGGGCCAGGATTTATTCGTCGACAACGACGTGGTCTACATGCGCACCACGCGCGGCCCGAAACGGGTGGACGTGATTTACCGCCGCATCGACGACGACTACCTCGATCCGTTGGCATTCCGCGCCGACTCGTCGCTGGGCGTGCCGGGACTGCTGGCAGCCTATCGCGCCGGCCGCGTCACCTTGACCAATGCGATCGGCACCGGCGTCGCCGACGACAAGTCGATTTATCCATTCGTGCCGGACATGGTGAAATTTTACCTGTCCGAGGAACCGATCTTGAATAACGTGCCGACCTACCAATGCCGGAAAAAGGCCGACCTGGCCTACACGCTCGACCATTTGCCGGAACTGGTGGTCAAGGAAGTGCATGGCGCCGGCGGTTACGGGATGCTGGTCGGCCCGGCTTCCAGCAAGGCCGAGATCGAAGATTTCCGCCAGCGCCTGCTGGCCAAGCCGGAAGGTTATATCGCGCAGCCGACGCTGGCGCTATCGGCCTGCCCGACCTTTGTCGAATCCGGCGTGGCCCCGCGCCATATCGATTTCCGCCCGTTTGTGCTGTCCGGCAAGAATGTTTCGATGGTGCCCGGCGGCTTGACCCGGGTGGCCTTGGCCGAAGGCTCGCTGGTGGTCAATTCGTCGCAAGGCGGTGGCACTAAAGACACCTGGATTTTGGAGAAATGATGCTGAGTCGAACTGCCGACCATTTGTTCTGGATGGCGCGCTACACGGAGCGCGCCGAAAATACCGCCCGCATGCTCGACGTCAATGTGCAAACCTCGCTGCTGCCGCAATCGGCCGAAGCGAACGAACGCGGTTGGCGCGCCATGCTCGGCATTTCCGAGCTGCAAAGCCGCTTCGACGAGAAATACGATGTGCTGACCGCCAGGGACGTGATCGATTTCATGGTGCGCGAGCCGAGCAATCCCTCCTCGATCGCCTCTTGCCTGCACGCAGCGCGGGAAAACGCGCGCGCGGTGCGCGGCACGCTGACCACGGAAGTGTGGGAAACCCAGAACGCGACCTGGCTGGAAGTCAAGGACAGGTTGCGCGACAATCGTCTGGAACAAGACCCGAGCCAATTCTTCGAGTGGGTCAAATACCGCTCGCACCTGTCGCGCGGCGTCACCATCGGCACCATGCTCAAGGACGAAGCGCTGTATTTCATCCGTCTCGGCACGTTTCTCGAACGCGCCGACAATACGGCGCGCCTGTTGGACGTGAAATTCCACAATGCCGAACACTTGGGCAAGGCAGAACAACGGCAGCGCCAAAGCAGCGATCCCGAGCCGCAAAACGATTTCTATTATTGGGCGGCGATATTGCGCTCGGTGTCGGGATTCGAGGTCTATCGCAAGGTCTATCGCGACCTCATCACGCCGGCGCGCGTGGCCGAGTTCCTGATCTTGCGCGGCGACATGCCGCGCTCCCTGCTGGCCTGCATGGATGAAGTGATCACTACCCTGGGCGAAGTCGGCAACCAGGCGTCAGCCGATACCGAGCGCTTCGCCGGAAAATTGCATGCCGAGCTGCGTTTCAATCGCATCGACGACATCTTGCAGCAAGGCTTGCACGATTACCTGACCAAGTTCCTGGAACGCGTCTACGAACTGGGCAATCGGGTCAGCAAGGATTTTCTGGTGCCGCTGGCCGGATAGGCGTTCTTGTCGGAAGGCGCTACCGTAGAAATACTGCGCCTGCCGTTTTCCCGGTTTTCCATCTATGAAAATCGTAGCGGCTGGCGCATCATCTAGCCGTGACGACTGCTTTCCCAACCATAGAAATGAGACCACGATTGACCGAGCCGGATTTCGCGCTGCGCGAACATATAGAACGCGCGACCGGGTTGCCTGCGCTGCTCGATTCATTTGCAGAGGAAATCGACAAGCTGAACCTGGTCGACGGCTTGCTGATCAACCTGCGCGACGCCAATAGCGAATTCCTGATCTGCCTGAAGATCCGCTTCACCGCCGAATTCGAGGCGCTTGAAAAGACTTATTACCGCTACAAGGTCGCCCTTTCCGGCGATGCGCAAAACCTGAACGCGCGCGCCTTCCATAGCCGTGGCATCGTGCAATGCGATCTCGAATCGGCTTCCGAGTCGCAACGAAATCTGTTGCGGGCATGGAACCTGCAAGAAATTGCGGCGATGGCGATTCTCGACGACGACGATTTCGGCCAGGCGCCGCTGGGAACCTTGCTGTTGCTCAAGCAGGAAGGCCAGATCGGCGACGATGTGTTCATTGCGGTCGAACAATTGATTACGCTCTTTTACCAGCCGCTGCGGCATGCGCTGCAGGCCTCGTTTCTGCGCGAACATCGCCAGCGTGACGAGTCGGTCGCGCTGCAACAATCGCGCTTCCTGCAATTTGCGGTCGAGTTGAATCGTTCGGCCTCGACCGAAACGATTTACCAGACCTTTGCCACCGAGATGTTTCGGCAATTCGCGTTCGACGGATTGGGATTCTTCTTGCTCGAAAACCGGTTGCTGGTCAATCAGCGCGTCGAAACAGCGGACCCGCATTACGAACCCGTCAGCCGCGCATGGCAAAGTTATTTGCAAGCGCACCCGTACGAATTGAACACCGTCGACGGCGGCGTCTCGCACACTTACCTGAAAGACTTGCCGCTGTTGTTTTACGATATCGAGCGCATCGTCAATTTGCCGATGTCGGAAAAAGACCGCCAATCGCTTCTTGTCTTGCAGACCGCGCGCACCCTATTGTTGGTGCCGATTCGGCGCAACCAGAAGCCGGTCGGCGTGCTGGTTTTCTACAGCCTGGAAGAGCCGGTCGACATTTCGGAATCGCAATTGGACTTGATTTGCAGATTGGCGTCCTTCTTTGGCGCGGCGCTTGCCAATATCGATCGCAATGCGGGCGCGGGCGCAGCGCCTTAGGCTACTTGCGGGAAGCTGCGCGCAAGCTGCTCAAAATGCAATATTCTGCAAGCGATACACCAATTCGCTGGAATTGGCCGCCGAAAACTTGCGCATCAGACGCGATCGATGCATTTCCACCGTGCGCGGGCTCAAGCCGATCTGGCGCGCGATCAGCTTGCTGGTCTTGCCGTCGATCAGCATGGTCGCCACTTCTCGTTCGCGCGGCGTCAACTGCGAATTGACCATGCGCTTGTCGCTGATGTCCTCGAACGACCAGATCGCCGCCGCGTGCGGATCGCCCGGTTGCAGCGAGCTGCCGCAGACGTGGCACCAAAACAATTCGTCGCTGGCGCGCTTCATGATGCGCTCGTCGGCGTAACGTCCGCCTTCGCTCAAAACCGGCGCGATCTGGCCGCCGACGCGATTGAATTCGTCGATGGTCGGATACAACAGGCAAAACGATTGCCCGACCAGCGCTTCGCGCCGGTAGCCGAACATCTCGATCAACGCGTCGTTGCACTGCTGGATGACTCTGTGACGCGAGACGCACATGCCAACAGGCGCGTGTTGAAAGATCGTTTCGTAGTCGATTGTTGGCAATCCATCCATGTAAATCCGGCCAATCTGCAATTGCATTTTTCAACCAACACCGCAACACCCATATCGCCGAACATGGCGCATGAACTCTGCGCACCACTGTACACAAAGTTGGGCTCTCTCGTAAAGAGCCGGCGTCTGCTTTTAAATTAATTCCATGTAATTTATGCGCACCGAGAATTGCTTTTGCGCATCTTTTGTGCACCGCAAAACGGCGCACGCGGCATCGAGGAATTGCCCGTTCTTAGCGCCTGATCGAGCGCAACTTCCCGACTATGCCCGTCGGCAAATAATAAACCGACAGCACGAACAGCACACCCAGCCAAAGCAGCCAGCGATCCGGCGACAACAAGGTCGATAGCAGAGGGATGTTTTGCGTCGCGCTGGCGCCGTGCGCCATCAAGTCTTCCAGGTAACTTTGCGCCAGAATGAAAATCGTCGCGCCGCAAATTGCGCCATACAGCGTGCCCATGCCGCCGATGACGACCATCAACAAGATGTTAATCATGATCTCGAACGACAGCGAGGTTTCCGCGCCGTTGTAATGCAGCCATAAGGCCAGCAAGGCCCCGGCCAGCGTCGCAAAGATCGCCGACAGGATATTGGCGGCGGTGCGAAACAACACCGTGTTGTAGCCGATCGCTTCGGCCCGAAACGTGTTCTCGCGAATCGCCTGCAACACCCGGCCAAAGCTCGAATTGACGATGCGCAGCATGCACAGGAACAGCAGCGCGGCGATGAAAAACACCAGGTAATAGGTTATGAGCTTGCCGTCGATGGTCACGCCGAGAACAGGCTCTTCAAACAATTGAAAGCTGGGCGACAACAGGTCCGGCACGCTGAAATTCAAGCCGTCTTCGCCGCCGGTCAGATCCGACAATTGCGACGCCAGCGTTTGAAATGCGAACGCCACCGCAAGCGTGATCATCGAATAGAAAATCGCCCGCACGCGCAGGGAAAACATGCCGATCACCAGCGACAGCGCAGCCGACAGGGCGACCGCCGCACCGACGCCGATGAACAGGCTGCTCCACGCCGGCCCCATTTGCACGCTGGCAATCGCCACGCCGTAAGCGCCGATGCCGAAAAACATCGTGTGCGCGAACGAAACGATGCCGGTATAACCGAGCAGCAAATCGTAGCTCGCCACCAGCGCGATGAAGATGATGACCTTGGCGGCGACGTTCAACGCTTTCGCGCCCGGAAACAGGAAGGGCGCGAACGCCAGCCCGAGCACGATCGACAACAGCAGCACGCTCAAGATGCGGCTGCGCGGCAAGTCGCCGGAAAGGAGGCGCGTTATCATCTATACCTCATCGGCTGCTTATCGAATACAGTCCCTGCGGACGCCACAACAGAATCGCCACCATCAGCAGGATGTTGGAAAACAGCGCCACCTTGGGCGCCAGGAAGCCGGTGTAATTAGCCACCAGGCCGATCAGGATCGCGCCGAGAAAGCTGCCGCTGGTGGAGCCGAGCCCGCCCATGATGATGACCATGAAGATCAGCACATTGACTTGCGCGCCCATTTGCGGCGTCACGTTTTGTTGGTACAGCCCCCACATCACGCCGCCCAGGCCGGCCAGGGCGGAACCGACCGCAAACACGCCGATAAACAAGCGCTGGATCCGGTAGCCGAGGCTCTCCACCATTTCACGATCTTGCACGCCGGCGCGGATCAACAAGCCGACCTTGGTGCGATTCAACACGAGCACCACGCAGACAAACACCAACAAACCGAGCACCAGCGCCAGCAGGCGATATTTCTCGATAGCGACATCGCCCCACACCATCGATCCGCTCAACGCGACCGGCAAGGGCAAGGCGGCTTGCTGCGGCCCCCACACCATCTTGATCAATTCCTCGCCAACCACCATGCCGCCCATCGTCATCAGGATTTGCTTCAAGTGCTGGCCGTAGATGCGCCGTATCAAAACCCGCTCGAACACCAGGCCCGCCGCGCCAGCGGCCAGCATCGCCGCCAACGCCGCCACGCCCAGCGCCGCCAGATTCAAGCCCAGGTTGTCGGCACTGGTCCATTCCGGCAGCGCGCCCAGCACCGTGACGGCGACAAAAGCGCCCAGCGCGATGAACACGCCGTTGGCGAACGTGAATACATCCATCAAGCCGAATATCAGCGTCAGGCCGGAAGCGATGATGAAGATAATCATCCCCATCGCCAAGCCGGCCACGGTCAGCGTGATCCAGGTCGAGCCGGAACCGATCAGCGCATATGCAATCGCCATCAGCACCGGCGCCAGCAGCAAGGGCATCCAGTCGATTCGTTTGGCGGCCAGCGCGGACGGCGCCGGATCGTGTGCTATCGCATTCATTCTCGCTTCCTCTACTGATGCGCAGCCAGGGACAATCCCAGCAAACGGGTTTGCAGCGACTGATCTTCGGCCAGTTCCGCCATCGAGCCGCTATGCACGATCCGGCCATCGTCCATTACCGCGACGGTATCGCCCAATTGTTTGGCGAAATTAAAATTCTGCTCGACCAGCAAGATCGTGGTATCGGTCTGCTTGAGTTCGCGGAAGGCGGCGATCATGTTGGCGATAATCGCCGGCGCCAAGCCCTTGCTGGGTTCGTCGATCAAGATCAATTGGCGCGGCTCGATGATCGCGCGCGCCACCGCCAGCATCTGCTTTTGGCCGCCGGACAGCTTGCCGGCTGGATGTTCCCAGAACTTCTTGATCGCCGGGAACAGGCCGAAAATCCATTCCAGCCGCTTGCCATCGATCTCTTCGAGCTTGCGCGCGCGGCGCGCCGCCAGCAACATGTTTTCGCGCACCGTCAGGTCGCCGAATATGCCCATGTTTTCCGGCACGTAGGCGATGCCGCTCTGCGCCAGTTCGGCGGTTGGCGTCGCGGTGATGTTGCGCTCGTCGAAAATGATCTGCCCGCGCGACGCCTTCCACAAACCCATGATGGTGCGCAAGGTGGTCGATTTGCCTGCGCCGTTGCGGCCCAGCAGCATGGTCAACTGGCCGCGCGGCACGTGCAGGTCGACCCCATGCAGGATATGGTAGGCGCCGATGTGCGTATGCACGCCGTCGAGCTTTAACAGCGGCGCATTGTTCGTGCTCATGCCGCCTCCTCTACCGGGGCCAGGCCAAGGTAGGCTTGCTGCACGATTGGCAGCGCAATCACGGTATCCGGCTGGCCGTCGGCCATCAGCGTGCCGTTATGCAAGACCACGATGCGGTCGGCCAGTTCGCGCACCACATCCATCTTGTGCTCGACCAACAGGATGGTTTTCGCGCTGCGCTTTTTCAGGGCGCGGATCAAATCCAGGATCACCGGCACTTCGTCGACGCTCATGCCGGCGGTCGGCTCGTCGAACATGTAGATTTCGGGATCGAGCGCAATCAACATGCCGACTTCCAGCTTGCGCTGGTCGCCGTGCGACAGCACCGCCGCATGCACGTCGCGCTTGGCGGAGAGGGCAACCATTTCCAGCACTTGATCGGCGCGTTCGATCAAGTCGCGATGGTAGCTCCACACATGCAGCAGATCGAGACCCAGGCGACGGCGCGCTTGCAGCACCAGGCGCACGTTTTCGCGCACCGTCAAATACGGAAACAGATTGGTCAACTGGAACGCCCGCCCGATGCCGGCATGCGCGCGGTCGGCGGCGCGCATATTGCTGATGTCGCGCCCGTTCAACAGCACCTGGCCGGACGACGGCTTGAGCTGGCCGGATATCAGGTTGAAATACGTCGTCTTGCCGGCGCCATTGGGGCCGACGATGGCAGTCAGCGTATCGCGCCGAAAGCGGCACGACACCTGGTTGACCGCCACATGGCCGCCGAAATGGATGCACAAGTCGCGCGTTTCCAGCGTTATTTCGCCGCTGTCGCGCGCACCTTCGTTCGCGGGATTTTGCTCAGGCATCGATGGTTTCCGTGCGTGTCGCCAGAAAATGCAACGGAATCCGGCTGTCGCGCAGCGCGGATTCCGTCGCGATGGGATTCAACGTTTGTTCTGAATCGGGATATTCATTTCAGCCGGCGTGATTTCATGCACCAGTTCCGGCACGCCCCACGCGAATGCAGGATCGTCCTTGATCTTGAAATGGTACATCGATTGCATCGCCTGATGGTCTTCCTTGCGGAAGGTCATCGTGCCTTTCGGCGTCTCGAAGCTCATGCCTTCCATCGCGGTAATCAGCTTTTCGGTATCGGTATTGCCGGCAGTCTTCTTCAACGCTTCGACTACCGCAATGCCGGCCGCCATGCCGCCGGCTGTGAAAAAGTCCGGCGGCGATTTGAAGCGCTTGTAGTGTTCGGCTACCAGCCAGGTATTGACCGGATTTTTTGGAATCCCGAAGTAGTAGTACAGCGCGCCTTCCATGCCCGGCAGCTTCTTGAATGCCGCCATTGCCGGCAGGATATTCCCGCCTGTGGAAATTTCGATCCCATAGCGCTTCTTCAAATCCATGTCCGCCAATTTGCCGAACGGATCGCCGGCCCCGGCCCAGATCAGCCACAGCACTTTGCGGCCCGGCTTGTCTTTGAGGGAGTCGATGATGCGCTGCGCGCCGGCGGTGAAGTCGGTGGTGGTCGGCGGCAGGTATTCTTCATGCACCAGCTTGGCTTTTTTCAGCGCGCCCTTGAAGGCCTTGATGCCGTCGCGCCCGAAGGCGTTGTCGGTGCCCAGCGTGGCCACGCTGACGCCATCCTTGTCCACCGCAACGGCGTTGGAAATGGCATCCTGCGACGAGTTGCGGCCGGTGCGGAAAATATAGCGGTTCCATTTGTCGCCGGTGATCGAATCGGCCACTGCCGGCTCGACCAGCAAAATCTTCTTGTATTCCTGCGCCACCGGCAACATGGCAATTGCGACGCCGGATGCGGTCGGCCCGACTGCGATGTCGGCCTTGTCGTCTTGATAGGCGGCGGCCAGTTGCGACTTGCCGATATCCGGCTTGCCTTGATCGTCCTTTTCCACCACCGTGACTTTCTTGCCATCGACCTGCATGGTGCCCTTGGTCGCGTAGTCCAGGCCCATCATGAACCCGGTTTCGGTCTGCTTGGCGTAGGCTTCAAGCGGCCCGGTCTTGGAATAGATCAACGCGACGGTGACATCTTTTGCGTAAATCGGCGTGATGCAGCACAGCATTCCGGCTAGCGCCAGCAGGTTTCGTCTCATGTTCCAGGTCCTCTTGTGGGTTGGTAAAGGCCGGCCCTGAAATACCTTGGCATTCAGGACAAGTCTCAAGCGTTGTAAAGAATACTCCATGCCTGCCCGGTTCGGGTAGTCGTATAAATACGATACGTCAATCATCCTGCAAACAGGTTGCAATTCTGCAAATAATCTTGAGCATGGCGGTTAAATCGGCTATCCGATGTCGATTAAGCCGCAATCCAATCCTCGAGCTTGCGGTAAAATGACGCGTCTTCAGCAACTATTACTACCATGACATATTGCGTTGCCATGCGGCTCGATGCCGGGCTGGTTTTCCTATCCGATTCGCGCACCAATGCGGGCGTCGATCAAGTCGGCACGTTCCGCAAAATGACGGTATTCGAAAATCCGGGCGATCGCACCCTGGTTTTGTTGACGGCTGGCAACTTGTCGATTTCGCAATCGATCCGCCAAATCGTCGCCGAAAAAACGACACCGGACGGCAGAAGCATCTGGACCGCGAAATCGATGTACGAAGCCGCGCAGATTGTCGGCGACGCGATCCGCCAGGTTCACGAGCGCGATGCCGAATCGCTGGCCAAGTTCGGCATCGATTTCAACGTCAGCATGATTTTCGGCGGCCAGATCAAGGGCGAGCGCTGCCGCCTGTTCCAGATGTATTCCGCCGGCAATTTCATCGAATCGCACGAAGAAAGCCCGTATTTCCAGATCGGCGAAGCGAAATACGGCAAACCGATCATCGACCGCGTGATCGCGCCGTCGACGCCGTTGGACGAAGCAGCCAAATGCGCGCTGATCTCGATGGATTCGACACTGCGCTCGAATATCTCGGTCGGCCTGCCGCTGGATTTGCTGATTTATGAAACCGACAAGCTGGCAGTCAGCCGCTTCGTGACCATCGACGAAAAGAATCAATACTTCCAGATGATCCGCAATTCCTGGGGCGGTCAGTTGAAGTCGGTGTTCGAGGGCATCGCCAACCCGGTCTGGAATGCCGCACCGGAAACCACCGCGAACGTGTTGACGACCGCCAGCACCCTGAGCCAGCCGGTGTACGCACCCTTGCCACAGACTTTGGCCGCCAAGACCGTATCAGTCAACATGCCACCGTTTCAAACGCTGGCGCAGCATGACGATAGTGGGAAACAGCACTGAGTGACTACTGCGGTGCGTCTGCATGCGTCGCAGCAAGAAGCTTTATACGACGATATCTGATGCTCGGTCCGCGCGCCCGGATTTCGCAGACGCCGCGCCGCTAACCCGGACGTTGGGTGTTATGTCAAACAAAGTGCCGCGATCTGCCTGGATGTAAGTCGCTTTATAAGATAAAGTGTGGATGTCATCTTATTTTGTGAGTTGCAAAATGTCGGAATTGATTGCACCAAATAGTTTAAAAGACCTGGTGGACGCCAATGCCATCCGCCACGCCATCGTGGTGGCCGACAAGGCCGCGTTCAAGATCAACGTCAAATACGGCACGGTCGAGCGAACCGTTTCGGTGCGCACCCGTGGCGGACAGATCAAGGAACGCATGTTTACCTCGCTCGATGCGGTAGCCCGCTTCATGCGCGACAAAATCCACTTGGCGCAGTACGAAATCAACGCCGTCAATTTCGACCCCAGCGCCAAGGCCGTTAAGCGGCCAGATACCGCCATGCGATTGACGGCAGCGCATGCCGCATGGGCGCAGCAAAAAGTGCAAGCATCCCGTGACGGACTTGTCAACGGCGCCAACACGGTGATCGCGCCGAACGATTGGGTGGCTATCCGCGAGGCCAAGCAGCGGCAACGCGACGCCCTATGAAGCGTGTCCAGCGCACACAAACCTATCTGGATGATTTGAATGCGATCGAAGCGCGCATCATCGCGCAGGGCAACCCGCAAGCCGCCACCGATCTGTGGCTGCACATCGACGGCCAGGTGGAGTTGTTGGCCGACCCGAATCACCCACGCAGACGCGGATTGATTGTGCCGGACGCCATCGAGTTGGTTGCCCACGACAATTATGTCGTGATTCTGGACGAGGACGACGCCACGGTTACGGTCTGGAACGTGCTGCACGTCAAGCGCAAATGGCCTTGATAGAAATTAATGCGAGCCTGACCCCTTTGATCTTTATTATTTACAGCGACCTCTAAAAAGCAGATAACCGCCCCCCTGATAAGTTCCACGAGAAGTAACGATATAACCATTTTTGCAATATTCCCGCTTACTCAATTCGGCTCGGAGCAAATCATCTACAACTTTATTTTCCTCACCACCCATATCCTTAATGAGGTCGACACCAATAATAAAGTCAAATTCCTTCGTGCCATCGACTTCCACCCGCGTAAGCAAATTATACGTAGTATTCCTAAGCAAAGCACAACCTGCGGTGGTAATGATTAAGCTATAGATTGAGGCATAAACAGCCAGTAAGATATATCTCAAAATTGCTGGATAGCACACGATTAATAATGCCCCCATTCGGAAACTCAAAGGGATCAGGCTCACATTAAAATCAACGGCGACCTACCCAATCGAAAAGCACAGCATTAAAGGCAAGGTGTCTGCGGCACGCATGCGCGCCGCAGCAAGAAATCTTACACGACAATAGTCTGATGCTCGCCCTCCGCGCGCGCGCGGATTTCGCCGATACGGTAGACGGTTTCGCCAGCCGCTTGCAATTGCGCTTGTGCCGCGTCGGCAATTTCCTTCGCCACGATCACCGTCATGCCGATGCCGCAATTGAACACGCGGTGCATTTCGGCATCGGCCACGCCGCCGTGCTCCTGCAACCACGTAAATAGCGGCGGCATGGTCCACGCATTGCTGTCCAATACGGCGGTCAGATGGCTTTGCAGCACGCGCGGGATGTTTTCCACCAGGCCGCCGCCGGTGATATGCACCAGGCCTTTTACTTCCAGGCTGGCCATCAGCGCCAGCAAGGGCTTGACGTAGATGCGGGTCGGTTCCAGCAGTACATCGGCCAGCTTGCGGCCATGAAAATCGGCGTTCAAATCCGGCTGCGCCACGGAAATGATCTTGCGCACCAGCGAATAGCCGTTGGAATGCGCGCCCGACGATGCCAAACCGAGCACCACGTCGCCCGGCACGATCTTGCTGCCGTCGATGATTTTGGATTTTTCCACCGCGCCCACCGCGAAACCGGCCAGATCGTACTCGCCGTCGGGATACATGCTGGGCATTTCGGCGGTTTCGCCGCCGATCAATGCGCAGCCGGCTTGCTCGCAACCGGCGGCAATGCCTTTGATGACGTCGGTCGCGGTCGCCACGTCGAGCTTGCCGCAGGCGAAATAGTCGAGGAAAAACAAGGGTTCCGCGCCTTGCACCAGGATGTCGTTGACGCTCATCGCGACCAGGTCGATGCCGACCGTGTCGTGCTTGTTCAGATGAAAAGCCAGCTTCAGCTTGGTGCCGACGCCGTCGGTGCCGGAAACCAGCACCGGCTCCTTGAATTTCTTGCCGATCTCGAACATTGCGCCGAATCCGCCGATCCCGGCCAGCACGCCTTCGCGCGCAGTGCGCTTGGCAAACGGCTTGATTGCTTCGACCAGGGCATCGCCCGCATCGATGTCGACGCCGGCATCGCGATAGGAAAGGGAAACGTTAGAATTCGATGTCATGATGTAATTAGCCGCAGAGGCGGTAAAATAGAAAGTTATTGCCGACTTATGCCCGGCTGAACCCGTATTTTAACAAATCGCCTTATCGCACCCCTATTTTCATGCCATTTTCTTTTACGCCCGAACAAAAGCAGACTGCCATTTGGCTGGCCGTGGCGGTCGCCCTGGCTGCGGTGCTGGTGTCGCTGGGCCCGGTGCTGACGCCCTTCATCGCCGCCGGCATCCTGGCTTATGCGCTCAATCCGGGCGTCGATTGGCTGGCCTCGCGCCGCATCGGGAAATTCGCTTTCCCGCGCTCGCTGGCGGTCGCCATCATGGTGCTGGCGCTGTTTGCGGCGGGGTTGGCCTTGCTGCTGGTGGTGGCCCCAGTATTGCAAAAAGAGAATATATTGCTGCAGGAACAGATTCCAACCTTTCTGGTCAAGCTCAACGAGTTGATCGGGCCGAAATTGCAGGAGTTCGGCATCAGCTTCACACTCGATGGCGCCGGTATCAAGAATATTGCCTCGCAATATATGAGCAGCAGCAGTGACGAAATCTGGCGCGCAGTGCTGTCGTCGGCCAAAGTCGGCGGGATTGCGGTGTTGGGCTGGGTGGCGACTTTCGTGTTGATCCCGGTGGTGTTGTTTTATTTGTTATTGGATTGGCATTTTTTGCTGGCGCGTTTGAGCAACGGCATTCCGCGCCGTTGGGTCGGCGTCACCAGCGGCCTGGCGCACGAAGTCGACGGTTTGCTGGCGCAATATCTGCGCGGCCAACTGACCGTCATGCTGGTGCTGGCGGCCTATTATTCGATCACCCTGACCTTGTTCGGCTTCGATGTCGCGCTGCCGGTCGGTTTGATAACCGGGCTGCTGGTGTTCATTCCCTACCTCGGCTTCGGCCTTGGGTTGATCCTGGCGACGATTGCCGCCGTGCTGCAATTCGACGGCTTTCACGGCTTGATCGCGGTGGCGTTGGTGTATGGTTTCGGGCAAATCCTGGAAGGTTTTTTCCTGACCCCGCGTTTGGTCGGCGAGCGGATCGGCTTGCATCCGCTGGCGGTGATCTTCGCGTTATTGGCGTTCGGCCAGGTGTTTGGCTTTGTCGGCGTGTTGTTGGCGTTGCCGGCCTCGGCAATTGTGATGGTTGCCATCAGGCATGTGCGCCGCCTCTATCTGAACAGTAGTTTCTATACCCGTATATGAAAAGCAAGCAATGAGGCAAATGCCGTTGGATTTAGGCGCCGGGGAGCCGCAAACCCTGGATACTTTCGTGGTTGGCGCGAATATCGAGCTGGCGCAACATCTGCGCACGCTGGCCAAGCGCGCGAATTCGTCGCCAAACGAGAATTTCACCTACCTGTGGGGCGCGTCCGGCGCCGGCAAAACCCATCTGCTGCAAGCGATGGCGACGCTGCCGGCCAGCCGCTATATTGCCGCCGATGCGGCGGCGGACGCCTTCGAATTCTCGCCGGACGAGCAGATCTACCTGCTCGACGATTGCGACAAGCTGTCGGGCGACGCGCAAATATCCGCTTTTGCACTGTTCAACCAGGTGCGTGAAAACAACGGCGTGATGATTACCGCCGGTGCGGTCGCGCCGGCAGTGTTGGGCGTGCGCGAAGACTTGCGCACCCGGCTCGGCTGGGGCTTGATTTACCAGGTGCACGAGTTGACCGACGACGAAAAGATCGCGGCCTTGAGCCAGCGCGCACTGGCGCGCGGTTTGACGCTATCGTCCGGCGTGTTACCCTATCTTATTACGCATTTCAGGCGCGACATGCGTTCCCTCTCGGCGACGCTGGATGCATTGGATCGCTATTCGCTGGAAACCAAAAAAAGAGCGATCACGCTGCCGCTGCTGCGCGACCTGCTGCTGCACGAACCGGAAACCACAGAACAATGAATCTGGCACTATTCGACCTCGACCATACCTTGATCCCGATCGATTCCGACTATGAATGGGGACAATTCCTGTCGCGCATCGGCGCGGTCGACCCGGTGGAATTCGCCCGCCGCAACGGCGAATTTTTCGCCCAATACCAGGCCGGCACCATCGATCCGGTCGAATACCTGGAATTCGCGCTCGGCACGCTGGCGCAGTTCAAGCGCGCGCAACTGGATCAATGGCATGCGCAATTCATGCGCGAAGTGATCGATCCCGCGATCCTGCCGGCGGCACGCGACTTGTTGCAGCGGCATCGGGACCAGGGCGACCTGGTCGCGATTGCCACCGCCACCAACCGCTTCGTCACCGAGCCGATCGCCAAGGCCTTCGGGGTCGAGCATTTGATTGCAGCCGAGCCGGAATTCACCGCCGGCGGCGAACTGACCGGCAAATTGATCGGCATGCCGACTTCCGGCGCGGGCAAGCTGACGCAGGCCCAACGCTGGCTTGCAAGCCAGGGCAAATCGCTGGACAGCTTCGAGCGCACTCACTTTTACAGCGATTCGCAAAACGACATCCCCCTCTTGTCCGCCGTGACGCACCCGGTCGCCACCAACCCCAATGCCACCCTCGCTGCGCATGCCAAGACGCACGGCTGGCCTATACTGAAATTATTCAATGATTAAAAAGTTCATCCGCCGCATCCTCGGCGCCAAAGACAAGGAAGTCGACCCGACCCAACCGGCAATATTGGGGCCGAAAGAGCACGGGATCGATCCGCAACTGGTGTCGCCCAACGCACTCAAGGTTACCCAGACCCTGCAAGACGCCGGCTTCAAGGCCTTCGTGGTCGGCGGCGCGGTGCGCGACTTGCTGCTGGGCGTGAAGCCCAAGGATTTCGACATCGCCACCAATGCCACGCCGGAGCAAGTCAAGCGCCTGTTTCGGCGCGCCTTCATCATCGGCAAGCGCTTCCAGATCGTCCACGTGATGCTGGGACAGGAGCAATTGGAAGTGACGACCTTTCGCGGCGCGTCGTCGGATGGCTCGCCCAAGGACGAGCATGGCCGCGTGCTGCGCGACAATACCTTCGGCGAACAGCACGAAGACGCGGTGCGCCGCGACTTCACCATCAATGCGATGTACTACGATCCGGCCACCCAAACCGTGCTGGATTATCACGGCGGCATCGCCGACATCAAGGGCAAGACGCTGCGCATGATCGGCGCGCCGGAAGCACGCTACCGCGAAGACCCGGTGCGCCTGTTGCGCGTGGTGCGCTTTGCGGCAAAACTCGATTTTGCGATCGAACCGGCCACCAGCGCGCCGATCAAGGTGATGGCGCCGTTGATTAACAATGTCCCCGCGGCCCGCGTTTTCGACGAGATGCTGAAATTGCTGATGAGCGGCCAGGCGCTGGCCTGCCTGCAGCAATTACGCAAGCAGGGTTTGCATCACGGCTTGCTGCCGCTGCTCGATGTGGTGCTGGAGCAGCCGCTGGGCGAAAAATTCGTCACGCTGGCGCTGGCCAATACCGATGCGCGCATCAAGCAGGGCAAACCGGTCTCGCCCGGCTTCCTGTTTGCGGCGCTGTTGTGGCATCAAGTGCTGGAGAAATGGACCGCTTACCAGACTGCCGGCGAATATCCGATCCCGGCGCTGCATCTGGCAGCCGACGACGTGTTGAATGCGCAAACTGAAAAGTTGGCGCTGCAAAGAAAAATTGCGTCGGACATGCGCGACATCTGGGCGATGCAGCCGCGCTTCGAGCGACGCATCGGCAAGTCGCCGTATAAATTGCTGGAGCACCTGCGCCTGCGCGCCGGTTACGATTTCCTGTTGCTGCGCTGCGCATCCGGCGAAATCGACAGCGAAATCGGCGAATGGTGGACCGATTTCATCGCCGCCGATGGCGGCGGGCGCGAAGCCTTGTTGAATAAAAAAGCCAAGGCCGCCGAAGGCGCTGCGGCGAAAAAGCGGCCCCGTCGCCGCAATGGCCGCAGCAAGCCCCAGGACGGCTCCGGCACCGCAAATGGCGCATAATCGTGATCGACGCCTACATCGGCATCGGCGCCAATCTTGGCGATGCGCAAGAATCGGTGCGGCAAGCAATCGATAGACTTTCCGGCCTGCCCAAAACCCGGCTCGTTCGGCAATCGAGCTTGTTTCGCACCGCGCCGATCGATGCCGGCGGCGACGACTACGTCAACGCGGTGGCGTGCGTGCAGACGCAACTCGACGCGCACGAATTGCTGGCACAATTGCAGGCGATAGAAAACGAATTCGGACGGGAACGCCCCTACGTCAACGCGCCGCGCACGCTGGACCTCGATATCCTGCTGTACGGCAACCGGCAAATCGACAGCGCGTCGCTGACGGTGCCGCATCCGCGTTTGACGCAAAGGGCGTTCGCGCTGATCCCATTGTTGCAGATCGATCCTTTGATCGCCATTCCCGGCAAAGGCGCGGCGCACTTGTTTGCGCCGGCAGTCGCCGGGCAGGCGATTTCAAAGATTGCCGGGTAAGGAGCGCTATGGACTTCAGCAGTTACAAATATATCGTGGTCGAAGGGCCGATTGGCGTCGGCAAGACTTCGCTGGCGCGCCGGCTGGCGGAAAATCTATCGGCGCAGACGCTGCTCGAAGTGCCGGAAGAAAATCCGTTCCTGGAAAAGTTTTATCGCGACTCGGCGCGCTACGCGTTGCCGGCGCAAATGTTTTTCCTGTTCCAGCGCATGAACCTGCTGCGCGACCTGACGCAGACCGATTTGTTCAAGCAGCCGGTGGTGGCCGACTTCTTGCTCGACAAGGATCCGCTGTTTGCCGCCCTGACCCTGGGCGACGACGAGTTGAAACTGTACCGGCAAATGTACGACCACGTGCGACCGCAAGCGCCCAAGCCCGATCTGGTCATCTATCTGCAGGCTGAGCCGGAAGTCTTGATCGAGCGCTTGAAAAAACGCGGCCTGACGATGGAAATCGGCATTTCCGAACCCTACCTGCACCGCCTGTGCGAAAGCTACAGCCGGTTTTTCTATCACTACGACGCGGCGCCGCTATTGATCGTGAATGCAGAAAATCTGAATCCGATTGCGCGCGACGACGACTTCAATTTGCTGCTCAAGCGCATCCGGGATATGCGCGGCAAGCGCGAATTTTTCAAACTTGGAGAATGAGCATGGCTGGATACTTGCAAGAAAATCAGAATTCGACCGCGCGCACCCGCGCAGTCACCGTGCCGGCCTTGCGCAAACAGCGCGACGCCAACGAGAAAATCACCATGCTCACTTGCTACGACGCCAGCTTCGCCGCGCTGATGGATCGCTGCGGCGTCGACATCCTGCTGATCGGCGATTCGCTCGGCATGGTGTGCCAGGGGCATACCTCGACCTTGCCGGTGACGCTGGCCGACATCGCCTACCATACCGCCAGCGTCGCGCGCGGCAATCACACCGCCTTGATCGTGGCCGACATGCCGTTCGGCACTTACGCAACCCCGCAAGCGGCTTTCGACAACGCGGTCAAGCTGATGCAGGCTGGCGCGCAGATGGTGAAGCTGGAAGGCGGCGCCTGGCTGGCGGAAACCGTGCACTTCCTGACCGAGCGCGCAGTGCCGGTCTGCGCGCATGTCGGCTTGACGCCGCAATCGGTGCATCAATTAGGCGGCTACCTGGTGCAGGGAAAAACCATCGAAAGCGCCGACCAGCTATTGCTCGATGTGCAAGCCTTGCAAGCCGCCGGCGCCGGTTTGATTGTATTGGAAGCGATCCCGTCGGCGCTGGGCAAGAAGGCGACCGAAGCGCTGGCGATCCCGACCATCGGCATCGGCGCCGGCCCGGATTGCTCCGGCCAGGTATTGGTGATGCACGACTTGCTGGGCGTCTTCCCCGGCAAGAAGGCGCGTTTCGTGAAGAATTTCATGGAAGGACAAACCAGCATCGATGCGGCGATTTAGGCCTATGTCGCGGCGGTCAAGGACCAGTCGTTTCCGGGACCTGAACATTGTTTTTAGGGCGGCCCGCGTAGGGCGGCCCGCGTAGGACATTTCTGTCCGGCGCGGCTAAAATGCCGGACAGTTGCGAGGTCGTCTGCCGTCAAGGCGCCGGCGTCAGCCTTGAAGCGTCGCGTCGAAGTAGCGCGGCCGGTCGATATCGGCAATCAAGCCCGGCTGCATGGGCTGCCAACCCAGCAGTTCCTGGGTGCGCTGGCTGGAGGCCGGGCAATCGATTGCGGCGAAGTGGGCAAACCAACCAAAATGGCTCGCCGCCTCCTCGGACGATTTGGATACCACCGGTAAATTCAAGCGCCTGCCGATGACTTCGGCAATTTCGCGGAACGCAATACCTTCGTCGGCCACACCGTGGTATCGAGCGCCTGCGGAACCCTGCTCGAGTGCAAGCCGATACAACTGCGCGGCATCGAGCCGGTGCACGCCGGACCAGCGGTTGCTGCCATCGCCGACATAGGCCGATACGCCCTTTTCCCGTGCGAGATTGATGAGAATCGGCACGAAACCGTGATCGCCGTCGCCATGCACCGACGGCGAAAGGCGCACCACCGATGCGCGCACGCCACGCGCCACCATCGACAGAGTCGTTTCTTCGGAAACGCGGGGAAAGTGGCTATCGGCAGAACGCACGTCTTGTTCTGTCGCCAGACGCCCTGGTGAAATCAGCGCAGTGCCGGACGTGCCGATCAGCGGGCGACCGGATCCGGCAAGTTCTGCGCCGAGCGCCTCGATGGCGCGCCGGTCAATCTCGCACACTTCGTTGAATCGCGCGAAGTCGTGGACGAATCCGGTGTGGATCACGCCATCCGCCGCGGCGGCGCCACTGCGCAAACTGTCGAGGTCTTCAAGATCGCCGCGATGCACTTGGGCGCCAGCGGCGATCAGGGACTTGGCGTTGGCGTCCGAGCGGGCAAGGCCCAGCACCTGATGGCCGGCGCCCAGGAGTTCTTGGACGATGGCGGAACCGACGAAGCCGGTAGCTCCAGTAAGAAAGACACGCATGATGATTTCTCCTGTATTTCGTTTCATGACCGCTGATGCGGCCCCGTGATCAACATCTTAGGTGATTGAAGTGATACGATCCATGCTGTAGAGTCCGCATTATCTTTTCAATCGTCCGGGAGGAATGATGGATCCCCTTTCAGATGTGCTGTCGCTGCTGAAACTGCGCAACTACATGTGCGGTGGTTTTGATGTCGCCGGCGACTGGTCTATCCAGTTTCCCCAGCATGAAGGCATCAAATGCTACGCGATGGTGTCGGGCGAGTGCTGGCTCGCGGTCGACGGTGTGGTCGAAGCGGCGCGCCTCAAGGCTGGAGATTGCTTCGTGTTGCCGGGCGGGCGGCCTTTCCGCCTTGCCAGCGATTTGAGCTTGACGCCGATCGACGTAAGCGCGATTTTCCGTGCCCCGCAGAACGGCAGCATCCGCTCGCACAATGGCGGCGGCGAATGTTTCAGTGTCGGCGGACATTTCGCGCTTGCTGGCAAGCATGCGGGCATCCTGTTGAAAGCGCTGCCGCCGATCGTGCATATCCGCGAAGAATCGGACAAGGCCGCGCTGCGCTGGTCGGTGGAGCGGATGATGCTGGAATTGCGCAACCCGCAGCCGGGAGGCTTTTTGGTCGTACAACACCTGGCCCACATGATCCTGGTCCAGGCGCTGCGGCTGCATCTGGCAGACGGTGTCAAAGGCGGAGCCGGCTGGCTCTTCGCGCTGGCCGACAAGCAGATGAGTGCCGCGATCAACGCCATGCATGGCGAGCCGGCGCGTAGCTGGACATTGCAGGAACTGGCGCAGCATGTCGGCATGTCGCGCTCGAGCTTTGCGCTGAAATTCAAGGAGACCGTCGGCGAACCGCCGATGGAATACCTGACGCGCTGGCGCATGCTGCTGGCCGGCGACCGGCTGGAAAATTCCGGCGATCCGGTATCCGTCATCGCCTTATCGCTAGGCTACGAATCCGAGAGCGCCTTTAGCACGGCGTTCAAAAGAGTCATGGGCTGTTCGCCACGGCAATACGCGCGCGGTCGCAATGGTTCTTCGTCGTCGCCTATCGCCGAGGAAGACCCCGCCACCGACTTTCCTCGTGCCGCTGCATAGTCGCCGCCGAGTCACCGCCCGATTCACGGTGCTGACCTTGACAATGCCACGACCTTATTGGCCTTCTTCGTAGCGCCCCAACGCCGCTGCCAACAGCGGCGTCAGTTCGTCCGGCGCGCTGACCGCCATGCCGAGGGGGCGCAGCAAGCCGTCTTCCAAGCCGTATACCCAGCTGTGGACGGTCAACTCTTGCTTTCTCTCCCACGCGTCCTGCACGATAGTCGTTTGGCAGACGTTGACGACTTGTTCGATGACGTTGAGTTCGCACAAGCGATTGAGCTTGTCGCGGTCGGGCAGCGCCTCGCCCAGATAGCGTTCATGTTTTTGCTGCACGTCTTGCACATGGCGCAGCCAGTTGTCGGCCAGGCCGATGCGGCGTCCGGTCGACGCCGCGTGCACGCCGGAACATCCGTAATGCCCGCAAACGATCACATGCTTGACCGCCAGCACTTCCACCGCGAATTGCAAGACCGACAGAAAATTCAAGTCGGAATGCACGACCACGTTGGCGATATTGCGATGCACGAAGACGTCGCCCGGCAGCAAGCCCAGCAATTCGTTGGCCGGCACCCGGCTGTCGGAGCATCCTATCCATAGATATTCGGGCGATTGCTGCAGCGCCAGTTTCCGAAAGAATTCCGGATCCTTGGCGGAAATGGAAGCAGCCCATTCGCGGTTATTCTGGAACAAATGCTCCAGGGAAATGGTGTCTTTACCTTGATTTGTCATAGCGTTCCGGCACGGATGAGCGTCGCGCCGATCGACGTGATCAGGCATGCAGCGGGTTTGCTGGCGACGGCTCTTTGGCGTTACACGGATTTTATAGGAATCGGCCACCGAGCGTGGCGCGAAGAGGCGAATTTAGCCGGTGCGCACCGGCAATTCAATCGATAGGTCGGCGGGCAACCGGCAGGTTGCCCGCCAGGTGCGCAAACTCAGGGAGTTTCGCCCAACAATGCCGATTTGAGCTTGGAATCGGGAGGAGACCGGCCCAGCCAGATTTTCAGCAACGCGTTGTAAAATTGTACGTCGGGCACGGAGTCGATGATCTTCTTGCCGTTCAGGGAAACCATCGTGCCCGAGCCTGGAATCCAGTCGGTAGTCAGTATGTCGCCCTTTTTCAATTCGGGTATCGATGCAAACAATTGGCCGAAGGTCAGCTCTTGCGGAACAAACTTTGCGCGCTCGGCAAGATCGGTATTTTTCTTGATGCCATCCATGAACGCCTGGCCGAAACTCTCGCTCCCCAGATCGCGCAAAAATACCAAGGTGATGCGTTTGGCCCCTGGAACCGCCAAAATATCTTCTACCTTGTTCTTTTTCTCGGCGAGATAGATACCGGCGACATAAACCTTGAAAATCACCTTATAGCGAATACCGGCGCCGTTGAGTTTGAGATCTTGATTAGCGACATGCACGGTCTCTTCAAGCTTGACGCCGGCCACCTCTACCGTCGCCGATGCCACCGAAGCGAACCCCATCAGGATAGCTATGCCAAGCATGGCCAGGACCCGGCCGATACGAACGCCTGCATTCATTTTCATCTCCATTATGTAAACTCGTTAAAAAAGAACGAGCGTGTTATTTTGAACTAGGATAGAGAAAAATTTTGCGACGTGCAATACCAAACGGACAATCCTCACGATAATTAGTCGGCTGTTGCTACAGTTCCTGTCTGGGGAATGAAAAAGGCCACCGATGGAACCGCTCGGTGGCCTCTATCCAGCAATGGCAATTCAGGTTGGCGCGAAATTCCAAGCAGATTGATGCGCTGCACAAAATCCTGGCGAGCGGCTCTATCTCGGGCCGCGCGGCAGATTTTCAAAAGCGTTCTTTACTCGAAAAATTCCTTGACCTTGTCTTTCCACGACTTGCTTTGCGGATTATGCTTGGCGCCGCCTTCGGTGGTGGAGCGCTCCAGTTCGCGCAGCAACTCTTTTTGCTTTTCGGTAAGCTTGACCGGCGTCTCGACCACGACGTGGCAAAACATATCGCCGGCATAACCGGAACGCACGCCCTTGATGCCCTTGCTGCGCAGGCGGAAGGTCTTGCCGGACTGGGTGCCCTCGGGAATGGTGAAGGACGCCTTGCCGCTCAGGGTCGGCACTTCGATCTCGCCGCCCAACGCTGCCTTGGCAAACGATATCGGCATTTCGCAATGCAAATCGTCGCCGTCGCGCTGGAATACCGGATGCGCCTTGATATGGATTTCCACATACAAATCGCCCGGAGGACCGCCATTCATGCCGGGTTCGCCATTGCCGGACGAGCGAATCCGCATGCCGTCGTCGATGCCGGCCGGAATCTTGACTTCCAAGGTCTTGTTGCGCTTGATGCGTCCCGCGCCCGCGCAGGTCGGGCATGGCGTCGGGATGATTTTCCCGGTGCCGTGACACTTCGAGCAGGTTTGCTGGATGCTGAAGAAGCCTTGCTGCATGCGCACCTGGCCATGCCCGCCGCAGGTGGTGCAAGTGGTCGGGTTGGTGCCCGGCTTGGCGCCGGAACCGTGGCAGGTCTCGCAAGCGTCCCAGGACGGCACGCGAATGGTGGTGTCGAATCCATGCGCTGCCTGTTCCAGCGTGATCTCCAGGTTATAGCGCAAATCGGCGCCGCGATAGACTTGCGGGCCGCCGGCCCGGCCGCCGCGCGCGGCGCCGCCGAAAATATCGCCGAAAATATCGCCGAAAGCATCGGCGAAGCCGCCGGCGCCGGCGCCGCCGAAGCCCCCGCCGCCGCCCATGTTCGGGTCGACGCCGGCATGACCGTAACGGTCATAGGCTTCGCGCTTGGCCGGCTCCGACAGCATCTCGTAGGCTTCTTTCGCCTCCTTGAATTTTTCTTCGGAGCCTTTGCTATCCGGATTGCGATCCGGATGGTATTTCATCGCGAGTTTGCGATATGCCTTCTTGATTTCTTCATCCGAGGCATTCTTCGCCACACCCAACACTTCGTAAAAATCACGCTTCGCCATCTTGTCCGCACCTGGTTAATTCTGAGTCGCCCGCGCCCAAACGACGCTAAGTTTTCGCGCTGCGCCTGAGCGAAAACGCCGAGACAAAGTTCGCATGGCGATCTCGGTCTCGGCGAGTCAACGTCCTGCTTGCTGCTGCAGGGCGCTTGACGTGTATGCGTTACTTGTCCTTGACTTCCTTGAAGTCCGCATCCACGACATCTTCTTCCTTGCCTTTGCCTTCGGCGCCGCCCGCACTGGCCCCGTGCGCATGCTCGCCACCCGCTGCCGCACCGGCGGCAGCCTGCTGTGCCTGCATGTCGGCATACATCTTTTCACCCAACTTTTGCGCTGCGGTGGAAAGTGCCGCCACCTTGGCGTCGATTGCTGCCTTGTCGCTGCCCTTCAAGGATTCTTCCAGTTCCTTGATTGCCGCCTCGATTTTCTCTTTTTCGCCGGCTTCCAGCTTGTCGCCGTATTCCGTCAAGGATTTGCGGGTCGAATGCACCAGCGCGTCGCCCTGGTTATGCGCTTCCGCCACTTCCTTCAGTCGCTTGTCTTCCTCGGCATTGGCTTCGGCGTCGCGCACCATCTTTTGGATTTCCTCTTCGGTCAAACCCGAATTGGCCTTGATGGTGATCTTGTTTTCCTTGCCGGTGGCCTTGTCCTTGGCGCCGACATGCAAGATGCCGTTGGCGTCGATGTCGAAGGTCACTTCGATTTGCGGCGTGCCGCGTGCGGACGGCGGAATCCCTTCCAGGTTGAATTCACCCAGACCCTTGTTGCCGGCCGCCATTTCACGTTCGCCCTGATACACCTTGATGGTCACCGCCGGCTGATTGTCGTCGGCCGTCGAAAACACCTGGCTGAACTTGGTCGGGATGGTCGTATTCTTCTTGATCATCTTGGTCATCACGCCGCCCAGGGTTTCGATCCCCAGCGACAGGGGCGTCACGTCCAGCAGCAGCAAGTCCTTGCGGTCGCCCGACAAGACCGAACCCTGGATCGCAGCGCCGACGGCAACCGCTTCATCGGGGTTGACGTCCTTGCGCGGATCCTTGCCGAAGAATTCCTTGACCTTTTCCTGCACTTTCGGCATACGGGTCATGCCGCCGACCAGGATGATGTCGTCGATGTCGCCCACCTTGACGCCGGCATCCTTGATGGCGATGCTGCACGGCGCGATGGTCTTGGCGATCAAATCCTCGACCAGCGATTCCAGCTTGGCGCGGGTGATCTTCAAGTTCAAATGCACCGGCGCGCCGTTGGCCATCGCAATGTACGGCTCGTTGATTTCCGTCTGTTGCGACGACGACAATTCGATCTTGGCGCGTTCAGCGGACGCCTTGATGCGTTGCAATGCAATCGCGTCCTTGCCCAGGTCCAGGCCATTGATCTTCTTGAATTCCTCGATGATGAAATCGATGATGCGTTGGTCGAAGTCTTCGCCACCCAGGAAGGTATCGCCGTTGGTCGACAACACTTCGAATTGCATTTCGCCATCGACATCGGCGATTTCGATGATCGAGACGTCGAAGGTGCCGCCGCCCAAGTCATACACGGCAATCTTGCGGTCGCCCTTGCTGGTCTTGTCGAGGCCGAAAGCCAGTGCCGCCGCAGTCGGTTCGTTGATGATGCGCTTGACTTCCAGACCGGCGATGCGGCCTGCATCCTTGGTCGCCTGGCGCTGTGCGTCGTTGAAGTAAGCCGGCACGGTAATCACGGCTTCGGTCACTTCTTCGCCGAGGTAATCTTCGGCAGTCTTCTTCATCTTGCGCAGCACTTCGGCGGAGATTTGCGGCGGCGCCAATTTCTTGTCGCGCACGGCAATCCAGGCGTCGCCATTGTCGGCCTTCATGATCTGGTAGGGCATCAGGCCGATGTCCTTTTGCACTTCTTTTTCTTCGAACTTGCGGCCGATCAGGCGCTTGACTGCGTACAGCGTATTCTTGGGATTGGTCACGGCTTGACGCTTGGCCGGCGCACCGACCAGAATCTCGCCGTCTTCCTGGTAAGCGATGATGGAAGGCGTAGTGCGTGCGCCTTCGGAGTTTTCGATGACCTTGGGTTGCCCGCCTTCCATGATGGAAACGCAGGAATTGGTGGTGCCCAAGTCGATGCCGATAATCTTGCCCATAATATATTCCTCTTAATAACTAAATGACTGAAATTCGAAATGACTGAAATTCTGATAATCCATATATGTGGGAAAAGGCTGTTCCTTCAAGCATTTTTCCACGCACGTTTCTAATTATTTCTTATTGCGCAACGGTCACCAAAGCAGGACGCAGCAGTCGATCCGCAATCATATAACCCTTTTGCAGCACGGTAACGATGGTATTGGGCTCTTGCTGGGCCGGCACCATCGAAATCGCTTGATGCTTCATCGGATCGAGCTTGTCGCCCGGTTTCGGATGAATTTCCAGCAACTTGTTCTTTTCAAAGGCCGACACCAATTGCTTCAAGGTCATGTCGACCCCTTGCTTCAAGGACTCGATGGACGGCGTCTCGATTTGCAGCGCGGTTTCCAGGCTATCTTTTACGGGAACCATTGCCTCGGCAAAACCTTCAATCGCATATTTATGCGCGCGCGAGATATCTTCCTGCGCACGGCGGCGGATATTTTCCGCATCGGCCTTGGCGCGCAAAAAGGCATCTTGCATTTCGGCTGCTTTGGCGATCGCATTCGCCAATTGCTCTTCCAGGCCCGACTGTGCCGGCGCTGCAGACTTTTCCGCCGCGTCAATTTTTTGATCTTGGGAAGCGCCTTCCACCTGCGATTCCTGAACTTGCTTTTCCTGATCCTGCATTAGAAATCTCCAACAAATCAATAACTTAGCGTAGACAATTTGCAACACCCGCATTACATGGGGTTATCCCCACATATTTCAAGGGTATTACCCTGACAAGATTTACATTTTCCAACAGGCCCCGACAATTTCTCTATCTAACTAGAGGATAGAGAGTACCTCTAGAAGTTGCGAAAAGCGCCCAAGGTCGAGTCGAGGAGCGGACATGTACGCATGTACATCGAGCACCGCAGGCTCGAGATTGGGCGCTTTTGGCAATTTCTAGAGGTGCTCTGGAATATTTGGTTACAAATCTCACATGTTTATGGGATGTCGGATTGGTGCACATGCACTACCATACAGCCATGGAACTGACACTATTTAGGCCAAGATTGCCATCTGGAAAACGTATGAAATTGCCGCTTATTCTTGCGTCCGTGGTTTCCTATGTCGTTCTGGCAACCATCTGGATTTGCTATTCCGAGCTGGTCGCTTTGTATTGACGCGGCGCGCTATTTTAGCAGCAAAAAATGGCGGAAAAACCGCCGAATGGGGCAGTTTGCCGCTTTTCCTTCTTTCGATCCGTGCCACTCTTTGAACAACCGCCTGGCGCAACTGGCGTCAATCGGGAGCGCCCGCTTCGCTTGCCAACTTCCTGATTAGCGTCGCCTCTTTTTCCAGCCGTTCGCGCATTGGCGCCGTCAGTTGCGTCGGCCAGCCTTGCAAATGATGTTCCGTCAAGTCGGCCAACGCGGCGATCCAGGCGGGAAGCTCGTTCAGGCATGGAATGTAATGGAATTCCTTGCCGCCGGCATCGATAAACATGTTGCGCGCTTCCATTGCGATTTCTTCCAGCGTTTCCAGGCAGTCGCTGACGAAGCCGGGGCACATCACGTCGACTCGCTTGCAGCCTTCCTGCGCCAGCTTTTGCAGGCTGGGCGCGGTATACGGTTGCAGCCACTCGGCCTTGCCGAAGCGCGACTGAAAACTCAGCAAATAACGGTCCTGGGTCAAGCCCAATTGTTCGGCCAGCAAGCGCGCGGTCTTGTGGCATTCGCAAAAATAGGGGTCGCCCAGCAGCAGCGTGCGCTTGGGCACACCGTGGAAACTAATCACCAGCTTATCCGGTCGGCCATAGCGTTCCCAGTGCGCGTTGACGCTGGCGGCCAAGGCGTGCACATACCCTTCGTGATCGTGGTAATGCTTGATAAAGCGCATTTCCGGCACGTTGCGCTCGTGCGCATAGTGGGCGAAAACGGCATCGTAAATCGACCCGGTGGTGGGGCCGGAATATTGCGGGTAAGCCGGCAACACCAGGATGCGGTCGACGCCGCCAGCCTTCAAGTCTTGCAGGACTTTCTGCACCCCGGGATTGCCGTAGCGCATTGCATACACCACTTGCACATCGTGCCCGCGCTCGCCCAGGTAACCGCGCAGCAGGATCGCCTGCTTTTCGGTATGTTCCTTCAAGGGCGAGCCGTCTGCCGTCCAGATCGACGCATATTTATGCGCCGATTTCGACGAGCGGAACGGCAGGATGATTGCATGCAGGATGAACCACCACAGCAACCTCGGAATTTCGACCACGCGCGGATCGGACAGGAATTCCTTCAAGTAGCGGCGCACCGCAGCCGGCGTCGCCTCGTCGGGCGTTCCGAGATTGATCAATACGACGGCGGTCTTGGCGGATGCGCCGTGCTGGTGGGGCGGTTCTGGACGAAAGGGCATGGGGTTTTCAGGATCCTAGTTGAGCCGCTTGTGTTCGCTGGCACGGATCATGATCTCCAGCGTTGCTTCGAGTCGGATAACCCGCTCGGTTAATCCCTCGATCTTTTCTTGATGCGCCTTCAAGTTCGCGCCGTGACGCTCGACCTTGTCTTCCAGCTTGACCAGCGCCGTCAGTGCGGCCCAAACTTTCTCGGTAACGCCCATCACGCGCCCTTCCGCCGTTGTGCGGCGGCTTCCATCGCGGCGATGCGCTGGTTGCTGGCCGCAATGAACGCATCGACTTCGTCGATCGACGCCGACATCCGATTCGCTGCTGCCAGCGCGGCGTCGGCCAATGCGGCCAGTTCCGCGTCGGCATCCGGCGAGGTGTACGCTGCCGCCGCACGGCGCATCAACTCGCCCGCCGACATGCCAAAGCGCTTGGCCTTGGCGCTGATTGCCTGTTTCTCTTTCGGTGTGGCTTGCACCACAATCCGCTCTGTCGCTGTTGCCGCCATGATTTCCTCCGCGCAGTCGTCCATGTACATGACATGTGCATATGATACACCCGGCGGGTGGCGTGTCAATCGGGTAATAGCGATGGGGGTGTGATTCAAAGTTAGTAGGAAACTTTCACCATCCCCTCCGTCTTTCCCGCGAAGGCGGGAGGCCGCCCCGCGGGAATCCATAGTGAATCAGTCTCGACTACCGGCTTATGGATTCCCGCCTTCGCGGGAAAGACGGAGGTTTTGCACATTGCTTCGATATTTCCCACACAGTTTGAATCACACCCACCGCTACGACGCCAACAATTCCCGCGCATGCTTGCGCGTGGTCGCGGTAATTTCAATGCCGCCCAGCATGCGCGCGACTTCTTCCACGCGCGCTTTGTCGTCGAGCGCCTCGATGTGCGACACCGTGCGCTCGCCCGCCGCCCGTTTGCTGACCTGAAAATGCTGATTGGCCTGGCTGGCCACTTGCGGCAAATGGGTCACGCATAACACTTGGCGGTCTTGCCCCAGCCGTTTCAACAAGCGCCCGACTACTTCGGCGACGCCGCCGCCGATGCCGCTATCGACTTCGTCGAAGATCAAGGTCGGGGTCGCCGTGGCGCTGCTGGCGATCACCGAAATCGCCAGCGCAATACGCGCCAGTTCGCCGCCCGACGCCACCTTCGCCAAGGGCCGGGGCGCGCTGCCCGGATGCGCCGCCACCATGAATTCGACTTGTTCCAGTCCGTAGCTGGCCGGTTCGCAGGGATTCAAGGCCACCGCGAAGCGCCCGCCCGCCATGCTCAAATCCTGCATCGCGGCAGTCACCGCTCTGCCGAGGCTATGCGCGGCGCTGCTGCGCGCCGCCGACAATTTTTCCGCCGCCGACCGATACGCCGCGCCCGCCTTGACTTCTTGCGCGCGCAAGCCATCCAGATCGCTGGCATCGGCCAGTTGGCGCAATTGCGCAGCCAGCTTTTCGTGCTCTTGCGGCAATTCGTCGGGCGTGACGCGGAACTTGCGCGCGGTCGAATGAATCGCTTCCAGCCGCGCTTCGACTTCGCGCAAGCGGGCCGGGTCGAGTTCCACCCGGCTCAGGTAATCGTTCAATGCATACACCGCTTCCTGCAACTGGATGCGCGCCGGCTCCAAGGCCTCCAGCACCGGCTTCAAGCCATCGTCGATGGCGACCAGCTTGCCCATTTTCTGGTTCAGCGACGCCAGCCGCGACAGCATCGGCGCGTTGTCCGATTCGGAAATCGCATCGAGCGCCTCTTGCGCGCCTTCGATCAGGTTGGCTGCATGCGACAAGCGGCTATGTTCGTTCGTGATTTCGGTCCACTCGCCGGGTTTGACCGCCAATTTCTCCAACTCGCCGACCTGCCATTCGAGCCGTTCGCGCTCCAGCAACACGTTCTTGGCGTTGACTTCAAATTCTTCACGCTGCCTGGCGAGCGCTCGCCAAGCCTTGTACAGCACCGCCAATTCTTTCACCTGCTCTTGCAAGCCGGCCTGATTATCCAGAAGAAGCCGCTGCGCATCGCTTTTCAGCAGGGATTGATGCGCGTGCTGGCCGTGGATATCGACCAGCATGTCGCCCAGTTCGCGCAATTGGGTGGCGGTGGCGGCGACACCGTTGACGTAGGCCTTGGAGCGGCCCGCGTTATCGATCACCCGGCGCAGCAGCACGCTGCCTTCTTCCACTGCGAACTCATGCTCGCCCAGCCATTTTTGCACATCCGCGCCGGGGAAAAACTCAGCGGTAATGTCGGCCTTGGCGGCGCCTTCGCGCACGACGCTGGCGTCACCGCGCTCGCCCAGCGCTAGCGCCAGCGCATCGACCAGAATCGATTTGCCGGCCCCGGTTTCGCCGGTCAGCACGGTAAATCCAGACGCGAAATCCAGCTCAATCGCGTCGACAATGACAAAATCGTGAATAGATAGAGTGCGCAGCATGGTGGGAATCGGGTTTGTTGGATACCGTAGTCACGGCATTTTACGGCAGGAGCAATTGCCGTGCTTGTCACGTGTATTAAACAATCAACACTCAATGCGCTCCTACTTTGAATGGCCGTCAATCGACAGATGTTCGTTCCAGTGCAGCTTTCGGCGCAGCGTATCGTAATAGCTCCAACCTTGCGGGTGGAGGAAGGTAATCGTGTGTTTCGAGCGCTGCACCACGATACGGTCATGATGCAACAGGCTGGCCAGCGACTGCATGTCGAAATTGACGCTGACGTCGCGCCCGCCGATGATTTCGATCACGATCTGGCTCGAATCCGGCACCACGATGGGCCGGTTCGACAACGCGTGCGGCGCAATCGGCGCCAGGCAGATGCCTTGCAGACTGGGATGCAAGATCGGCCCGCCGGCGGACAACGCGTAGGCAGTCGATCCGGTCGGGGTGGCGACAATCAAGCCGTCCGAGCGCTGGTTGTACATGAAATGGCCATCGACCTCGACCCGCAATTCAACCATGCCGGAACCGACGCCGCGCGCCACCACCACGTCGTTGAACGCCTGTGCGTGAAAAATCTTCGCCTGGTCGCGCTCGACCACGCCCTCGAGCAGACTGCGCTGCTCCGATTCGACCTTGCCGTCCAACATGTCGGACAAAACCGGAATCATGCGATCTTGCGAAATGTCGGTCATGAAGCCCAGGCGCCCTTGATTGATGCCGATCAGCGGCACCTTGTATTGCGCAAGCTGGCGCGCAATCCCCAACATCGTGCCGTCGCCGCCGAGGACGATGGCGACATCTGCGTGCCGGCCGATTTGATCCACCGTCATCGCAGTGACGCCGTCCAAGGCGATGTTTTGCGCCGTTTCGCTCTCGAAAATGACGGTATGTCCCCGTTTGTCGAGAAACTCGGCGATTTCCGACAACGACTCGGCGATTCCTTCGGCGAGATATTTGCCGACGATGGCGACGGTTTTCAAGGCAATTGGCTTGGCGGATGACATCGTATGGGTGGGTCCTGAGGGCTGGTCCTGAGCGGTATGCTGCTGATTAGACCATAATTTTGCTTAGTTTCCATCGGGATATTACAGAAATATTCGCGCCGGCGACGCGTGGCCTTGTCCGCCAGTCTCTTTCCGCAACGCCAAGCAATCGACGAATTGGGGAAACGTTCCAATATGCCGATTTACCTGAAATTTTGCAAAAAACCCGGCTAGAATACTCCCATGCAACTCGATATCCGCGCACAAACTCTGCTCAAGGCCTTGGTCGAACGCTATATTGCCGACGGCCAGCCGGTCGGCTCGCGCGCGCTCGCCAAGATTTCCGGCTTGGAGCTGTCGCCGGCGACCATCCGCAACATCATGTCCGATCTGGAGGAAATGGGCTTCGTCTCCAGCCCGCACACGTCCGCCGGCAGGATACCGACGCCGCGCGGCTACCGCATTTTCGTCGACACGCTGCTGACCGTGCGCACGCTCGACGAATCCGCGCTGGAGTCGCAACTGCATCTGCGCATGCATACCAATTCGCCGAACAAGATCATTTCCAACGCGGCGCAAGTGTTGTCGTCGCTGTCGCAATTTGCCGGCGTCGTGTTGACGCCGCGCCACGAGTCGGTGTTCCAGCAAATCGAATTTTTGCGGCTGTCGGAAAAACGCATCCTGCTGGTCATCGTCGCCCCCAACGGCGAAGTGCAAAATCGCCTGCTGTTGACCGACGCCGATTACACGCCGTCGCAATTGATCCAGGCCGCCAATTACATCAACCAGCATTTCGGCGGACTCAGTTTCGACGACGTGCGCGTCCGCCTGCAAGCGGAATTGCGCCAATTGCGCGACGACATGACACGCCTGATGCAAGCGGCAGTCGAAGCCGGCAGCGATGCGATGGCCGACAGCGGCGAAGACATGGTGATTTCCGGCGAACGCAACCTGTTGAGCGTGACCGACTTGTCGTCGAACATGTCGTCGCTGCGCAAACTGTTCGACATGTTCGAGCAAAAGACCGATTTGATGCAATTGCTCGATGTTTCCAGCAAAGCCACCGGCGTGCAAATCTTCATCGGCGGCGAATCGCAGTTGGTGCCGATGGATGAAATGAGCGTGGTCACCGCCCCCTACGAAGTCAATGGCAAGATCGTCGGCACGCTAGGCGTGATCGGGCCGACCCGCATGGCTTACGAGCGGGTGATTCCGATTGTCGATATTACCGCCAAGTTGTTGTCGAATGCATTGAGTCAGGGCTGAAGCGATTGCTGGCGGAGAGGTCGCACGGCGCGGGTGTGGACCAACACCGGACGCGCCCTTGGCTGACTTGCTCCACACTTTTCGTGCACGACCATTCTCTTCGCCCGATCGTCTTTTAAAACAAGTCCGCTCTAAATGTCAAACCACTTATGAAAAGTATGCACGGATTTTGACGGCGCAAAACCGTACGCAAGGCAGACACGTTGTGAAGCGAGGTTGGAACTTTGAGTTGAGGTAAAAGCGTGTTTAAGACTGCTATTTACTCCGTCTTGAATCCCGGCCTGAATCAATCGATGAAAAACGCCGCGACCTACAACGCGTTTTGACACGCCGCCCAGCGCCAATTCCAATCGTTCATTTTCATGTACCCGCGAGGTCACGAAGCCGCATACGCCAGTGCTATCTTCGGCCACAAGCAACTTATCGACGTCGCCCAGGTTGTTGATGGTGGATTCGCACCAGGAAACATAGGTATCGTCACAAGCCTTCCTGCTCAATCGCGGATCGGAATGATAGTGCCCGAAATAGCCTGAAAATGCCTCCCGGGCGATTGTCAATACCGCATCCCGATCCATCGGTGCCATTGCACGAACAATGAATTCCTGTCCGGGAATATTTTCAGATTTGAACCTGCGCAGATTAAGTTCGTAGTAGAGCAAGGTATCGCACAAGACTCCACCGATTGCTTCCATTTTTTGGAACGTATCTACGCGACTAGTATCTATTCGCGCAATCAATAATTCGACTTTATTTGATTTGCAATAGGCCACGCAGTCGTCCAAATCCGCAATAGATTCGATGTCGGCGGCTTTTGCCGTAATGATGCCAAAACGATCATGGTCAAGCTGGGATAATTGTATTTGCATAATTGACTTTCATAACGCCAATCCTACCTTGTCTCAAGCTCGCGAAAAACCGGCTCCGTAAAGCGCGTATTGCAGGACGCCATGCCGATTCCATTTACAAAGTGGCCGAAGTGCGAATGACCGTCACCCGACTGATGACAAACTCGCCGTCCACGACAATTCGGTGCGGAACGCCAAGGACATTGAATCCCGGCCCGCCGTCTTCGATCCAAACCGTTGCCAGTTTGTCGAACTCCAGCGGATCGCATTTGAGCATTTGAGCGGTGACGACAAAACGCGCACCAGTCTTCTGCCGTCTCACAAAATCCTCAATCATGGCCGTGCAACCCCAAATTCAAATTAACTTTCTCAAATGTCCGTCATGCGCATTTTGCAGGGCCATGTTCGCGAAACGTAACGCGCCGCATGGCGCTATTGCATGCTGCGATAGCATGGCTCGTTCACATACGGCACATTACGCTTCGCGAATGTCACCCTACCCGATGCGCTTTACCGAGTTAAGAAAAATAATAACGATATTAAATTGATGCCACCAACCACTGAAAACGTCCGGTCGATCTTTGCTGTTCGCGTCCGTTTTTTTCGGGTCATTGATCCGCAAAATACGCGAGTTGTCGCTGGTGCTTCAATGCCAGTAGCGCGACCTCCGCTTCGGAATGCGCATACAAAACAATGTGCTGTCCAACGACGTATTCGCGCAGGAAAGGCAAGCCCGCTCGCTCGGCAAGCCGCAACACGGCTTCGGCACGGATTCGCGCTTGCGCCGATCTTCCAATCATAAATCGGGCGGGGCGACCACTCCCTGGAGACCAACTTAGGACGGAAATCATTTCGCGCAATTCGGCCTTCAGTTTGCGCAAGCGCGAATCCGCAGAATCGGCATCCTGCAAAGCAAAAAATGCAGATGCCTCGTCCAAATTCGCCAGGAAATTCGGTGCGGCTTCGACGCCAGCGGTAACAGGCAAGACCATCAATCCGACAAAGCCTGCGTCAAGTCGGTAGCCGAAATTCGCTGTCCCGCCAAAATCTGCTGCAGCCCTGTCTCCGCCTCACCCAGCAGCACCAGACAGGCATGCTCTTCTTCCAAGTCGTGGTAGTAGTCGAGCTTTCTTGCATCGACGATGGCAACGTAACTCGCCCCATTCTTGGTAAGCACTTTTTCAGCGCCGCCATCCACTACTTCTTCGGCAAGTTCCGTCAGTCGCGCACGCGCTTCGCTGATCGCCACTACATCGCTGGTTCGCAGTCTCATTCGTTTCTCATTAATGAATACGTTAACGTTTATTGTACATCAACGATAATAGTATGCAACACTTCCGACAAGTCACTCACTTCATTAGTTGCTATGCGGACAATCCTTCTTCGTGCAATGTCCATACAAGGCCAACGAATGGTCGGCAATCGCGAAACCGCGCTCTTCGGCAATTTTATGCTGACGCCTCTCGATTTCCTCGTCGAAAAATTCCTCGACCCGACCGCAATCGAGGCAAACCAGGTGATCGTGGTGCGATCCTACGTTGAGTTCGAATACCGCCTTGCCGGTTTCAAAATGGTTGCGGTGCAGCAATCCGGCTTGCTCGAATTGGGTCAATACGCGATATACTGTTGCCAACCCAACATCCATGTTTTCTGCGAGCAACACTTTATACACGTCTTCCGCACTCAAATGGCGAACTTCGCTGTTTTGGAAAATTTCGAGTATCTTGAGGCGCGGCAGCGTCGCTTTCAGGCCGCTGGCCTTTAAATCGGATGGGTTGTTCGTCATGGTATTAGTGAATTGGTGACATCTGCTTTATCATATAGCGTTTTGGCACCCTTGCTCAATCAATTGAGATCTTCTATGCGCATGCTTTTAACTTCTGTTTTTCGCGCGCCTGCTTTCGCGGGTGCATGCGGTATCGTACTGACCTTGTGCCTTTCCGGCTGCGCATCCAAAGCCCAACCGACGCCAAGCACTGCCGAGGCCAATGCCGATGCCGCACAAGGGGTGCAGACGACCAGGGTAAATCGTTTCCTGGGGATCTTATCCCCGTATCGCATCGATATCCAGCAAGGCAATTTCGTTTCGTCCGAAACCATGAATCAGCTGCGCGAAGGCATGAAACGCTCGGAAGGCATGACGCGCGACCAGGTGCGCTTCCTGCTCGGCACACCGTTGATTACCGACATATTCCACGCCGACGAATGGGATTACGTATTCCGTCTGCAGCGCGGCAACGGCGAAATCATCACCAGCCATTTGAAAGTCGTTTTCAAGGGCAACAAGCTCGAAACGCTGGATGGCACACTCCTGCCGACCGAAAAAGATTACATTTCCTTAATCGCCGGCAAGACGGCGGCTAAATAAGAAGACGCAAAGTTCCAGATCGTATGAATCCAATGAAAATCGCCGTTGCCGGCGCATCCGGTCGCATGGGCCGGATGTTGATTGAAGCCATAACCGAGGCCGACGACGCCAGCTTGAGCGGCGCGCTCGATATCCCGTCCTCGCCCGTCATCGGCGCCGATGCCGGCGCCTACGCCGGGCAAGCGACCGGCGTGTCGATTACCGCCAGCCTGGAACAGGGCTTGGCCGACGCCGAATACCTGATCGATTTCACCCGCCCCGAGGGCACCCTCGCGCATCTGGCCTATTGCGCCGCGCACGGCATCAAACTGATTATCGGCACCACCGGCTTCGACGCCGAAGGCAAGGCTGCCATCGCCGCCGCCGCCCAAAAAACAGCCATCCTGTTCGCGCCGAATATGAGCGTGGGTGTCAACGTGACGATGAAATTGCTGGAAATGGCCGCCAGGAACTTTTCCGAAGGCTACGATATCGAAATCATCGAAGCGCATCATCGGCACAAGGTCGACGCACCATCCGGCACCGCGCTGAAAATGGGCGAAGTGATCGCCGATGCGCTGGGGCGCAAGCTCGACGATGTTGCGGTATACGCGCGCGAAGGGGTGACCGGCCCGCGCGATCCGTCGTCGATCGGCTTTGCGACGATACGCGGCGGCGATATCGTCGGCGACCATACGGTATTGTTTGCCGGCATCGGCGAACGCATCGAAATCAGCCACAAGTCGTCCAGCCGCGTCAGCTATGCGCACGGCAGCTTGCGCGCAGCGCGCTTTTTGCGCGACAAAAAGACTGGCTTGTACGATATGCAAGACGTGCTCGGCCTGCGCCAAGCCGCCGCGGAGTAAACGATAGAACGATAGGAAGGGTTGAATTAGGATAGCCATGAACGAAACCGTCGGGATCGCACATTATTGGTCGCAAGGCGACGCCATCACCCACGCGGTCGCCTACCTGTTGTTGTTGATGTCGCTTGTCAGTTGGTATTTCATCATTTCCAAGACCTGGAGCGCGCTGCATGTGCGGCGCGCCGCCGGCGCCTTGGAGGCGTTCTGGAAAGCGCCCACCTTGACCGATGCGATCGCGCTGCTGCAAAAGGTTGATCGCGAAAACGTCTATTCGCCGCTGGCCATCCACGGCAACGAAGCCGCCAATGCCAAGGCGCAGGCCGGTTCGCTCAACGCTTCGTCGAATGCGAGCGATTTGATTACGCGCACGCTGCGCCGCGAAATCAATCGCGTTTCTGCGCGCCTGGAAGCCGGCTTGACCATCCTGGCATCGGTCGGCGCGACCGCCCCGTTCGTCGGGCTGCTCGGCACGGTGTGGGGCATCTATCACGCGTTGGCCGCCGTTTCGATGGCCGGCACGGTGCAAATCGACAAGGTCGCCGGCCCGGTCGGCGAAGCGCTGATCATGACTGCGCTCGGCTTGACCGTCGCGATTCCAGCGGTGTTGGCCTACAATGCGCTCAACCGCGTCAACCGCGTGACCTTGGCCGAACTCGACGCCTTCGCCCACGATCTGCACGCGCATCTGACCACTGGCGCGCGCGTCGCATCCTAGGCTACGGCGGAGACCAGCATGGCTTTTGGCGGCTTTTCCGACAGCAAACAATCGGGCCCGATGGCGGAAATCAATGTCACGCCGATGGTCGACGTGATGTTGGTCCTGTTGGTGATCTTCATCATCACCGCGCCCTTGTTCACGCACGCGATCAAACTCGATTTGCCGTCCGCGCAATCGGCTCCTTCTCCCGAAAAAACGGAGACGGTCGCCATATCGATCAATGCAGATGGGCATGTGTTCTGGGACAAATTCGAGATTACACAGAACGAGCTCAACACCAAACTGGCTGAGGCAGCGCAAAAGAAGCCGCAGCCGGAATTGCAATTGCGGGCCGACAAATCGACGCGCTACGAGATCATTGCGCAAGTCATGGCCGCCGCGCAGAGCAACGGCATGACCAAGATGGGATTCGTGACCGAACCGAAATCGCCGGCCCCTGCTGCTGCACCAACTGCTGCCCCTGCCACGGCGCCGGCAAAATAATCATGGCCACGGTGCGCCTGGACGGCGAGCACATCAAGGACTGGGAATCTTTCCATGCCGAATGCCAATGCGAATTCGGTTTCCCCGATTTTTACGGCAGCACGATGGATGCCTGGGTCGATTGCCTGAGTTATCTGCGCGACGACGAAGGCATGACGAAATTCCGCCTGAAACCCGATGAAATCCTGCACATCGAAGTTGCCCACGCTGGATTACTGAAGAAAGACGCGCCCGAAATCCTTGACGATCTGACATTTTGCGTCGAAGCGATCAACGAACGCTACGAGGATTATGGCGAAAAACCGGCGTTGAAGCTGGTTTTGCTGTAGCGCCCGACCCTCTATCGATCTTGTCCACCTGCCGGAGTGCGGCGCGGCAGGAGAGAAATGCGCAAGCGATTCAAGGATTTGCGCGTGGGATGCGCATTTCGTCGGTCGATTGGCGTAATAAGTGTGGTTACTTGCGGCGCTCTCTCCTCCCGCGCCGCACTCCGGCAGGTGGACAACGCGCCCGCTCCGGCACGAGAATCGCCCGGAGTTGGGCAATCAAGGTCATTAACGCCGCAAACCCCTTTATAATGTTCGGTTCATATCCATTCACTACTGGCAGCATCCGTCATGCAAGATAAATACATCCCCGCCGAAGTCGAAAAGTCGGCGCAAGATCATTGGAAGCAAATCGATGCCTACAAGACCGTAGAGCACGCCAAGGACAAGAACGGCCAAGACAAGAAGAAATTCTATGCCTGCTCGATGCTGCCCTACCCGTCCGGCAAGCTGCACATGGGCCATGTGCGCAACTATACGATCAATGACGTGATGTACCGCTACCTGCGGATGAATGGCTACAACGTGCTGATGCCGATGGGTTGGGACGCGTTCGGCATGCCGGCGGAAAATGCGGCGATGGCCAATAACGTGCCGCCGGCGCAATGGACTTATGCCAACATCGCGCACATGAAGGAACAAATGCAGGCGATGGGGCTGGCAATCGACTGGTCGCGCGAAATGACCGCCTGCCGCCCGGAATATTACAAGTGGAACCAGTGGATGTTCCTCAAGATGCTGGAAAAAGGCATCATTTACAAGAAGACCGGCACCGTCAACTGGGATCCGATCGACCAGACCGTGCTGGCCAACGAGCAAGTGATCGACGGCAAGGGCTGGCGCTCGGGCGCTGTGATCGAAAAACGCGAAATCCCGATGTATTACGCCAAGATCACCGATTATGCCGAGGAATTGCTCGACCACGTCGACAACAAGCTGCCGGGTTGGCCGGAGCGCGTGCGCTTGATGCAATCGAACTGGATCGGCAAATCGACCGGCGTGCGCTTCGCCTTCCCGCACGAGATCGAGGAAGACGGCCAGCCGATCAACGACGGTAAATTGTGGGTATTCACCACGCGCGCCGACACCATCATGGGCGTGACCTTTTGCGCGGTCGCGCCGGAACACGCATTGGCTGCGCATGCGGCGAAAAACAATCCGGCCCTGGCTGCCTTCATCGCCGAATGCAAGCTCGGCAGCGTGATCGAAGCCGACATGGCGACGATGGAAAAGAAGGGCATGCCGACCGGCTTGTTCGTCACCCATCCGCTGACCGGAGAGCAAGTCGAGGTGTGGGTCGGCAACTACGTGTTGATTACCTACGGCGACGGCGCTGTGATGGGCGTGCCGGCGCACGACGAGCGCGATTTTGCGTTCGCCAAAAAATATGCGCTGCCGATCAAGCAAGTAGTGTCGGTCGACGGCAAACCGTATTCGACCGAGAGCTGGGCGGAGTGGTACGCCGACAAGGACAACGGCGTCTGCATCGAATCCGGCAAATATAGCGGCCTCGGCTATCAAGCCGCCGTCGACGCGATTGCCGCCGACCTCGCCGCCTTGAGCCTGGGCGAAAAGAAAATCACCTATCGCCTGCGCGACTGGGGCATTTCGCGCCAGCGCTACTGGGGCACGCCGATCCCGATGATCCATTGCGCCGCCTGCGGCACGGTGCCGGTGCCGGAAAAGGATTTGCCGGTGGTCTTGCCGGAAGATTGCGTGCCGGACGGCAGCGGCAATCCGCTCAACAAGCATGAAAAATTCCTGCACGTCGATTGCCCGGTATGCGGCAAACCGGCGCGGCGCGAAACCGACACGATGGATACCTTCGTCGATTCGTCCTGGTATTACATGCGCTATTGCTCGCCGGGCAGCAGCGACAGCATGGTCGACGCCCGCAACGATTACTGGATGCCGATGGATCAATACATCGGCGGCATCGAGCATGCGGTCTTGCACTTGCTGTACGCGCGCTTCTGGACCAAGGTGATGCGCGACTTCGGCCTGGTCAAGTTCGACGAACCGTTCACCAACCTGCTGACGCAGGGCATGGTGTTGAACGAGACCTATTATCGTGAGCCGGAACCAGGCAAATTTATCTGGTTCAATCCAGAAGATATCGAACTGACGCTGGACGACAAAGGTCGCCCGGTTGCCGCCAAGCTCAAGACGGATGGCGCGCCGGTGGAAATCGGCGGCACCGAAAAGATGTCGAAGTCGAAAAACAACGGCATCGATCCCCAAGCGCAAATCAACCAGTACGGCGCCGATACCGCGCGCCTGTTCACGATGTTTGCGTCGCCGCCGGAACAGACGCTGGAATGGTCGGGCACCGGCGTCGAAGGCGCGAATCGCTTTTTGCGCCGGGTCTGGGCTTACGCGCACAGCCAGAAAGAGGCTGTCGGCAGCGCAACGGCGATCGATTTCGCCGCGCTGCCGGAAGCGCTGAAGACCTTGCGCCGCGAAGTGCACAAGATTTTGCAGCAAGCCGATCACGACTTGAAGCGCATCCAGTACAACACGGTGGTATCGGCCTGCATGAAGATGTTGAACACGCTGGAAAGCGCCAAGCTGGACGATTCTGCCGCCGCCCGTGCTGTGATCCGCGAAGGCGTGTCGATTTTCCTGCGCCTGCTGAACCCGATCGCGCCGCACATCACGCATGTGCTGTGGCAGGAACTCGGCTTGGCCGCCACCTATGGCGACATCCTCGACGCACCGTGGCCGCAGGTCGATCCGCTGGCGCTGGAACAAGCTGAAATCGAGATGATGATCCAGGTCAACGGCAAGCTGCGCGGCAGCATCAAGGTCGCCAAGGATGCCGCCAAGGCGGACATCGAAGCAGCCGCGCTGGCCAACGAGAACGTGCGCAAATACGTCGAGGGCACGCCGAAGAAAATCGTCGTCGTGCCCGGCAAGCTCGTCAATATCGTGGCCTGACCACACCAAAACTGGGAATACCTATGCTCACTCATCGCCGCGCGCTGCTTGCACTGACTTTGATCCCGCTGGTCGGGCTGGCCGGCTGCGGCTTCCAGTTGCGGGGGGATAGGCAATCCAGCATGCCGTTCAAGACGATTTATCTGGGTTTTTCGCCGAGCTCGCCGCTGGGCGTGGAGTTGTCGCGCCATCTGCGCGCAGACGGCAAGACCGTGATTGCGACCGATCCCAAATCGGCCGATGCGATTCTCGAAGTAGTGCGCCCGGAGCAAAGAGGACGGGCGGTATTGGCGATGAGCCAGGGACAGGTTTCCGAGTACACCCTGTCGTACTCGTTTACCTTCCGCGTGCGCGGGCCGCAAGATCAGGAATTGCTGACAGCCACGACCATCGCGCTGCATCGCGACCAGAGCTACAACCCGGCGCTGGCAGTCGCCAAGGAAGCCGAGGCCGAGGCGCTGTATCGCGACATGCAATCCGACCTGATTCAACAAATCCTGCGTCGCCTCGCCGCGATCAAGCCGGCCCCGACTACGCCGACTCCTTGAGGGCAGTCGATGCAATTGCGAGCCGACGCGCTGGATGCGCACTTGAGCAAACCGCTGGCGGCGCTGTACGTGATCGCCAGCGACGAGCATTTGCTGGCGCTGGAAGCCGCCGACAAAATCCGCAAGGCGGCGCGCGCGCAGGGATTTTCCGAGCGCGAAGTGTTGACCGTCGACCGCAGCTTCAAGTGGGGCGAATTATTGGCGGCGAACCAGTCGCAATCGCTGTTCGGCGACAAGAAGTTGATCGAATTGCGCATCCCCACCGGCAAGCCGGGCAAGGATGGCGGCCAGGCGTTGCAGGCCTACGCTGCTTCGCTCAGCCCGGACAACCTGACCCTAATCAGCTTGCCCAAGCTCGATTGGGCGACGCAGAAGGCAGCCTGGGTCGCCGCGTTGCAACAGGCGGCGGTGTACATCGAGATCCCATTGGTCGAGCGTGCGCAACTGCCGGGCTGGATCGGCGCGCGGCTGGCGGCGCAAGGGCATAGCGCCGACAAGCAATGCGTCGAATTCATCGCCGAACGGGTGGAAGGCAATTTGCTCGCCGCGCACCAGGAAATCCAGAAGCTGGCATTGCTGTATCCGGCAGGAAAACTGAATTACGAGCAAATCCACGACGCGGTGTTGAATGTCGCCCGCTACGATGTGTTCAAGCTCAACGAAGCGATGCTGGGCGGCGACGCCGCGCGCGTGGCGCGCATGATCGACGGCTTGCAGGGCGAAGGCGAAGCCTTGCCGCTGGTATTGTGGGCAATGGCCGAAGAAGTGCGCACCTTGTTGAAACTGAAAGCCGGCATGGCGCAAGGACGGCAACTCGGCATGCTGCTCAAGGAATACCGCATCTGGGGCCCGCGCGAACGCTTGATGGAACCGGCGCTGCGGCGCTTGCGGCTGTCGACGCTGGAATCGGCCTTGCAGCAAGCCGCGCAGATCGACAAGATGATCAAGGGCTTGCGCGCCAAGGCGTATGCCGGCGACGCCTGGGATGGATTGTTACAACTGGGTTTGCGCGTTGCGCGCGGTTCGCCGGTATAGTATTGAGTTAAATTTATTCAATTTGGTTGTTCCGATTTTTTGTGGGTAAAGAAAAGCATTCGCGCAAAATCGGCAAAAAAACCGTCGTTACCGCGAAGGCGGGGTTCCATAGCGAGGTCGCACGAGCGAATTCCCTATGGGTTCCCGCCTTCGCGGGAACGACGGAGGGTTGTGTAAGCGCCAGATTAATGTTTTTAACTACAGAATGCTCGAACGGACCTTCAAATTAAATTAGCATCTACTTGCCTATGGACATCAAGCTCTACATGAACGAAGTCGGCCAACGCGCCCGCGCAGCATCGCGCGCGATGGCCAAGGCCGACACTGCCGCCAAGAACCGCGCGCTCGGCCTGATCGCTGCCGCGATCCGGCGCGACGCCGCGCAATTGCGCGCCGCCAATCAATTGGATCTGGAAGCCGCGCGCGCTGCCGGCCTGGCGCCCGCCATGCTGGACCGGCTGACGCTGTCCGACAAGGCGATCGCGACGATGGCCGAAGGATTGGAACAAGTGGTGGCGCTGGCCGACCCGATCGGCGAAATCTCCAACATGAAGTTCCGCCCGTCCGGCATCCAGGTCGGCCAGATGCGGGTGCCGCTGGGCGTGATCGGCATCATCTACGAAGCGCGCCCGAACGTCACGGTGGACGCTGCCGGCCTGTGCATCAAGAGCGGCAATGCGACCATCTTGCGCGGCGGCTCGGAAGCGATCCATTGCAACCGCGCGCTGGCGCAACTGGTCAAGGAAGGCCTGGCCGGCGCCGGCCTGCCGTCCGACGCGGTGCAAGTGGTCGATACCACCGACCGCGCGGCCGTCGGCGAATTGATTACCATGCCGCAGTATGTCGACGTCATCGTGCCGCGCGGCGGCAAGGGCTTGATCGAGCGGCTGATGCGCGAATCCAAGGTGCCGATGATTAAGCATCTGGACGGCATTTGCCACGTCTATATCGACGGCAACGCCGATATAGCCAAAGCCATCGAGATCGCCTTCAATGCCAAATGCCACCGTTACGGCACCTGCAACACGATGGAAACCCTGCTGGTCGCGCGCGATATCGCGCCGCAAGTGTTGCCGCAACTGGCCGCCCGCTACGCCGCCAAGGAAGTGGAACTACGCGGCGACGACCAAGCGCGCGCCTTGCTGGCCGATTACCCGCATCTGGCGGCGGCCACCGAGGAAGACTGGAGCACCGAATACCTGGCGCCGATCCTGGCGGTCAAAATCGTGGCCGGCATCGACGAGGCAATCGAGCACATCAACGCCTATTCGTCGCAGCATACCGACAGCATCGTTACCGAGGATTACTCGCACGCGATGCGCTTTTTGCGCGAAGTCGATTCGGCTTCCGTGATGGTCAACGCGTCGACCCGCTTTGCCGACGGTTTCGAGTATGGTTTGGGAGCGGAAATCGGCATTTCCAACGACAAGCTGCACGCGCGCGGGCCGGTCGGGCTGGAGGGACTGACGTCGTTGAAATACGTCGTTTTCGGTCATGGCGAAGTGCGGGTTTGAATCGCGTTGTATTGAATCGAATTTAAGGTCACAGGAATAATCATGCTTTGGGTCAAATCGCTGCACATCGTCTTCGTCGTTTCCTGGTTCGCCGGCATATTTTATCTGCCGCGCATCCTGGTCAACCTGGCGATGGAAGCCGATGCCACTTCGACGCAAAGGCTGCTGCTGATGGCGCGCAAGCTGTACCGTTTCATGGCTTTTCCGGCGGTGGCGGCACTGATATTCGGCGCGTGGCTGTGGCTGGGATATGGCTTCGGCCAGGGGCCGGGCAATGCATGGCTGCATGTGAAACTGACGCTGGTGCTGCTGTTGATCGGCTACCACTTCGCTTGCGGCAGTCTGTTGAAAAAATTTGAAGCCGGCAAGAATACGCGCAGCCATGTGTGGTTCCGCTGGTTCAACGAAGTGCCGGTAGTGCTGCTGCTGGCGATTGTGATGCTGGTGGTGCTCAAGCCGTTTTAGATGGTCGTTCCGACTTTTTTGTGGTGAAAGAAACGTATTCGCGCAAGCTTGGCAAAAACTTCGTCGTTCCTGCGAAGGCGGGAGGCCGCCCCGCGGGAATCCATAGTGAGGTAGTTCGAGCGAATTCCCTATGGGTTCCCGCCTGCGCGGGAACGACGGAGGGTTATGCTAGCGCAGGATTAATGTTTTTTACCCACAAAATACTCGGATGAACCTTTTAGATTTTTCCAGAAAGCTCTTAATTGTGGAGGTAGTCTGTCATGCCAAAAGTTTGTGAGTATTATTTCGCTCCGCAATCGCCGTTTGCCTATCTGGGCCACGCGCGGTTCGTCGCGCTGGCCAAACAGTACGGTGTGCAGATCGACCTCAAGCCATGCGACATGGGAAAAATCTTCAGCGTCTCGGGCGGTTTGCCGCTGGCCAAGCGCGCGCCGCAGCGACAGGCATATCGCTTGCTGGAGTTGCAGCGTTGGAGCGAATTTCTAGGCCAGCCGCTGAACCCGCAACCGAAGTTCTTCCCGGTATCGGGCGACTTGGCGGCGAAACTGATTATCGCCGCGCAACTGGCGCACGGCACCAATACTGCCTTGGAATTGACTGGCGCAATCATGGCGGCAGCCTGGGCCGAAGAAAAGAATATCGCCGACAACGACACGCTGGCAGGCATCGCTGCGACGCTCGAACTGGACGGCAAGTCGCTGCTGAAATCGGCAGAAACCGCCAGCATCCAGACCGTGTACGACCAGCATACCGACCAGGCGATTGCCGCCAACGTGTTCGGCGCGCCCTGGTTCATCGTCGACGGCGAAGGATACTGGGGCCAGGATAGGCTCGATTTTGTCGAACGGGCATTTGCCAAGTAAATTTGATTTTTTATTGACGATGATCGCAGACAGATCATCTACTAACGGAAAAAGGGTACTCCATGTCACATCCGATGTCTCATCCATATTCTTATTTTTGCCCCTGCCCGCGCGGCCTGGAAGCAGCGCTGGCGGAAGAGCTGGGCGAAATCGCCCTGCAAGGCACGACGCTGAAGGTGCACAACCAGGTGCCGGGCGGCGTCCATTGCTCCGGCGTTTTGACGGACGCCTACCGCATCAACCTGCATTCGCGCATCGCTTCCCGCGTGCTGTTGCGCATCGCCCATTCCGGCTATGTCAACGAAAACGACATCTACGACTTGACCTTGGCGCAGACCTGGGAAGACTGGTTCAGCGTGCATCACACGATCCGCATCGACGTGACCGCGATCAAGTCGCCGCTGCGCAGCCTGGAATTCACGACGCTGAAGATCAAGGATGCGATTTGCGACCGCTTCCGCGAGCAGTTTTCCGAGCGCCCTTCGGTCGATACCAAGACGCCGGACATGCGCATCGTCGGCTTTCTCGACGCCCGCAATTTCACGCTGTACCTGGATACCTCGGGCGAGGCACTGTTCAAGCGCGGCTGGCGGTTGGAAACCGGCGACGCGCCGCTGCGCGAGAATCTGGCTGCCGGCTTGCTGCGCGTGGCCGGCTGGAAACCCGGCATGGTGTTGTTCGACCCGATGTGCGGCTCCGGCACCATCCTGGCCGAAGCGGCGCAAATGCTGGCCGGCATTCCGCCCGGCGCGCACCGCGAATTCGCGTTCGAGAAATTTCACGACTTCGATGCCGCCCAATGGCAGGCGATGAAAGGCGCGGTCAAGCCGCATCCGCTGCCGGATGCGCCGACGATTTTCGGCAGCGACATTTCCGGCGACATGATCGTGATGGCGCGCAATAATCTGAACAAGGCCGGCATCCGGTTCGAGGTGCCGTTGAAGCAAATCGAAGCGCAGGAAGTCAAGGCGCCCAGCGAAACGCCGGGCATCATGTTGACCAATCCGCCGTATGGCGAGCGCATCGGTGTGCGCGGCGATGCCACGCTGGAAACCGACGAATTGGCGAAGGCGTTTTTCAGCGCGTTCGGCACCACCTTGAAGCAACGCTTCGCCGGCTGGTCGGTGTTCCTGTTTTCCGCCGACCTCGGTTTGCCCAAGCTGTTGCGCTTGAAGGAAGCGCGCAAGACGCCTTTCTTCAACGGCGCGCTGGAATGCCGCTTGTTCCGCTTCGACATGGTGGCCGGCTATAACCGGCGCGAAGAAGCCAAGCCGAAGCCGGCGGCGTGAACCGTATTCCGCGCGCGGCCTTGGCAGCGAAATGCCGTTTAAGGTACGCTATCTTATTCATCACATGCTGGAGAGCATCATGACGCAAACGAATATTGGACTTCCACAGCTTGCCGACGCCGCACTGTTGCGCAATCAAGCTTACCTGAACGGCGCCTGGATCGACGCCGACAAAACCTTCGCCGTGCATAATCCGGCCAACGGCGCATTGATCGGCCATGTGCCGAATCTGGGCGGCGACCAGGCGCAAGCCGCAATCGCCGCCGCTGCGGCGGCTTTGCCCGCATGGTCGGCCAAGACCGGCAAGGAGCGCGCGGCGGTGTTGCGCAAATGGTTCGATCTGATGATCGCCCATGCCGACGATCTGGCCGCGCTGATGACTGCCGAACAGGGCAAGCCCTTGGCCGAAGCCAAGGGCGAAGTCGTCTACGGCGCCAGCTTCGTCGAGTGGTTTGCCGAAGAAGCCAAGCGGGTCAGCGGCGACGTGATGGCATCGACCTGGAGCGACAAGCGCATGGTGGTGCTCAAGCAGCCGATCGGCGTGTGCGCATCGATCACGCCGTGGAATTTCCCGATTGCGATGATTACCCGCAAGGTCGCGCCGGCGATTGCCGCCGGGTGCACCATCGTCATCAAGCCGGCCGAGCAAACGCCGTTGTCGGCGCTGGCGATGGCCGAGTTGGCGCATCGGGCCGGCTTCCCGGCGGGCGTGGTCAACGTCCTCACTGCCGATGCCGATCGGTCGATCGAAGTCGGCAAGGTATTGTGTTCCAGCCCGACCGTGCGCCATCTTTCCTTTACCGGATCGACCCCGGTTGGCCGCATCCTGATGCAGCAATGCGCGCCGACGGTGAAGAAGCTGGCGCTGGAGTTGGGCGGCCATGCACCGTTCATCGTGTTCGACGATGCCGATCTCGATGCCGCAGTCGATGGCGCAGTGCAATCGAAATACCGCAACGCCGGCCAGACTTGCGTATGCACCAACCGCTTCTACGTGCATGAATCGATCTACGATCAATTTGTCGAAAAACTGGCTGCGCGCGCGTCCAAGATCAAGGTCGGCAGCGGCTTCGAGGCCGGCGTCAGCCAAGGCCCGATGATCGATGCGCAAGCGGTTGCCAAGGTGGAAGAACATGTGGCCGATGCCAAGGCCAAGGGCGCCGTGGTCGTCACCGGCGGCAAGCGCAGCACACTGGGCGGCTTGTTTTACGAACCGACCGTGTTGTCCAACGTCGGCACCGATATGCAAATCATGCGCGAAGAAACTTTCGGGCCGGTGGCTGCCGTCATCAAATTCAAGACCGAGGAAGAAGTCATCGCCGCCGCCAACGACACCGACTTCGGCCTGGCCAGCTATTTCTATTCGCGCGATATCGGCCGTGTCTGGCGCGTGTCGGAAAAGCTGGAATACGGCATGGTCGGCATCAATACCGGCTTGATCTCGAACGAAGTCGCCCCTTTCGGCGGCGTCAAGCAATCCGGGCTGGGCCGCGAAGGTTCGGTGTACGGCATGGACGAATATCTGGAATTGAAATACCTGTGCATGGGCGGAATTTAAGTCGATCCGCAGCCTGCACCGTATTCGCCGTCCCAAGTTTTGCACCCGCCGCACCGAGTTGGCCGCCGCCGACTCGGTTAGCGGCATTTGTTGCAGCAAGCTTGTCCATTTGAAAGAAACAATCGATGCCCACCGCGCCTGACGCGTATCCTTCGTCGCCACCGCACGTCGGCAAAATCGACCGCCGCTCGCTTGCCATTTTACTGGCCGGGCTGGCGATGCTCGGCCCGTTTTCGGTCGACACTTATCTGCCGGCATTCCCGAACATCGAAGCCAACCTGCATGCGAGCTTCATCGAGGTGCAGCAGACCCTGACCGCGTACATGTTGTCGTTCGGCGTGATGATCCTGTGGCATGGCGCGTTGTCGGACACTTTCGGGCGGCGCAACGTCATCCTGACCTCGCTGGCGGTGTTCGCGGTGGCGTCATTGGGCTGCGCGGCCTCGCATAGCATCGAATACCTGTGGGCGTTTCGCATCTTGCAAGGCGTGTCCGCCGGGGCCGGCGCGGTGATCGGGCGCGCCATCATCCGCGATGCCTATGATGGCCACGCGGCCAGCCGGCTGCTGTCGCTGGTGACGATGATTTTCTCGATCGCGCCGGCGATTGCGCCGATCATGGGCGGCTGGATCGTCAAGTTGCGCGACTGGCGCTCGATCTTCCTGTTCCTGTTCGCCTTCGCGGTTCTCATGCTGTGGCAATGCTACCGCAAGTTGCCGGAGACCCTGCCACCCGAGCGCCGCCATGCCTTCCACCCGCGCCACCTGGCGCATAGCTACTACCAGGTATTCCGCTCGCCTTTGTTTCATTTGAAGGCCGCCGCCATCGCCTTCAATTTCGCCGGCTTGTTCCTTTATGTCGCGGCGGCTCCGGTATTCCTGACCCGGCACCTGCGGCTTGGCCCCGATCAGTTCGGCTGGCAATTCATCCCCTCGGTGGCCGGCATCTTCCTGGGCGCGCTGTTTGCCAACCGGCTGGCCGGGAAGATGTCGATCCCCCGGCAAGCGTTGATCGGCTTCACCTTCTTGATCGGCGCCGCGCTTTTCAACGTCGGCTACCACCTGTATTTTCCGCCGGCCTTGCCGTGGTCGGTGGCGCCCTTGTTTTTCTATACCTTCGGCATGTCGATCGTGGCGCCTGGCGCTACGCTGATGGTGCTCGATCTTTTCCCGCACATACGCGGCATCGTCGCCTCTTGCCAGTCGTTCGTGTTGACCATGCTGGCGGCTGCCATCTCGGCAGTCATCGCGCCGTTGCTGTCGCAATCGGTGTTGTGGCTGGCCGAGGGGCAATGCGCGTTTACCTTGCTCGCGCTCGCCTTTTGGCTGGCTTCGCGCGCTTACAGCAGACTCAGGAAGAGCCGATCAACTGCGTGAAATAGCGGTGCCCGAGACTGTCGACCGCGCCTATCCATACCTCGTAAGCGGTCGGCACATAACCGGCCGGCAGCGTCGAAGCGGCAACCGCGACGCTGGTTGCGTTGCCGAACGGCACCGTATTGTCGGTAATGACGGGCGAAGCGCCGGTGCTGCTAATCACGGTGCGCACCATGAACACTTTCATGTTCGGATTGGCAGCCGCCCAGTTGGCCCACGACAGCGTAAAGCCGGCGGTGATGGTCGCGCCGGTCAGCGGCGCGCTGGCCGTTACGCCATCGACTGCCGGAAACAGGCTGGTTGCGAGATTGGTCGGCAAATTTGCCGGCAGGTAGGCGTTCGCGCTCTGGTTGGTCACGGTGATCCAGGACGCGTAGGTAATCACATATTTCGCGCCGATTACCGCATCGACGCTGCCCAGCCAGCCCAGCGCAGGCGCTTGCAGCAAGGTGTCCGATAAATCTCCGGTGGCAGTCGGCAGCACCGATGGCGTCTGCCACAGGCATAGCAAGTTTCCGCTGCAATAGGCAAACGGTATGCTCTGATCGCTGGCAAGCAGGACCGCGCTATTGCCGACTGTTTCGGTGCCGCTGCTGTCCTGCGCCTGGATGGCGACTTGCAAGCCGGTGCTCGGATTGCTGCCGGTGGTGCCGGTAGTCAGGCTGCCGCCCAGGCTGAAGCTCGCGTAGGCGACCGGGTACACGGCGACGCTGGCGTACCGTCCGTTGCCGGAAAACTTCCAGGTCGGGGTGGTGGTCTTGCTGTAGGCGACGCCGTCGCTGAACAAGTCGACCACATTGCCGTTGACGTCGGTGACCACCGCAGCCACCGCCAGATTGGTGCAGCCTTTGGCAGGCACCGGATCGTCGATGCAGCCGGTCACCTGCAGCGCACTGAGTTGGTAGTTATTCGTCGCATAGCCTTCCAATACCTGCTCCAACTGCGCGAAAGTGCGCCCGTTGTAGGCGTAAGTATCGGAAGCGATGCTGGCCAGCGCGGGCGACGGCGGCGCCGGCACTGCCGACGCCAGCGAAGCGAATCCGGTGGCGGCAACCCGCTGCGCAATCAGCGTATTGATGGCGATGGTCAGGTTGTCCAGGGTCGCAATATTCGCGATGACGGTAGTCGGGCTGGTCGTGGTGATCGTGGTCGAGGTGATCGCGCTGGCGATCTTCCCCGAACTTCCCAGCGCCAGCTGCGCCTTGGCAGTGGCCAGGCTGATTTTCACTTCCGGCGATCCGATGGCGGCGAATTTATTGCTCAATTGCAGTTGATCGTTGCCGCTGGAATCCTTGACGATCTGGATGCGCAAGCCCTCCAATACCGCATCGACCAAGGTCTTGTTGGTGGTAAATGTCGGATCCTTGAATAGATTGAGCGATGTGCTGGAAGTCACCTTCGCATCGGTCAGGTTCTTGGCGATGATGGTTTCGATTTGCATCATTGCCGTCGACAGACTGGTCGTATTGCCGAGCGCCGCGATGGCGCTGGCGTTGGCGGACGCATTGAGGAATATTCCTTGCGGGTCGGCGCCGAGGATTTCCGCCACGACGGCATTGGTCAGCGGCGTGATGTTGGCCACCACCGGCGCAGTGTCGGATTGCACTACGGTATGCAGCACGACGGGCCATCCCGTGGCGTCGGAACCGACCGCCTCGATAAACAGCGGCAACTTGGGCGACGCCGTATTGAGCGTCAACGTATACGAGCCGTCAGCCACATTGGTGGTCGCAGTCGTAACGGTATTGCCAGCGCTATTCAGCAATTTTACCGCCGCGCCGTTGCCATCGACCACGCTGATGGTGGCGTTGCCGAGCGGCGCGCCGATTGCCGCCACGCCGGTCACGACGACATTGGTGGTCGACACGATCGTCGTGGTCGTGGTCGACGAGGACGACGATGAAGACCCGCCCCCGCCGCATCCGGCCAAGGCCGACAAACATGCCAACGGCACGGCGATCATGAATGAGGCAAATCTCTTGGATTGCATAAACTTCGCTTTCTCGTGTCGTGGACGCGCCGATGGACCCGTGAACATTCTTCACGATATCATTTTAGGGGGAAAAGGAAGGAAGCAAGGCAAAAACAAGGCGACGAAACGGCTCTTTTTCGGCACTTCGGCCACGGTTTAGGTCTCAAAAATTCACTGAGCGTTTGCTCCGCAACGATTGCTTTGGAGCACATTTTCAAATTAATCGCTGCGTTTTGCTCGTTCGAGCCGGGACGGCGTAACATTCCGACGTTCGTGGTCTACGGCCAAGATGCGCAACACGTTGCCGTCCTCAATATAGAACAGGCGAAACGGAAATCGATGCAGTGACCAGGTTCGGATTTCTGCTTCAGGGAGCAGGTAAGCAAAACGTAGAGAGCCTACGCCGGGATTCTCGGCGAGAAACCGGCAGGCATCCCGGAACTCGTCGCGAAAGCGCCCGGCGACGGCAGGCGATGCTTCCTTGACGTAGTAACGTGCCACGTCCTTGACTTGCAATTTGGCAAAAGGAGTGATTTCGAGGCGAAGCAAGGGCGGCTAGTGCTGAGAGACGATGGCGTCGAGTTCGGCAAAAAATGCGTCATCCAAAGGAGTTGCCTGACCACTCGACATTCCTTCCAGCACCAAGGCCAGCACACGCCGGTCTTCCTTGTTCCGTGGGCCGTAGCTTTCCGGGATATCAGGAATGGGGGCGAGTTCGACCGGGTCGATGGTAGCGAGATTGAATGCTTGCATGTGACGATTATACGGCCAAGCTGTAGAAAATCAACCCTAAAGATTTGCCGCCCAATTGCATCGCACGCTTGAGCCGGTCGGCGCAGGCCGGGATACAATCCAGGCCTGCCACGCTTCCGCAATTTATGCAGCGTCGCGCGAGGCCTTCTTGCGTTCGTGTTCTTTCAGGTAACGCTTGCGCAGGCGGATGCTCTTCGGCGTGATTTCGACCAGTTCGTCGTCGTCGATGAATTCGACCGCGTATTCCAGCGACATCTGGATCGGCGGCACCAGGCGCACCGCTTCGTCGGTGCCGGACGAACGCACGTTGGTCAATTGCTTGCCCTTGATCGGATTGACGACCAGGTCGTTGTCGCGCGAATGGATGCCGATAATCATGCCTTCGTACACCGGATCGTTATGCACGACGAACATGCGGCCGCGATCCTGCAGCTTCCAGATCGCGTAGGCGACGGCAGCGCCGTCGTCCTGCGAAATCAGCACGCCGTTGCGACGGCTGGCCATTTCGCCCTTGCTGTTGTCGACCGGCGCGTACTCGTCGAAAATATGGCTCATCAAGCCGGTGCCGCGCGTCAAGGTCATGAATTCGCCCTGGAAGCCGATCAAGCCGCGCGCCGGAATGCGGTATTCCAGACGGACACGGCCCTTGCCGTCCGATTCCATATTCTGCAAATCGCCGCGACGACGGCCCAATTCTTCCATCACGCCGCCCTGGTTCGCTTCTTCGACATCGACCGACAGCAATTCAAACGGTTCGTGGCGCACGCCGTCGACCATCTTGAAGACCACTCGCGGACGCGATACGGCCAGCTCGAAGCCTTCGCGGCGCATGTTTTCGATCAAAATCGTCAGGTGCAACTCGCCGCGACCGGAGACTTCAAACACGGTATCGTCAGGTGTCGGCGCCACGCGCAAGGCGACGTTGGCTTTCAATTCGCGGTCCAGGCGCTCACGCAACTGGCGGCTGGTGACGAACTTGCCTTCGCGCCCTGCCAGCGGCGAATTGTTGACCATGAAATTCATGGTCAGTGTCGGTTCGTCGACGATCAGCATCGGCAGCGCGTCCGGGGTATCCGGTGCGCACACCGTGGTGCCGATGCCGAGCTCGTCGATACCGTTGATCAAGACGATGTCGCCGGCAACCGCTTCGTCGACCAGCACGCGTTCCAGGCCCTTGAAATTCAACACCTGGTTGATGCGCGCTTTACGCGGCGTGCTGTCCGGGCCATCCATGATGATGACGTCTTGCAAGGCCCTGACGCGGCCACGGGTGATGCGACCAATGCCGATCTTGCCGACGTAGGACGAGTAGTCCAGCGACGAGATTTGCAATTGCAAAGGGCCGTCCTGGTCGTCTTCACGCGCCGGAACGTGCTTCAGAATCGCATCGAACAGCGGCTTCATGTCGCCTTCGCGCACGGTCGGATCGAGGCTGGCGTAGCCGTTCAATGCCGACGCGTAGACTACCGGGAAATCGAGCTGCTCTTCGGTCGCGCCCAGTTTGTCGAACAATTCAAAGGTGGCGTTGATCGCCCATTCCGGACGCGCGCCCGGACGATCGATCTTGTTCAACACGACGATCGGCTTCAGGCCAAGGGCCAAGGCCTTGCGGGTGACGAACCGGGTTTGCGGCATCGGGCCTTCTTGCGCATCGACCAGCAGCAACACGCTGTCGACCATCGACAACACGCGCTCCACTTCGCCGCCGAAGTCGGCATGGCCGGGGGTGTCGACGATGTTGATATGCGTGCCTTCGTATTCAACTGCGCAATTCTTGGACAGAATCGTGATTCCGCGCTCTTTTTCCAGGTCGTTGGAGTCCATCACACGGGCTTCGACTTGCTGGTTTTCGCGGAAGGTTCCCGACTGCCGCAACAGTTTGTCGACGAGTGTCGTCTTGCCATGGTCGACGTGGGCGATGATGGCGATGTTGCGAATTGCGCGTTTTGTATTTGACATAATTTGTTGTGTTACTGTTGTGTTTTCTGTTCGATCCAGAAATCGGGAACCGAACATTATAACATGTTGCGGCGCAGGATATTTATTTAAGTGCTTTTTTAAAAAACCGTTGCGGCGCTACAGCATAATGGCGGATTTTGACCGCATCATGACTGTGCAACCGATGCCGCGCCGATACCAACTATGGTGCGGTAGCCACCAGCCGCTCCGGCGCCAGCACGCCGAATTCCTTGACCACGCCGGTGCCCAGCAATTGTCCATCATCGGCGCGATAGACGCGAATCCTGCCCTGGTCGGTCGGCAACGGCACTTGTTCCTTGCCCAACGACAGCCTTTGACCATGCAAGAAGCGCGCCGCCAGTTCCGCCGGCAAAGCCACTTGCGGAAACGACATCAGCAACGCGTCGACCGGCGCCAGCATCGACGCGCGCTGATCTTCTGCAATTGCGGCCAGCGCCTCCAGGCTCCACGCGCCATCCAGCGTCAGTTCACCGACCTGAATACGCCGCAAAGCGTTCAGATGGGCGCCGCACCCGAGCGCAGCGCCGATATCCTCGCCCAATACGCGGATATAAGTTCCCTTGCTGCACTTGACCCGCACCCGCAAGAACGGTGCGGCATAATCGAGCAGCACCAGTTCATGAATCGTGATGTGCCGCGCTTCGCGTTCCAGCGTGATACCCGCGCGCGCATACTCGTACAAAGGCTTGCCGTCGCGCTTCAAGGCCGAGTGCATCGGCGGAATTTGCTCTTGCGCACCGCGAAAGCGCACCAATACCGCATCGATCTGCTCGGGCGTAACTGCCACCTCCGCGCGACTGACGACTTCGCCTTCGGTGTCGCCCGTGTTGGTGACGATGCCTAGGTGAATCGTCGCCTCGTAGGTCTTGTCGGCTTCCAGCAAATCCTGCGAAAACTTGGTCGCCTCGCCAAAACACAAGGGCAGCAAGCCGGTGGCAAAAGGGTCCAGCGTGCCGGTATGGCCGGCCTTTTGCGCGTTCAGCAAGCGCTTGGCCTTAATCAGCACGTCGTTGCTGGAATGGCCGGCAACCTTGTCGAGCAACAGCACGCCATGCACCGGCACCCGCACTTTCTTCGGCAGTTGGGTCGCCATCACTCAGGCTCGGCATCCTTGGCGCGCGTGGCGTTGGCTTCGTCGATCAATTTCGATAATTCGATGCCGCGCGAAGTCGACGTGTCGTGCACGAAATGCAACTCCGGCAAGGTATGGATGGTCAAGCGCCGGCCCAACTGGCCGCGAATAAACCCGGAAGCGGCACTCAGTCCCTTCACGGTATTCTGGATCGCTTCCGGCTGGTCGCTCAGCATCGTGAAAAACACTTTGGCGTGCGCATAATCGGGCGTGATCTGCACTTCGGTGATGGTCACCATGCCCACGCGCGGGTCTTTCAACTCGAAGGCGATGATTTCCGCCAGATCGCGCTGAATCTGGTCTTGCACGCGGAGGCCGCGTGCGGGGATGGTTTTATGTTTTGCCATACGCTTTTGTTCTGATGTTACGCACCGATGCTGAAATAGCCCTGTACGAGTCCCCTCCCCCTTGCAGGGGGAGGGTTAGGGCGGCCCGCGTAGGGAGGGGGTAGTGCGGTCGAGATACGCGATGGTGTAATTTAAGCGCACTACCCCCATCCTAACCTTCCCCCTGCAAGGGGGAAAGAACTTATTCCTGGCATTTTCCAACGTCAGTGCGTAGATCAACTACAAAGTTCTCGCAACTTCCTGCACCTCGAATACTTCGAGTTGATCGCCTTCCTTGATGTCGTTGAAGTTTTTCAGCGACAAGCCGCATTCGAAGCCGGCCTTCACTTCCTTCACGTCATCCTTGAAGCGCTTGAGCGACTCGAGTTCGCCGGTCCAGAGTATCACGTTGTCACGCAGCAGGCGGACCGACGAGCCGCGCCGCACCAAGCCTTCGAGCACGTAGCAACCGGCGATCGAACCGACCTTGCTGACTGTAAACACTTGGCGGATTTCGACCAGGCCGAGCGATTGCTCGCGTTTTTCCGGCGCCAGCATGCCCGACATCGCCGCCTTGATTTCGTCGACCGCATCGTAAATGATGTTGTAGTAGCGAATGTCGACGCCATTGCTTTCGGCCAGCTTGCGCGCCTGCGCATCGGCGCGGACGTTGAAGCCGATAATGACCGCCTTCGACGCCACCGCCAGATTGACGTCCGACTCGCTGATGCCGCCGACTGCCGCATGCACCACTTGCACCCGCACTTCGGAAGTCGACAGCTTTTGCATCGAATGCACCAGGGCTTCTTGCGAACCTTGCACGTCGGTCTTGATAATCATCGGCAAATTCTTGACTTCGCCTTCGGCCATCTGCTCGAACATGTTTTCCAGCTTGGCCGCTTGCTGCTTGGCCAGCTTGACGTCGCGGAACTTGCCTTGACGGAACAAGCCGATTTCACGCGCCTTGCGCTCGTCCGCCATCACCATCACTTCTTCGCCGGCAGCCGGCACTTCGGTCAAGCCCTGGATTTCCACCGGGATCGACGGCCCGGCTTCGGTAATGCTCTTGCCGTTTTCGTCCAGCATCGCGCGCACCCGGCCATAGGCCGAGCCGGCCAACACCACGTCGCCACGCTTCAAGGTGCCGGTCTGCACCAGGATGGTCGCCACCGGGCCGCGTCCCTTGTCGAGCTTGGCTTCAATCACCAGACCGCGCGCAGGAGAAGCGACCGGCGCTTTCAATTCCAGCACTTCGGCTTGCAGCAAGACGTTTTCCAGCAAGGCATCGATGCCTTCTCCGGTTTTTGCGGAAACCGGGATGAACGGCGAGTCGCCGCCGTATTCTTCCGGCACCACTTGTTCCGCCACCAACTCTTGCTTGACGCGGTCGAGATTGGAGCCCGGTTTGTCGATCTTGTTGATTGCCACCACCAGCGGCACGCCCGCTGCTTTCGCATGGGCAATCGCTTCGCGCGTTTGCGGCATCACGCCGTCGTCGGCTGCGACCACCAGGATGACGATGTCGGTCGCCTTGGCGCCGCGTGCACGCATCGCGGTAAAGGCTTCATGACCCGGCGTATCGAGGAAAGTAATCATGCCGCGCGGTGTTTCCACGTGGTAAGCGCCGATATGCTGGGTAATGCCGCCGGCTTCGCCGGAGGCCACTTTGGCGCGCCGGATATAATCCAGCAGCGAGGTCTTGCCGTGGTCGACGTGACCCATCACGGTGACAACAGGAGCGCGCGGCAGGGACTCGACGTCCGCATGCTCGGTGCCTTCTTCCAGCAATGCTTCCGGGTCGTCCAGCTTGGCGGCATGCGCTTGGTGGCCCATTTCCTCGACCAAAATCATCGCGGTTTCCTGGTCCAGCACCTGGTTGATGGTCACCATCTGGCCCAGCTTCATCAAATGCTTGATGACTTCGGACGCTTTGACCGACATCTTGTGCGCCAATTCGGCAACCGTAATGGTCTCGGGAACATGGATGTCCTTGACCACCGCTTCGGTCGGCGCCTGGAAGTTGGTTTCGCGCTCTTCGCCGTGCGCTTGGCGACGCCCCTTGGGACCGGCACGCCAGCCGTCGCGTCCGCCGGCGCCAGCGCCGGTATTGCCGCGTGTCTTCAAGCCGCCCGCGCCGCGTTTTTTCGCGTCGTCTTGCCAGGTCGACGAGACATTGGCCGACTTGATCGACTTTTTGTCGACCACGACTGCCGGCTTCTTCTCGTCCTTTTTCTCGCCCGGCTTCTTGTCGGCTGGCTTGTGCAACGTGCCTTCGGCAGGCTTGGCAACTGGCGCGGCGACCGGAGCAACCGGTTCCGGCGCCTTGACTGCCTTGCGCGGCGCATTCATCATCGCCTTGATTTGCGCGACTTCGTCGGCGACCACTTTGCGGGCGCGTTCGGTCGCGGCGGCTTTCTCGAGAGCAACTTTGGCAGCATCCTTCGCTACTTGCGCAGCCTTTTTCTTCGCTTCTTCGGCAGCAGCGCGCTTTTTCTCTTCCTGCGCGGTTTCGTCCACCTTGACAGGCACCGGCACCGGTTCGGCGGCAGCAGCCTTTTGCGCGTCCTGTTCAGCCTTCTTCATGGCCTTGGCTTGCGCTTCCTTTTCGGCTTCGAGCTTGGCCAGGCGTTCCTGCTTTTCGCGCAATTCGGCTTCCTGGCGGGCGATCAGTTCGGCTTGCCGGCGCGCTTCTTCGGCGCGGCGCGCCACTTCGGCTTCGTCGATCACCGGAACCGGCGGCACTGGCGGCGCAGTTTGCGCAACAGCCGGCGCCTCTTCCGGCGCATTTTCGTCGCGCTTGACGAAGGTGCGCTTCTTGCGCACTTCCACTTGAATCGTGCGCGACTTGCCGGTGGCGTCAGCCTGCTTGATTTCGGTGGTTTCCTTGCGGGTCAAGGTAATCTTCTTTTTCTCGCCTTCGGGCGAGGCGCCATGCGCGCGGCGCAAATGGCCGAGGAGCCGATCCTTGTCTTCCTTCGACAAGACATCAGCCGTCGATAGCTTTTCGACCCCGGCAGCGCGCAGTTGAGTAAGCAGCAAATCCGCTGGCATTTTAAGCTCGGTAGCAAATTGCTCTACATTGTTACTCGCCATTCAGTCCTCTTTTCTGTGTGACGCGGTGGATGACAACGAACCTGCGCGCATTATTTTTTCTCCGCGCCGGCCCATGCCTTGGCCAACAATGCCTTGGCACGATCGTCGTACTTGGCATCGATGAGCCTCATTTCGTCATCCGTCACATCTTTAAATTCGTCCTTGATCAACTGCCGCGCGCGTTCGGACTGCAAGGCGAGGATCGCGCCGAATTCGTCGTAGGCCAAGCCTGCGAACGCTTCCAGCGTCTTGATTCCAGTCAATCCCACCTTACCGGCAGTAACGCGATCCATTCCGTCCAGGTTGACTAGCGCGTCTTCCATGCCTTCGAGTCCTTCTTCCGAAGCAATCGCTTCGGTCACCAGGGCGTCGCGGGCGCGATTGCGCAATTCGTTGACGGTATCTTCGTCGAACGACTCGATTTCCAGCATTTCGCTGATCGGCACGTAGGCAATTTCTTCCAGGCTGGCGAAACCCTCTTCCACCAGGATATCGGCCACTTCCTGGTCGACATCCAGTTTTTCCATGAACAACTGGCGAATCGCCGCCGTTTCCACTGCCGATTTGTCGGCCGATTCTTCCGCCGTCATGATGTTGATTTGCCAGCCGGTCAATTCCGCCGCCAGACGCACGTTCTGACCGCCGCGTCCGATTGCCACGGCAAGGTTTTCCTCGTCCACCACGACATCCATCGCATGCTTCTCTTCATCGACCACGATCGACGACACATTGGCCGGCGCCAGTGCGCCGATCACGAACTGCGCCGGGTCTTCCGACCACAAGACGATGTCGACCCGCTCGCCGCCCAATTCGCCGGTTACTGCCTGCACGCGCGAACCGCGCATGCCGACACAGGTGCCGATCGGGTCGATGCGCTTGTCGGCGGTAAACACCGCGATCTTGGCGCGCACGCCGGGGTCGCGTGCAGCCGACTTGATAATCAGCAGGCCTTGCTCGATTTCCGGCACTTCCAGCTCGAACAGCTTCATGATGAATTCGGGAGCGGTGCGCGACAGGATCACTTGCGGTCCGCGCGCATTGCGGTCGATGCGCAGAATGTAGGCGCGCACGCGGTCGCCGATGCGCAGATTTTCCTTCGGGATCATCTGGTCGCGCGGCAAACGGGCTTCGATCTTGCCGGACTCGACGATCGCATCGCCGCGCTCCATGCGTTTGATGGTGCCGGTCACCAGGGAATCGCCACGCTCGAGGAAATCGACCAGGATTTGTTCGCGCTCGGCGTCGCGGATGCGCTGCAGCACGACTTGCTTGGTGTCTTGCGCGAAGCGGCGGCCGAATTCGACCGACTCGATCGGCTCTTCGATGTAGTCGTCGACTTCGATATCGGCAATCTGCTCCTTGGCCTCGAAGTGCAAGACTTCCTGGTCGGGCAATTGCAGGCCGGCTTCGTCCGGCACCACGTGCCAGCGGCGGAAGGATTCGAACTCTCCGGTTTCGCGATCGATCGCAACACGGATATCGACTTCCCCCTCATAGCGCTTTTTGGTCGCCTGGGCGAGCGCGTGCTCAAGCGCTCCAAAGACGATCTCTTTATCGACATTTTTTTCACGCGCTAGCGCATCGACCAACAATAAAACTTCGCGACTCATGCTTTGCGACTCCTAAAGTCCACTTTCGGCACCAAACGTGCCTTGTCCACATCGGCTAGCGTAAACTCCAGCACCGCCGGCCCATCACTTCCTTCGAATTCGATTTTCAGCTTTTCGCCGTCCGGCGCGTGCAACACGCCTTGAAACGATTTGCGGTGCGCCGGCCCCGGCATCGGCAGGCGCAGCTTGACCAGCGCTTCCTGCCCGGCAAATCGCACGTAGTCGGCCAGCTTCTTGAGTGGCCGATCCAGGCCCGGCGACGACACTTCCAGCCGCTCGTACACGGCATTTTCCACCGTCAGCACATGCAATAACTGATGCGTGACCTTTTCGCAATCGTCCACCGTGATATTGCCGGTGTCTTCGTCTTGCTGCGCAAAATCGATGTACACGCGCACTAGGCCGCGCGCAGCCTGTTCGAACTCGACAAGCTCGTAGCCCATGCCAACCACCGTTTTTTCAATCAAATCCCGCAACAACAAGGCAACTCCCTATTTTCCATCATGTCCGCAGACTTGGTTTTCCACTGCCGCGCCCGCAGAATCGCACAATCCGTGAAGCAAAAAAAAAATGGGCAGATGCCCATCTTCTGATAATTCCCGCGATCTGCTTTGTTTTTTCACAGAAAGTCTACTCAAGGCGACTTTTTCGTTAACTGGCAAATTGTAACCGATTGCTTCAACTACCGCAATGCCGGAATCGATATAAAACCGTGCACAACCTACAATCTGCGTCTAAAAAAACAACTTCGGGGTCGAAAACACACATCTTGCCGACCCCGATCGGTACATTTTGAATTATCAAACCATTAAGACGATTAAATCAGCCGAAATTCAGCCCTTCGGACGCCGCCGTGGCATACCCTGCGGGCCGTGGGTATTGCCGCCTTGACCACCGCTGCGCCCACCGAATCCGCCCTGACCTTGGCCCTGACCACCTCGGCCAGCGCCGGCGCCACGGCGTGGCTGCCCCATTCCGGGAAAGCCCAATGCGGTTTGCAACGGATCCGGTTGCCGGCTGCGCGGCTGCCCCTGCCCTCGGCCTTGCCCCTGGCCCTGCCCCTGCCCCTGCCCTCTAGGCAGACCATCTTTATCCTGGCCGCGCGCCGCTGTACCGCCAGTCCATTGGCCGGTCCCCTGGCCGCGTCCCGGCCATTGGTTCTGGCCTGGCCCGCGCGCTTGCCCCTTGCCGAAATCGTTGCGCTCGCCGCCACGACGCTCGCCCTGCTCGGATTTGCCTTTTTCGCCGGATGCGATCTTGTCCAGACCGGACACGGTGAGCAAATCGCGCACCGCATGTTCATCCATCTCTTCCCAGCGCCCGCGCTTCAGGCTGGCCGGCAGCGTCATCGTGCCGTAGCGGGTGCGGATCAGGCGCGATACGGTCAAGCCGATCGCTTCAAACATGCGGCGCACTTCGCGGTTGCGGCCTTCGCCGATCACCACCCGATACCACTTGTTGACGCCTTCGCCGCCGCCATCGGCAATTTTGGAGAAGTTCGCCGTGCCGTCTTCCAGCTCGACGCCGGACAACAGTTTTTGGCGCATGCCTTCTTCCAGTTCGCCCAGCGTGCGCACTGCGTATTCGCGGTCGATGCCGTAGCGGGGGTGCATCAAGCGGTTCGCCAAATCGCCGGAAGTAGTAAATAACAGCAAGCCTTCAGTGTTGAAGTCGAGCCGCCCGACCGCCAGCCATTTGCCTGCTTTCATGGTCGGCAAACGGTCGAATACCGATGGCCGGCCTTCCGGGTCGTCGGTGCTGACGATTTCGCCGGCCGGCTTGTGATACACCAGCACGCGCGGCGGACGCTTGCTGACGCGGCGTTGTATCAGTTTGCCGTTGATGCGCACCAGGTCGGTCGGCAAGATACGCTGGCCGATATGGGCCGGTTCGCCATTGACTGATACCCGTCCGGCGATAATCAATTCTTCCATGTCGCGGCGCGATCCCAACCCTGCTTCGGCCAATACCTTGTGCAGTTTCGGCGCATCGTCGTCAGCCGTCAAATCGCGGCGCGGCGCCTTGGCGTTGCGGTTGCTGCGTTTGTCGCCGGCATCGTCGGCGCTGGCCGCTTGATCGAAAGCGTCCGAGGTGACAAAGGAAAATACGGCGTCGGCGTCGACCGCCTTGGGCGCCGCCTTGCCGCCCTTGGCGACATTGGCGTTGGGTTTGCGTTGCCTGGAATTCGGACCTGAAGCCTGATTCGGCTTTTGGCCGCGCCCGCCCTCGCCGCGTTCAGTCGGCGATTTGCGCTGATTGCGCGGCTTTTGCGTTGGCGCCTGGGCCTCGAACGCAGTTGCATCGTCTGCAGTCGCTTCGACGCCATCCGGCGCGGCAACCGTCGCTACGCTTGCTGTCGCCGCTTCGGTGACATCGGGTTCGCTGTCGCGCGGTGTGCTGCGGGCGCGCCGCAGGGTGCGCGGTCCGCGCACGCCGCGTTTGGCCGGCTTGGCTTTTCCGCCAACGCCCGCTTCGGCTGCCGCGTCGGCGCCAGGCACATCGGCGTTGCCGTCCACGCGGCTAGCCGTTGCCGGTTCGCTGGCGACCGCATCGATGGCGGGATTTTTTTCTAGGTTAGACTGATTCATTATTCGTTTCTTGTTGTTGCTGACCCGATGCGCTTTCCAACGCGGGGTCTGGATGGCGATCTGCCGCTGTTGCGGAAACTGCAGCGATGTCGACGACGATCCCGGATTCGATTCGATCGCCGTCTTCGATCGCGGTTTCGACACGTGCTTCCATGAGTATTGCTTCTTGCTTTTCAGGCATTTCGGGCAGCGCAATAGAAACATCGTCTTCTGCTTCGGCCTCGACGAAGTCGATTGCCGCCTGATCCGAATCCACCGACAGTCCGGCTGCCAGCGCCTGCAAATCCAGCAGCGCGTCACCGGAGGCGTCGCCTTTGGCAACTTGTTGCAACGGCGGCAATTGATCCAGCGATGCCAAACCCAAATCATCGAGAAATTGCTTGGTCGTCGCAAATAATGCCGGGCGTCCGGGCACGTCGCGGTGCCCGATTGCTTCGATCCAGCCGCGATCTTCGAGCGACTTGATGGTTTGCGAATTCACCGTGACGCCACGGATTTCCTCGATATCGCCGCGCGTGACGGGTTGCCGGTACGCAATAATGGCCAGCGTTTCCAAGGTCGCACGGGTATATTTCGGCGGCTTTTCCGGATTCAGGCGCTCCAGGTACATCTTCATTTCCGGGCGGCTCTGGAAGCGCCAGCCGGTCGACAGGCTGACGACTTCCACCCCTTTGTCGGCCCAATCGCTACGCAACTCCAACAGCATTTGCTTGATCGTATCGGCGCCGACCCCTTGCCCGCCGTCGTCCCCATAGAGCTTGCGCATCTCGTTGATGCTTAACGGCTCATGAGCGCATAACAAAGCGGTTTCGAGGACTTTTTTCGCCTCAGCAGTATTCATGTACGTATTGCGCTATCCGTGCGATTTTTTCTAAATACAGTTTGCTGACATTGTGTTCAACAACAGCCTTGCAGGGCTGTGTGGTCTTAAGAACCCGTTGATGTTGCTTTCCGTCGCCCTCTTTTAGAGGAGGTGTGATGATTTGGGCGGGAAAATGTAAGACTTGGTTGCGGGGGCAGGATTTGAACCTACGACCTTCGGGTTATGAGCCCGACGAGCTGCCAGACTGCTCCACCCCGCGTCTGAAGAGATAGACTATACACGGTATTGGGCTTTTACGCAATTGGGATCAAACAAATGATGCGCAGTGCTACACTAGCTGCTACGCGCGCTTCCTTTGTCATGCTGCTTGCGATTCGATCAACCGCCACGATCCTTTTCTTTATGAAATATTGCTCCGAATGCGCCCACCCGGTTTCGTTCATCGTTCCACCCGACGATAACCGCCCTCGTTACGTGTGCACGCATTGCGGCGCCATTCATTATCAAAATCCAAAGATGGTGATCGGTTCCATACCGGTATGGGAATCGGATGGGCACATCAGCGTCTTGCTGTGCAAAAGGGCCATCGAGCCGCGCCACGGTTATTGGACCTTGCCGGCCGGTTTCATGGAAAACAACGAAACCACCGAACAAGCAGCTATCCGCGAAACGGTTGAGGAAGCGGGAGCCAACATCGCGTTGCAACCGCTGTTTTCATTATTGAATGTGCCACAAGTCCATCAGGTGCATTTGTTTTATCGGGCGACTCTGCTCGATCTCGACTACATGGCCGGCACCGAGAGCCTGGAAGTCGCCATGTTCCGGGAAAGCGAGATTCCCTGGCATGACATCGCCTTCCCTACCGTCAGCCATACCTTGAAATTGTTTTTCAGCGACCACGAAAAGGTTCGGCGTGGCGGCACATATGGCTTCCACACCCAGGACATCATGAAATCCTTGCGCCAGATGGAACCGGGCTGACGCCGGCCGACCATGATTCCGTGGCTGCAACCCGATGCGCCGTTTCCCGATGTGGCGCACGCACTGACCGAAGCGGACGGCGCGCCCGGCTTGCTGGCGGCGGGCGCCGATTTGTCGCCGGCGCGTCTGCTGCTTGCCTATCGGCAAGGGATCTTCCCGTGGTTTTCCGAAGGGCAACCGATATTGTGGTGGAGCACCGATCCGCGCATGGTCTTGTTTTGCGAGCGCTTCGCGGTTTCGCATAGCCTGAAAAAGAAGATCAACAAAGTGGCAATCAGCATGCGTAGCGGCGGCGAATGGGAAGTGCGCTTCGACTACGCGTTTGAAGCCGTGATGCGCGCTTGCGCCGCACCGCGCCGCGACGGCCCCGGCACCTGGATTTCCGAAGAGATCATCGCCGGCTATTGCGGCCTGCACCAGCGCGGCTATGCACACTCTTCCGAACTCTGGCATCGCGGGCAATTGGTCGGCGGCGCGTATGGGGTCTGTATCGGGCACATGTTTTACGGCGAATCGATGTTTGCCCGTGAAACCGATGCTTCCAAGATCGCGCTCGCCTTCCTGGTGGCGTTCTTGAAAGCAAATGGCGTCGCCATGATCGATTGTCAACAACAGACCGCGCACTTGGCCTCGCTCGGCGCAATCGCCATCCCGCGCGCCGAATTCGTTGCCCATCTGCGCGTTGCCACCAAGCAAGCGCAGATTGCGGATTGGTTGCCCATCGTTTAATCCTATGACAATCAACGAGGTCTGCCCAGAATTTATATTAATATAGCCGTTCGAGGCGTAAACAATCGACATGCCAAGGCAGCGCGCAGCACGCGTTGCCGGATCAAGCGGATGGGACATGCATGACGCACCTTAAAGATCTTCCGTTTTCGACGCTGCAGTTCTATGCGACTGCGCCCTACCCGTGCAGCTATCTGGACGACAGGCAGGCGCGCTCGCAGGTTGCCACGCCATCGCATCTGATCAATGCCGACGTCTATTCGGAACTGGTCAAGAACGGCTTCCGGCGCAGCGGCATCTTTACATACCGGCCATATTGCGACGGTTGCCAAGCATGCACACCGGTGCGGGTGAAGGCCGACGCCTTTGTCGCCAACCGCAGCCAGCGGCGCGCCTGGGCGCGGCATAACGATTTGATCGCCTGCGTGACGACGCTGACCTATCTGCCGGAGCACTATGATTTGTATCTGCGCTATCAAGCGGCGCGCCACGCCGGCGGCGGCATGGACCAGGACAGCCGCGATCAATACGCGCAATTCCTGTTGCAGAGCAAGGTCAACACGCGGCTGGTGGAATTCCGCGACGCCGCGCAAGTGTTGCGCATGGTCAGCATTATCGACGTGCTCGACGACGGCTTGTCGTCGGTCTACACGTTTTACGAACCTGACCTGCGCGGCGCGTCGTTCGGCACCTATAACGTGATGTGGCAGATCGCGCAGGCCAAAAAATTGAATATGCCCTACGTCTATTTGGGCTATTGGATCGGCGAAAGCCAGAAGATGGCTTACAAGATCAACTTCAAGCCGATCGAAGCACGGCGGCTCGGCAAATGGGAAGTGCTGTAGCGCCCGGCAATGCGAATAGTCGGCGGTGCACGCGGTGAATCCCGGTAAAATAGCTGCCTGAAGCGCGCATGGCATGTCGCCTGCGTCGATACCATCGTTGCACGACGGTCCGACAGGATCGCCATACTGTCCGTTACTGAACGCTACTGGCTGCTATAGTCCGCTACTGTCCATTCATGCCTAACAAACTACTCTACGCACTGGCGCGCCCGCTGTTGTTTTCGCTCGACCCCGAAGCCGCCCATAACTTCACCTTGCCGGCGCTCAAGCGCGCCGCCGCTTGCGGCCTGACGAAGTTGATGGGTGCGACGCCGGCGGATCCGCGCCGGGCAATGGGCATCACCTTCCCCAACCCGGTCGGGCTGGCCGCCGGCCTGGACAAGGATGGAGCCTATATCGACGGACTGGCAGCACTCGGCTTCGGCTTTCTGGAAATCGGCACGGTCACCCCGCGCGCGCAGCCGGGCAACCCGAAGCCGCGCATGTTCCGCCTGCCGAAGGCGAATGCGCTGATTAATCGCATGGGCTTCAACAATGGCGGCGTCGATGCCTTCGTCGCCAATGTGCAGGCGTCGAAATTTTATCAAGACAAGCTGGGCGTGCTGGGCTTGAACATCGGCAAAAATGCTGACACGCCGATCGAGCGCGCAGTCGACGACTACCTGATTTGCCTGGAAAAAGTCTATCCCTACGCCAACTATGTGGCGGTGAACATTTCTTCGCCCAACACCAAGAACCTGCGCCAATTGCAAGGCGAATCGGAACTCGATGCACTGCTCGGCAAGTTGAAGGACGCGCAACGCCGCCTAGCCGACCAGCATGGGCGCTACGTGCCGCTGGCATTGAAGATTGCGCCGGATATCGACAGCTTGCAGATTCAAACCATTGCCGGCGCCTTGCTGCGCCACCAGATCGACGGCGTGATTGCGACCAATACGACGATTGCACGCGATGCGGTCAAAGGTCTGGAACATGCTGAGGAAACCGGCGGCTTGTCCGGCAGCCCGGTATTGGCGGCCTCCAATACCGTGATCCGCTCGCTCAAGGCCGAGTTGGGCGACGCCGTGCCGATCATCGGCGTCGGCGGCATCCTGTCGGCGCGCGATGCACAAACGAAGATCGAGGCCGGCGCGGCGCTGGTGCAACTGTACACCGGGCTGATCTATCGCGGCCCGGCCTTGGTGCAGGAATGCGCGGCGGCACTACGCAATCAAGCCAGCGCCTGATCGACGAAGTGCAAGCGATCCTGTCCCCAATACATCTCGTCGCCGACGAAAAACGTCGGCGCGCCGAACACACCACGTTCCACCGCTTCTGCGGTGTCGCTCTTTAGCTTGTCCTTGACCGCCTGCTCGTTGATCGCCGCCAGGAATGCTGCGGGGTCGAAACCCGCCTGTTGCAACACGGCGCCGATCTCGGTTGGCACGTTCAGGTTACGCGGTTGTTCGAACATCGCGCCGAAGATTGCGGCAAGATAGCGCTGCAACTCGTCGGGACCCTGCATCTGCATCGCCACCGCGCCGCGCATCAAGGCCAAGGTGTTGATCGGGAAATGCGGGTTCATCTGCATCGCAACGCCGTACTGCCTGGCCCAGCGCTGCAAATCCACCAGCAAATTCTTGCCCTTGGCCGGCACTTCGACCGGGCTATGGTTGCCGGTAGCCTGGAAGACGCCGCCCAACAGGATCGGCCGCCAGACGATTTCCGCCTGCCTGGCCTCGGCGATCTTTGGCAATTGATGGTAGGCGAGGTAAGTGTACGGACTGCCGACATCGAAAAAGAATTCGACTTGTTTGCTCATTGTTGTCTCCCGATTTTATGCGAACTTTTATGCGAACTTTTTTGCAAACTTACCAGCGCTCGATCCATGGCCGCAAGTCCAGTTCATGCGTCCACGCGTCGCGCGGCTGCGTGTGCAGATGCCAATAATTTTCGGCGATATGATCCGGGTTCAGGATGCCGTCCTGCTCCTTCATCGCGTAGCGCTCAGGAAAATTGTCGCGGATGAATTCGGTATCGATCGCGCCGTCGACCACCACGTGCGCGACGTGGATGCCCCTCGGCCCCAGCTCGCGCGCCATGCTTTGCGCCAGCGCCCGCAACGCATGCTTGGCGCCGGCAAAGGCGGCAAAATTTGCCGACCCGCGCAAGCCGGCGGTAGCGCCGGTGAAGATGATGGTGCCGCTGCCGCGCGTGACCATGCGCTTGGCCACTTCGCGCCCGACCAGGAAGCCGGAAAAGCACGCCATCTCCCAAATCTTGAAGTATTTGCGCGCGCTCTCGTCCAGGATGCTGCACGGGACGTTGGCCCCGATGTTGAACACCATGACCTCGATCGGCGCGACCTCGCGTTCGATCTGTTCGACCAGTTGCACCACTTCCTCTTCCTTGCGCGCATCGGATGCGAAGCCGCGCGCCTGCCCGCCAGCTTGCTGGATTTCGTCGATCAAGGGTTGCAGCTTCTCTGCCGTGCGGCGGGTCGCGCAAGTAATCAATCCGCCCTTGGCAAAGCGCTTGGCGATGGCGCCGCCGGTCGCGTCGCCGGCGCCGATCACCAATGCCGCCTTGTGCGCACTTTGCGTCGTCGTTTCAGTATTCATTCCATGCCTCCGTTTATGATCCCCACGTCACGATCATACAAGCGATTCCGCCCCGGCGCAGTGCGAGGTTGCACGGTTCCAGCAGGAGGTGTTACCATAGTGACACCGTGTAATTGAGGAATCTTGTATGCCCACCACGTCTTTGAAACTTTCCGACGACCTTAAGCAACGCGCCGTTTCTGCTGCCCACCTCCAAGGTGTGTCGACGCACGCGTTCATGGTTAATGCGATTGAGCAAGCAACCTCGGCGGCGGAGTGCCGGGCGAAATTCATAGCGGATGCGAATGCCGCTCGAAAGCAAATGCAGGATGCTGGCAAAGGTTATGACGCCGACGAAGTGCATGCATATATTCAAGCGCGCATCGCAGGTAAAAAAGCAGCGAAACCGAAGGCGATATCTTGGCGCGGCTAATCTATTCTTACACTGCGCTGCTCGATCTTGAAAAGCTGACCGATTTCCTGTTGGAGACCGATCCGTTGGCCGCTGCGGAAACCGCTGGACTGATTGAGGAGGCTGTCACGGTGTTGAAGCACCATCCCCTGATAGGTCGGCCAGTCGAATCGGATTTGCGGGAATTGGTGATCTCGCGCGGCAAGACCGGTTATATCGCGCTTTACAGCTTCGAAGCTGAACAGGATGCCATCCTGATTCTCGCAATTCGCCATCAACGCGAGGCGGGGTATGGAGGTGGGTGATTTCAAAAAACCCGAACCGCTCGCGCAAGTTCGGGTTTTTTGTATGGCTGAACAGACTATTCGACCTCGACCGTCTCGGCCGGCGCCGGTGGCGGCAACAAATCGCTTTCGGCAAAGTCCAGCTTGATCTGGTCTTTGTCGTCGAGATCGACCGTTACCCGCCCGCCCGCCACCAGCTTGCCGAACAATAGCTCGTCGGCCAGCGCCTTGCGGATCATGTCCTGGATCAGACGCGACATCGGGCGCGCGCCCATGGTCGGATCGAAGCCTTTTTTCGCCAGGAACTTGCGCAACGGGTCGGTGAAAATCGCTTCCACTTTCTTTTCGTGCAATTGCTCTTCCAACTGCATCAAGAACTTGTCGACCACGCGCAAGATGATTTCTTCGTCCAGCGCAGCGAAGCTGATGATGGCGTCGATGCGGTTGCGGAATTCCGGCGTAAACATGCGCTTGATGTCTTCCATCTCGTCGCCAGCCTCTTTCTTGCTGGTGAAACCCATCGAGCGCTTTTGCAGGCTTTCCGCGCCGGCATTGGTCGTCATCACGATGATCACATTGCGGAAATCCGCCTTGCGTCCATTGTTGTCGGTCAGCGTGCCGTGATCCATCACCTGCAACAGGATGTTGAAGATGTCGGGATGCGCTTTTTCGATTTCATCGAGCAACAGCACCGCATGCGGCTTCTTGGTGATCGCCTCGGTCAGCAAGCCGCCCTGGTCGAAACCGACATAGCCCGGCGGCGCGCCAATCAGGCGGCTGACTGCATGCCGCTCCATGTATTCGGACATGTCGAAGCGGATCAGCTCGATGCCGAGGATGAAGGCCAGTTGCTTCGCCACTTCGGTCTTGCCGACCCCGGTCGGCCCGGAGAACAGGAACGAGCCGATTGGCTTGTCGGTCTTGCCCAGCCCGGCACGCGCCATCTTGATGGCCGACGCCAAGGCTTCGATCGCCGGTTCCTGACCGAAGACGACGTTTTTCAGATCGCGTTCGATGGTCTGCAATTTGCTGCGGTCGTCCTGGTTGACCGATTGCGGCGGAATGCGGGCGATCTTCGAGATGATTTCCTCGATCTCGAATTTGCCGATGGTTTTCTTTTGCTTCGACTTCGGCAAGATGCGTTGCGCAGCACCGGCCTCGTCGATGACATCGATTGCCTTGTCCGGCAAATGGCGGTCGTTGATGAAGCGCGCCGCCAATTCCGCAGCCGAAGTCAGCGCCGAGGCGGTGTACTTGACGCCATGATGCTCTTCGAAGCGAGACTTCAAGCCGCGCAGGATTTGCACCGTCTGCTCGACAGTCGGCTCGTTGACGTCGATCTTCTGGAAACGGCGCGACAATGCGTGATCTTTTTCAAACACCCCGCGATATTCGGTAAAGGTGGTCGCGCCGATGCATTTCAACTGCCCGCTGGCCAAGGCCGGCTTCAACAGATTGGAGGCGTCGAGCGTGCCGCCGGAGGCAGAACCGGCGCCGATGATGGTGTGGATTTCATCGATGAACAGGATGCCGTTCGGATTGTCCTTGAGTTGCTTCAAGACGGACTTCAGGCGTTGCTCGAAATCGCCGCGATACTTGGTCCCGGCCAACAACGCGCCCATGTCGAGCGAATAGACGACTGCGGCCTGCAAGATCTCCGGCACATCGCCCTGCGTTACGCGCCAGGCCAAACCCTCGGCGATCGCAGTCTTGCCGACTCCGGCTTCGCCCACCAGCAGCGGATTGTTCTTGCGGCGCCGGCAGAGCGTTTGTATCACGCGCTCGACTTCGGCTTCGCGTCCGATCAGCGGATCGATCTTGCCTTCCTGCGCCAGCTTGTTCAGATTCTGCGTGAATTGATCGAGCGGACTTTCCTTTTGCTGACCTTCCGGCTGGCCGTCTTCGGCGCCTTCGGGGGCCTTTTGCGCATCGCTCTGCTGATCCTTGCGCACGCCATGCGAGATGAAATTGACGACGTCGAGCCGGGTCACGCCTTGCTGGTGCAGGTAGTAGACCGCATGCGAATCCTTTTCGCCGAAGATGGCGACCAGCACGTTGGCGCCGGTCACTTCCTTCTTGCCGTTGGAAGCGGACTGCACGTGCATGATCGCGCGCTGGATCACGCGCTGGAACCCCAGAGTCGGCTGGGTATCGACTTCGCTGGTGCCTGGCACCGTCGGCGTGTTATCGCCGATGAAGTTGGTCAGGGTCTTGCGCAAGTCTTCGATATTCACCGCGCAGGCGCGCATGACTTCCGCCGCCGATGGATTATCCAGCAGCGCCAGCAACAGGTGCTCCACGGTGATAAATTCATGGCGAGCCTGGCGAGCCTCGACAAACGCCATGTGCAAACTGACTTCCAATTCCTGCGCAATCATGCTTCCTCCATCACGCACTGCAGGGGGTGTCCTGCTTTTCTCGCGTGGGTTAAAACCAGTTCCACTTTTGTGGACGCAATATCTTTAGGATACACGCCGCACATCCCTTTGCCATCACGATGCACTTGCAACATGATCTGTGTCGCGGTTTCGCGATCTTTGTTGAAATACTCTTGCACAATGGCCACCACGAACTCCATCGGCGTGTAATCGTCGTTCAACAAAATGACTTGGTACATCGGCGGCGGCTTGAGCTTTTGCTCCTGGCGCGCCAGCACGGTATCGTTATCGCTGTTGGTTGCCATACGTCTATTCTAGTTCCATCAACGGTCTGCGCAATGCCGCAAGGTGACAGGTAATTCATCTTTATATCGATATTACGCGTTTTCTTGATGTAGCGCAGATGACGACCAATTGTCATAAATCAAGAGTCGATTTTATACGCCCCGGCAAGGAAATTTTTTGCATTGACAAAATCGCCTTGACTTTTCTTTTTTTTGCAGGAACAATGACAATTATTGATACGTGTGGCTATTGCCTATGCACATGCTATTCAATATGAAGTGAGCAAGTTTTAGGAGGGGGCAGCGTTACGCGAGGCTTCTTGCTTATACGGCTCGTGTGATTAGTCAATAATAGAAAGACGCTTTTATGGCAACAGGTACCGTCAAGTGGTTCAACGACTCTAAAGGCTTCGGCTTTATCACTCCGGATGACGGCGGTGAAGATTTGTTCGCTCACTTCTCCGCAATCCAGATGAACGGCTTCAAGACCCTCAAAGAAGGTCAAAAAGTCCAGTTCGAAGTCACGCAAGGCCCGAAAGGCAAGCAAGCTTCCAACATTCAAGCTCCCTAATTGCATTTCAGTTAGTGCAGTTAAAAGGCTCCGCAAATGCGGGGCTTTTTTTATTACTGAAACACAAGTAGCACAAACGAGCGCAAGTAAGCGCAAACAAAAAAGGCCGAATCGAATTCGGCCTTTTTTGCGTCAAACATCGACGCATCGCAATAACCGAAACAATTACATATTTTCGATCATCACGTCGCCGAAGCCGGAGCACGATACCTGGCTTGCGCCTTCCATCAAACGGGCGAAGTCATAGGTGACTTTCTTGGCGGCAATCGATTTTTGCATCGAGTCGATGATCAAATCGGCCGCTTCCAGCCAGCCCATGTGACGCAACATCATTTCCGCCGACAGGATCAGCGAACCCGGATTGACGTAATCCTTGCCGGCGTACTTGGGAGCGGTGCCGTGCGTGGCTTCAAACATCGCGACCGAGTCGGACAGATTGGCGCCCGGCGCAATGCCGATGCCGCCGACTTGTGCTGCCAAGGCGTCGGAGATGTAGTCGCCATTCAGGTTCAGGGTGGCAATCACGCTGTATTCAGCCGGACGCAACAGGATTTGCTGCAAGAAGGCGTCGGCGATCGAATCCTTGACGACGATGTCTTTGCCAGTCTTCGGATTCTTGAATTTGCACCACGGGCCGCCGTCGATCAGTTGCGCGCCGAATTCCTTTTGCGCCAGGCCATAGGCCCAGTCGCGGAAGCCGCCTTCGGTGTACTTCATGATGTTGCCCTTGTGGACGATGGTCACCGAGGGCTTGTCGTTGTCGATTGCGTATTGGATCGCCTTTCGCACCAAGCGTTCGGTGCCTTCGCGCGAGACCGGCTTGATGCCGATGCCGGAGGTTTCCGGGAAGCGGATTTTCTTGACGCCCATTTCCTTGATCAGGAAATTGATCAGTTTCTTGGCTTCGTCGCTGCCTTCTTGCCATTCGATGCCGGCGTAGATGTCTTCCGAGTTTTCGCGGAAGATCACCATGTCGGTCTTTTCCGGTTCTTTCACCGGCGAAGGCACGCCGGTGAAGTAGCGCACCGGGCGCAGGCAGACGTACAGGTCAAGCTCTTGCCGCAACGCAACATTGAGCGAGCGGATGCCGCCGCCGACTGGCGTGGTCAACGGGCCTTTGATGGAGACGACATAGTCGCGCAACACGGTCAGCGTTTCTTCCGGCAACCAGACATCGGGACCGTAGACGTTGGTGGATTTTTCGCCGGCGTAGATTTCCATCCAGCTGATCTTGCGCTTGCCGCCGTAGGCTTTGGCCACTGCGGCGTCGATCACTTTGATCATGACCGGGCTGATGTCGACCCCGGTGCCGTCGCCTTCGATGTACGGAATGATCGGGTTGTCGGGCACATTCAATGAGAAGTCGCCGTTGACGGTTATTTTCTGACCGCTGGTTGGTACTTTGATATGTTGGTACATCGTCATCTCCAGAGTTAAGACGGAACAGGGGCAATTATTCGGGTTGCTCGTCAGGGCGGCGATAAAATTCTTCGCTACACGAAATCGTGCAGGTGTCGCGCATTACACTAGTGTAGTGCGTCGTCTTGAATAGTTGAATATTTAAGGCCATCCGGTAAATTTGGTTCACGCTTCGGAATCGCGTCTCACATTTTTGTCTTATATAAGACATAAGACCATATTTCGTATTATGCACTAGTATTTTACTAGATGCCATCAATTTGCAAAGCGCGATCTTGATCATGAGACCGTAAAGTTATTTGAAAATCATCCATCTTTCAGCAAACCATGTCTTTTACCGTCAAAAATAATAAATTAACGATATGCCTTTGATTCTATTCAACAAGCCGTTCGATGTAATGTGCCAATTTTCGGCCCATCCCACGCGCGAAACGCTGGCCGACTATTTGCAGATTCCGGGCATCTACCCGGCTGGCCGCCTGGATGCAGAAAGCGAGGGGTTGATATTGCTGACCGACGATGGCCGCTTGCAACACGATATCAGCCACCCGCAACACAAACAGCCGAAGACCTATCTTGTGCAGGTCGAAGGACAGCCGAACGCCGCCAATTTGGCACGTTTGTCGGCGCCGCTGGACCTGGGCGACTTTGTCACCCAGGCTTGCCGGGCCAGGCAAATCGAGGCGCCTGCATGGATGTGGCCGCGCACGCCGCCGATCCGACAAAGGCAAAACGTGCCGACCAATTGGCTCGCGATCACGCTGACGGAAGGGAAAAATCGCCAAGTGCGGCGCATGACCGCCGCCGTCGGTTTGCCGACCTTGCGCCTGATCCGCATCGCCATCGGCCCGTTCTCGCTGGAAAACCACCCGCTGATGCCGGGCGAATGGTGCGAGGTCTCGGCGATGGATTGGCGGTGACTTGGTTTGGCAGCGCAAAAATTTCTGCACAAAATTCAATTTTTTGAAAATTCCTGTCAACCGGCGGCGGCGTGCATCGTTATTTGCACTGATTCGACCGAATCTTCGTTTCCTAAACTTCGTTAAAGGATCTAAAAATGAAAAACCTGATCGCTGCTCTGATTGCTGGTGTTTTTGCTGTTTCCGCTTTTGCTGCCGATGCTCCTGCTGCTTCGGCACCGGCTGCCTCGACCGACGCTTCGGCTCCTGCTCCTAAGGCCAAGAAAGTGAAGAAAGCGAAGAAAGCCAAGCCAGCTGCAGATGCATCCGCATCGGCTGCCGCTCCTGCTGCTTCCAAGTAATTCAAGATTTAGGTCAACATCGAAAAGGCGGGTTTCCCGCCTTTTTGTCATTTCAGCAATCGATTCAAACAAAATTGCCTTCAAAATCGCCGCAACAACAAATTTTTCGTTTTTTTGACTTGGCGTGTCAACCACATACCGTCCGCGCCGTTAATTAGACTGATTCAACTGAATCGCCTTTTCGTTAATATCCTTTTCTGAGAGATTACAAAAATGAAAAAACTGATCGCTGCTCTGGTTGCTGGTTTGTTCGCTGTTTCCGCTTTCGCTGCTGACGCTCCTGCTGCTTCGGCACCTGCTGCTGCTTCGGCTCCTGCTGCATCGGCTGACGCTCCTGCACCAAAAGCAAAGAAGGCAAAGAAAGCAAAGAAAGCAAAGAAGGCCGCACCAGCCGCTGACGCTTCTGCCGCTTCGGCCGCTGCACCAGCTGCATCCAAGTAATTCGTCTTTACTTGAGTCAAAAAGGCAGGTTTTCCTGCCTTTTTTCATTTATGATGCGTACTTTCCAAACGCGTCGTCTTCGACATCCCCCCATCCATTGAATCGCCTGCGATGCGCAGGATGCATATGATGAAAACACTCCGTCTACTCCCGAGCATACTTACGGTCAGCGCAGTATTTCTTTTAAGTAACATTTCCTTCGCACAGCAGAATCAGACCTTTTCCGTCACTTCTCTGAATGCCGGCATCAACCTGATCAAGGCTGAAGTCGCGGCGAATGTCGCGCAACGCGAGCAAGGCTTGATGTTCCGCGACCGGCTTGGGCCGAATGAAGGAATGGTCTTTTTGTTCGGCGAGCCGCAAACGGTCTGCATGTGGATGAAAAATACCCTGATCCCATTGTCGGTCGCCTTCATGGACGAAAAAGGGACGATCATCAACATCGAAGAGATGAAGGCGCAAACGCTGAATTCGCATTGCGCGAAAAAGGCAGCGACCTATGCGCTGGAAATGAGCGCCGGCTGGTTCAAGCAAAAAGGCATCAAGTCTGGCACTACCATTGACGGATTGCCTGGCGTCAAATAACGCAACGCGATGATGAAGTAAGCGCTTGCAGCCGGTAGCCCGATAACGGAAGTGCCGGCATCGCGTGCTGCTGCCGGGGAATCTCCCATCGATTCACCAATAAATTCGCCACTGCCCACCCCGAATTGAGTCGCCCGAAAACGACAAAACCCGCATGACGCAAGTCATACGGGCTCCAGCGCAGCGGGCACACGCATTCCGCAGCCTTGCTGCGGAACGACGAAAAGCTTATTAAGCCAGCGCCTTCAGGGCAGCGGCCAGACGGCTCTTGTGACGTGCAGCTTTGTTCTTGTGGATGATCTTCTTGTCGGCGATGCGATCGATCGTCGATACGGAAGACACAAACACTTGCGTCGCAGCGGCCTTGTCGCCAGCTTCGATTGCCTTGCGAACAGCCTTGATGGCGGTGCGCAACGTGGAGCGTTGGCTCGAATTGTGAGCGTTTTGCTTGACTGCTTGACGAGCGCGCTTACGCGCTTGTGCGGTATTTGCCATGAATAATATTTCCTAAAACGGTGTCGAAGTGCGTTCGCAAAGACGCAAAAGGGTGAGACAAAATTCTGTGAAGCCGCCGATTATAGCTCGTTTTTTCAAAACGGGCAAACGTCTATTTGGAAAAGACGCTGCCGATGTCGTAAAACATCACAAGCGCCCCCTCAGTTTGACGACCTACTGCGATGAAAGCACATGTTCATTGACAAAATTTCATTGAAATATCCAAAGCAGCTGGCGACCCATAGACAGCTGCGTGCCGCTGCCCTATCCTGCCGAACGCCGGTTTTGCGTCATTTCGCGCCTTCCCTGCCGCCAACCGCTATAATGCGCCCCCATGAACTTGCATAAAACGCTCGCCGCCATCTCCGGCATGACCATGCTTTCCCGCGTGACCGGCTTGCTGCGCGAGGTCTTGATTGCGCGCGCCTTCGGCGCTTCCGCCTACACCGACGGCTTCAACGTCGCCTTCCGCATCCCCAACCTGCTGCGCCGGCTGTTTGCCGAAGGCGCGTTCTCGCAAGCCTTCGTCCCCATCCTGGCCGAATACAAATCGCAAAAAGGCGCAGCGGCGACCAAGGACATGGTCGATCACGTTGCCACGGTGCTGACCTGGGCGTTAGTGCTCACTTGCGTGGCAGGCATCGTCGGCGCGCCGGCGGTGGTTTATCTGACTGCTTCCGGCTTGAAAGCCAATGCCGACACTTTCAACGTGACGGTGGTCATGACGCGCATCATGTTTCCGTATATCGGCTTCATGTCCTTCGTCGCCCTGGCTGGCGGCGTGTTGAATACCTGGCGCGAATTCAAGATTCCCGCTTTCACGCCGGTGTTGCTGAATCTATCGTCGATTTGCGCCTCCCTGTTCCTGGTTCCGTACATGACTATGCCGATTTACGCGATGGCAATCGCGGTATTTGTCGGCGGCGTGCTGCAAATGGGGATACAGATTCCCGCCCTGATCAAGATCGGCATGTTGCCGCATATCTCGATGAATCCGCGTTTTGCATTGACCGATCCCGGCGTGCAGCGCGTCTTGCGGCAAATGGTGCCGGCGATTGGCGCAGTCTCGGTGGCCCAGATCAGCTTGCTCATCAATACCAACATCGCCTCGCACTTGCAGAGCAGGAGCGTCACCTGGTTGACTTACGCGGATCGCTTGATGGAATTTCCGACCGCCATGCTGGGCGTCGCGCTCGGCACGATCCTGTTGCCTAGCCTGTCGAAGGCGCACGCGGACGGCGACCCGCAGGAATATTCTTCGCTGCTCGACTGGGGACTGCGTCTCACTTTCCTGCTGGCATTGCCGGCGGCCGTGGGTTTGGCAACGCTCTCCGTGCCGCTGACCACTACTTTGTTTCACTACGGAAAATTCGACAACGCATCTGTTCCGATGACCGGCAACGCGGTGATCGCCTATGGCGTCGGCCTGCTAGGCTTGATCCTGGTGAAAATCCTCGCTCCCGGTTTTTACGCGAAGCAAGACATCAGGACGCCGGTCAAGATCGCCATCGGCGTGTTGATCGCCACGCAATTGATGAATCTGGCCTTCGTGCCGTTTTTCGAGCGTTACGGCTTCGGCCATGTCGGCCTGGCGCTCTCGATCGGCTTGGGCGCCTGCCTGAATGCCGGCTTCCTTTACTGGGGATTATGCCGCAAGGGCATCTACACGCCGCAGCCGGGCTGGACGAAATTCATGATCAGGCTGGTCGGCGCGCTGGCGCTGATGGCAGCAGTCGCGCTAGAGGTTAGCGGACGCTTCGATTGGATCGCCCTGCATGCCCACCCATTGGTGCGCATCGGCGCGCTCTGCCTGGTATTGGCTTTGTGCGTTGCAACCTATTTCGGCGCGCTGCTGTTGATGGGATTCCGCTTCCGCGATTTCAAGCGGGTTGCTGCTTAGTACCCCTTTATTTGATGCCGTCTAGGCTATATGATGGTTCCATGATCGAATCTCTAGACTATTTTGCGACGCTGGTGCAACAGGACGCCTCGTTCCCGTTGTTTGAAGCCGCTATGGCGATCGAACAAGATATCGATCCCGACCTGGATCTGGTTGCCGCGCAGGCCGAGGTCGACCAGTTTGCAGCCAAGCTCAAGCAAAGGCTGCCGTCCGACGCCTCGCATATACAAAAGTTGCGTGTGCTGAATCATTTTTTTTACCGCGAACTGGCGTTCGGCGGCAACGTCAACAACTACTACGACCCGAACAACAGCTACATCCGCCGGGTGATCGCCAACCGGCGCGGCATTCCGATTTCGCTGGCAGTGATCTTCATGGAATTGGCGCAGCAGATCGGGTTGGATGTGAAAGGCATTTCCTTTCCCGGACATTTCCTGATGAAGTTGTCAGTGCAGTCGGGCGAGATCATCATCGACCCGTTCAACGGCGCCAGCCTCTCGCGCGAAGAGTTGGAAGAACGGCTCGAACCCTATCTGGAACAGCAAAGAAGCAAGAAGGCGCTGCCGCTATCGGCCTATCTGGAGCCGGCGCAGCCGCGCGATATCCTGGCGCGCATGCTGCGCAACCTGAAAGCGCTTTTTTCCGACCAACAACGCTGGCATAGCTTGCTGGCAGTGCAAAAACGCCTGGTCATCGTCTTGCCCGACGAAGCCGCCGAACTGCGCGACCGCGGCCTGGCTTACGCCAACCTCGACTGCCCGCAAGCGGCGCTCAAGGACCTGGAAGCATACTTGTTCGAATGCCCGTACGCGTCCGATGCGGCAGCGTTGAAGGAGCGGCTGCCGGAGCTGGGGGAAGCCGCCAACAAGTTCAATTAGCCGATCAAGCCTTGCCGCGCGCCTCGATCACTTCCCATTTTTCCAGCGCCTCCATCAGCAGGCCATCCAATTCGGCAAAACGCTCGTTCAAGCGCTTCACTTCGTCCGGCTTGCTCTTGTACAGGCCGGGGTCGGCCAATTGCGCTGAAATCGCCTTCTGTTCCGCCTCCAGCTTGGCGATCAACAACGGCAACTCGTCCAACTCGCGCTGCTCCTTGTAACTGAGCTTCTTTTGCTTGGGCGCGGGCGCTGCCGGCGCGTTTTTCGGCTCCGCCTTGGCTGCCGCCGGCACGGGCCGGTCGCGCACGCGCTCCCAGTCGGTGTAGCCGCCGATGTACTCGCGCCACAAGCCATTGCCTTCGGCGACGATGACTTGGGTGACGACGTTATCGAGGAAGGTGCGGTCATGGCTGACCAGGAATACCGTGCCGTCGTAGTCTTCCAGCAACTCTTCCAGCAATTCCAGCGTATCGATATCCAGATCGTTGGTCGGTTCGTCCAGCACCAGCACATTGGCCGGCTTGGCGAACAAGCGTGCCAGCAGCAGGCGGTTGCGTTCGCCGCCGGAGAGCGATTTGACCGGCGAGCGCGCCCGTTCCGGCGCAAACAGGAAATCGTTCAGGTAGGTCATCACATGCTTGCGCTGGCCGTTGATCTCGACCCAGTCGCTGCCCGGCGCGATGGTGTCGGCCAGGCTGGCATCTTCGTTCAATTGTGCGCGCATCTGGTCGAAGTACGCGATCTGCAGCTTGGTGCCCTGCTTGATGATCCCGGCATCGGCCTGCTCCTCGCCCAAAATCAGCTTGAGCAGCGTGGTCTTGCCGGCGCCGTTCAGACCGATCAGCCCGACCTTGTCGCCGCGCAAAATGGTCGCGCTGAAATCGCGCACGATGACCTTGCTGCCGTAACTCTTGTCGACATTGCTCAATTCGGCAACGATCTTGCCGGAGCGGTCGCCCGACGACACGTCCAGCCGCACCTGCCCCTGTTGCTCGCGGCGCGCGCTGCGCGCCAGACGCAAGGCTTCCAGCCGCCGCACGCGGCCTTCGTCGCGCGTGCGCCGCGCCTGCACGCCCTTGCGTATCCACACTTCTTCCTGCGCCAGGAATTTATCGAACTTGGCGCTCTCGACTTCCTCGATCGCCAACTGCTCGGCTTTGCGGGTCTGGTAGGCGCTGAAATTGCCGGGAAACGACAGCAGCCGACCGCGATCCAGTTCGACGATGCGGGTCGCGACGTTATCCAAAAAGCTGCGGTCATGGGTGATGAACAACACGCTGCCCTTGTAATCGCGCAGCAAGCCTTCCAGCCACAGAATCGAGGTGAAATCCAGATGATTGGTCGGCTCGTCCAGCAGCAACACATCCGGCCCGCTGACCAGCGCGCAGGCCAGCGCCACGCGCTTTTGCATCCCGCCGGAGAGCGTGCCCATCAAGGCCGCCTTGTCGAGGTTCAAGCGGTGCAGCGTGGTTTCGACGCGGTTATTCAAGTTCCAGGCATCGGCGGCATCGAGCTTGACCTGGATCGTATGCATGCGCTCCATCAATTCGTCGTCGTTATCGCCGCCGAACTGCCCGGTCAGGCTGTCGTATTCCGCCAACAAGGCCTGCAAATCTCCCATGCCCGCCGCCACCGCGTCGAACACCGACATATCCGGCTCGAAATGCGGCTCTTGATCCACATAAGCGATCTTCAGCCCCTGCTGCATCACCAGCAAGCCATCGTCCAGCTTGGAAAGCCCGGCCAGCACCTTCAGCAGCGACGACTTGCCGGTGCCGTTACGACCGATCAAGCCGACCCGCTCCGAAGTTTCGAGGGAAAATTCCGCATGATCGAGCAATGCGACGTGCCCAAACGCCAATTGCGCGTTGGAAAGAGAAATAACTGCCATAGGAGCCTGAAGCCATCGATATATTGAAAGAAGCCGCCATTGTACCGATATGGGCCCATGCGATGCTATTCTTTCCGATCTGGTCGGCTATAATCACGGGCTGATGTGGAATTTCCCGTTGCAAATTTCACATTACGCGTCTCGCCGTAGCACAATGGATAGTGCACATGCCTCCTAAGCGTGGGATCCAGGTTCGATTCCTGGTGGCGGGACCAAAGAATTCTATGCAAGCTATTGTTTTATCAAGAGTTTTTATTTTCACCAACATTTGGAGCCGATCAAAAATCGGCCTATTTTTTGGAATTCAGTGGGATTTTGGTGGGATTTCAAATACCCCAAAAACCCGCCTGTTTGGCCGGACCGGAACGAAGCGCATCCGAAGCCTCGATCCGCCCATCGCTAGACATGGCCCTCTTGCATTTCGATGGCTTCGGCGCGCCCTTTGGCGCGCCATCAGGGAACGGAGACGGGATGGATGCGGAGGCGAAGCTCAAAGACCTGCGTGAGATATTCGGGAAGAAGTCCGTCCTGTTCGCCGAGGACATCGCCGAGCTGATCGGCGCCGACCACGCCACCGTCAAGAAGATCGAATCCGGCTACGGCATCCCCCTGCCGCTCAAAAAAGTGGGCAACCGCTACGGCGTGGCCATCTACGACGTGGCCGACTGGCTCTCTTCCCCGGACGCACCCAAGAAGCCCAAAAGCAGCAAAAAGGCCATCGCCCCCTTGGGCAAGCCCAAGCGGTCGCGGCCCAGCCTCGGCCGCACGCTCCTCGCCATGCGGACGCAAATGGACTTCCTCGGCGCCGTCTACGCGCACCTGGAAGCCATCGACATGCGGGCCAGCACGAAAGTGGCGGACAAAGACAAATAGTGACGGGTCAAATTTGACCCTTATGTTGCATCGAATACAGAAGATTTTAAAACATCCACAAGCCGGCAGCATGTAAGCATTGACTTCCATATCCCTGCGCGCCATAACCATTACTACGCGTGCGGGGGAGAACAATGAATTTCATGGAACTGGGAGCGGCGCCAATCATGCTAGCGAAGATAACTCCGGCCGATTGGGTGCTGATCGTTTTCGTCATATGGGGTGTCGTGCTTACGATTAAAACCGTGACCGACAACTCTTCTCAAAATCGTCCGCTAGATAAGCGCATGCCGATAGTCGACATACCAGTGGAGTTCCTGATTCGGCTACTAAACAAAAAACCTAGCGATCCCCCAAATAAATAATGCGGGCAAGCATAGAGCAAGTCCCATTCCCATCCGTATCAGCCCGATCCGAAATTTTTCAGGGAAATTGTTGTAGCGATCGGTCATCCACCCCCCAGCGTAACGAGCATAGACAAAACCAGCCGCAAGCAAAGTCAGAAGAATGACTGTTTGCATCCAAGAGCTCGAAACCGGGTGCTCCAACGCCAAGTGGATAAGGAAAAATTCCACGGACCAATAGCCCCAATGTTGAATATAATTCATAAGCGATGACTCTCCATTGTGGAATTAAAAAACGCCTACTCGTATCAAATGGTTGGAAGCGAACATCCAAACGCATCGAGTCAATACCTGCTCGAATCCGGTGAACGCGATTACGCCATTGGCGTAGCCGCATTCGATTGCGCTTCGGACTGTCGACAATCCCAATCGATCAGCAATACCACTATTTGTCAGGATTGCTTGTGCCACTCGCGGCAGAAACGGAATGAAGCAAAAAATCTTGAACGCATAGCATCTTCGTAGCCCCGCGCAAATCTCCGTAGGAGCCCAGCCCATGCAGCTCCGCATGGCGATTCAGCCCTTCTTCGAGATTTCTCGCGTCACTTTGATTGAAGCACTTTGCAAACAAGTCCTCTTCGACGATCTTGTGAACGGTGAGGCTTTCGATTGGATCGAAGTGGCTCAGCTCCATCTGACCCAAGTAATCTTGTATCGCTTGCACGGCCTGCTTCATATTCGGCGAGGCCGCTCCATTGGCATGGGAAATGATGCGGCCATGCTTCTCGACCTCCGGCATGAGCGTCCTGACCGTGGAGATGAAATGGTCGGCTCGGTAGGAGAAAAGCGCTTGACGCGACGCCTCCTTCGCGGATTCGTCGATCGCATAGGATGCCAATCTTTGCTCAAATGCTTCAGCAATCGCGCTTTGGTGAGAGCGGGTCCATTCCAAGGCCAGCGCCCCCACATCCTCCTGATTCGCGTCGGCGATTTTCCACAGAAAATCTCGATCCATCAACTCCAACCCAACCCATCCCGCTTCTATAAGCTTGCCTCCTGCATTCCAAGCCAAGGCCACAGGGTCGAATATTCCAACCACATTGCCGGTCGCTTGAGGCTCTCCCCCGAAGGCGCCTCCCTTGAATAGGGAGAATGGCCACAATCCAGTAGTCCGAAGGTCGTTGTTTTCCATAAAGCTTCCTTCAATTCAAAGTTCAGTCGATCATTGCCGCCCACAAGGCTCGCTTCAATCGTTCGTCCAATGCGCCTGAACGAGGCGCCTATATTGTGTCTTCGAAGAGACGACGCCAATTAATTTTCAAAGATTCCGCGACGACAGCTGCGATGGCGTCCCTGAAAACATATTCGCTTTTAAATAAACCATGATAGTGCTTCGCATCGTCCTGCCGTCCATACGCATATGCCGCGATAAATGAACGAGCATGAGTGAGGAGTATATCCGACGACCATTCGTCCAATGAGCCCGAGAACTGAAATCCTGGCGGCGGTCGATAGGCTTTGTAAAGCAAATGCTCGTAAGCGGCTTGCAGGTAAATTCCCGCTTTGCCATCGGGCTTCACCAGAAATGTCGCGAGCCCTGACAAATCGACACCTGTCGCAATCGCCCGAGCGAAAAATAGAGCCCCGCCTGCCGACGCTGACAAGCCTAGCTGATCGCATGCGCCAATATTATTTTTATGCGCGGAACACATGCCTCCATGGTGATCGACAAAGCTGAAACTTGTAAGCTTCGAGAGCTCTACTGGCGCCTCAATCATGAATTCAAGACAAAAATCGCCATTGAAGAAATGTTTGTTGCTGCGTTCGTCATACCACCAGGGGCCATTGCCTTTCAGTGGATCATATCGCTGCAATTGCCCATCGTGCGATTTGTCAGTGATAAGAATCCGGCATGCATGAGGGCTGTAATCGATCACTTCAACCCAATAAAAATTCTTGCCTTGCGAAATTTTGAAGAAATCAAATTCAAACTGGATATTCCCATAGCGATAACCGGGATGCCAATGATTAGGCGAAAGCCAACTTACTAAAATCCGCTCCGTGTTCAATATCGACTTGTCATAAACCAAGCCCGGCTTGATCTCTCTCGCGTTGATGATGCCAAGCGCCGATTCGACATGGCTGGTATGCGTCACGACAGTGAATTCACGGCACGCGTTGTTGATCGTGTTGCTGGGAATAAACCCGGCCGGTTTGACTTTATATGAATCCCATGGCTCCATTGCTGCTCCTCAATCAATTCAAAGCATGGCTCGCTGAGCCCCAGCACTGCCCTTGTCGCCGACAATCCCCCTCAAAGCCGCCTCCTCTTCGAGCGCCAACTTCAAGGCTGAAAGCCGCTCTATGATCGCCGCGCGCTCGGGCTTTGGCTCGGCGGCGTCGAGCTGCGCCAGCAGGGAATAAGCCGAAGACCCATCGTCCGCCTCGACAAATGGGTCCGAACCGGCATTCACCAAGGCGACGAAGCTTTCCGTATGCAGGGAAGACCAACGGATTCCATGCAATGGCCGCAAGCGGTCTGCTCGCGGCTCTTCCGTTCGGCATTCACGCCGCCAACTCGTCAATGAGCTGCTCGCGCAACAGCACGGGATTGGCCTTCTGCTGGCTTTGCAGCAAGCGCCACGCGGACGTGCCGTCATTGGCTTCGAGCTCCATGTCTGCTCCCGCGTTGAAAAGCCTTTTGAACGCCTCGTCGATGCCTTCCGTCCAATCCCCGTTCCCGCACAGCGTGATGATGGGCGTGTCGCCCGAATCCGAACGCGCGTTCACGTCGGCCCCGTTTTCGATCAAATGGAAAACCGCCCTCGGATGCGCCCCCGCGCCCCATTTTAGGTTGCACATGGTATGGAGCGCCGTGACACCCCCGGACATCTTGGCGTTCACGTCGTAGCCGCCCCACATCAAGGCGCGCATGCAAGCGATCTCTCCGTTGATGCTCGGGAAGTCCCTCCGGTTCATCGACGCCCACGCGATCAAAGGCAGATCCTTGGGAATGCCCATCTCCATGCAGACGAACGCCGCGACCATGTAGTTGTCCCAGAGATCGGTCTGAACTTGGCTCAAAAGCGCCTCGTCCGACTCGGCCGCTTTGCGCCGATAGGATTGGCGGTATTGGCCGCCTATGTCGTGAGCCTCCATGGCGCGCCTCGCCGTCTCGCACGCCCCCGCGAACTCCTCCTTCGAGCCGTCGCCTTGCAAATCCACCGCGATCAAACCCATCACGAACGTTTTGTCATCGTGTATGAACGACATGCAGCCTCCCCTATTGACTTCGATAAAAACCGCCACCGAACGCTTCGGCGACCAATCCAATTCCAATTCATTTGGGCGCAGCCCCCGGCGGCGGCGGCTTTACTCGGCGCGGGGCGACATCCTTGGTTGGCGGCCTCGCCTTGACTTTGAATTTGACCTTCCACTCTTCCAGCTGGGACGAAACGGGCGTGCAGTCCAAGACAGGGAATTGGTCGGGATACTCCATCACGCCGACCAAAAATGGCGCCTTCCCGCATCGCCGCAAGCTACCGAAACCCTCCTGCCCATCGCCAACTTCCGGTAGCTGCCCGTGGCAAAAAAAATGCGGTTGGCTGCGGACGTGCCGGCGGCCAATCGCTCAAGGGGTTCGTTCCATTATGTCAGTCCGCCAACGAGAAAGAACCTGTTAGAAATTACAGGGGTCTGCTCTGAATTGTTTCGCGCGCCGAATTGTTGGATTAACATTCCCAAACTTCCGCGCGGCATGGCATGCCTTCCTGCGGGAGGGCTCCCTCGCGTGTGGTAAATTGGCGGCTCGAACATGAGGGAGACAACGTGTCCAACATAGAAGCCGCGCGCCGCGCCATAGAAGCCGAGATCACGCACACCAAGGAAGGTTTGGCCTACTACCAGCAGCGCGTAGAATCGCTGCAAAACATGCTCGACAGCCTCGGTTTCGCCAACGGCGGCGCCGACAGCGGTGGACGGAAAGCGGCTCCAGCCATCGAGAACAAGCCCGCCAAGCGAGGCCGTCCGCGCAAATCTGTGGATGCCCCCAAGTCGCTGCCGCGCACCGGTGGCGACTTCTGGGCCGGCTTGGTGACGCAGGCGCCGCAGTTCGGGCCGGACATCCTGTCGGCGGCGGTCGCGAAGCTAGGATTCGAGCCGACAGCTGCGCAGCGCAAGGCCTTGGCCAACCGATTAGGACCCGCCCTGGCCGCGCTGGTCAAATCCGGCAAGATCGCCGACTCGGGCAAGGGCCGCTTGCATCGCTACTTCAAGCCGTGATCCGCGCTGATTGAAAGAGCCGCAATGAATCGCCTACAGCGCCAGGCTTATCGAGGCTGCTGGTCGGCCCTCATTTGAATAAATTCAAGAATTGGCGGAACTTGCCTGCCCTCGTCTTCCAATTTCTGATATTCCTTGAGCACGCCATGCAGCCAAGGGTTCCTGAGCACAATCTCCTGCCGAACCTTCTGCCTCAAAAAATCACCACGCCATCTCACGGCTCCCTTTCGCTCCTTCAAGAAAGAAATTCTCGGCGCGAGCCGTGGCGCCGCCTGCCTTGTGACGATCAATTCGCGGCGGCTCTCCGCCGAATCTTCTTTGACAAAAGTGGTTTGGATCACTTTCTGAGAGGGCCTGAGCCTCTTTGAGCGGCGAAAAATTTCCGCGACATCGAGTTGGTCTGAGCGAAAGTAAATGTTTTCATCCGCGCTCGCGCACTGGCAATCGTTCAACTGGTCGACATCCGATCGGGGAACAACGTGGGAAAACGCCTGATTGTTCCGCAGGCCATGGGGGCGATAAACGACACCATCGAACAGCACAAGCGTCAATGTCGGCGTCAGTGGAAAGAGCACTATCAATCCGCTCGAGACAATCCCCGTGTTTGCCGAGGCGATGTCTTTGGGAAAAAACGTGTTCAAAAACAGGACTGGCGTATCGCTGGTGATGAATTCACAGCCCGGCTCCGCCTCCACCAGAAGCCATTCCATGTCAATCAGCATAGCGTAGTTGTTGAACGCGTTCCGCACGGCGAGATTGCTCAACCCATCCATGCCTATTGTGAATTTGGACAAGTCTTCCGCCGGAATTTGGTATTTCAAGAAATCCTTGGCAAGCCCATCCACCATTTGATTCAAGTAATCCACCTTCGATCCGGTTCGGTAGTATTGGAGCGAAACGTAGATCAGAATGGATATGAAATCAGGGCTGTCTTTCGAGAACACTCTTTTTGAATCGATCAGCTTGCGAAGGGCGCCGGAAGATGCCGCCTCCACTTCGCCGAGGGCTCTTTCGTAACGGACATCTTTGCCGTAGAAATAGTCCCTCGAACACTGTTGCCGAAGCGCAGCTCCAAGGACGACCTTCCCCATCTTCAAATTCAGCAGGTTGATGCCCTTCTTGTTCGAAGAAAAGTATCTCAGGTAAAATTGAGGAACGAAATGATGGTTTTTGTTGTCGGCCATTGAATTTCCGGTTGAGCTAGCGCAACGCGCCGAAGCATCGGCTCCGCAACGCGCCCGCCTCTGCGAGAAACAAACGCCATGGAGTCAAAATTGGACGTGAACCGATACAGGGACGACATGATCGCCGCGAATGGCCTGTATGCTGTCGACGGGAAGTTCACGTTTTATTACGATGAAACGAACAACATCCGACGATTCTACTTGACTGACGATGGAACCAATGTCACCGAGCACAAAAATTTCGTGCTTGGCGGCATAGTCCTCGCGGAAGGTCGACAGCTTGAAGACATTGGGCCCTTGCGGGACGCGCTGCAAATACAAAAATCTGCCGCCGAGATCAAATTCGCCCACGTCGCCAAGGGGAATTTTGAGGCGGCGCTGTCTTCAAGGAAGCTGAGCACCTTCCTTTCATGGCTTCTCCATCAAGGCATCGGCATCCACTATTCGAACCTGAACGTCTTGTATTGGGCCGTCGTCGACATCGTCGACTCGATTGTCGCCAACCCTCGATTTCGGCCCTACCTTTTCCTCCATCGGGAACTGAAAAATGAACTGCACCGGATAGCAAGCCTCGACCTGGGCCGATTTCTACGACTGTTGAAAAGATACGGCTATCCGAATGTCAAATCAGAGAAGGCGGCCGAATTCATCGGCGAAATCGAATTTTTCCTTGCCGAATACATTGACGAGGACGCGCATTTGCCGGCCTCAATGCTTCAAAAACTGATCGAAAAGGCTTCTTCCCTGCAAGAGCTCGCCTTTCTCATGGGAAAGGAGGATGTGCTCATCGAAAGCTTTCGGGACTTCTACATCCGCCCGGTTGCGCTCTTCAAGAATTCAACCCACATCTTCGACCATGAGGCCGAAATCCAAAAAGCGCTGGCGGGGCTGGAACTCGTCGACGCCGGAAGAGCCGTCGATTACTCGTTTTCGAATTCGTCGAGCGAACCGGGAATACAACTGTCGGATGTTCTGGTTGGCCTTCTCGGGAAATATTTCACCTTCATCGAAGAGAACTCAATGGCATCCCTCTTGGAGAAGAAACGGCTGCTGAATCCCATCCAATCGCAAAACCTGGGACTTTTGAAGCAATTGATCGACATATCGCACGACGCAAGCAACGCCTTCTTTCATAAGACGACAGCCATGGACAGCGAGTGGAAAAACGATACATTTCTCCACGATTTGGATCCGCCGCCTCACCTGTGCTGATCCCGCTACTCCATCCGCTCCAAGACGACTACGCCATAAACAATATGATGATTTTCCTCCGTCTCGATAGCCTGACGGCCGTCATCATCCTCTTCAATGGCTTGCGCGTTCGACAGTGACGGAAAGTTTGTCAGGGTATCCAAGGCAAGGGTGCATTCGATGCGTTCCCGCCCATACGGGGCAACGAGATCGGCATATCTTTGTCTTGCCCTGTTAATGAAATCTATGGCCTGCTCCTTGGTCATGGAATCCTTATCGTGCAGGAAAAAGGTAAGGACGCCAAATTTAATGCCATTCTGTTTGGCCAAATCTGAAAGTTCCATAAATTCCAAATTCCGCTCGATATCGGCGCAAAGCAATTCGTCGCTCCGATCGAAATTCTTAATTTCAAAAACCGCGAGCGTCTCGTGCGTGATAGCATTGTTCTTGTAAATCACAAAATCGACAGCGCCGCGCTCGGCCTTCGCCTCGCCTTCCTTCAATACCCCTCTCTTTATCGCCAGATTCGTAGCTCGGCCATAGACATGCTTTTCCTCAAGGGGTGGCGGAATCGCCGGAAAAGCATGTGTCGCCACCGTTGTCGTGTGCTCCTCAAACCTGACCAAATATTTATTGCCGTCTTTTCGGTTGGAAAGCCATTCGGAAAGGCTCGTCCCAAGCATCACCGTCGTCAAATATTCCGGCTTCATCGACACATACGGCGAATCGTTGGTGGCAAACGCCGCAAGCCACGATTTATACAGTCCGCTTTTGATCTGCGCGAGCAGTTCAGCTTTTGAAAACATATGCATATCCAGGTGAATGATTGGCAAAAAAATTTAATTTGGCGTTTTAACGAGCGACTCCAAATATTCGGAAAATTTGTCGAAGCCAGCAACGGTCACGCAGCTCGTGGGAAACGGCGCGATCGCCCGCGTCTCTTTTATTATGGTTTCGAGTCGTTTGTCGGTGAAAAAAGCGTCGCTAACCGACAACGCGTCCGTTGCCGCAGTAAAGTCTGCTACGTCGCCTCTGTGAAAATTTCGGTTTTTCCGGAATCGAATGAGAACCTGTTTACGATCTTTTTGCCAATGATCCAAAAGGTGCGTAAACTGGATGCATGAGACGAGTATACCCAAGCGACGTGAGTCGAGAGCAATTTGAAAAAGTGCGTGCGCTACTGGAAAGCGCGCGGAAAAAGAC
>JARLJG010000035.1 GCA_031291325.1 Burkholderiaceae bacterium
GCCGTCGAACGCGTGGCCCGACTCAAACTTGTCGATGTCGAAGGCCGAGACCGGCACGGTCACGTGCTGTTCCTTGCCCCGTGTATCAGCAAAGCGGAAATCAACGAACTTGACTTCGTTGTCTTTCACCATCTTCAAGACATCTGCTGCTGTCCTTGCCATACGAACTCCCTGAGTTTAAAAAGAAAAATAATTTAAAGATAGACCCGTTGACGCAAGCATTGCCATCCGTTTGAACGCACCGAAGGGCGACCATTTAAACACCAACATGGTCGCCCCTCATCTTTCACAACATTGAACGCAGCGCGCATCAATGTGTCAATCGTGCTATCCCATACTATGCATGATATGCCGATTCGCCGTGGGTTGAAATATCCAAACCTTCACGTTCGTCTTCTTCAGGCACACGCATGCCGATGACCAGATCGACCAGCTTGTAGGCAAGGAAAGAAACGACGCCCGACCAAACGATGGTGACGCCAACACCTGTTGCCTGCACGACCAAGTGATCGAAAATACTATAATTCGGCGTAATTGCATTGGCCACGTAGTCATAAGCGCCTTGACCGTAAAGCTTGGGCGAAGCAAATACGCCGGTAAGCAATGCGCCCAATACACCGCCCACGCCATGCACGCCGAACACGTCGAGCGAGTCGTCAGCACCCAGCAGACGCTTCAAGCCATTGACGCCCCACAGGCAGATGACACCTGCCAGCAAGCCAATGGCCAACGCACCCATCGGACCTACATAACCGCAAGCAGGGGTAATCGCAACCAGGCCAGCAACTGCGCCAGAAGCACCACCCAGCATCGATGGCTTACCCTTGACAATCCATTCACCGAATACCCAGGACAGGGTTGCCGCAGCGGTCGCCAGCATGGTATTGACGAAGGCCAATGTGGCCGTATCTCCAGCTTCCAGCGCCGAACCGGCATTGAAACCGAACCAACCCACCCACAACAGCGATGCGCCGATCATGGTCATGGTCAACGAGTGCGGCGCCATCGATTCCTTGCCGTAGCCGATACGTTTGCCGATCACGAATGCGCCGACAATACCTGCTACCGCCGCATTGATATGCACCACCGTGCCGCCGGCAAAATCGAGCGCGCCCAATTGCTGCAGGTAGCCGCCTTTGACAAGTTCCGCTGCGCCGGTTGCCGCATCCTTGATGACATCGCCCCCGGTCCAGAACCAGACCATGTGTGCAATCGGCAAATACGAGAAGGTGAACCACAATACGACGAAAGCCAACACTGCCGAGAATTTCGCGCGCTCGGCAAAGGAGCCGACGATCAGGCCACAAGTAATTGCCGCAAAAGTCGCCTGGAACACCACATAAGCGAACTCGGGAATGACAACACCCTTGCTGAAGGTCGGTGCCGTGGCAAAGGTTGCCTTGACCGGATCCCAGATGCCATTGAGGAAAAGCCGGTCGGTACCGCCGATGAAGGCATTGCCTTCGGTGAAAGCAAACGAGTAGCCGTAGATGCACCACAGCACGATAATGAGCGCGAAGATGATGAAGACTTGCATCAGAATCGACAACATGTTCTTCGTGCGCACCAAACCACCGTAGAACAAGGCCAGGCCCGGAATGGTCATCAAGATGACCAGCGCGGTCGAGATCAACATCCAGGCGGTGTCACCCTTGTTTGGAGTCGGCGCCGCCGGGGCTGCCGCCGCCGCAGGCGCGGGCGCAGCAGCAGCAGGGGCCGGAGCCGGTGCCGGTGCAGTCGCCCCCGGCGTGGATGCAACGGCTGTCGCCGCCGGAGCGGCGGATGCCGATGCGCTTGCCTTGGCGGCAGGCGCGTCGTCCGCCAGGCATGATGCCGATAAACCCAGCCCGAACAGCAGCGCACCCGCCGCCATCAAGCATGCAAATTGTTTTTTCATATTCCCCTCTTAGAGTGCGTCGATGTCGGTTTCGCCGGTTCGGATACGAACCACGCGTTCCAGGTTGCTGACAAATATCTTGCCATCGCCGATTTTGCCGGTGCGGCCCGCCGCTAAAATTGCATCAATTGCGCGGTCGACCAACGAGTCGTCTATCGCCGCCTCGATTTTTGTTTTCGGCAGAAATTCGACGACGTATTCGGCGCCGCGATATAGCTCGGTATGGCCTTTTTGGCGACCGAAACCCTTGACTTCGGTCACGGTCACACCCTTCACGCCGATTTGCGACAAGGCTTCTCGCACTTCTTCCAGCTTGAAAGGCTTGATGATGGCGGTGATCAGTTTCATGCTCGTCCCTCCTAGAAGGTTTTGGCGATCGATAATACCAACGTGGTTTTGCCGAGATTTTTGCCGCTTGGGGAGACGTAATTGTCGGTATTGGTGCCGATTACCGCCAACGCGCCGGTTACAACGCCGAAATCCTTGGTAAGTCCCACTTTCCAATCGGTATAGCTGGCAGCGGAGAGATTGTGGACGGTTTGATGCCCCGCATGCAAATTAACCGTCAAGCCGGTCGCCACGTCGAAATTGGCGCCCACGTCAAGATAGCCGCTGCCTTTGCTGTCGGCGAAACCGAACAGATCGGTCAGGGAATATGAATATTTGGCATAGGCCGGGCCATAGGAAAGCTGGCCGTAAATTTCCGTCGTATCGGCGCTTGGACTCAAGCCGTTATTGACGTAGACATAGGACAGGAAGCCGACATCATAGGAAACGTCTTTGACGATATCACCCTTTTTACCAGCATACAAATCCCATTCGACATGGCCGCTGCCGCCTGCGTCTGTGATCCAGTTGATTGTCGACAACCATGTGCCGGCATAAAAACCGGTCGGGTTATTCACGTAATCGGCGCCGCCTTGCAGGGCCGGAACAAATCTGGACTGCGAAAGGCCACGATAGCGGTAATCGGTAACGACCGAAGCGTTGTAGGTTACAACATTGTCCGGGGGCGGAGCATCCGCAGCGGCAGGCGCTGCAGGCGCATCTGCAGGTTTCACGTCATCGGCATATGCGAAGCCGGCGCAAAAAAGAGTGGAAATTGCCGTAGCCAGAATCAATTTTTTCATGTCATCGTCCCATTGTCGTTTAAAAATTTGCTGCACGACCGTTTGCCTGTCACAAGGTGAAGACAAAGCGGTTTGAATTAAAAAAAGTATTTATCAATACCCGTTAGATTTACAGCGATACCTTTGAAATACCAATGAAAAGGCGCGTATCCTTTTGTTGATATCGATCGGTTTCAAAAGAGCTTGGTGTTGCCCTTGAATACCGAATAAAGATTTGAAATATGAGGCTTTCACAGAAGCTTTAGCAGAAGTCATGCCTGGTATTTTTGCCCAGTCTATCCCTAACATCATACATATCACTTGGCAAATTGCACCATCATAGTGCGCACCGTATTGATGCTGTCAATATTAGTGCAAACTTGTGATTTCAAGGGCCGCTCCTTGGGTCAGTGACAACTGGAGGGACATGAGTTGACGAAAAAGGGGGGATCAACCGTTAACTATTTGCTATGCTTGATCGTGGACACTGACTCAATCGACTCGGACCGTGTTTGGACATCCTTCGATGTGCCGGCATGCCAGTCGTGAATCAGTGCCAATAATCCGTTTTGTTGCCCAAGGGAATTGTAACTATCCAAAGGTGCAATCATGAAAGAAGACCCTACTCTCGAACAATCGGATCGCGATCCCGCAGCAAGCACGGATATTCAGTTTGCGACGCTTCTGTACAGGTTTCTTTTTTTCGACTGGTTGTTTGCCGATATGACCAAAGCGATGACCCTGTTTGAGCGACACGCCGCATGGCAGCACAATCGGGAAATGCGCATATATCTGCCGCTTTATTTGCGCCGCTGGTCAGTGTTTGCAGCCATTGACGTTGGCGGTGGCTGCATCTTTGAAAAGTTACTTGGAAGCAAATTACTGGCTGCCTGGTTCTTTTCTTGGTCTTGCGTAACGGTTACGGGTATGTTGGTCATCACGGTGCTGTGGATATTCTTGTCCAATTCAAATGTGCGGTAGCAGTCCGATGAATTGATCGTGTCGCTTTGACCAAAGAACTCCAGGGAAGCCCAAATGAATAGGCGTCATCGAACGATGTTTCTGCGACGTGATGCCACCTTTCGTGAGAAGCCGCAGTCAAGCGAGCCGCCAGAGGCGGCATGACGGCCCCGCGGCATAGCCAATATCTTGGCATATCCTTTTGACGGCTTCCAGCCTGCAAAAGCTAGCCGTCACCACATGCCGCCACACTGGCCATATTCCAGCCGTCTTGCCAATCCGCGTGCCACGTCGGCACGAGGGGCGGAGAATCCCCTGGTTTCGTTCGCTCCACTCGCCTTCGCACTTGTGCTGGATGTTTCTGCTGTGCAGTTCGGCGGAGCGTTCAAGGTCAAAGGGCATTCATGCGCTTGGCCTGCTCGGTCAATTCGGCGCGGAATTTGGGATGGGCTATGCCTATCAGTTCCCTCGTTCGTTGCTTGGCGGATTTCCCGCGAAGCTGGGCGACGCCGTATTCGGTGACAACATAGTTGATGTCGTTTTTGCTGGTGCTGATATGCGTACCAGGTGTCAGCGTGGGCACGATGCGCGAGATGGTGTCATCCTTTGCGGTGGACGGCAAAACGATGAACGCCTTGCCACCGCGCGAACGATTTGCAGCGCGCACAAAATCAGTCTGACCGCCTGTGCCTGAATAGGGCGAGCTTCCCAGACTTTCCGAGCCGCATTGACCGACAAAATCAATTTGCATGGTGGCGTTGATCGCCATCAGATTGTCGTTTCGGCCGGCCAGATAGGGGTCGTTGGTGAAATCCACCGGATGCATTTCCAGCATGGGATTGCGGTGCATGAATCGATACAGCTTCTTTGAGCCTAATGCGAAAGTCGCAATGGTTTTTCCGGGCAGGTAATTTTTCTTGCGGTTGGTCACCGCGCCGCTTTCCACCAGGGTCATAATTCCGTCGCCGATCATCTCGGTATGGATGCCAAGATCGTGCTTGTTGACCAACTGCATCACGACCGCATCTGGAATGCCGCCGTAGCCGATTTGCAAGGTTGCGCCGTCGCCAATGAATTCCGCGACGTACTTTCCGATTGCCTCCTGAACCGGGCCGATTTTCGGCAAGCCCACTTCCTGCACAGGCTCGTCGTCTTCAACCAGCGCCGTTACTTGCGAGATGTGCACGTGGCAGTCGCCATGCGCGAAAGGAACGTTGGGATTGACCTCTAGCACGACTGCACGGGCTTTGGCGATTGCCGCCATCGTGTAGTCGGCGGCCAAACCGAGAGAGAAATAGCCGAACTCGTCCATCGGCGACGCCAGCGAGAACACCACATCCGACGGCAACAAACCGCTCGCGAGAAGCGACGGCATTTCGGAAAAATAGCTTGGAATATAGTCGATCCATCCAGCCTGGCCGCCCGCTCGCGTTGCGCCGCCAAAAAAGTAGGCGACGTGGCGGACATTGTCGACCGTCTCTGGATCGAGATATCCGTACTTGCGGATGGTAAGAATTTGGGAAATTTTGACATCGCGAAAATCGCGGCGCTGCTCGGAGAGTGCCGTGAGCAAGGCGGGCGGCTCAGCTACAGCGGTGGGAACAATGATGTAGTCGCCATTGCGTACAATGCGTATTGCATCTGCGGCTGAAGTGAGCTTTTGTTCATATTGTTGCTTGACAGACATGTGAATCTCCAAATTATATCCGCCGTCCAGGCGGGTTTCCCTGTTAGCCAGGAATTGGTGTGGATCGGCGCAAAACTTGAAACGCCGAAGCCCCACCTAGCTACGTTGCACATCATTGCAGTCGACGTTGCTCCAATATTTTCCGGAATGCAACGAGCGTTTGCAAGCGATTGCCGTCACTCTCATTGCGCGAAAATCGACGCGCAGCGCAAGCATAGCCTAAGTGGGTGCCATCGGTCATGCAAATACCCCTCGAAGACCGCATGAGCGTTCAGCAATGCGCGCATCGCCACCATGACTTGCTCCAGGCCAGTTCGCATCTTCTTGTCCAAGGTTGACGGTATTCGATGCCGATCCAGGCCTGCGGCTTTGCACAGTAGCAGGGCTCATGTTATGCGGCCCGCTCAGGCCGATATTTACCGAGACGCCGGCGGCACAAGCATGGATTGTCGTGCAAATGGATGTGACCGACGGACAAATAACTTGCCGCCCTCCAGCAGGCGTCCACCTGATTCAACAGCGATGGAGACAATGCTTTTTGCGACAATGTGGCCTCGTTCACATTGGTGACCATGCGTCCGTCCTTTTATCCAAGCCAAACCGAGCCGATTCGATTGATCGGAGCCGGTCAAATTTCAAAGCTCTCGTCGAGCTTGGGCATGTCGACCGTGGTTCCAGAGAGGAGCGGAGCGAATTTGCTCATCACTTCCGGCTCGCCGTGCACCAAGAACGTGTGTTTGGGATTGCCGCAGCGCTTGTGCCATTCCAGCAATTCCTGCTGGTCGGCATGCGCCGAAAATCCGTTGATCGTATGGATGGAAGCGCGCACCGGGACTTCTTCGCCCAGGATCTTCACTTCACGGGCGCCGTCGATGATCAGGCGTGCCAGCGTTCCCTTGGCGGCAAAGCCGACAAACAATATGCTCGATTCACGCCGCCCGAGGTTTTGCCTAAGGTGATGACGCACGCGCCCGCCGGTGCACATGCCTGCGCCGGCCAGGATGATGGAGCCTGACACGATGCGGTTCAAGGCGATCGAATCCGCCGATTCACGCACGAAATGCAGGTTCTTCAGACGGAACGGGTCGCGCCCCTGCTCAAAGAGCTTTGCCGCGTCCGCGCCGTAACAATCGGTGTGGCGTTCAAAGATCTCGGTGGCGGAGATTGCCATCGGCGAATCGAGAAATACCTGCGTCGATTCGGGAATGACTTTTTTTTCAGCGCCTTCACGCAAGAAATATAACAACTCTTGCGCGCGCTCCAATGCAAACGTGGGAATGATGACGTTGCCGCCGCGCCGGAAAGTGTCGTTGATGACCTTATAGAGCTCTTGCACCGATGGATCCAGCTGCTTATGCAGACGATCCCCGTAGGTGGTTTCCATGACCACGACATCGCATCCATCGGGCACTTCCGGGTCGCGCAGGATAGGATGTCCGGTATTGCCGATGTCACCGGAAAACAAAACGCGGCGCTTGCTTCCCGACTCGGCAACTTCAAACAGAATGCTGGCCGACCCCAGTATGTGCCCGGCATCGAAGAAGGTGATTGCGATTGCCTCGCTCAACTGCACCACCTGTCCATAGTTTGCCACGCGTCCAAACAGGTCGAAGCTGTTGAGAGCGTCCACCACCGAATACAGAGCTTGAAAGCTGCCGCCACCCTTGCCGCGCCGCTCTGCCTTGCGTGTCTGGTACCTGGCTTCTTCTTCCTGCAGGTGCGCCGAATCCAGCAGCACCAATTTCGCCAATTCGCGCGAGGCGGCAGTGGTGATGATTTCGCCGCGAAATCCACGCTGATACAGCAATGGAATGCGCCCGCAATGATCCAGGTGGGCGTGGGTCAGTATCAAAAAATCGATGGCCGCCGGGGTGAAGCCGAATGGCTCCCTGTTATCTTCGTCACTTTCATGGCCTCCCTGATATAGACCGCAATCGACCAGGATTTTCTTCCCTGCACACTCGAACAAATGGCAAGAGCCGGTAACGCCGCGATCGGCGCCGTGAAATGAAATTTTCATGCTGTTTCCTCAAGAATTATTGGGGGTGCCGATATTGGCCGTGGTTGCGGGCAAGAGTGGCTCGCCATTGCGTCGATACCACGTCAATATGCCATCCCAGATTTGCTGCGCAGTTTCGGCATACCAAAACAAGTCGCGATCTTCGGCATCGATCACACCTTCGTCGATCAAGAAATCGACATCGAACGCGCGCCGCCAATATTCTTCGCCGACCAGGATAATGGGAACCGGCTTGATCTTGCGCGTCTGCACCAGGGTCAGGGTTTCAAACAATTCGTCAAAGGTGCCATACCCTCCCGGGAACGCGACCAACGCCTTGGTCCGCAGCAAAAAATGCAGCTTGCGCAACGCAAAATAATGAAATTGAAAACACAATCCCGGTGTGATGTAGGGGTTGGGAAATTGTTCGTGCGGCAGATTGATGTTGAGTCCGATGGTTTTGCTGCCAGCGTCGTAAGCGCCGCGATTGGCCGCTTCCATCAGCCCCGGCCCGCCACCCGTCATGACGGCCAGTTGTCCATCCCCAACGGAGTGCCCTGCTGCGCCGACCAGGCGTCCGAATTCGCGAGCGATCTCATAATAATGGCTTTTTGCGGCGACACGTTTAGCCACCGCAAGGCGTCGACCGAGTTCCGCATTTCCCGGATCATTGTCGAGTTGCGCGCGCAGCAGGCCGACCTTGCGATGCGCCGCCGCCGGCTCACAAAGCCGAGTGCTGCCAAATACGACGATGGTATGTTCGATGTTTTGCTGCTGCAGCAGCAGCTCCGCTTTTTCGTAATCAAGTTGCAGACGAACGCCACGAATCTCTTCGCGATTGAGAAAGCCGACATCCTGATCCGCCTGGCAATAGCTGAAGTTCTCCATGATCGCTTGAATTCGGGCAGGCGCCTCGGGATCCTCTTCGGGCGATTTCGGATGATGCGTCGGCAATGACTCATGCCGCTGCAGCGCATGGGGAGGCGCCGGTATCTGCGGCGCTTCGGGTGGAGAAAGATGACTGTTCATAGGCATCATGATACGAAATGGCAGCGCCAATAAATTGATCCAAATCAAATTGCCCAGCGACATTGCCGCATTTCCCGCCTTCCAACCCATGGTTTCTATGCAGACGAATTCTCCAGATTGTTGGCGTGTGCAACAGCAAAATACATCGGCGAATTCAAATAAGGAGAAAAATGCGACAACTGCGCTAGACTTATGCGCAGCCGAACTGATTTGGTCCGGCTGTAACTGCCAGTAGAAAATCAACATACACGGATGGTAAAATCCATTGCATGCCAACACTTTCACAAGCTATTGAAGTACGACTCGATCGGTTTCGGCAAAAGAACCGCATCCAGGCAGGATCGTTGATTACCACCGTGTTCGGTGATGCGATCATGCCGCGCGGCGGGCGGGTCTCTTTGGGCAGCATGATCCAGCTGCTGCAGCCTTTGGGCGTCAACGAGCGCCTGGTGCGCACCGCCGTCTATCGCCTGGTCAAGGAGGAATGGCTGCAGTCCGAGGCCTTGGGCCGCAAGACCGATTACATGCTGACCCCGTCCGGGCGTCGGCTGTTCGATGAAGCATCCAGACAAATTTATGCAACCGACATACCCGGCTGGGATCGGCGTTGGCGCTTGATCCTTATCGTCGGCGAGCTGGATGGGCGCTTGCGGGAACGCTTGCGCAAGGCCTTGTTTTGGCACGGATTTGGCGAAACCGTGACCGGTAACTTCGTCCATCCGACAGCCGACCTGGAAAAAATAATGGAAAGTCTGGTGTCCGAGGGGCTGGACGAAGTGCTTGCGCAATTGATGCCGATGGTTGCGGTCAACGCGAGAGCGCAGCACTGTGCAACAGATAACGGTATGGTGCGCGAAGCATGGAACCTGGATGGATTGGCCTTGTCCTACCAAGGTTTCCTGCAAAAGTACGAACCGATCCGCGACGCGCTGGCGACTTGCAATCAGGATGAGTTATCGGAACAAAACGCCTTCCTGATACGCACCTTGCTCATTCATGATGTGCGCAAGCTGCTGCTGCGCGATCCGCAACTGCCCGAAGGCTTGCTGCCGGCCACTTGGCCCGGCAGTCGCGCCCGTCATCTTTGCAGGGATTTGTACCGCAAACTTCTGCCGCTGTCGGAGCGCCACCTGGATGCCGGCGTCAGACTTGCCAGCGGCGCGACGCCACAAGCATCCCAGGTTGTCGTGCGGCGCTTTGAATTTGGAACGGATCTGGATACAGGTGATTCAAGCGCCGCTTAACGGGGAAGCAAATGAGCGACAGACTGAAGGATAGTCATGGAGTGCAATCCCTGGAGATCGGGATTGGCGTGTTGAAGGTGCTGGTCGAATCCGGCTCCGCCATGATGCTCAAGGAAATTGCCGTTGCGGCAGACATGCCGCCCTCCAAGGCTCATCGCTACCTGGTTAGTTTGGTGCGATCGGGCCTGGTCGAGCAAGACCGCGAAAACTCGAAATACGACTTGGGCCCATTGGCTATCCCACTGGGCCTGGCAGCCGTGGACAGGCTGGATCGGGTCAAGCTCGGACTGAAAAGCATTGCCGAGCTGCGCGACCTTACCAACGAAACCACCGCCTTGTCGGTATGGGGCGGGTTCGGCCCCGTGATGGTTCGCTGGGAGCGGCCACATCGCCCGATCACGGTCAATGTCGTCACCGGCAACACGGTCAGTTTGTTGGCGACGTCCACCGGACGATTGTTCGCCGCCTGGATGCCTGCGGACACCGTTCGGCCGCATATCGAACGGGAGCTAAGCCAGGGACGATCCACCGAGTTCAAAACCCTGGAACAGGTCGAGAGCGTATTGCAGGAGGTGCGTACGAACGGCTACTCGTTCGTGCGGGACAGCGACTATTCCAGTCAGGTCTTGGGACTGGCCGCGCCGGTTTTCAACTTCAAGAACAACATCACCATGGCGGTTTCGATCGTCGGCGTGGAAGGCATGTCCGACCTGGGGCCGCAGAGTTTGGCCTTGACCGAACTCAGGCGAACAGCCGCCGCTCTTTCCAGGCGATTGGGCTCGACACGATAAATGATTCAAAATAATTACAAACAGTAATATATTTGTGTCTAAAAAAGCCGACTTTGTCGGCTTTTTTGTTCCCAGTCCCATGCCATGTCGGCAGTTCTCGTTAATTCGGCGGGATAGGTTCGTCACAGCAGCCTCCACATAAATACTGAGTTAGCCTGGAAGTAAGCGCTAACACGATACAGAATAATTCATAAAATTCAGATTTATGTATCTCTTATATTGACGTAATGGATTCTGAATGCCAGAATCACAGCAAGCGAATAACACAAACACTTGGCGCTTCGTGTGGCCGGTGAAATACAAGGAGACCTCGGTGAAGCGCTGCCGGACGACAATCGAACAACGCCAGCCACGCGATTGACTTCGCCCAAGGCAAAGATCTTATCCATAACGAACATGTGCGCACTGTCGGCCAAGCCATGCAGGCCGGTCGGCACCCTGTCAGCTCCACCACACATTACATAGGACTGCTTCATGACACATCCACTTTTTGACAAACACCGGGCCAAGCTGCAGGCGGCACTGGACGCCATCGGCAGCCGCGCCTACTGGTCCGCATACGCAGAAACGCCGAACCCCAAGATCTACGGCGAGACCGCCGCAAGCGCCGGCAAGGCCGCCTACGACGCGCATCTGGGCCAACGCTTTGCGCTGCAGCAGCCCGGCGTGCAAGCCTGGGCCGGTGGTGAACGGTCACCGTATGGCGTGACATTGGACGTGCAATACCCGGTATGCGATCCGCAGGCGCTGATCGATGCCGCCCAGGCATCCATGCCGGCCTGGCAAGCAGTCGGCGCGCAGGGCAGAACGGGGATTTGCGTCGAGATGCTGGATCGCCTGAACCAGCATAGTTTTGAGATTGCCCATGCGGTGATGATGACCACGGGACAAGGCTGGATGATGGCTTTCCAGGCCGGCGCAGCGCATGCCCAGGACCGAGGGCTGGAGGCGGTCGCCTATGCCTACCGCGAGCAAAGCTTCGTGCCCGCAGAGTGCGTGTGGGAAAAGCCGCAGGGCAAGAACCCGGCGCTGCGCATGCAAAAGCATTTTGAAATCGTCGGGCGCGGCGTCGCCGTTGTGGTGGGTTGCTCGACCTTCCCGACCTGGAATACCTATCCCGGCTTGTTTGCCGCCCTGGCCACGGGCAATGCCGTGATCGTCAAACCGCACGAACAGGCCATTCTTCCGGCAGCCATCAGCGTGAAAATTCTGCGCGACGTGTTGAGCGAAGCGGGACTGAATCCTGACCTGGTGAGCCTGTGCGTGCCTGCCAATCAGCAAACCACCCAGGCCTTGGTAACGCACAGCGCCGTCAAGTCGGTGGACTTTACCGGCGGCTCTGCCTTTGGCAACTGGCTGATCGAGCACTGCCGCCAGGCCCAGGTGTATGCGGAACTGGCCGGCGTCAATACCGTGGTCGTCGACTCTACCGACGCCTACCAGGCCATGCTGCGCAACGTGGCCTTCAGCCTGTCGCTTTATTCGGGCCAGATGTGCACCACGTCGCAACTTCTGTTGGTGCCGGCAGACGGCATTGCCACCGACGAAGGCCATAAATCCTACCAGCAGGTGTGCGCCGACCTGGGCGCGGCCATCGATTCGGCGCTGGCCAAACCCGAGGTCGCGCTGGCGGTATTGGGCGCCATCCAGTCGCCCGCCACGGTGGCGCGCATTGCGCTTGCCAACAGTGGCGCACTCGGCACGGTGGTGCATGCATCGCATGCCTTGCAGAACCCCGACTTCCCCGGCGCGACCGTGCACACGCCGGCGCTGCTGGCCTGCGACGCCGACGCTGAAGCGCTCTACATGGAAGAGCGCTTCGGCCCCATCACCTTTATCGTCAAGGTTGCCGATACCGCCGCCGCGGTCGCGCTGGCCGAGCGCGTGGTGCGCACCCATGGCGCATTGACGCTGGGGGTCTATTCCACACAGAGCACCGTGGTGGATGCGATGACCCGCGCCAGCTGGAATGCCAAGGTGGCGCTGTCGATCAATCTCACCGGCGGCGTATTTGTCAACCAGTCCTCCGCCTTCTCCGACTTTCACGGCACGGGCGGCAATCCTGCTGCCAACGCCTCGTATTGCGACTCGGCGTTTGTGGCAAATCGCTTTCGCGTGGTCCAGCGCCGTTACCACATCTGAGGCCAGAGCATGGACTATCAAAACATCCTTTTCGACGTCGCCGGCGGCGTGGCCCGCATAACCCTCAACCGCCCCGACAAGCTCAACAGCTTTACCGGCGCCATGCATGCCGAACTGCGGGACGCACTCGACAGCGTGCAGGCCGACAAAGGCATTCGCGTGCTGCTCATCACCGGCGCCGGTCGCGCGTTCTGCGCCGGGCAAGACCTGGCCGACCCGGACATGGCGGTGGGCGTCACCGCGCCAGACATCGGCAACGTGGTGGAAAAGAACTACAAACCGCTGATCCTGCGCCTGCAAAACCTGCGCGTGCCCACCGTCGCCATGGTCCAGGGTGTGGCCGCCGGCGCGGGCGCCAGCCTGGCGCTGGCTTGCGATCTGGCGATAGCCGGCAAGTCGGCGTCATTTTTGCAGGCCTTCAGCAAGATCGGCCTGATTCCCGATACCGGCGGCACCTGGTTCCTGCCGCAACGGGTGGGCATGGCGCGCGCCATGGGCCTGGCTCTGCTGGCCGAAAAACTACCTGCTGAAAAAGCCGCCGAGTGGGGCTTGATTTGGCAAGTGGTCGACGACGCCGCGCTCGGCGCCACCGTGGACGCCGTGGCCGCGCAATTGGCCGGCATGCCGACCAAGGCGCTGGTGCGCACGCGCCAGGCCATGCATGCTGCCCCTTCGCACACGCTGGAGCAGCAGCTTTCGATGGAAGGCGGCTTCATGCGCGAGCTGGGATGGGGTCCCGACTTTGCAGAGGGGGTGTCGGCCTTCATGGAAAAGCGCGCGCCGCGCTTCACCGGCAACTAGGGCGATGACGGCCACGCTTGCCAACGACAGCAGCATGGCGCTATTAGGCGCGGGCAATGCGCAGGCTGCTACCATAGGTTCAGCATTTTCAAGGAAAAAATATCCATGACAGATACATCCACCGCCCTTTCCGCTGCCGATGCGCAACAGTTGTCGCAGGACGCGGCCAACGCCATGTGGTCGCGCGACCACGCGGCGCAGGCGCTTGGCATGGCGATCGACGAGGTCAAGCCGGGCGCTTCGCGCCTGACCATGGTGGTGCGGCAAGATATGGTCAACGGGCACGCCATCTGCCACGGCGGCATGCTGTTCACGCTGGCCGACACAGCGTTTGCCTACGCCTGCAATAGTCACAACCGCAACACCGTGGCCTCGGCCTGCCACATCGACTTTCTGGCCCCCGGCCATCTGGGCGACACCCTGGTGGCCGAGGCAGTTGAGCGTTCGCTAAGCGGCCGCACCGGCGTCTACGACGTCACCGTCAAAACTTCTGCCGGCAAAACCCTGGCGCTGTTTCGCGGCAAATCCTATCGTATCCAGGGCGAGGTGACGGCCAGTTTTGCAGCGGCCTGAATCGCCCCCTCGCGCCCATAACACCACCTCCCTGATGGAAGACAAACATGACGGCCAAACACCCAATGACCGGCGAACTTGACGCGATAGAAACCGCCAGTCGCGATGAAATATCGGCACTGCAGCTGGAGCGCCTGAAATGGTCGCTGCGCCATGCGTACGACAACGTGCCGTTCCACAAGAAGGCCTTTGACGAACTAGGGGTGCGCCCCGACGATCTGAAGACCCTGGCCGACCTGTCCAGGTTCCCATTCATGACCAAAAGCGCCTTGCGCGACAACTACCCTTTTGGTCTGTTTGCGGTGCCGCGCGAGCAGGTGTTGCGCCTGCACGCGTCCAGCGGAACCACCGGGAAATCGATCGTGGTCGGATACACCGCGCAGGATATCGACAACTGGGCAGACCTGATGGCGCGCTCGATCCGCGCAGCCGGCGGACGCAGGGGCGACATGCTGCACAACGCCTATGGCTACGGCATGTTTACCGGCGGCCTGGGCGCGCACTACGGGGCCGAGCGCCTGGGCTGCACGGTGGTGCCGATGTCAGGCGGCCAGACCGAAAAGCAGGTGGCGCAGATTCTGGACTTCAAGCCGCAAATCATCATGGTGACGCCATCGTACTCGCTGGTGATTGCCGAAGAATTCGAGCGCCTGGGCGTCAAGCCGGAGGATATTTCTCTCAAAATCGGCATCGTCGGCGCCGAGCCCTGGGGCGAGGGCATGCGCGCCGAAATCGAAAGCAAGCTGGGCATCGACGCCATCGATATCTATGGTTTGACGGAAGTGATGGGGCCGGGCGTTGCTTGCGAGTGCATCGAGTCGAAGGATGGCCCGGTGATCTGGGAAGACCATTTTTATCCTGAAGTCATCGACCCGGAAACGGGCGAGGTCGTGGCCGACGGCGAAGACGGCGAATTGGTGTTCACCTCGCTCACGAAGCAGGCATTTCCGGTGATCCGTTACCGCACCCGCGATTTGACCCGCCTGCTGCCGCCAACCGCGCGCGCTTTCCGCCGCATGAGCAAGATCACCGGGCGCTCGGACGACATGTTGATCGTGCGCGGGGTCAATCTGTTCCCGTCGCAAATTGAAGAACAGATCCTGCGCGACAAACGTCTTTCCGCCAATTACCAACTGGTGCTCACGCGTGAAGGGCATCTGGACAACCTCGAAGTGCGCTGCGAAGTGCAGCGCGAGATCTCCGGCGCTCTGAGTCAAGATTTGACAAGCGCCATTGCGAAGGAACTGCAGCACCACATCAAGACCAATGTAGGCGTGTCCACCCGCATCACGGTAATGCCGTTTGACGGCATCCCGCGCACGCTTACTGGCAAGGCCAAACGCGTGATCGACGAGCGCCCCAAGCTACGCTGAAGGAAAAGCCATGACCGATGCGCTGATTTGCGACGCCATCCGCACGGCGCGTTGCCTCAATCAACCCAAGGAGTGAACCCAGATGTACACCCAATCATTGAACGTGCAGGAAACGCCGGGGCAAACGCCTGCCGCGCAGCCGGCAGCACTGGAAAACGCCGAATCGCAAAAGCGCTTCGATGCCAAAATCGATGCCGATGGCAAGATCGAGCCACAGGACTGGATGCCCGAGGCCTACCGCAAAACGCTGGTGCGCCAGATCAGCCAGCATGCGCACAGTGAAATCGTCGGCATGTTACCCGAAGGCAACTGGATCAGCCGCGCACCCAGCTTGAAGCGCAAGGCGATCCTGATTGCCAAGGTGCAGGACGAGGGCGGCCACGGTTTGTACCTGTATAGCGCCGCCGAAACCCTGGGTCAGGGGCGCGACCAGATGCTGGCCGACCTGCACAGCGGAAAAGCCAAATACAGCTCGATCTTCAACTACCCGACGCTCAACTGGGCCGATGTCGGCGTTGTCGGCTGGCTGGTCGATGGCGCCGCCATCATGAACCAGATCCCGCTGTGCCGCTGCTCCTACGGCCCCTATGCGCGCGCCATGATCCGCGTGTGCAAGGAAGAGTCTTTCCATCAACGTCAGGGCTACGAGGCTTTGCTGGTCATGATGCAAGGCACCGCCGAGCAAAAAGCCATGGTGCAAGATGCGGTCAATCGCTTTTGGTGGAAGTGCCTGGCCATGTTCGGGCCACCGGACGCCAACAGCCCGCATAGCGCACAGGCGATGCGCTGGGGCATCAAGCGCATCAGCAACGACGACCTGCGCCAGAAATTTATCGACGCCACGGTGCCGCAGGCCAAAGTGCTTGGCGTGACGCTGCCGGATCCCGACCTGAAGTGGAACGAAGCGCGTGGGCACTACGACTACGGCCAGATCGACTGGGACGAATTCTGGAACACAGTCAATGGCAATGGGCCATGCAACAAGGAACGCCTGGCCACGCGCGTCAAAGCGCACGACGATGGTCAATGGGTGCGCGATGCGGCCCTGGCCTATGCCCAAAAACATCAACCCTCAACGCAAAAGGAAGCAGCATGAGCGCCACCGCATTGAAAGACTGGCCCCTCTGGGAAGTTTTCGTTCGCAGCAAGCAGGGCCTGGAGCACAAGCACTGCGGCAGCCTGCACGCGTCCGACGCGCAGCACGCGCTGCAAATGGCGCGCGATGTCTATACCCGCCGCCAGGAAGGCGTGAGCATCTGGGTAGTGCCCTCCAAGGCCATCACCGCCAGCGCGCCGGAAGACAAGGACGCGCTGTTCGAGCCGGCAGCGGACAAGATCTACCGCCACCCGACCTTCTATGACATTCCCGAAGAAGTGGGGCACATGTAATGGCGAGCTACCAAGACTACCTGCTGCACCTGGCGGACAACGCCCTCGTATTGGGCCAGCGCAATGCCGAATGGTGCGGCCACGGCCCCGTCCTGGAAGAGGACCTGGCCCTGGCCAATAACAGCCTGGACCTGATCGGCCAGGCCCGATTGTTGTACCAGCATGTGGCCACGGTGCGCAAGGACGGCAAATCCAGCGAAGACTTGCTGGCCTATTTCCGCGATGTGCCGGATTTCAAAAACTACACGCTGCTGGAGTTGCCGCATAGCACCGCCATCCTGCCGACCTCGCGCGGCGACCGCGACTATGCAGTCACCGTGGCGCGCAATTTCCTCTACAGCGCTCTCATGGTGCAAGTGTGGGGTGCGCTTACGGCGTCCACCGATGCGCAACTCGCCGCAATTGCGTCCAAGTCGCTCAAAGAGGCACAGTACCACCTGCGGCATGCGCACGATTGGGTGCTGCGCCTGGGCGATGGCACAGACGAATCCCGCCGCCGCATGCAAGCCGCGGTGGACTACCTGATGCCCTTTACCCAAGAGTTCTGGACCCCCAGCGCGATGGAGTCCGCCGCCGTCAAGATCGGCGCCGGCGTCGATGTCAGCGCGTTTAAAACGGAGTGGGAAGCCATTGTGGCCGACACGCTGCAGGCCGCCACCCTCCGATGCCCGCCCGCCAAGGGCTTTGTCACCACCGGCAAGCACGGCGTGCACTCGGAGCACCTGGGCTTTGTTCTGGCGGAAATGCAAAGCCTGGCGCGCGCCCATCCGGAAGCCGTCTGGTAAGCGCCATGCAAACGCCAGCCCCATCAAGCGGCACTACGGTGGCTCTCGACTTGCCCGACGGGCCGCTGGCGCAAAGCCAGCAGTCGCAAGCGCATCATGCCGTCTGGGAGCTTCTGGAGTCGGTCACCGACCCGGAAATCCCGGTGGTAAACCTGCGCGAGATGGGCATACTGCGGGCCGTGCGCACCGGGCCAGGCGGGCTGGAGGTGGTGATTACGCCCACCTACAGCGGTTGCCCGGCCATGGGCCAGATGGAAGATGACATCGCCGCAGCGCTTGCCGCTGCGGGTGTCGCTGCGCGCGTTGTCACGCAGCTGGCGCCGTCCTGGTCCACCGACTGGATGACTCCCGAGGGACGCGACAAGCTGCGCGCCTATGGCATTGCGCCCCCCGTAAGAGGCGCTTGCGCCGCATCGGACAATGCAAAGGCAATTACCTTTGCAACACGTGCAAGCCTTGGCCAGGTCGACAGCGTCGCCTGTCCGCAATGCGGATCCGACAACACCACCGAAATTTCGCACTTCGGCTCCACCGCCTGCAAGGCCTTGTACCGCTGCCTGAACTGCATGGAGCCGTTTGACTACTTCAAACCCTTTTAGTGAATGCCCGCCACCATGACTGCATCGTCCCGATTCCACGATTTGCGCGTTGCCCGCATCAGCCCCGAAGCGGCCGGTTCGGTCGCCGTTGCCTTGAGCATACCCGACGAGTTGCTCGAGCGCTTCGATTTCCAACCCGGCCAGTACCTCACGCTGCGCAGCAAGATCGACGGCGCGGACGTGCGGCGCAGCTACTCGATCTGCTCCACACACAGTCACCTGCGGCGCAAGCGCGAACTGGTGGTGGGAATTCGGCCCATGGCGGGCGGAGTGTTTTCCAACTGGGCAGCGCACAGCCTGAAGATCGGCGACAGCCTGTCGGTGCTGCCGCCGGCGGGCCATTTTGTGTCCAAACGTCCGCGCGCCTTGCATCGCGTGGGCTTTGCGGCAGGCTCGGGCATCACTCCAATTTTGTCCATCATGGCCAGCACGCTGGAAGACCAGCCCGAGTCCAGGTTCACCCTGGTGTATGGCAACCGCAGCATGGGTTCGGTGATGTTCAACGAGGCGCTGCAAGACCTCAAAGACCGCTTTCCCGACCGCCTCACGTTGATCCACGTCCTGTCGCGCCAAGCGCAGGAAGTCGATTTATTGGAAGGCCGTATCGACGCCGACAAGGTGCGCTCGATCATCGACACGCTGCTGCCGGTGGCCAGCATGGACGAGGTGTTTATCTGCGGACCCGAAGCGATGATCGAAGTCACCGAAAAGGCCTTGCTGGATGCCGGCGTGCCCGCCAAGCAGGTGCACACGGAACGCTTCACGTCGCCCGCCCTCGAGACACTCACCCCGGAAGCGCGGCAGGCGGCCGTGGCCCACCTGAAACTTGCCGCCGGCGGCCAGGTTGCGTTGACGGTGGTGCTGGACGGCAAATCGCATGCGCTGCACATGAATCCCGATGAGCATGTGCTGGATGCAGCGATGGCCGCCGGCCTGGATCTGCCGTTTTCCTGCAAAGGCGGCGTGTGCGCCACCTGCCGCTGCAAAGTCCTCACCGGAAGCGTGGCGATGGACAAGAATTTTGGTTTGGAAGCCTGGGAGACCGACAAGGGCTTTGTGCTGAGTTGCCAGTCGCGCCCCACCAGCGACGCCGTGACGGTGAGTTTCGACGAGCGTTAGACGCCACCCCCTATTGGAAAGACCATCACTTCGACAATTCCGCAGCAAAAATTATCTTGCAAAGGCAGTGCTGCCGTGCACAGGATGGCGACCTGGCGTACAACAAGGTCGTGTAAAGGATTACAATTCATCCCTGAAAAGCGCCACCCCGTGCACGGGTAAAACGACAAGAACCGCAGCCGAACCCCTGGAATGATTTTATGTCCGAGCAAGATAGCAACACTTCACCCGCCGACAATCAAGAATCCTTTGGCGCCCTGGCACACGCTTTCCGCCGCAAATTCGATCGCTTCCTGAATATCGCCGGGCTGCGCGGCAAGGGATTGGTTCTGATCCTGGTTCTATTTGCCTTCGCCTGGATCATCAGCGGCTTTTACAACGTTCAGCCGGACGAACAAGGCGTGGTGCTGCGTTTTGGCAAGCGGGTCGACACCACCGAAGCGGGCTTGCATTACCATATTCCGTACCCGGTCGATACGGTTCTTCTGCCCAAGATCACCAAAATCCACCAGCTGCAACTCGGGCATGGCGCGCCGGTCAGCAGCAATGACCCCACTGTCAGCAACACCGCGTCGCGCGATACGCAAATGCTGACCGGCGACGAAAACATCGTCGAAGCCGATTGCGCCGTGTTCTGGCGCATCAAGGATGCCGGGCAATTCCTGTTCAACGTCGACAACCCGGAATTCGCGATCAAGATCGCCGCCGAAAGCGCGTTGCGCGAAGTGATCGGCCGCACGCCGATCCAGGCGGCGCTGTCCGACAAACGGCAGCAGATCGCCGAAGAGTCCAAGACCTTGCTGCAAAACCTGCTCGATTCGGAAAAGGCCGGTGTGCTGATTACGCAAATCCAGTTGCAGCGAGTCGATCCGCCGGCTGCCGTGATCGACGCCTTCAACGACGTGCAACGCGCGCGCGCCGATCAAGAACGCGCGCGCAACGAAGCCGAAGCCTATGCCAACGACATCATCCCCCGCGCCAGGGGCGAGGCATCGCACATCAACGAAGACGCGGAAGCCTACCGCACGCAAGCGGTCAACTTGGCCGAGGGCGAAGCGAAGAGCTTTTTGGCGGTCTATCAAAGTTACGCGCAGGCGAAAGACGTAACCGGCTGGCGCTTGTACATGGAAAGCACCGACGAAGTGTTGAAGAAGGCGAGCAAGGTCATCATCGATACCTCCGGCAAGGGCGCCTCCGGCGTCGTGCCGTATATGCCGATCTCGGAAAAAGACAAGCATCCGGCCAAGGAGCAAGGCAAATGAAATCGAATATTCGCATTGCGATTGCGTTGCTGGCGCTGCTGGTGTTATGGAATCTGGTTTCGTCGCTGTACACGGTCGGCGAAACGCAACAGGCATTGGTGGTCAGGCTGGGCGCGCCGATCAAGCTGGTCACCCAGCCGGGCTTGAACCTGAAGATGCCGCTGGTCGATACCGTGATTTACTACGACACCCGTCTCTTGACCTTGGCGCCGCCGGTGGAGCAAGTCATTCTCGGCGACCAGAAGCGCCTCGAAGTCGAGACCTACACCCGCTATCGGATTGCCGATCCGCTGTTGTTTTACCAGTCGTTGCGCACCGTCGATCAAGCCAATGCGCAGTTGACGCAACTGGTCAGTTCTTCATTACGGCGCGAGCTGGGACAAGTGATGTTGAAATCGCTGCTGTCGGCAGAACGCCCGCATATCGTCGAGCATATCCAGACGGAAGTGGCGGAAAAGGCCAAGTCGCTCGGTATTCTCATCGTCGAAGTGCGCTTTCATCGGGCCGATTTGCCGTTTGAAACCAGCCAGGCGATTTACGACCGCATGAAATCGGAACGGCAGCGCGAAGCGAAAGAGTTGCGCGCCCAAGGGTTCGAGTGGGCGCAGCAAATTCAGGCAAAGGCCGAGCGCGAACGCGCCGTGCTGATTTCCGACGCGCAGCGGCAGAGCAAGATCGTGCGTGGCGAAGCCGATGCGCAGGCCAATCAGATTTTTGCGCAGGCATTCGGCAAAGACCCGCAATTCTACAAGTTGTACCGCACGCTGCAAACCTATCGGCAGACCTTGTCGGAGGCAGCGCCGACGCTGATCCTGTCGCCCGACACCGCCTTCCTGAAGGATTTTAAAAACGGGCCGACTGCCAATGGCAAACCGTAACAGCGTTTGCCGACCCGACTCGCCGCCAGGAATCCCGGCATGACCGCGCTGCGCCTGAGCACATCCAGGCTGGCGCAACTGGCGATGGCGGTCGGCCCCGGCCTGGTGGTCATGCTGGCCGACACCGAAGCCGGCAGCGTGATCGCCGCCGCGCAAAGCGGCGCGCAATGGGGTTATCGCCTGCTGTTGCTGCAGTTTTTGATTATCCCATTGCTGTACATCGTGCAAGAGTTGTCGATCAGGCTGGGCCTGGGAACCGGCAAAGGCTATGGCGAACTGGTGCGCATGCGCTTCGGCCCTGCCTTGGCGTCGTTGTCGACCGTCACCCTAGTGGTCAGTTGTTTCGGCGCGCTGGTGACCGAAATGAGCGGCCTGGCCGGAGCCGGCCAATTGTTTGGCATCCCGGCATGGCAAACCATTGTTTTCCTGATCGTGGCGATCTTTGGCATGGTGTGGACCGGGTCCTACCGTTCGGTCGAGCGCATCGCCATTTTTCTGGGCCTGTTCGAGCTGGCATTTCTGGTCGTTGCGTGGAAATCCCATCCCGATACGACCGAGGTAATCGCGCAGTTGACTCAAATGCCGCTCAAGGACAAGAATTATCTGTACCTGGTCGCCGCCTGTTTAGGCACCAGCATCATGCCGTGGACGGTGTTTTATCAACAGTCCGCTTTGATCGACAAGGGTCTCGGCCTGCAACACTTGAATGCTGCGCGCATTGAAACGCTGATTGGCGCAATTCTGTGCCAATGCGTGACCGCCGCCGTGCTGGTCGGGGCGGCAGCCTGCATCAAACTCGCCGACCCCGCATCGGGACTGGGCAGCGTGCCGCAGATTGCCGACGCGTTCACCACCGCGCTGGGCCACACGTTTGGGCGCATCGTGTTTGTCATCGGCATGGCCGGCGGCGCGCTGGTTGCCACCATCGTCGTCTGCCTGACGGTTGCCTGGGGCGTCGGCGAGGCAACCGGCCGCCGTCATTCGCTGGAACAGCATCCGACCGAAGCGCCGTGGTTCTACGCGGCGTTCGGCATCATGCTGGTGGCAGCCGGCTTGCTGGTGTGTTCTGGTATTAACCTGATCCGGCTTTCGATTGCCACCGGCGTTGCCAACGCGCTGTTGCTGCCTATCGTGCTGGGCTTTTTGTACAAGTTGGCACGCAGCGAATTGAGCGGGTCGCTGCGGCCTTCCGGCGTCTACGCCAAAGCGGTGGCGCTGATTTTCGTGCTTGCTGCCGGAACCGGCTTGTATTGCGGAATTGCGGGAGCATGGAATTGATGCTGCAATTATTTCAGAATACTGTAGAGGTTGGAACATGATCGGACTCGATACCGGCCTGCATTCGCTCGGCATAGCGCTTCAGGTGTTTCTGCTCGACCTTTTGTTGAGCGGCGACAATGCGATCGTCATTGCAATGGCTTCCCGCAGGCTTCCCGCGCAAAAAATACGCCAGGCGATTGCAGTGGGGACGATCGCGGCCATCGCGTTGCGCGTTGTCTTCACCAGCATGGTCACGCTGTTGCTCAATGTTCCGTGCCTGAAGTTGCTCGGCATGTTCGCGCTGATCGTGATCGCCATCAAATTGCTTATCGACGAGGAAAGCGATACGCACGACGAACATGCGCTTCCACTCGCCGGAAAAGCGCAGCCCTCCGATTCGCTATGGTCGACGATCGGCGTGATTGTGGTCGCGGATGTGGCCATGAGCCTCGACAACGTCGTGGCGTTGGCCGCGATTGCGCAAAACAACCTGGTTTTCCTGATCCTCGGCCTGGCGTTGAGCGTGCCGCTGCTGATGTATGGCAGCTTGCTGGTGACGAATCTCTTGAATCGTTACCCGATTCTCATCCCTGCCGGCGGGGCGCTGCTCGGATGGGTGGCCGGCGATATCGGGATGTCCGATCCGCTGATTGCCGATTGGGTGACGACGCAAGCGCCGGGACTGACAGTGGGCATGCCGATTGTCTGCGCGCTATTCGTTTTATTTGAAAGCAAAATCATCCGCCAAAATAGGCCGCGCTTTCCGGCCCCTGTGCCGCGTGCGTTGCCGCGCCTGCGCGCATTGCCAAGCGTGCAACGCGTGGAGAATCGCGCCGAATTGCCGGCGACGACGGCGGTCGCCGCGCCGATAGCGCAAGTCACGGAAGCGCCGGTTGCGCCGGTTGCGCGGGTTGCGCTGCTTGCCAGCGCCGATAACGCGACCACGGAGGTGCAAGCCCCCACGGCGCCAAGCGACGATGCTTCGGCAAACACCGAGACACAAGACGACAGCCAGCAAAGTGTCTTCACCCGCAAGCGCCTGCTATATGCGTTCCTTTCGATTCTTGCGCTGCCCGTGCTGGCGACGATCGGTTCGGTCGCCTATAACATGATCATCAATAAAGGGATCATGCCGACGCCCAGTCAGTTGGCAAAATACGAATGCCCCGGCTTCAATGGGTCGATCTTGTTCTACTACAGGCACGGCAAGGACGATGTGCAGATCCGCTCCAATTCGGGCAAGCTCGACGGCATTATTCATTATGGAAAAATCGACTGGTACAAATATTCCGGCGACGCCACCTTGCTCGGATTTACTCCGCCTGACGAAATTATCAACGACGATGCCAAATCGATACGCATCAGCGGCGGCAGCTTCAAGGAAATCGACTGCCTCCTTACCGGCCCGAACCCCGCAAATCCGAAATAGAGAACGGGAAGTAGGTCGATCGGGCCCTGTCGCCGCCAACCCATCGCCAATGGCATGAATATTGCTCACTAAACGCAGTAGGGTGGAGCGCCTCTCATGTCGAATTCTCTAAGACCAACAAATCAGACAAAGGACGCAGTGGAGCGCCGCATTGCGGCCTGATGTCGAACAGCAGTCAAGTTTGGAGAGTCCGATGGTCAATATTGCGGACCGGCGTGGTAATTTACAGCTCGTAACGATATACGAGATCAGCAAGATATTAGGCTCGTCGCTAGACTTGTCCAAAACCTTGCGCGAAGTGTTGAACATCCTGGTGATCCATCTGGGCATTCGGCGCGGACTGCTCAGTTTGATGCACGAATCCGGTGAATTGCACCTGGTTAGTGCGGTCGGATTGTCGAAGGAGGAATTCAGGCGTGGCCGCTATCGGGTCGGGGAAGGGATTACCGGCAAGGTATTCCAGACCGGCATGCCGAGCGTGGTGTCCGACATTTCCGAAGAACCGACCTTCCTGGCGCGCACCTCCGATGCGCTGGAACCGGCGGGCGACGGCAAAATCGCTTTCATCGGCGTGCCGATCAAGGCTGCGCGCGAGACCCTGGGCGTGCTATGCATAGATCGCGTGGTCGACCCTAGCCAGAGCACCTTCGACGACGACGTGCGCTTTCTTTCCATGGTCGCCAACCTGATCGGCCAGACCGTGCGCCTCTACCGCAGCGTAACCGCCGAGCGCAGCCAGTTGCTGGAAGAACAGAAGCACTTGAAGAAGGAACTCAAGGGCAAATACAGCCTGGATAATGTGATCGGTATTTCCAAGGCGATGCAGGAAGTGTTTGCCGAAGTCCATCAATCGGCGCCGTCGCGCTCGACCATGCTGTTGCGCGGCGAAAGCGGCACCGGCAAGGAAGTCATCGCGCGCGCGATCCACTACCTGAGTCCGCGCAAGGATGGGCCGTTCATCAAGCTCAATTGCGCGGCGCTGTCGGAGACGCTGCTGGAGTCGGAATTGTTCGGCCATGAAAAAGGCGCGTTCACCGGCGCGCAGTCCGAGCGCAAAGGACGCTTCGAGCTGGCGCATGGCGGCACGCTGTTTCTCGACGAGATCGGCGAGATTTCGCCGGCCTTCCAAACCAAGTTGTTGCGCGTGCTGCAGGAGCGCGAATTCGAGCGGGTCGGCGGGTCGCGTTCGATCAAGGTCGACGTGCGCCTGATTACCGCGACCAACCGCGATCTGGAAAAAGCCGTTGTCAAAGGCGACTTCCGCGCCGACCTGTATTACCGCATCAACGTCGTCAGCATCTTCATTCCGCCGCTGCGCGAACGGCGCGAAGACATCCCCTATTTGGTCGAGCATTTCCTGGAGAAATTCCGGCTTGAAAACAATCGTGAGTTGTCGATCTCGCCGCGCGCGTTGAATATCATGATCAACTGCTTCTGGCCGGGCAACGTGCGCGAGCTGGAAAATTGCGTCGAGCGCACTGCGACCATGATGCGCGGCGAAGTGATCGACGAAGTGCACTTCTCCTGCCAGCAAAACAAGTGTTTGACGCAATTCTTGCACGAGCCGATACAGAGTATGCCGATCAACGTGTCCGGCCCGATCGAGGTCGCGGTTGCGCGCGGAAGATCGACCATTCCGATCAAGGAAATTCCATCTGCGGATAGCGCCCCCCAAGCGCCCAGCTCGGAACGCGAGCGCTTGATCTGGGCGCTGGAGCAATCCGGCTGGGTGCAGGCGAAGGCGGCGCGGGTGCTGAATATCTCGCCGCGCCAGATGGGCTACGCGCTGCAAAAATACAATATCGAAGTAAAGAAATTCTGATTCTGCCGCATCGCGCGCGGTGCTGGACGCCGCGCGCATCTCCACTTAAATAACGGCGTCCCCTCTCCAAGGCAATCGCATGAAGGTTGATTGCTGCACGACTCCCCTCGCCCGCAGGCGGGAGAGGGGGTGGGGCGGGCCGCGTAGGCTGAGGGCGCTCGCAAGACCTATTGACTTGGCAAGCGCCCTCACCCTACGCGGGCCGCCCTAACCCTCTCCCGCCTGCGGGAGAGGGGATACCTTTCTTCGAATTTTGGGCGGAGGAGTAAATTGAAACGAGAGGGAGGCGCAACCTTCATGCGATAGCCCTTCCTCCCTCCCCCCGCCACGTCCATACCGCCCAATGCGTCGCTTTATTTGTCGCGTTTCTGACAAGCGATCCGACAATGGACTCGTCTTTGTCGACATTGTCACACCGAAATTTTTTCCTTTAAACTCGCTATGTTATTGATTTTATTGACTATTTAGTCTTGGCATGATTTTGGCTATTACCCCTTTCGAGAACGCGTCGGCGTCATTTTCCGAAAGGGGAAGTTCATGCAACCTGCAGAGTATGTCGGTATCCACGAAATCAAATCGCTCGGAACCCTGCTGGACAAGGTAGCCGAACACAAGGGTTGCGGTACCAGCGGCGATGGCGGCAAAGCGAGCTGCGGATCGTCCGACGGCCCGGCCGATATGGCGCCCGAAGTCTGGGAAAAGGTCAAGAACCATCCATGCTACAGCGAGGAAGCGCATCACCACTACGCGCGCATGCACGTCGCGGTGGCGCCGGCTTGCAATATCCAATGCAACTACTGTAATCGCAAATACGATTGCGCGAACGAGTCGCGTCCCGGCGTGGTCAGCGAAAAACTGACGCCCGAACAAGCAGCGAAAAAAGTCATCGCGGTCGCTTCCACCATCCCGCAAATGACGGTGCTGGGCATCGCCGGCCCCGGCGACCCACTTGCCAACCCGGAAAAAACCTTCAAGACCTTCGAGCTGATTTCGCGCACCGCGCCCGACATCAAGCTCTGCCTGTCGACCAACGGTTTGACCCTGCCGGATCATGTCGACACCATCGCCTCGTACAAGGTCGACCACGTGACGATCACCATCAATATGGTCGATCCCGAAGTCGGCCAGCATATCTACCCGTGGATCTTTTACAAGAACAAGCGCTGGACCGGCATCGAAGCGGCGCGCATCTTGACCGAGCGTCAATTGCTGGGGCTGGAAATGCTGACCGAGCGCGGCATCTTGTGCAAGGTCAATTCCGTGATGATCCCCGGCGTCAACGACAAGCATCTGGTCGAGGTCAACCGCGCGGTGAAGTCGCGCGGCGCGTTCCTGCATAACATCATGCCGCTGATTTCTGCGCCCGAACATGGCACCGTGTTCGGCCTGAACGGCCAGCGCGGCCCCAGCGCGCAAGAGTTGAAGGCATTGCAGGACTCCTGCGAAGGCGAAATGAACATGATGCGCCATTGCCGCCAATGCCGCGCCGACGCCGTGGGCTTGCTGGGCGAAGACCGCAGCGCCGAATTCACCACCGAAAAGATCGAGGCGATGGAGGTGACGTACGACAGCGCCACCCGCAAGGCTTATCAGGAAGTGGTCGAGCAGGAGCGCCAGGCCAAGGTTGCCGCCAAGGAAGCCGAGCAGGAATTGTTGACCCAACTGGCCGACGCCAGCGGCATTTCGATGCTGATTGCGGTCGCCACCAAGGGCGGCGGCAAGGTCAACGAGCACTTCGGCCATGCGAGCGAATTCCAGATTTACGAAGTCAGCGCGCAGGGTGCGAAATTCGTCGGCCATCGCCGCGTCGACCTGTACTGCCAGGGTGGATACGGTGAGGAAGATTCGCTGGAGACGGTCATCCGCGCAATCAACGACTGCCATGCGGTATTCGTCGCCAAGATCGGCGGTTGCCCGAGGGACGATTTGAAGAAGGCCGGCATCGATCCGGTGGACCGCTACGCGCACGAATTCATCGAACAGTCGGCGATTGCCTATTTCATGCAATACGTGGCGCAGGTCAAGGCCGGCGAGATCGTGCATCTGCCGCGCGGCGACGCCGATATCCGGCAAGGCGCATACATCGCGGCGTAACAATTTTTAGTTTCATGCAAGGAGAAAACCATGGCTTACAAAATCATCGCATCGCAATGCACCGGCTGTTCCGCGTGCGAACCGGAATGCCCTAACGTCGCCATCCGCGAAAAAAACGGCGTGTTCCTGATCGACCCGAAGAAATGCACCGAGTGCCTCGGCCACTTCGACGAACCGCAATGCGTGGCCGTCTGCCCGGTCGACAACACCTGCGTGATCGACAACGCGTACCCGCGCTACCAGGCATAAGGCGACCCGATGAATATCACCATCACCCCAGCCGCCGAAAAATTCATGCGCCGCATGGTGCGCTTCAACGGCGGCTCGCCGCAATCCGGCTTCCGCCTGAAGGTGAGCGCGGGCGGTTGTTCCGGCCTGGCCTCCGAGTTCAGCGTCGAAGCGGCGCCGCTGCCTGGCGATGCCGGGCTCGATTGCAACGGCTTGCAGGTATTTCTGCCGGCCGAAAGCCGCCTGCTGCTGGAAGGCGTGACCATCGATTTCGCCGATACCATGTCGGAATCCGGTTTGACCTTCCGCAATCCGAACGCTGCCGCCCACAGTTGCGGTTCGCACGGCACATCCGCGCCGCCGGCGATGGCCACGGTGGATATCTCAAGCATACGGCGCAAGGCTTAGCGCAATGAATACGCATCCAGCAACCAAACCTGTACCGCCCTCGGCACTGCCCGAGGACGATGCCGGCCAGTGGCTGGAAGCGGCTTGCCTGGGCGGCATGCTGCCGCCCGCGATCGAGTGGGAACTGAACGCCGCTGCCGCAGCGTACGGCGACGACGAGCGCGCCGAGCAGCATTTGCAGCGCGCCTATCTGCTGGCGCCGGAGCATCCGGCTGTGCATATCGGTTTGTACCGCTTTTACTTTTACAAGAACCGCTTGCGCGAGGCGCTGGCGGTGGGTGAACGCTGTCTGGCAAAAGCCGCGCGCGACAACGGCTTGCCATTCGCATGGCAAGCGGTGTCGCCGCAGCTCGCGGATTTTTCCAGCTACGCAGCGCTGCCGCGCTTTTACCTGTTTACGCTGAAAGCCTGCGCCTATCTCAACATGCGCTTGGGCAACCTGAACGTTGGAGAAGCCATGCTGGCAAAGCTGATCGAACTCGATCCGCTCGACCGGCTGAACGGTTCGGTGCTGCGCGACGTATTGCAGCGCATGGGTCTGGACGATGAAGAATGAAGATTTCGAGGCGCTCGATTGGCAGGGCAACGCGCTCGATTGCGCGCTTTGTCCGCAGCGCCACCTGCTGGCGAGCGGCCACTGCGCACCGAAAAAGGCCTGTGTCTGCGACCGCTATGCGCGCCGTATCGATCGCTTCTTCAGCAACAACCGGGCGCTGGCGAAGGAATTTTTGACGCATCCGTACTTTGAAGTGCGCGCCGTGGCGGCCAAGTACGTGGAAGTGTTTTACCTGCCGCGCCTGCTGGACGACCCGGACGAAACGGTGCGCTGGAGTGTGGCGCAACGGCTGCCGCAACGCTTGCTGATGCAATTGCGCCACGACCCGGATCGGGAAGTGCGCATCCAGGTGGCAGCGCGGCTGGAGGTGTGGCATCTGCATAGCATGATGGATGACGCGGATTATTACGTGCGCACGGTGGTGGCGCGCCGTATCGGCCAAGACTGGCTGCCGCGCCTGATGCGCGACCCGGAGCGCGAAGTGCGCATCGAAGTGGCCAGACGCATCGGCTCCGGCCTGTTGCCGAGCATGGCCAGCGACCGCGACCCGGCGGTGCGGAAAGTAGTGGTGCAGCGCTTGGCGCCGGCACAACTGGCGATCTTCAGGCAAGACGAAGATTGCCAGGTGCGGCACGCGGTGGCCGAGCGCATCGACTACGCGCAGTTGGGTCCGCTGTTGGCGGACGAGGATGAAGCGGTGCGCGAGGCGGCACAAGCGCGCCAACAGTAGCAGTGGAAACGGATAGACGTATCGGAAGGAGTGGCAAGCATGAAGATCAACCGCGATGATGGCCATGTCGAGCTGAATAATCCGCCGCATTTTGAATATGGCGAAAAGGTCAAAAGCCTGAAGACAATCCGCAACGACGGCACCTTTCCCGGCAAGGAAATCGGCGACATCCTGGTGAAAAAGGGCGATATCGGCTATGTCACCAGCATCGGCACCTTCTTGCAGCAATTCTACATTTACGGCATCGAATTCATCGAACACGGCTACCGGGTCGGCATGAAGGGACGCGAATTGGAATCGCTCGACTACGACGATTCAGACGAAGAAGTGCCGCAGGACGAGCCAGCGGCCGCGCTGGCTTGAACGGGAAAACATCGGAGGCAAGACATGATCGAATCGAAAATGCCGAAATACGACTGGGGGCAGCGCGTGGTGGCCGCTGTCGACTTGTTCAACGACGGCTCCTATCCCGACTGCGAAGCCGACACGCTGCTGGTCGAACAAGGCAGTAGCGGCGAAATAGTCCAGGTCGGCATGCATGAAGAGAGCGCCACCCCGGTCTACATGGTGGAGTTCCCCAGCAATCGCGTGGTCGGTTGCCTTGAAGACGAGATCGAGCTGGCGCAAGCCTAGTCGCGCGACAAGCATGAACGCCGCTTTTTCGACCAATTCAATCTCGCCCTCGGCGTTCGGCCACGCGCGCCAACCGAACGAGTTCGATTTGCAACGCGTGATCCGCTTGCTGGAAAAGCGCGTGCGCTATCGCTACGTGACGCCGATGGTGGAAATCTGCGATAGCGGCTATCGCATCCAGAGCGCCTGCTGTTCGCGCAATATCGACGCCGAAGGCGGCGTCATCGATATCGCGTGGCTCGAATTCGACGCGGCGGCCGATCGCTGGAACCTGTATTACAAAAACCATACGTCGCATCGCTGGCAGTTCCATCAGGCGGCGCGAAGGTTGGACGAAGTGATGGATTGCCTGAACGAAGATCCGGCGCGGGTGTTCTGGCAATGAAATCATGCGCGATAAGTTACTCAAGGGTGCCTCTAAAAATTGCCAAAAGTGTCCAAGGTCGAGTCGAGGAGCGGACATGTACATATGTACATCGAGCACCGCAGGCTCGAGATTGGGCGCTTTTGGAAATTTTTAGAGGTGCCCGCAAACTGGAAGCTCAACTTTTGGAGATACATTCATGAAAGTCATGATCCGCAAGAACGCTTCCGGCGCGCTGTCGGCCTATGTGCCGAAGAAGGATTTGGAAGAGGCGATCGTCTCGATGGAAAAGCCGGAGATGTGGGGCGGCAGCGTGACCCTGGCCAACGGCTGGCAACTCGAATTGCCGGCGATGGCAGCCGGCACCGCGCTGCCGATCACGGTCGATGCGCGCAAGTCGGGAGAATAAGATGGCGCTCACGTCCGCGCAAGTGCAAGGCATCGAAAGCCTGTTGCTGGCAAGCGCAAGCGGCATCAATCCGCTGCCGCAGATACGCGCCGGATTTCCCGGCTTGCAGGCGACGCGCTGCGACGCCGATGACATGCGCGGCGAGTTGCCTTACCGGCGCAGCGGCGGCTACGACTTGTTCCTGGTCGATACCAGCAACCATTGCTGGAAGATCGTCGACGATCCGCAGCAGGCCGGTGGTGTCGTCATCACTGCCAGCAGATAGGAAGCAGCATGGAACAGGAATGGATCAAGCTGTCCGACCCGGACATCAGCAATGCAGAGTTCGCTGCGGTCAAGGCGGTGCTGGCAGGGCCGCAACTGTCGTCCGGCCCCAAAGTTGAAGCATTCGAGAGCGAATTCGCCAGTTACCTCGGGCGCAGCTACGGCGTGGCGGCGGCCAGCGGCAGCATCGCGCTGATGCTGGCCTTGCGTGCGCTCGGCATCAAGCCGGGCGACGAAGTGATTGCGCCGGCTTATTCCTGGCGCCAGATCGCCCACGCGATTGCGCTGGTCGGCGCCACGCCGGTATTTGCGGACATCAATTATTGGACCGGCACGCTGGCGCCGGACAAGGCCGCCGCCAAGATCACCGAACGCACGCGCGCGATTGTCGTGTGCAATTGCAACGGCCACCCGGCGGCCTGGAACGAGTTCCGCGCGCTGGCGCAACAACATGGATTGAAGTTGATCGAAGATTCGACCGAGGCCATCGGTTCGCACTATCGCGGCAAGCAAGTCGGCAGCTTCGGCGACGTGGCGATCTTCGATTTTTCGCAACCGTCGGCGCTGTGCTGCGGCGAAGGCGCGATGCTGGTCACCGACGATCCGGAAATTGCGAGCGAATTGCACTATGTGCGCAACCGCGAGTTGAGCGACCGCTTCTCGATTTCCATCGCCAGCCGCGTGCCGCACCAAGCTGGAATCAGTGAACTCACCGCTGCCATCGGCCTCGCGCAACTGGATCGGCTCGACGAAATCCTGGCGCGCCGCAAGCGCGTCGAAGCCTTTTATCTCGAACATGTGCAATTCTTCGAGGGCATCAAGCCGCCGTATATCGCGCCGGAAGTCGACGAAGTGCATTGGATGCTGTACCTGGTCCACCTGGGAACGCGCTTCACGCGCAGCATGCGCAACCAGATCATCGACGATCTGGCGACCGAAGAAATCGAAGCCGCCGCCTGGTGCCAACCCTTGCATCAACAGTTTTTCTACAGCCGCTTCGGCTGCAAGAAAGGCGATTTGTTCCTGACCGAAAAAATCGCCGACCGCTGCATCGCCCTGCCGTTTCACGCCCACCTGACCGATGACGAAGTGCATTTCATCGTGCAAACGGCGAAGGATTCGTCGATCAACGTGGGCGCCGGCGCCGCCATCTATTGAACCTCATTCACCATTTATACAAGGAGTCTATAACATGCCAGTCGTCACCATCAAACCCTCGGGGAAAACCGTCGAAGTCGCCAGCGGCACCAGCTTGCTGGCCGCCGTCTTGCATGCCGGCGAGCCGATCATGCACAAATGCGACGGCAAGGGCGAATGCGGCGCCTGCCACTTGTTCCTGGTCGAAGGCAGAAAAACCGTGTCGAGAATCGCACCAGCGGAAAATGCCAAGCTCGATAGCATGATCGGTGTCGGATTGAAATCGCGCCTGGGCTGCCAAGCCATCCTTGGCAACGAAGATGTCACGGTCGAATTACTGGGTTTTGCCTAAGGAATTTGGGGCACATCCAAAATCGAATCGAACTACGAACTACGAATTACGAATTCCGTCCAGAAAGGCGTGCCATGAAAAACCAACTTAACCCGCAGCTAAAGGACATCCACGCCGCTCTGGCTGCCGGCACGCTAATCCCCTACCTCGGATCGGGTTTGCTGGAACAGATGCCGGATTGCCCGGTGCCGGATTCGCCGGAAAAGCTGGCTGCCTTGATGTCGACCAAGGTCACGGTGCCGCACAAAATCCGCAAGCGCCTGACGGCGGTCGCCCAGTTTATCGAAAACTTCAAGCACCGCAAGACCGTGGTCGACCTGATGCGCCAGGCGTTTTCCGCCAGCGTGACGCCGACCAGCCTGCAAAAATCGCTGGCGGCGCACCCGAACATCCCGATGATCGTCGATGTCTGGTACGACGACGCGATGCGCAATGCACTAAACGCGCGCACCGACTGGGGGCAAGTCCAGGGTTTGTCGCAGGCAGAGCATTTCGGCATCTGGTTCCAATACTACGACGCCGCCGGCAAGGCAGTAGTGGAAGAAACTGCCGATGACTGGAAAACCGTGCTGTATCAACCGATCGGCGCTTTTGCGCCAGCCCAGAATTACCTGGTGTCCGATTCCGACTACGTCGAAGTGCTGACCGAGATCGATATCCAGACGCCGATCCCGCCGCTGGTGCAAACGCTGCGGCGCGGACGTCATTTCCTGTTTCTCGGCTGCCGCTTCAACGACCAGTTGCAACGCACCTTTGCGCGCCAGATCATCAAGCGCTCGTCGGACCAACATTGGGCAGTTCTGGAAGGCGTCCCCACGCGCAACGAACAACGCTTCATGGCGGAATACGGCATCCGGCAAATCGATATGCCGCTGGCCGAATTTGAAGCCGCATTCATGCCGGAAACGGCCATCGCCTGCACTAGTGTTTGAACAAGGAGACACCATGAACACCAAAACCATCATCCATGCGCGCTTTGCGCCCGACGGCAGCGTCGTCGATATCGGCGAGCGGCCAGACTGGGCCGATCCGCAGCAGTGGTTCAATGTATTGAGCTGCGCCACGGTCAATAGTTATCAGTCATTGACCAACGGCCGCGGCGTGTTTCGCATCGCGCCGGAAGAACTGGCGGCGCTGAAGACGCGCCACTGACCGGAATGTTCTGCGGGGAAGGTGTGATTCAAACTGGTGGAAAATATCAACACAATGCGCAAAACCTCCGTCTTTCCCGCGAAAGCGGGAATCCATAAGCCGCTAGCCCGGACAGAGTCACTATAGATTCCCGCTTTCGCAGGAAAGACGGAGGGGGTAATGGATGTTTCCCCCAACTTTGAATCACACCCCTGCGGCGAAGTTTATTTGACCTTCCCCCGCAGCTCCGACTTTTTGTAGTTGCTGAAATGCCCCTCGCGCGCGGCCTGCGTGCGGGCGCGCGAAATCAAGCCGGCGATTTGGCCTTGCGGCGCCGGCGCCGATACCTGCTTTTCCACATCGGCGCTGCCGCAAGCCGGGCACACCAACACGGTGGAAGACCGCACCAATTGCTCGTAACCGTGGCTGCAAGCCTTGCAACGAAAATCGAAAATCGGCATGTTTTCTCCTTACTCGATGCCTTCCAGGCGCGCCTTTTCGATGACCGCAAGACGCAGCCGCTCCATGACGGCCTTGGGGCTGGGGTCGAACTCGGTCTTCGCGCGAAAGATTGCCGCCTTGGCGGTGCCGGCCTCGTACAAGGTGAGCGGCAAGCGTCCGGCCACGTGCGTGGCGTTCGGCACAGCTTTCAGGATGGCGGCGCGGTTCGGATGTTCGATCAATTCGATTAGCGTTTCCGCTTCCAGCTTGCCATCGAGATAAATCGCCGTGCCGATTACTTCGACCTTGAGTCCGCCTTCGGTGGTTTTGATATAGGTAGTCATGATTCGCTTCCTTCCTGCATGCATGGTTTGGTGAAATAGCGCGCGGCCTGGCCTGCCGGCATCACAGCGTGAACGCAAACAATTCCGGCTGGTTCCTGCGATAAACCTGCAACCACAATAGCGTGGCCGGCACCAGCGAGCGCACCGTAAACCACAGGAATTCGTCGGCGCCCGCCCCGGTTTGACCCAGTTCATGCGCGACCTTGCTCCAGGCATCCCATTCCAGTTCCGGCAACAGCGAGCGTGCTTCGGCGGGAACGCCGCCGACCGCCGCCGCCAAAATCAGCAATTGGCGTCGTGCCTCGGCACGCGTCAGGCGCGAATTGAGGAACTCGGCTTGCTCGACTTCTTCCGTCAAAATCATCACCGCCGTGCCGGCTTCTTCCACGATTGCGAACAACGCGCTGTTTAACATTGGCATCCCCCTTAGGCGCTAAAGCCTACAATCCCTCCACAATCTCCAGCGCAACCAACTGTTCGCGCAGTGCTTCGCGCGCCCAATAGCCATCGACGCCGTCGAATATCGGATCGTTGTCGATCGCATCGGTCGCTTCCGCATCGTTCCAGTAAACCCGGCATGCTTTCAAGCGCTTGGCCAGCGCGCCGGCGCAGGCTGCCGCTTCGCTGACGGCAATCGGCTGAAACACGCCTGCGCCGAAAAGATAGTCGGCGCGATACAACACGGTGTCCCAGCCGTAGCGATCGGCCAGCGCGCACATTGCCGGAAATTTGTCCCGCACATCCGCCGTTTCCGGCGTAGCGTCGACCGAATCCAACAATTCGCGCGCGCTGGCGACATCGTATATCTCGTAGTCCCGCAGCTTATCGCCGGCGTAGATCTTGCGCACAAAATCCTGCTGCCCAAACGTAAACCAGGCGCTGGCCCTTCCTTGTTGCGGAAATTCGACTACGTAGATCATATTGGGCTTTCACGAAATATCTTCATGGCAATGCGATTCGCGCCCCACGTGCAAACATGCCTCGGCGTCCGCGCCCTCCAGCTTTTGGATCGTGGCGGGAGTCAAACCGATCCACGCATCGATGGCCGCCGGGTCGAAGCCGCAAATGCAACTGTCGAAAATTTCCATCAAGGGCCGGCGTATCAACAAAGGCTCCGCCAGCATCAGCGCCAGCGCGCCCGCTTCGTCGTATTCGTGCGGCTGCACCTCGCCCGACTTGATGCGCGGCGCCGCGCGGTTGAACCACTCCGCCACCGGCAAGTTGCCGAAAAATGGCCGCAGCCGCGCTTCGGTCCATTTTTCGGTCAGCAAGTTGCGGCCGATCACGGTATGTCCAGCCGCCGCCAGCCACAGCTTCTGGCGCGCGTTGTTGCCGCAGCCGGGCTTTTCGTAAAAAATGACCGTGGTTGGCATGCTACTAGACCGGACGATTTTCCCGGATCTTGATCGGGCCCATCACCGCCAAGCCTTGCTCGAAACTGATTTCTTCGAATTTCCCATCGAAGCGCGCCGCAGCGTCGGCGATGGCCAGCACCTTGGCGGCGGTGTCGAGCTTCTTGAGATCGCTGCGTTCGATACGGAACAGGTCCAGCAACTCGTTGTAGACGGTCGATTCGTCCAGCGGCAACACGTAGAAGGTTGCGCCGCCGTATGGAATCCGGTAGCGGGTCGAAATGTCGAGATTGCAAGCAAAGAAGAAATACTTGCCGTCGGCAGACAATTTGTCGCCCAGCACTTCGCACAATAATTTCAGATGTTCCAGCGACGGCGCCATGCCGGTCAGGAACGGGATGGTCGTCGCGCCGGCGTCGGCCACCGTCATCACCTGATCGAGCTTGATCTCGGGCGGACGCTTTTCATCGGCCAGCGAAGCCTGGAATTTGAGCGCGATTTCGCCACGGAAGGCGAAGCGGCCGGGGCGCGCGGTTGCGCCTTTGAATACCGGGCTTAACAGACGCCCTTCTGCTTCGATTTCGGCCAGGGGGGTTGCAGCGATGGAAGTCATGACTTGCTCCTTATTGATTGCAAAGAAAATCGGCGGTTTTAAAAAAAGCTGCTTCCAGTTGCGCGCGCAGCGCGGCGTCTTCGACGACGTCGGCCAACGCTTGCCGCATGCACGCCATCCAGGCGTCGCGCGCGGCGGTATCGATGGCGAAAGCCATGTGGTCGCGCCGCAAACGCGGCGGCCCGCGCCGTTCGGCATACAGGGGCGGGCCGCCCAGCCATCCGGAAAGAAACATGAACAAGTGTTCCTTCGAGCGCGTCAAGTCGGCCGGGTGCATCGCGCGTATCGTTTGCGCCTGCGGCAATTGATCCATCAGCGCATAAAAGCGCTCAACCAGACGCTGCACCCCCGCCGCGCCGCCCAGCAGGCTGTAATGCGGATTGGCGGGCGGCGCGGCAAGCGGAAGCGAGCGGGAATTCGTCATGGCGTCAGCGCTCACACCACCGCCACCGGAATCGAGAGCGCCGCGCGCCGGCCAAGCTGGGCGTCGACCTTGCGGCGCACTGTTTCAAGTTTCAGCGGGCGTGGCAGCGCCGCATTGGCGCCCAAGGCGATTGCCTCTTTGACGATGGCTTCGTCAACCGAATCGCAGACGATCAAAATTTTCAAGCCGCCATGCTGCGCCTTCAAGCGCGATATTGCGCTCAACCCCTCTTCCGCAATGGTGCCGGCACCCAGCAACACCAGTTGCGGCGGCCAGTCGCGGCCTTTGATCAAGGCGCTGGCCACGTCCGGCAGCACATGGGTTTCGCATTCGTCGGCCAACATGAATTGCAGCGCCATGCTGCTGACCTCGTCGCTATCGATGACGAAGACGCGCTTGTTTTCGACGGCACGCTGACTGTCTACACCTATTTGCATGTCGGCTCCTGTTCGCCAATAAATTATCCTGCTCCTGGCTTTGCCTGCCTGCCAAAAGCGTTCTATTGAAGGTACATAGCAAACTTCGTTCCCGCTGCGTCATTCAACACTACAACAAGGCAACAACGTGAAAGCTGTAGAGTGAGGAGCATCCTTTTGCTGCGCCGACGCGCACGCGTTGCCAGCCGCCGCGAGCGGCTCGGCTTGTCTTGTTCCTTACAGTATCGAGTGTCGTTTGTGTGGTTTGTAACATGCCAAGCGACGCCTCCCAGGAGGCACGAATTTGCCAAAATACCCCTACAAAATCAATGACTTACAAAACATCCTGCGTTGTGGCACGGCATTTGCAAAGAGGTAGTCGCACCGACGAAGTTTTGCCGAAAGCGCGACTTGAGACGAAGACCTATAAAAGTTTCGAAGCGGCGTCCAAACGGATGCAAATAGACGACTGGTAATACTGCTTGGAACGAAACCTTCACTGACAATTTTAGGAGAATCACATGGCTGCATTAAGACAAATTGCTTTCTACGGCAAAGGCGGGATTGGCAAATCCACGACATCGCAAAATACGCTCGCAGCACTGGCGCAGATGGGACAAAAAATCCTGATCGTCGGCTGCGACCCGAAGGCCGATTCGACCCGCTTGATCCTGCATGCAAAAGCACAAGACACCATCCTTTCCCTCGCCGCCGATGCCGGTTCGGTCGAGGATCTGGAACTCGAAGACGTGATGAAGGTCGGCTATATGGATATCCGCTGCGTCGAATCCGGCGGCCCGGAACCTGGAGTCGGCTGCGCCGGTCGCGGTGTCATCACCTCGATCAACTTCCTCGAAGAAGAAGGCGCGTATGACGGCGCAGACTACGTTTCCTACGACGTGCTGGGCGACGTTGTGTGCGGCGGTTTCGCGATGCCGATTCGTGAAAACAAGGCGCAGGAAATCTACATCGTGATGTCTGGCGAAATGATGGCGATGTATGCCGCCAACAACATTTCCAAGGGTATCTTGAAATATGCAAATTCGGGCGGCGTGCGTCTGGGCGGTTTGATCTGCAACGAGCGCCAGACCGACAAGGAACTCGAATTGGCCGAAGCGCTGGCTGCCAAGCTCAACAGCAAGCTGATCCACTTCGTGCCGCGCGACAACATCGTGCAGCATGCCGAATTGCGTCGCATGACGGTGCTGGAATTTGCGCCTGAATCGAAGCAGGCACAGGAGTATCGCACGCTGGCCGAGAAGATCCACGCCAACGCCGGCAAGGGAACGATCCCGACGCCGATCACGATGGACGAGCTGGAAGACTTGCTGATGCAGCACGGTTTGATGCCGGTCATCGACGAGTCGCTGGTTGGCAAATCGGCAGCAGAATTGGCTGCCGCCGCCGCAGCAGCATAAGCAACAAGCAAAGCCGCGCGTGCCGGGCTGCCGCCTGACACGCGCACTCTGAAATACCGAATTTGCGCCAGTCCGCGTCGAGTCCGAACGCGGCAAGAGCGAAACAGTTTCGCCATTTTTTTTGGGAGGGCCCATGAGCCTCACAGTTGAAGAAACCACTGCACGCAACAAGGAATTGATCGACGAGGTCCTGAAGGCCTATCCGGAAAAAACCGCCAAGCGGCGTGCCAAGCACTTGACCACCCAGGAGGAGGGCAAGTCCGATTGCAACGTCAAGTCCAACATCAAGTCGATCCCCGGCGTGATGACCATTCGCGGCTGCGCTTACGCCGGCTCGAAGGGCGTGGTCTGGGGTCCGATCAAGGACATGATCCATATCAGCCACGGCCCGGTCGGCTGCGGCCAATACTCGTGGGCGTCGCGCCGCAACTATTACGTCGGCACGACCGGCATCGATGCGTTCGGCACCATGCAATTCACGTCCGACTTCCAGGAAAAAGACATCGTCTTCGGCGGTGACAAGAAGCTGGAAAAGGTAATGGACGAAATCCAGGTCCTGTTCCCGCTCAACAAAGGCATCTCGGTGCAGTCGGAATGCCCGATCGGCCTGATCGGCGACGACATCGAGGCAGTCTCGAAAAAGAAATCCAAGGAATTCAACAACCATACGATCGTGCCGGTGCGCTGCGAAGGCTTTCGCGGCGTCTCGCAATCGCTCGGACACCATATCGCCAACGATGCGATCAAGGAATGGGTGTTCGACAAGATGGACCCGAACAAGAATCATTTCGAGGCAACACCGTACGACATCGCCATCATCGGCGACTACAACATCGGCGGCGACGCCTGGGCTTCGCGCATCCTGCTCGAAGAAATGGGTTTGCGCGTGATCGCCCAATGGTCCGGCGACGGTTCGATTGCCGAATTGGAAAATACGCCGAAGGCCAAGCTCAACGTGTTGCACTGCTACCGTTCGATGAACTACATTTCGCGCCAGATGGAAGAGAAGTATGGCATTCCCTGGGTCGAATACAACTTCTTCGGCCCGTCCAAGATCGAAGCCTCGCTGCGCGAAATCGCCAGCCACTTCGACGACAAGATCAAGGAAGGCGCAGAGCGCGTGATCGCCAAGTACAAAGCCTTGACCGACGCAGTCATCGCCAAGTACCGCCCCCGCCTGGACGGCAAGAAGGTGATGCTGTTCGTCGGCGGCCTGCGCCCGCGTCACGTCATCGGCGCTTACGAAGATCTGGGCATGGAAGTGGTCGGCACCGGCTATGAATTCGGCCACAACGACGATTATCAGCGCACCACCCATTACATCAAGGATGGCACGCTGATCTATGACGATGTCACCGGCTATGAGTTCGAGAAGTTCGTGGAA
>JARLJG010000036.1 GCA_031291325.1 Burkholderiaceae bacterium
TCCCGCAGGCGGGAGAGGGGGGCATAGTGAAGGAATCGTAACAGCATGATCGCCATTGAACTTAACGGCGAACCGCGCGACGTCGAACCGGGGCAGCATGTGCAAGGATTGATCGCCGCGCTGGCGTTGTCGAATCAGGCGCTGGCGGTGGCGATCAACCGCGAAATCGTGCCGCGCCATTTGTGGGCGCAACGGCAGTTGCAGCCGCACGATCGGGTCGATATCGTGCGCGCCATCGGCGGCGGGTAATTTGTGGTTGTTCGGACTTCTTTGTGGATAGAAGCACGTTTTCATGCAGGTTTGGCAAAAAACATCCCCGTCATTCCCGCGAAGGCGGGAATGACGGAGGGTTGGGTTAGAGCCAAATGACTTGCACACAAAATACTCGGATGAACCATTTATATTTGGAGAGAAGATGAGTACCGAAACGCAGTCCAATCCCTATGCCGAAGCGTCCGGCTTGACCATCGCGGGGAAAACCTATCGCTCGCGCCTGTTGGTCGGCTCCGGCAAGTATAAGGATCTGGAAGAAACCCGCGTGGCGACCGAGGCCAGCGGCGCTGAAATCATCACAGTGGCGATCCGCCGCGTCAATATCGGGCAAGACCCGAATGCGCCGAGCCTGCTCGACGCGGTGCCGCCATCGCGCTTTACGATCTTGCCCAATACCGCCGGCTGCTACAACGCCACCGACGCCGTGTATACGCTGCAACTGGCGCGCGAATTATTGAACGGTCACAAGCTGGTCAAGCTGGAAGTGCTGGGCGATCCGAAGTCGCTGTTCCCGAACATGCCGGAAACGCTGAAGGCCGCCGAGACGCTGGTCAAGGATGGCTTCGACGTGATGGTGTATTGCAGCGATGATCCGATCCAGGCCAAGATGCTGGAAGAAATCGGCTGCGTCGCGGTGATGCCGCTGGCGTCGCTGATCGGCTCCGGCATGGGGATTTTGAATCCGTGGAATCTGTCGCTGATTATCGAACAGGCCAAGGTGCCGGTGCTGGTCGATGCCGGCGTCGGCACTGCGTCCGACGCCGCGATTGCGATGGAATTAGGCTGCGACGGCGTGTTGATGAATACCGCGATTGCCGGCGCGCGCGACCCAGTGCGGATGGCGTATGCAATGCGCCTGGCAGTCGAAGCCGGGCGCGCTGCCTTCCTCGCAGGACGCATCCCGAAGCGTTTTGCCGCATCGCCGTCGTCGCCGACCGCAGGACGCGTTGCATGAAACGTCCGTGCGTGCTGGTGTTCGCCGGTTCCGACCCGAGCGGCGGCGCCGGCATCCAGGCGGACATTGCGGCGATTGCAGCGCAAGGCGCGCATCCGTTATCGGTGATTACCGTGCTGACCGCGCAAGACAACGACCGCGTCTATGCGGCGCAGCCGTTGGCGGTCGATCTGCTGCGGCAACAAGTGCAGCCATTGATCGATAAGTTCGCGATTGCGGCAATCAAGATCGGTATCGTCGGCAGCCGAGCGAACGCGGAAGCGATAGCCGAAACGATTGATTTGTTGCGGCTGCGGCAGCCCGATTTGCCGGTAGTGCTGGACACCGTGCTGGCAAGCGGACACGGCGACGCGCTGGGCGCCGACGACGCCGTGGCGGTGCTAGCGCCGTTGATGGCGCTTGCCACCATCGTGACGCCGAATATGCCGGAGGCGCTTACTCTGTGCAGCGGCGACCGGCGCGCCGATACGCAAGCCGAGGCCTTGTTGAAGCGCGGCTGCAAGCATGTATTGATCAAAGGCGGACACGGCAGCAACGCCAAGGTGGTCAATCGCTGGTTTACAGCGGACGATAGCCGGTCATGGAGCTGGCCGCGCCTGCCCGGTGGTTTTCACGGCAGCGGCTGCACGCTGGCTTCGGCTTTGGCGGCGCAACTGGCGCGGGGCAAGAGCATGGTCGAGGCATTGGAGCTGGCGCAAGCGTATTGCCAGGAAACGCTGGCGCAAGCCTATTCGATTGCCGACGGCCAAAGCATTCCGAATCGGTCGGTTGCAGTTGCGAGAGGAAAAGTATGAGAGGTTTGTATCTGGTGACGCCGGATTGGGACGATACCCGCCAGCTGCTGCAAGTGACCGAAGCCGCCCTGCGCGGCGGCGTGGCGCTGCTGCAATATCGGCACAAGAGCGCCGATGCCGCGTTGCGGCGCGAACAGGCGGAATGCCTGCAAGACCTATGCCGCACTTATCGGGTGCCGTTCATCGTCAACGATCATGTCGATTTATGCCTGGCGCTGGACGCGGACGGCATCCATGTCGGCGGCACCGATGCCTCGGTGGCGCAGGTGCGGGCAGCAGTCGGGCCGGGCAAGATCGTCGGCGCATCCTGTTACGGCAGTCTGGAATTGGCGCAGCAAGCCTATCGCGATGGCGCAAGCTATGTCGCATTCGGCGGCTTCTATCCGTCGCGCGTGAAAAAATATCCGGTGACCACGTCGCCCGACATCGTGGCCCAGGCGAAAAAGGACATCCCCTTGCCGAACGTCGTGATCGGCGGCATGACGCGCGAGAATGCCGCGCCGCTGGTGGAAAAGGGCGCGGACATGGTGGCGGCGATCAGCAGTATTTATCTGGCCGGCAACCCGCAAAGCGCGGCGCGCGCATTTGCCGACCTGTTTGCGCAGAGCTGAATGTCCGTCTGCGCCGCACCGTTCGCTGTTGCGGGCGCGCGACGATGTAAACAACTGTACAAATAATACTGTTTATTCGTACAGTAGTTGTGCTAGAGTGTGGACATTGCATTGTCGATGTTCGTTCGGCCCGTTCACACTCAAGGACTTCTATCATGGCAAACCTCAATACCGTCGGAACGCGCTTCGGTTCGGAATACGTTCCTTCTTCTTTTGCGATGCGTTTCGGTCGGCGTGAAATTTTTATCGGGCCGGATTTCCGCAAGCGCTACTCGGCGCTGCGCCCGATGCTGGATTGCCGCACCGGCAGCGAGCCGGGCTATGTCGAATTGGTTTTGTTCAGCAAATGGCTGATCGTGCTGTCCCGGGCCAGGTAATTTGTCGGCCGCAGGATGCGATGCAGGCAAATTTCGATTTTTATACCAGTCACGATCCGCTCGGGTCGGACGCTTCATCAGGTTCAATTGCAATGACAGATTCGTTCGTTACCTCGCCGGATGCCGTAGAAGAAACGTCGGATGAGGCGTCGGATCGGACGCAAGAGCCGCGCCTGTGGCGCGACGACGGCTGGACCGCGCGCGTCATCAAGAATGAAGACGACGAAGGCTGGGCGGTCGCCATGTGCAAGGATGGCGAGTCCGAACCGGCGCTGGTCGGCCCCTGGACGATGGGGCGCGACAAGAAAAATCCCAAGCCGCTGGATGCGGCGGCCTTCGGCACCCTGGTCAAGACGGCGTCGGAAGTGTTGCGCCGGCATGAGCAGCAACTGCATGCGATGCTGCACAAGAGCATCTTCGTCAATACCCGCACGGCGACGCTGGCGGTGACGCTCGATATTATTCCCGATGAAGACGATCCGTACGCGTTGTTGACCGCGCAAGACGATGACGGCGCGCAGCTCGCGCAAGTGCGCGTGCGGGCAAACTTCAAGTTGACCCGCGACACGGCGCAGGCCTGGATCGATAGCGATTTCCGCAAACCGGCGTGACGCGTGGTTGCAGGGTAGTTTCGCGCGGCATCGGGTCGCCGCACGGTTGCGAACGGCTATAATCTCTGCATGCAAAAACTCCTCCACAACCTCAATCCCGAACAACTCGCCGCCGTCACCTTGCCGCCGCAATCGGCGCTGATCCTGGCCGGCGCCGGTTCCGGCAAGACGCGGGTGCTGACTACCCGCATCGCCTGGCTGATCCAGACCGGCCAAGTCTCCCCGGCGGGCATCCTGGCGGTGACCTTCACCAACAAGGCGGCCAAGGAAATGGCGACGCGCTTGTCGGCGATGTTGCCGATCAACACCCGGGGGATGTGGATAGGCACCTTCCACGGCTTGTCGAATCGGCTGTTGCGCACCCACTACCGCGACGCCGGCTTGCCGCAAACCTTCCAGATATTGGACTCGCAAGACCAGTTGTCGGCTATCAAGCGGCTGCTGAAGGCGAACAATGTCGACGACGAAAAATACCCGGCGCGCAACCTGATGTATTTCATCAACGGCGCCAAGGACCAGGGATTGCGCGCCAAGGATGTCGAAGCCTTCGACGACTACAACCGCAAGATGGTGGAGTTGTACGATTTGTACGATACGCAATGCCAGCGCGAAGGCGTGGTCGACTTCGCCGAATTGCTGTTGCGCACCTATGAACTGTTGATGCGCAACCAGCCGCTACGCGAGCATTACCAGGCGCGCTTCCGCCATGTGCTGATCGACGAATTCCAGGATACCAACAATCTTCAGTACAAATGGCTCAAGTTGTTGGCCGGCGTCAACGGCGCGATTTTCGCGGTCGGCGACGACGATCAAAGCATCTATGCGTTTCGCGGCGCAAACGTGGGCAACATGGCGACCTTCGAGCGCGAGTTCCACGTCGAGAACCTGATCAAGCTGGAGCAAAACTACCGTTCGCACGGACATATCCTCGATGCCGCCAATACGCTGATTGCCAACAACAGCAAGCGGCTCGGCAAGAACCTGCACACCGACGCCGGACATGGCGAGCCGGTGCGCATCTTCGAGGCCAGCAGCGATTTGCAGGAGGCGCAGTGGATCGTCGAGGAGAGCAAGAATCTGGTGGCCGAAGGCGGAATGCGCAGCGAAATCGCGGTGCTCTACCGTTCCAACGCACAGTCGCGTGTGCTGGAGCATGCATTGTTTTCCGCCGGCATCCCGTATCGCGTGTATGGCGGCCAGCGCTTTTTCGAGCGCGCCGAAGTCAAGCACGCGATCGCCTATCTGCAATTGATGGACAATCCGCATAACGACTCCGCCTTCCTGCGCGTGGTGAACTTCCCGACGCGCGGCATCGGCGCGCGCGCGCTGGAGCAATTGCAGGACGCGGCCAAGCAATATGGCATCTCGTTGTACGCGGCGGTGCCGTACGTCGCCGGCAAAGCCGGCTCCTCGCTAGGTGCTTTCGTCAAATTGATCGAGGGCGCGCGCTTCGAGACCCAGCATTTGCCGTTGCCGGAAATGGTGCAGATCGTCATCGACGCCAGCGGATTGATTACGCATTACCGCGCCGACAAGGATGGCGCCGATCGGATCGAGAATCTGGAGCAATTGGTCAGCGCCGCCACGCTATTTGTGTCGGAGGAGGGCTTCGGCCACGACGCGCCGGCTTTTCTCGGGCCGAAAAGCCAGGCAGTCGCCGGCGAAGCCATCGTTACTGCCGACGGCATTGAAATCCTCGACGCCGATGCGCCGCTGCCGAGCGTGATGTCGCCGTTGTCGGCTTTCCTATCCCATGCGTCGCTGGAAGCCGGCGACAATCAGGCCGAGGCCGGGCAAGACGCGCTGCAATTGATGACCGTGCATTCGGCCAAGGGGCTGGAATTCGACGCCGTCTTCATTACCGGGCTGGAAGAAGGCTTGTTCCCGCATGAAAACAGCGCCAAGGAAGACGGCGGCGTCGAGGAAGAGCGGCGTCTGATGTATGTGGCGATCACGCGCGCCAAGCGTCGCCTGTACATGAGCTTTTCGCAAACCCGCATGTTGCACGGACAAACCCGCTACAACATGAAATCGCGCTTTTTCGAGGAATTGCCCGACGATGCAGTCAAATGGCTGTCGCCGAAGGTGCAGCACCATTGGTTCGCCAATCAAAAGTCGGCCTGGGACGACAAGCCCGAGACCGGCGCCAACCAGATCGCGCAGCAGTTCGGCAAGCGCGATAGCGGCTGGCGCATCGGCGAGAACGTCAGTCACGCACGATTCGGCGAGGGCGTTATCGTCAATATCGAGGGCAGCGGCGGCAATGCCCGCGCGCATATCAATTTCGGCCGGCAAGGCATGAAGCTGCTCGATCTCTCGGTCGCCAAGCTGGAGCGGGTGGGTTAGCTTTCTTCTGCCAGCGGCGCAGGGCCGAAAATCTGTTTGTAGCTCACATAGTATGCGCAGTGCATCAAGATGACCAGCACCAGGACAAACGGCATTTGAATGAATGCGCCAATTTCCATATTGCCGACTTGCAGCAATTGCAGCAGGGCGTCGATGCCGAAATTCACCGCGAGATTGATCAATAGCCAACACACGGCGAAAAGCGCGATCGCCTTGATGGCGCGGATGACGGAAAAAAAGCTGAAAAACATCGCCTTGCCGACCGACATGTTTTGCCACGCAATCAACGGAGCGGCAAACCATAGCGGCAGGATGGCCAACAGATAAGCGCACATCAAGACCACAACCGATTGCATCAAGCGCATGTCTTGCGGCACAGGGGCATCGGTTGTCGGCGGATTTTCTACCTGCTTGGCGATTGCTTCAAATAGATAACCGTTATCGGAAAGGTTGGCGAGAACAATCGCCACCACGACTGCGAGCAGATAGCAGCTTCCCAATCCCAGCAGCCGTTTCAGCGCAGGATTCCGGAAAACCGCAAGAAGCAGCTTCGGATGCACGCGCTTGTCCAGTTCGATATCGCGGCAGGCGGACATGAACGCCATTGAAAAAAACGGGATCAATACGAACGAAGCGATGGCTCCGAAGAGAGGGATCAAATACATCAACAGGTTGAAGCAGCAATACAGCACGAACAGCGTCGCCATTTCGGCCGGCTGGCGTCGAAACAGCGCAAACCCCTGCCTGATCCAATGCCACCCCGAGGCGGCCGGTACCCGCTCCATCAGTTTCTTCCTTCAATCAGCGCCGGCGCCGGGTGCGCAATGCGCTCGCGCAGGATGCGCTCGAAATGGGTCGGATCGTGCGGTGTCAGCATCTCCGCGTCGCGCGGCAAATGCAAGTCGTACAGGCGCGACAGCCAGAAGCGCAAGGCGCCGGCGCGCAGCATCGGCTGCCACGCGACTTGCTCGTCGGCGGTAAATTCGCGCACGCTGCGATAGGCGTCGAGCATGGCGCGCGCACGCGCCGTATCGAGCACACCGCTGTCAAGATCGACGCACCAGTCGTTGACCGTCACCGCCACGTCGAACAGCCAGGTATCGCAGCCGGCAAAATAGAAGTCGAAAAATCCGGTCAGGCGGTCGCCGTCGAACATCACATTATTGCGAAACAGGTCGGCGTGGATCGGGCCGCGCGGCAAGCGATGATAAGGTTCCGAGGCGGCAAAGGCTTCCTGGAAATGCATTTCCGCGCGCAGCAAATGCTGGCCTGCGTCCGGCATGAAGGGCAACACCACCGGCGTCGTGCTGCGCCACCAGTCGATGCCGCGCAGGTTGGGTTGGCGAATCGAAAAATCTTCGGCAGCCAGGTGCATCTTCGCCAGCATCGCGCCGACCTCGGCGCAGTGCACGGCGCCGGGCGTCAGTTGGCAACTGCCTTCCAGCTTGGTGACGATGGCAGCCGGTTTGCCATGCAGGCTGGCCAGCAATTCGCCATACAGATTGGCGATGGGGGCCGGCACCAGCACCGCGCGCTCGGCCAAATGATGCATCAAGTTCAGATAAAACGGCAATTGCGCAAAATTGAGATTCTCAAACACCGTCAACACATACTCGCCGCTCTCGGTATTCAAGAAAAAATTGCTGTTTTCGATACCGGACGAAATGCCCTGGATGGAAATCGGCTTACCCAATGGGAATTGTTTGATCCACGGATCCAGGTCAGCCATGCTGACCGAAGTGAAGACTGCCATGAGCGTAAAATAAAAAGGGAATCAAAAACAAAGAAAATCAACCTGCAATAGAGGGCGTGATTCAAAGTCGGGGGAAGCTTAATTATCCCTCTCCGTCTTTCCCGCCTTCGCGGGAATGACGGAGGTTTTGGACATCGAATTGAAATTTCCCATACAGTTTGAATCACACCCAGCAATAGATGCGGCCGCGCAATCGTCCGGCACCTTGTGTATCAAATTGCCGCATGGCGCACCGAGCGCCATGCATTGTATTTCGTCGGCGACCAAATGGGGAAAATTTTGTCGTTCATTTTCCTTGCCGCCTTTTTAATGTTAAAAAATTATTTTTTCGGCTCGTCGGTGACTGTTCCATCCTTCGGTGCAGGCTGTGCGCTACCGCTGTCGTCGCTTGCCTTCGACTTGTTCTTGGCGCCCAAATCGAATTCCATCACCTTGAATTGAACGCCGTGATTATGCGTGCTTTGCACGTCCCCGGGCAGCGAATCGCCGACTTGCTGGTTAGGCTTGACGTAATAGGTAGTGCTTCCGGTTTGTACTTTGACCTCTTTGACGCCGCTTTCGTCGCGGGTCTCGGTCACTTTGCGCTTTTCTTCCGGTTTGCCGACTTTAATGCTTGGCGGCTCGCCTTCTTCCAGCTTTTCCAGCTTTTTTGCGGCTGGCGCTTCGGTTTTGGCCGCTGGGGTGTCGGTTTTTGCCGGCTCCTGCTGTGCTGTGGCCCACAATGGCATCAACATTGCGACTGCCGACAGGCTGACGATGTGCCAAATTTTAGATGTATGCATAATAATCACCAAGTGACGGATGTAAATGGAAAAACGCGCTTGGGGCAGTAAAGAAATAAGTGTTACGTTTGGGCGGCTATGGCGGGATGCGATGCAAGGCGTCCGTTGCGCCGCAGTGCGAGCACTGCAAGCGACGGACAACGCCGCAGCACGCCCGCCAGAGTCGATCCAAATGGGACACTTATTTTTTTACTGCCCTTTGGTTCATTGTAGCAAACCGGGCGTCGCCGCCTTGTTAAAACCTCATAAAAACGTTGTTGAGGGTCGTTCTATTTCGGTCAGCGCAACGTCGCGGGCCTCGTAAAACGCAAAAATCGCATCGACGATGTTGGCCGGTTCGTCGATCAATTGCATGATCTCGATATCCGATTCATGCACCATGCCGTCTGGCACCAATTGATGTTGGAACCAGTCCAGCAGTCCGCGCCAAAAAGTCGTGCCGACCAGGATCACCGGGATGCGCCGCGATTTGCCGGTCTGTATCAGCGTCAGCACTTCGCTCAGTTCGTCCAGCGTGCCAAAGCCGCCCGGCAACACAATGTAGGCATCTGCATATTTGACGAACGCCACCTTGCGCGCAAAAAAATGGCGAAAGCTGATCGAAATGTCTTGCCAGATGTTACGGCCCTGTTCGTGCGGCAACTCGATATTCAATCCAACCGACGACGAGCGCCCTTCAAACGCACCTTTATTGGCCGCCTCCATGATGCCTGGCCCGCCGCCGGAAATCACCGCAAAACCCGCATCCGACAAGCGTCGCGAAATATCCACGCACAGCGCATAATACGGATCGTCGGGACGGGTGCGCGCGGAGCCGAAAATCGACACTGCCGGCGCCAATTCGGACAATCGTTCAGCCGACTCGATAAACTCTGCCATAATCGTAAACATTTGCCACGACTCGCGGGCTTTCTTCGAGGTAGCACGTTCGAGGTCGGTCACCTGCCGCAGCTTCGGCACGTTTTTTCCGTTCGATTCCATATGAATAAGACCCTATTATTAGTAGACGGTTCCAGCTATCTGTATCGCGCCTTCCATGCGATGCCGGATTTGCGCAATGCACAAGGCGCGCCGACTGGAGCGATTTACGGCATGATCAACATGTTACGCCGATTGCGGCAGGATTTCCCGGCGGCATATATTGCTTGCGTGTTCGATGCCAAAGGTAAAACCTTCCGCGACGACTTGTATCCCGAATACAAGGCCCAGCGGGCCTCGATGCCGGAAGACCTCGCCAAGCAAATTGCGCCGATCCACGAGGCGGTGCGGGCGCTGGGCTGGCCGATCCTGATGGTCGAAGGGGTGGAAGCCGACGACGTGATCGGCACGCTGGCGGTGCAGGCGACAGCGCAAGGCATGCAAACGGTGGTGTCGACCGGCGACAAGGATCTGGCGCAATTGGTCAACGACCAGGTGACGCTGATCAACACGATGAGCAACGAAAAGCTCGACCGCGCGGGCGTGGTGGCGAAATTCGGCGTGCCGCCGGAATTGATCGTCGATTACCTGACGCTGGTCGGCGACACCGTCGACAATGTGCCCGGCGTCGAAAAGGTCGGTCCGAAGACCGCCGTCAAATGGCTGACGCAATACGGCACGCTGGATCAAGTCGTCGCGCATGCCGCCGAAGTCGGCGGCGCGGTCGGCGAAAACCTGCGGCGCGCGCTCGGTTGGCTGCCGCAGGCCAGGGTATTGTTGACAGTGAAGACCGATTGCGACTTGTCGGCCCACATGCAATCGATTACCGAATCGCTGGCGCAACTGCCGGAAGACAAGGCGGCGATGCTGGAATTTTTTGCGCGCAACGGCTTCAAGTCGTGGCTGCGCGAAATGGGCGGCACGCCGGCAGCGCAGCAGGACGCTGCAGCAAATCCAGTGCCGGAGGCGGCGCAACAAGGCGCATTGTTCGCCGACCCGGTCGTGCCGACCGTCACCAGCTACGAAACCGTCCTCAGCATGGCGCAGCTTGAAGACTGGCTGGCCCGCATCGACGCCGCCGAATTGACCGCAATCGATACCGAAACCACGTCGCTGGAGCCGATGCGGGCGCAAATGGTCGGCATTTCGCTATGTTGCGAGCCAGGCATAGCCGCCTATATTCCGCTCGCGCATCGCTATCAGGACGCGCCGCCGCAGTTGTCGCGCGAACTGGTATTGAAGACGCTGAAAGCCTGGCTGGAAGATCCGGCCAAGCCCAAGCTGGGGCAAAACCTGAAGTACGACAGCCATATTTTTGCCAATCACGGCATCCAGTTGCGCGGCATCGTGCATGACACGATGCTGCAATCGTACGTGTTCGAGTCGCACAAGAGTCACGACATGACCAGCCTGGCCTTGCGCCACTTGAACCGCGAAACCATCAGCTTCGAGCAAGTGTGCGGCAAGGGCGCGTCGCAAATCTGTTTCGACCAGGTCGAATTGGCGCGCGCGACCGAGTACGCGGCGGAAGACGCCGATATCACGCTGCAACTGCATCGGGTGATGTTGCCGCGCGTGCAGCAAACCAAGGGCATGCAATTCATTTACGAAAAGATCGAAATCCCGACCTCGGTGGTGCTGCAAAAGATCGAGCGCAACGGCGTGTTGGTCGACCCGCAATTGCTGGCGCTGCAATCGCACGAATTGGGCGTGCGCATGCTGGAAATCGAGCGCAATGCGTATGAACTGGCCGGCCAGCCGTTCAACCTGAATTCGCCGAAGCAGATCGGCGAAATATTTTTCGACAAGCTGAAACTGCCGGTCGTCAAAAAGACGCCGTCCGGTTCGCCGTCGACCGATGAAGAAGTGTTGCAAAAACTGGCGGAAGATTACCCGCTACCCAAAGTATTGCTGGATTACCGCAGCTTGTCGAAATTGAAGTCGACCTATACCGACAAGTTGCCGAAGATGATCGATCCCGCCACCGGGCGCGTGCATACCAATTACGCGCAAGCGGTGGCGATTACCGGGCGTCTGGCGTCGAACGATCCGAACCTGCAGAATATTCCGATCCGCACCGCCGAAGGGCGGCGCATCCGCGAAGCCTTCATCGCGCCTGCGGGCAGCGTGATTGTCTCGGCAGATTATTCGCAAATCGAACTGCGCATCATGGCGCATGTGTCGGGCGACGCCAACATGTTGCGCGCCTTTGCCGAAGGCATCGACATCCACCGCGCCACCGCCGCCGAGATTTTCGCGGTGCCCACGGATGAAGTCAGCAGCGAGCAGCGGCGCTATGCGAAAGTCATCAACTTCGGCTTGATCTACGGCATGAGCGCGTTCGGTCTGGCTGGCAATCTCGGTATCGAGCGTTCGGCGGCGCAGATGTATATCGATAAATACTTCCAGCGCTTTTCCGGCGTCAAGCAATTCATGGACGAGACCAAGCTGCAAGCGAAGGCGCAAGGCTATGTCGAAACCGTGTTCGGTCGGCGCTTGTGGCTGACCGAAATCAATTCGCCGAACGGCCCGCGCCGCCAGGGCGCTGAACGGGCGGCGATCAACGCGCCGATGCAAGGCACGGCGGCCGATCTCATCAAGCTATCGATGATTGCGGTGCAGGATTGGCTGGAAACCGACCGCATGCTATCGAAGATGGTGATGCAGGTGCACGACGAATTGGTGCTGGAAGTGCCGCAGGCTGAGTTGGAAGTGGTGCGGCAAAAATTGCCGGCCTTGATGGCGGGAGTGGCGCAATTGAAGGTGCCGCTGATTGCCGAAGTCGGCGTAGGCAAAAACTGGGACGAGGCGCATTAAACGGCAGGTAAATTTGGGAGGAGCACGCACATGGATCATTTGCAAGAAGATTTCGATAGCATGGTGGCCAGGACGCCTTTGTCGGACGGCTGCGACCGCCGCGACTTCCTGAAGGTGGCATTGGGCACCGGCTTTGCGGCAGCAGTGATGCCGGTGACGGCGCAAACCGTCATCAAGACCGATACCGTCGGCTTGACCGCAGGTGACGTGATCTTGACCGTCGGCGGGCAGCAAGTGCCAGTTTATCGCGCGCAACCGGAAGGCAAGAGCAATTTGCCGGTAGTGTTGGTGGTATCCGAGATTTTCGGCGTGCATGAGCATATTGCCGATATCGCGCGCCGCTTTGCCAAGCTGGGTTATCTGGCCTTGGCGCCGCAGTTGTTCGTGCGGCAAGGGGACCCGGCAGCCTATGGCTCGATACCGGAATTGCTCAATGAAGTGGTTTTCAAGGCTCCCGATGCGCAGGTGATGGGCGATCTCGACGCCTGCGTCGCCTGGGCCAAAGCCAACGGCGGCAATGTCGAGAAACTGGGCATCACCGGATTTTGCTGGGGCGGACGCATCACCTGGCTGTATGCGGCGCACAACCCGACGGTAAAAGCCGGCGTCGCATGGTATGGCAAGCTGGTCGGCGCCAAGACCGCGTTGGCGCCCAGCCACCCGATCGACATTGCCGCGCATCTGAAAACGCCGGTATTGGGGCTGTATGGCGGCCAGGACGAAGGCATTCCGCAGGCCAGCATCGAGCAGATGAAGGCGGCATTGGCGCTGGGGACCAGCAATTCCGAATTCGTCGTCTATCCGAATTCCGGGCATGCATTTCACGCCGATTATCGCCCCAGCTATGTGGAAGCGGACGCAAAAGACGGCTGGCGGCGTTGCGTCGACTGGCTCAAGACGCATGGCGTTTCCTGATTTGAGCAAACGGGCGGTTTGCCGAAAAGCGCCGCCTATGTTCTAATTTGCCCCTGATTTATTGAATACTGCTTGAGGCTGTCATCAATTCCACTTTAGTTTCCATATTGCTTGCCACTACCATCGCTGGCGTTTTCAGCATTTCGGCGGCGGCAGTGTTTTCTTTCGCGCTGTTGTCCAAGATGGTCGAGCGGATGGTCAGCATGTCGGTCGGGATTTTGCTGGCGACCTCGTTGCTGCACGCGTTGCCGGAGGCGTTTGAATCGAAGGCCGACACGCGCGCCTTGTTTGCCACGCTGCTGGGCGGCTTGCTGGGATTTTTCCTGCTGGAAAAGCTGGCGATCCTGCGTCACTCGCACCATCACGAAGGCGATGGACATGAGCATGGGCATGGGCACGATGCGCACGAGGCCGGCAAAGCGGGATGGATGATCCTGGTTGGCGACGGCTTGCACAATTTCACCGACGGCATCTTGATTGCCGCTGCGTTTCTGGCCAATCCGAATCTGGGCATCGTCACCGGCCTGGCCATCATCGCGCATGAGATTCCGCAGGAAATCGGCGACTTCATCGTGTTGTTGAATGCCGGGTTTACACGCCGGCGCGCGTACGGCTACAACCTGATTTGCAGCTTGATGGCGGTAGCCGGCGGCTTGCTCGGTTACGCGACGCTGGAGCGCGCCAGCGATTGGATACCGTATGTGCTGGTGGTCGCGTCCTCAGGCTTCATCTACATCGCCGTCAGCGATTTGATGCCGCAAATGCAAAGGCGCGCGACCATGCGCGAGACTATTCCACAGGTTATCTTGATTGCGGTCGGTGTCGCCGCCGTGGTTTTCCTGACCCACGGACATTAACTGTTAACTCAACTGCCGGTTGCCACGGGGCGCGCAGGATTGGCGCACCATTCGCTCCACGAGCCGGGATACAGCGCAGCGCCCGACAATCCAGCCACCTCCAATGCCAGCAGATTGTGGCAGGCAGTGACGCCGGAGCCGCATTGCATCACGCTGGATGCAGGATTGCCGACGATGGCGCCCAGTTCCGCGCGCAATTGTTCGGCCGGTTTGAACTTGCCGTCGGCCTGCAAATTGTCCTTGAAAAAACGATTCTTGGCACCGGGAATGTGGCCGCCCACCGGATCCAGCGTTTCATTCTCGCCGCGATAACGGTCCGGGGCGCGGGCATCGACCACGGTGAGCGCGGGCTTCTCTATGTTGGCCAGCAAATCGGCAGCGCTGACGGTCGTCACCAACGATGCGCGTTCGCGCAGCGAACCGGGCGCTTTTTCGACGACCTCGGTCGACAAGGCCAAGCCGAGCGCGCTCCACGCGCCGATGCCGCCGTCGAGCACGGCCACCGCATCATGCCCGACCCAGCGCAGCATCCACCACAGGCGCGCAGCGAACATGCCGCCCTGTGCATCGTAGGCGACCACTTGGGTATCGTCATCGATGCCCCAGCGGCGCAGGGTTTCGATGAATTTGGCGCGCTCCGGCAACGGGTGGCGGCCGCGGAATTCGCCGTTCGGCCCAGGGCTTTTATCGGACAGATCGATGTCCAGATGCGCGAATTGCGCGCCGGGGATATGGCCCGCTGCGTAGGCGACGCGGCCGGCGTCCGGGTTGGCCAGATCGTGGCGGCAATCGATGACGATCCAGTTTTGCTTGCTTGTATTTTGCGCCAATTCGGCGGCGGCAATCAGTGGCGTGTGCGGCATGCGTTTCACTCCCGAAGCTTAGGTTTCCGCGACGATTGGATCGGACTCGCCCGATTCCTCGATGGCGGCGCGTTTGTTGACAACATTGCGGTTATTATAAATCGTCGAGACCATGCCGCTGCCGAGAATCACCAGAATCCCGGCCCAGGCCAGCAGACTCAAGGCATCGCTCCAGATCAGGATGCCCCACACGGTGGAAAAGACGATGCCGGTATATTGCAGATTGGCGGTGACCAAGGCTTTGCCGAGCCGATAGGCGCGCGTCATCGCCATTTGCGCGATGGTCGCGCAGAGGCCGACCGCTAGCAGCAACAAGGCTCCCTTGCCGCTATGCGCATGCCATAGCGGCATCGTGCCGGTCGAGAACAGCGGGATAATCAACGCGCCGAGTATGCCGCCCGCCGCGCCGGTCACGGAAAAATAAAACACTACCCGGTATTCCGGCTCACCCATATGGCCCAGCTTGCGCACCTGCAAATAGGCCAGCGCCGACAAAAAGCCGGAGAATAGCGCGACCAGCGCCGCAAACCACTGATTGCTTTGAATCGACGGTTGCAGCAGCATCGTGACGCCGACGAAACTCATGCCGATGGCCGCCACCAGCCCCCATTCGAAGCGGCTGGCGCCGCGCCGCCAGCCGTCGAAAAACAGCATGCCGGCCATCCAGATCGGCGACATGTAATTGAGCGTCATCGCGGTCGCCAGCGGCAGCGCGCCGATCGAATAAAACCACAGCCACAATGAGGTCACGCCGACGATGCCGCGCCACAGGTGATGCCAGGGCAACGGCGTCTTCAGCGTGCCGCCGCGCACCTTGACCAGAACGGCGATGAACACGATGCCGACGATGCCGCGATACATGACGATCTCGGAGGTCGAATAATAGCCGGACGCCAGCTTGACGCACACGCCCATGATGGCAAACACAAAGCTGGCGAACAGCATCCAAAGCGATTGCATATTAGTGGCGCGGGCGCGGCGAAAGATTTGGTGAAAAAGGAGGCGGATGGGAGGCGCTTGGGCCTCCCATCCGGGGCGAATCAGGATTTACGCAACTGCGATTTGACGCCGATACCACTCGTGGAAATGCTGCATGCCGTCTTCCATCGGCGATTGATACGGGCCGACTTCGCTGGTGCCGCGATCGAGCAAAATACGCCGTCCGGCATCCATGCGCATGCCGATTTCGTCGTCCTCGATGCAGGTTTCCATGTAGGCTTGCCGCTCGGCCTCGACGAATTCGCGCTCGAACAGCACGATTTCTTCCGGGTAGTAGAACTCCACCACGTTGGTGGTTTTCTGCGTGCCGTTCGGCCAGACGGTCGATACCACCAGCACATGCGGATACCATTCCACCATGATGTTCGGATACAGCGTGAGCCAGATCGCGCCGAACGGCGGGGCGACGCCGTTGCGGTATTTCATCACCTGCTCTTGCCAGCGCTTGTAGGCAGGCGAGCCGGACTTGGTCAGCGCCTGGTTGACGCCCACCGTCTGCACGCTATGGCGGTCGCCGAATTCCCAGCGCAGATCGGCGCAGGTGACGAAGCTGCCCAGGCCCGGATGGAAAGGCTCGACGTGATAATCTTCCAGATAGACTTCGATGAAAGTCTTCCAGTTATAGTCGCATTGATGCACTTCCACGTGGTCCAGCATGTAGCCGCTGAAGTCGAGGTCCTTGGTCACGCTGAGGTCCGCCAGCGCCGCCGCCACGTCGACCTGGTTGCGCTCGAACTGCAAGCCGTTCCAGCTTTGCAGCGGCGTTTGCGACAGGTTCAGGCAAGGCGTGTGCTCGAAGTGCGGCGCGCCGATCAATTCGCCTTTCAAATCGTAAGTCCAGCGATGCAGCGGACAGACGATATTGTTGGCGTTGCCGCGCCCGTTGACCATGAGCGCCTGACGATGGCGACAGACGTTGGAAAGCAACTCGATGCCTTGCGCATTGCGCACGAGCATACGACCTTCGTTTTCCCACGCTAACGTGGCGAAATCGCCGACGTTAGGCACCATCAATTCATGGCCGACGTAACGTGGGCCTTGACGGAAAAGTTGCTGGATTTCCTGTTGCAACAGCGCATCGTCAAAATAGACGTTGACCGGAAGTTGCGCGTCGGATCGCGCGAGCTTGGCAATAGTAGCCAGATCGGACATCCCCACCCCCAAATTAATTTGCACCAACCTAAGAGAGAAAGAATCCGCAAAAACCTGGTTTCAAAACAAAACGAGATGAAAAGGAAATTTTGGACAGAACAGAGAATTATACTAGGCATGATCCTGCTGTGCCAGCTCAAATTCATATTTTTGCGAACATCAGATGAAATATACGCGAAAATAGTATGGCTGATTTTGCAACGACCTTCGCCTATCATTGTCAATCGGTGCAAATTGTGGTCGATTTATTGCATCCGACAGCGATAAATACGTTTGCTGCGACCCTGTAACATGGTTTGATCTAAAATATCGGGCTACACTCCCTTAAAGCTGCTATGTCAAAGAAACCTGCTACCGTGCAATCGCCAGCGTCTTTTGAAGAGGCGATGGCGGAATTGCAACAATTGGTCACGCAAATGGAAGCCGGGGAATTGGCATTGGAAGCGTCGATTGCCGCCTACAAGCGCGGCTCGGAATTGGTCAAATATTGCCTGGCGCAACTCGATAAAGTCGACAGCCAGGTCAAGATACTGGAAGGCGACATGTTGAAGCCCTTCGTGGCGGATGAGGGGCAGGAATGACACCGTTCGCGCAATGGATGAAGACGGTGCAGGCGGACATGGAACACGCGTTGGCCGCCTACCTGCCGAGCGTCACCGAGACGCCGGCGCGCCTGCATGAAGCGATGCACTATGCGACACTGGATGGCGGCAAGCGCGTGCGTCCGCTATTGGTGTTCGCAGCCGGCGAATTATTCGGCGCTGCGCCGCAAGCGCTGGCGCGCGCCGCCGCCGCAGTTGAAATGATTCACGCGTATTCGCTGGTGCATGACGACATGCCGTGCATGGACGACGACGCGCTGCGGCGCGGCAAGCCGACCGTGCATGTCAAGTACGACGAAGCGACTGCACTGTTGGTCGGCGATGCATTGCAGGCGCAGGCCTTCCTGGTCTTGTCGGAAGGCGAGGGCGACGCCGGTCGTCAATTGGCGATGGTGCGCTTGCTGGCGCGCGCTTCCGGCTCGGTCGGCATGTGCGGCGGCCAGGCAATCGATTTGGCCAGTGTTGGCATTGCGCTGTCGCAGCCTGAGCTGGAACAGATGCATCGCCTGAAGACGGGCGCCTTGCTGCGCGCCGCCGTGATGCTGGGCGCATGGTGCGGCAAGGCCTTGGCGGACGATGAAACGGCGGCGCTCGATCGATATGCAGCGGCGATCGGATTGGCGTTCCAAGTGGTCGACGATATCCTCGATGCGACTGCCGATTCGGCGGCGCTCGGCAAAACTGCCGGCAAGGATGCTGCCGACAACAAGCCGACCTACGTGTCGATTCTGGGCTTGGACGCCTCGCAGGTTCTGGCAGAAAAACTGCGCGGCGATGCGCATCGCGCAGTCGAACAATTTGGGAATCAAGCGCAACGACTACGCGAACTCGCGGATTTGATTGTGCAGCGGAAAGCATAGAATGGATTTACTGAAAAATATCAATTCCCCCGACGATTTGCGGCTGCTTTCGCGCACGCAATTGCATGCGCTGGCCGACGAATTGCGCAAGTTCGTGCTGGATTCGGTTTCGCAGACCGGCGGTCATCTGTCGTCCAACCTGGGCACGGTGGAATTGACGATCGCCTTGCACTACGTGTTCAATACGCCGGAAGACCGCATCGTGTGGGATGTCGGCCATCAAACCTATGCGCATAAAATTCTGACCGGGCGGCGCGAGAAGATGTCCAGCCTGCGCCAGTTCAATGGCATATCCGGCTTTCCGCGCCGTAGTGAAAGCGAATACGATACCTTCGGCACCGCCCATTCGTCGACCTCGATTTCGGCTGCGCTCGGCATGGCGCTGGCGGCCAAGATCAAGGGCGAAAGCCGGCACGCAATCGCCGTGATCGGCGACGGCGCGATGACCGCCGGCATGGCCTTCGAGGCAATGAACAACGCCGGCGTGCATGACGACATCAACCTGCTGGTGGTGTTGAACGACAACGACATGTCGATCTCGCCGCCGGTCGGCGCGCTCAACCGCTACTTTGCGCGCCTGATGTCCGGCAAGTTTTACGCCGCCGCCAAGAATGTCGGCAAGACCATGTTGCCGGGGCCGGTGCTGGAACTCGCCAAACGCCTCGAGGAACATGCGAAGGGCATGGTCGTGCCGGCCACGATGTTCGAGGAATTCGGCTTCAACTACATCGGCCCGATCGACGGCCACGATCTGGAATCGCTGATTCCGACGCTGCAAAACCTGAAGAAATTGCGCGGCCCGCAATTCCTGCATGTGGTTACCCGCAAAGGGCAGGGGTATAAACTGGCCGAAGCCGATCCGGTCTTGTATCACGGCACCGGCAACTTCAATCCTGCGGAGGGCATCAAGCCGTCCGCGCCCGGCAAGAAGACGTATACGCAAGTGTTCGGCGATTGGCTGTGCGACATGGCCGGCGCCGACAAGCGGCTGGTCGGCATTACCCCCGCCATGCGCGAAGGCTCCGGCATGGTGCGCTTTGAAAAACTGTTCCCGGAGCGCTACTACGATGTCGGCATCGCCGAGCAGCACGCGGTGACCTTCGCCGCCGGGCTGGCCTGCGAAGGCTTGAAGCCGGTGGTGGCGATTTATTCGACCTTCCTGCAGCGCGGTTACGATCAATTGATCCATGACGTGGCCCTGCAAAACCTGGACGTGACCTTCGCGCTCGACCGCGCCGGCCTGGTCGGCGCTGATGGCGCAACGCATGCCGGCAACTACGATCTGGCGTACCTGCGCTGCATTCCGAACATGGTGGTGATGGCCGCATCCGACGAAAACGAATGCCGGCAAATGCTATCGACTGCCTTCCATTACAAAGGCCCGGCGGCGGTGCGCTACCCGCGCGGCTCCGGCACCGGCGCCCAGATCGAAACCGAGTTGACCACGATACCGCTGGGCACCGGCGAAATCCGCCGACGCGGCAACGGCATCGCGATCCTGGCATTCGGCACGATGGTCGCGCCCAGCCTGACCGCCGCCGAAGACTTGAACGCCACGGTTGCCAACATGCGCTTCGTCAAGCCGCTCGATGTCGAACTGGTCAAGCAACTGGCCCAAAGCCACGACGCGCTGGTGACCGTGGAAGAAGGCTGCGTGATGGGCGGCGCCGGCGCGGCGGTGGCCGAAGCACTGGCCGAAGCCGGCATCGTCAAGCCGATCCTGCACCTGGGTTTGCCGGACAAATTCATCGACCAGGGCGATTGCGCGCAATTGCTGGCGTCGTGCGGCTTGGACGCGCAGGGCATCGCGGCGTCGATCCGGCAGCGCTTCGGCAAAGGCGAACCGCGTTTGGTGGTCAATAATTAATCAACTTGAAGGGGCGCAAGAGATGGGCATGGTCTACTGTCGCGGCTGCGGCAAGCAAATTCACGAAACCGCGCCCACTTGCCCGGAATGCGGCGCTCCGCAACACATCGTTCAACACTACAGCCAAACATCCGGCAACGCCCAATCGTATGACGCCGACGCCAACCTAGTTCGGCAGATCGCGGATTACGAACGGATATCGGGTTGGCTCTGGATCGTGTTGGGCGTCATACAAGTGATCTCGATCGTGGGCGTCCTTGCCGGAGTCTGGAATATTTATGCCGGTTGGACCCGGCTCAGGATCGCGCCGGCCATCCTGGCGCGCAAGGCCGGTGTCCCGCAAGCCTTTGAAAGCGTTACGGGTCTTGTCATTATAGGAATTCTGAATTTCGTATTAGGCGGCGTCGTCGGACTTATCTGCGTCGGTTTCGACGTCTTTATCCGGGATAAGGTCTTGTCGAATCGGCGTCTGTTTAACGCCGTCGCGCTTGATGATCGGGCGAGGACTGCCCCCGCCGTCGGTAGTGCAACTGGCGGGGCTGACTGATCCTGTTATCTTCTCCCGCTAATTCGAAGGATGGGCGCAAAAGCGCGTCCACCCTTCGACTGAAGAAAATCAGGCAACGCTATGGATAATTTGGATAAAACAGTTATTGTTGCCATCATTTCAGCAGCAGTGGCAATAGTAGTTGCCATCATCTCAGCGGCGGCAACAACAGGAATTAAGATTTGGGGTGATTACAACACGAAAAAGCAAGAGCGGGAAGACGCGCGGGCGGCTGAAAAGTTAAATCACTACAAGGTTTTTCTTTCTTCTCTTTCAGGTATGGCTACCGATAACAGCAATCAGGAATTTGCCGATAACTTTGCACTTGCGTCAAATACGATTGCATTGGTAGCGCCGCAAAAGGTAGTCAATGCGCTGATGAATTTCGTTGATGCAAAAAAGTGCGTTGGTGAGCCTGATCCTCGTGTGCTTGTGAAATTAATTCTGGAAATTCGCAAGGACATTGGTATCGGCAACGATGATGAACAGACTTTTCGCTATGAGCTAGTTAAATGGGACGCGTCTGAGAAAGCGAAAAAATTATCCTGATGGGAGGATTGCCGTAGCTCAAGGCTCCTTCCCGGAGTCGTCGGAACGGTCTGCCTCCAAATCGCACACGCGATCAAAAATCACTGTGGCGACGTGCGAGCAAGCTGCTTTGACCGCATTCCAGTCATGCCAGCGCGGATCAAGGCTCTTGTACTCGCTCAGTTCCGTTTCTTCCAAATCGTAGGGCAGCGCATTGGCAAGTTGAACTTGCAATTGCTGCAAAGGCGATTCGCCGCTGGCTTGCAGGTATAAACGATCAAACGACTGCAATGCAAGCGCAATCTTGTCATCGCCCATGTGATCTGCCAACGCAACGAAATCAAGGTAATCTCGTGTAGCGTTGCGCTTGAGAATCAAGACCCCCTTAATGCGCAGAATCTCACCCTCGGTCGGAACGGTGATCCGTTCGCCGTGGTAGCTCACAACCGTCGTTTCCAACGGTTCATCGCGGATCAATTGCCGAACCCCGGTCTCGATGCCATCGAGGCTGCCGAGAATCTGCACTGGGCGTTGTACTCGGGCAGTTTTCCAGCCAGCCACCGATTCAAGTTCCTTGAGGACATCGTCGAAGCGAGCGCGCAGATCGGTAAGCACATGATCTGCGTCGCGCGAAAAACGATGCTCTGCATGAATTGCCGATGCAGTGCCGCCAACCAACACAGCGTCAGGCAGGATCCGTTGAAGGCGCGCTGCGGATGACAGCACGAGCTCCCAATCAGGCAGGGGTGCGGTGTTCTTCGGCATAGTGCATCCAGAAGTGGTGGCGTTGAGCGTAGGGGTCGGAAGCATGAACGCGGCAGACTCGCTCCACTTTGTCGAGCAAAGCGCGGTCAGCCAGAGCCGCCCGCCGCAGCTCGGCCCAGTCCGCCCAGCGGCCACGCGAGATCACATCGTCAATGGCGGCGAGGGTGAAGCGTTGATGGTTAAGGTGTCGGTGGAGCATGGCTGCCAATTGGATTTTTTACGATTGTTGCATCTTAAACTTTAACGGGGGTTGCAGCATGTTGGCAATACACTTTTGCAAATAGCCTATATTTAATGCGGCAACAGCGTGGGCACAAAAACGTGCCCACCCTTCTATGATGACCTGTTAGTCAAGCCTTTTTCGCAAATTAATCTCCTTCAATTCAATCACTTCAGCCGGCATTGGCGGGGTCAAGGGCGGGCGCAGCCCGGTGCAACGAACCCTTGATGCCGTCAA
>JARLJG010000037.1 GCA_031291325.1 Burkholderiaceae bacterium
GGACGCTAACCACTCCGGGTATTCGGATGTGCAAAACATCAGCTGGGGCGCTTCGCAAGCGGCTTCCATTTCCGGCGGCGGCGGCGGTTCGGGCAAGGTCAGCTTTTCCGATTTGACGGTGACGGCAGCGCTCGATTCGGCCACTCCGGCGATCCTGAAGATGTGCGCGTCGGGCAAACACATCACCAACATCAAGATTTCGATCTGCAAGGCAGGCGGCACGCAAGTCGAGTATTCCACCATCGTCCTCAAGGATGTGCTGGTCACCGGCACACAATTCGTCGGCGCCAGCGGCGGCGAAACATTGGGCGTCAACTATTCCTTCCAGGCCGCCAAGGTCGAGCACCACTACTGGGTGCAAGGCAAGGACGGCAGCAAGGGCGCCGAGAGCCAAATGGGCTGGGACGTCAAGCAAAACATCGCCACGGCCTAAGCGCCCGATCGTTCGTCACAGGCGCGCATTCGTTTGCGCGCCGCTCCGCTCCAACAGCAATACTTCAACCTGCCTGCGGATGTTCGACCCAGCCACGCAGGCGAAGCAGCATCGATCCAAATCCGAGCGAGAACACCCGTTTGCAATAGTTAGCGACAGGAATTGAAACAGTCGGACAGGCTTGACGCACAACATCTGAAAGCGACCCATGGGCGCCAGCTTGCGCCCCTACCAGCCTGGCCGCGAAATTTCAAAGAGAACTTCACAACAGGCAGAATATGCGCGCGCCAACCGAAATCTCTTTTGAATTCCCGAATCCGCGTATCGCCTGTCGGCATGCGATGCACATCTGCCGCCGGGAAAGCGGCGCGAACAACTACAATTGAGTGGTCTCAGCCATTGATGACGCATTTTTGATGATGAAATAATGAACAATACCGTCCACATCTTCAATATCTTCAATACTTTCACATGATCAAAATTAGCGTTGTTTCCTACTACAACGAAGTGCCGTCCGAGCCGCAGTATGCGGTGTTCGGTCCGGCTGGCGCAACAATCGGCCGTGGCAATGACAATTTCATGGTGTTGCAAGACTCCAAACGCTATGTGTCGCGCTTGCAGGCCTCGGTCAAAAGCGACGGGACGCGCCACTTCATCGCCAACCTGAGCGAAGCCAACCCCATCCTTGTCAATGGCGAGCAGATCGCGCTGGGGCAAGACGTGGAATTGCAGTATGGCGACGAAATCCAGATCGGCCTGTATCTGCTAAAAGCCGAGTCGCCCGCCGCAGCAGACCCTGCACCGGCACCAGCCGCAGCGCCAGATCAAGCGTCTGCCGGCTTCGATTTATTGGATATTGGCACGTCCGCTGCCGATCCTTTTGCCGATTTGTTGGGTAGTGCAGTGCCAACTGGCGGCAGCGCGCCCATCAAACCGGTTCCAGCTCCAGCGCCGGTCACGTCGCGCGCCACGCCGACAAACCCGGCAGACCCGCTTGGGTTAAACGACTTGCTGGGCACACCCGGTGCTTCGCCTGACTACCACGCGCCGCTTGCGGAATCGACGCAAGCCGCGCCGGCGCCATCCGCCGTAGCAGAGTCTACGGGCCGCGTCGATCCGTTGGGTTTCGACGATTTGCTTGGCGCGTCGAGTTCAACGCCTGCCACGCGCCCGTCGACGACCTATAGCGCAGCGCCGTCCGTCCACGACCATGCATTCGGCTTCGACGACTTATTGAGCGGCCCGAGCCATGCGGCGCTGCCGCTGGAGCGCAAAGCGCCGATTATCCCCGACGATTTCGATCCCTTTGCGACACCGTCCGAGGCGCAACGCAATAGCAGCGATCCGCTGGCGGAATTATCGAACGACAGCGTTTCGCTCGAATCGCTCGCCGGCCAGAATGTGACGATCGATGGTTTGATGTCGTCCGCCGACGGCGGCGCGTCATCGTTGCCAGACCCGCTGGGACTGGGACCGGCGCGTTCGTCGGAGACCGATCCGTTGGCCTTGTTCGCATCGGAATCCATCTTGCCGAGCAAACAGGACGACTCTTTTTTGGGCGACATCATGTCCGACCACGTGTCGGAACTGAATTCGCATTTTGCGATGCCGCAAGCCGCGCCGCAATCAATAACAAGCCCGGTGCCGGAAGTGGCCGCGCCTGTGCCGGCCGCGCCACCCGCACCTGTGCTACCGCCGGCGCCGAAGCCGTCCGCACCGATCGCTGCACCGCCTGCGCCGCCACAAAAGCCGCCGCTCGCACCGTCACCCCAGCAGCAACCAACAGCGCCAGCCCGGGAACCGCTCGACCCGCACGCCCTGGCGGAGGCGTTTTTAAGAGGCGCCAATCTGCCGATGGACACGCTGCCCGCAGGCGTCACGCTGGAATGGATGGAGATGATAGGACGCTTCGCCGCGACGGCAACCGACGGCGCGGTCGAACTGATCGCGTCGCGCGCGCTGGTCAAGCGCGAAGTCAAGGCCGACTTGACCATGATCGTGGTGCGCAATAACAATCCGCTGAAATTTCTTCCCGACGGCCATTCGGCGTTGATACAAATGCTGGGCAAGAAAATACCGGGCTTCATGAACCCGGTCGAAGCGATGCAAGATGCCTATGCCGATTTGCGCGCGCACCAGGTCGGCGTGGTCGCCGGCATGCGCGCCGCATTGAAGGAGGTATTGCAGCGTTGCGATCCATCCCTGCTGGAGAAAAAGCTGAAAACCCGCACGCTGCTCGATTCCCTGGTTGCGGCAAACCGAAAGGCCAAAATGTGGGACTTGTACACGGAACTATTCAAGGACATTTATCTCGAATCGCAGGACGATTTTCAGACGCTGTTCGGCAAGGCATTCCTGACGGCTTACGAAAGCGAAATCGACCGCTTCCACCAGAGGAACAAGCCATGACTGAAGCAGACTTTCGCCGTGCCGACCTGGCGTTGAACTTTGCCGAAGTTTCCGATATCGGCGGTCGACAATCCAATCAAGATGCGCACAGCCATGTGGTCCAGGATGGCTTGGCCTTGTTCGTCATCGCCGACGGCGCCGGCGGGCATGACGGTGGCGAGCTTGCTGCCAAGACCGTGGTGGCATCGATCTGCGCCAGTTTCGCCAAGGAAAGCGCATTCAGCGCCGCCGCCATGCACAGCCACATCGACGCGGCAGTAGTTGGCGTCGGGCAGGCCAAGATCGGGCAAGCGCATTTGAAGGACATGAGCGCGACCGTTGCCGCCATCCTGCTTGACCTGAATCACGGTCAAGCGATTTGGGCGCACCTGGGCGACACCCGCATCTATTTGTTTCACCGCAGTAAGGTGCAAAGAATCACCAGGGATCATAGCGTCGCACAACAATTTGTCGACGCCGGCTTTTGGTCCTACGACAACCTGCGCGCGCATCCGCAGCGCAATCGGCTGTTCGCGGCCATCGGCGCCGAAGGCGATACCCTGCCGGAAATCGCCGACGACACCATTCCATTTGCCGATGGCGACGTGTTTCTCCTGTGCACCGACGGCTTCTGGGAATGGGTCGACGAACAAGAGATGGAGCACGCGCTGGCGGACTCTGCCAGCGCCGACGAATGGTTGCGTCGCTTATGCGACACCGTTGCCGCGAAAGCGAATGCGGCGGGAAAGTCGCGCGACAATTGCACCGCCTACGCGATCTGGCTGGGCGAACCGGCAGCAGTGACGATTATTCGATAAGCGACCCAAGATGGTCGCACGGGAAAGAAAGAATCATGGAAAACGCTGAGTTGGAATTCAATACCGAACCGATGAAATACGCGGGGGATCAGGCGGTAAATCAAGAACAGAATCGGACAGCTGCGCAGCCGATGTCGGGATCGGAAAATTGCCTGCCGGTCGGCACTCGCCTGTCCGAATTCGAGCTGACCGGCGTCGTCGGCGAAGGCGGCTTCGGGTCGGTCTACCTGGCATTCGATCATTCCCTGCAGCGCACGGTTGCCATCAAGGAGTATATGCCCGGCGCCTTGGCCGGGCGCAACGCCGACAAGAGCGTGCAAGTGCGCTCGGACCGCCACCGCGAGACCTTCCAGACCGGATTGCGCAGCTTCATCAACGAAGCGCGCCTGCTGGCGCAATTCGACCACCCGGCGCTGATCAAGGTGCATCGTTTCTGGGAGCAAAATAACACCGCCTATATGGCGATGCGTTATTACGAAGGCCGGACGCTGAAGAACGTCATCAAGCACCATCGCGACATGGTGACAGAGCAATGGCTGCGCTCGATGCTGGCGCCGATTCTGGAAGCGCTCGACGCGCTATACAAAATCAATATCCTGCACCGCGACATTTCGCCCGACAACATCATGATCCAGAACACCGGCTGCGCCGTGTTGCTCGATTTTGGCGCGGCGCGCCAGATCATCGGCGACATGACCAAGGCGTTGACGGTGATCCTCAAACCGGGCTACGCGCCGGTCGAGCAATATGCCGACGATGGCTCGATGAAGCAAGGACCGTGGACCGACATTTATGCATTGTCGGCGGTGTTGTACGACGCCATCGCCAAGAAGCCGCCGCCAACATCGGTGGCGCGCATGATCAAAGACCCGATCGAGTTGTTGAGCGCCGAGAAATACCCCGGTTTCAGCGAAAGCTTCCTGGCGGCGATCAATGCCGGACTGTCAGTCAATCCCGAAGCGCGCCCGCAATCGATCGACGAGTTCCGCCGCCTGCTCGATCTCGAGGCGGACCCGGCTGCAAGTGCGGCGAACGCCGCCGCGGTCACGGCGACGCCGCCCACCGTCGCCGCCTATCCTGTCCCCGATCGGTTGGACGTTGAAAAAACCATCATCATTGCCAAACCCGATACCAAGGCAACGCCGATCTCGGTTGAACCACCTGTTGCAGTAGAAAAACCTGCCGAAGTCCACCTTGCCAATCCGCCGCTTCAAGCCAAAAGCGCGCCGGATGAAACAGTCGTGACGCCACCCATCCCGCTGCCGCCGACTGACAAGAAGGCAGAGCCGGCAATTCCGCCGCAAGAAAATAAAGCGCCGGCAGCCGACAAGAAATCTGTAGCGGCAGAACCGACGACGGTCAAACCGCGCCGCCGCAACCGCATACTGCCGGTCGTCGCACTCTTGATGGTGCTTGGCATTGGTGCGTATGGCGGCTTCCTGTACTTCAACCCGGATCAGACGCCCGCAATGATCGGCAATTTGATCGCGCCGCCGCAGCCAAAACCAATCCCGTTGCCTGCGCCGCCGCAAGCGTTGCCGCCCGCCCAACCGAGCGTCGACGAGGAAGCCGTCGCCTGGGAACAATTGAAAGATGCGAACCGTCCCACCGCCGACACGCTCGGCGACCTGGCCGCCTTCATCGACCAATACCCGCATGGAAAATATGCGGCAGCCGCTACGCAAAAATTGAATGCGCTGACGCAGGAAATCGTGAAACAAAGGGAAGAAAGCCTGGCCTTCGTCGCTCCGGTGAATGCGTCAGCCGACCCGAACGATTTGGCCGGCGCTGCAAGCGGTTCGATTGCATTGACCATCAAACCCTGGGGCAACGTCACGATCGACGACGTCTCCAAGGGCGCCAGTCCGCCGCTCAAGAAAATCCGCCTTGCCGAAGGAAAGCACCATATCAAGATCGTCAACGCCAGTTTCCCAGACTATGCGCTGGATATCGATGTGGTCAAGAATCAAACGCTCAATATCGAGCATGATTTCACTGCTCGCTAGAGGAAGCGAGTGTGCTTGCGCCGCAGATTGATACGCTGCCAACTGCAGAGCGCCAGCGGCGTTCTGCGGTCGGCTTTCGTTTTACGGCAGGGCGGCGGCTACTGCCCCAACAGCCGATGGATCATCGCATTGATGGCGCTTAATTGCGCGCCGGATTTCCACGCATAGTTCGGACCGGTGTAGCCGTACCAATCCCAACACCCGCCGGAATTGAGCGGCAGGGTTGCGTTGACCTGCGGGTACAAGACCATGATATTGTTGGTGTCGGCCCAGTTGTTATAACTGGTCTTGCCATAAAAATCGTCGCCGACCCCGGCAGTTTCCGCCGATTGCATGCAGCCGTGGAATGCGACATGCACTTTGCACGAAGCGCCTTGCGCGCAGGATTTCGGCACGTAGACATAGGCTTTGTCGGCCATGCCGGTTGTCAGCGCCGGCGCGAATTCGTTTTGATCGAAGGTCACGATTTTTCCGCTCAGGGTTTTGGCCGGCGGATTCAAGCTGCCGTAGATTTGCGTCAACAAGGCGCCCGGTTGATCGTAGCTGACTTTGTCCACCGTGCAGTGGCTGACATACGGTGTCGCGTTGGTGGGGCAAGTGTTGCCGAACGATGGCGTAATCAACGCATGCCCGGACGGCACATTGTTGACATACTTCAGGTTGGCGCTCGGGACGCCGATTTCATGGAAAAAATCAACCGTCGAATTGACTGCCTGTTGGCGCACGACCGTATCCTTGGTGCCGCTAAAGACATAGACGTGCGCATTCTGCAGGTTGGGGAGCGGGTCGATCTGGCCTGCGGCTGCGAAACTTTGCGCGGAAGCGACCATTAACGACGCCAACGGCGGCACGAAGGGTACTTGGCCCATGCAGATGCTGGCATTGAAAATATTGCCGGCCGCGCAGTAATACGGCCCGCCGGCCACGATGCCGGCGCCGACCACCGACGCCGAATACGCGACTTGATATTGAACCGCCATGAAGGCGCCGGACGATAGCCCGGAGACCGAGGTCTGCGTGTAATCTCCTTTATACGACGGTAACGATGCGACTGTCGGTGCGGCAGCCGCAATAGTGCCGACCAGCAAGCATAGGGCAGTGGCGAAACACTTGAGAGAATTCATAGTGAAACCTCCGGGTTGGCGTTGAAAAGTGCGATTCGCGGTCTTGAAGATGCGATCAATGGATGAGAAAGCCAAGGCCGTCGGAACCAGTTCGTTTCACGGCAAGCGACAGGTGAATCAACGCGATTGTCGTTGCTGCACACGCGAACGTGGCGGACGGGGCAATTTGCTGCACTGCATTATGAACGATCGGCTAGCCAATTGAACCTGATAGAAATAACAGGCGGCTTTCCCGATGAGGGCAAGCGATTGAGCATTCCCGTTGAAGAACGGTGCGCAAGGAAGCTCGAGGGAAACAATACTGAAGGACTTTGACGCCTCCCCAGACACTCAACGACAAGTGTCCAGAGAGGATATTGCTGCAAATCGGCGTTGCGAAGATATTGCCGAAAAAAACCGACTATCCGATCAAGCGAAATTCTTGGCGGCGAAATCCCAGTTGACCAAGCTCCAGAACGCTTCGACGTATTTCGCGCGCAGATTGCGATAATCGACGTAGTACGCATGTTCCCAGACGTCGCAGGTCAGCAGCGGCTTGTCTGCGCCGGTCAGCGGCGTGGCGGCGTTGGAGGTGTTGGCGATATCGAGCGTGCCGTCAGCCTTCTTGACCAGCCAGGTCCAGCCGGAACCGAAATTGCCGACGCAAGACTTGGTGAACTCTTCCTTGAATTTGTCGAACGAACCCCATTTGGCGTTGATCGCATCGGCCAGGCTGCCGCTCGGCGCGCCGCCGCCAGTCGGCTTCAAACCGTTCCAGTAAAAAGTATGGTTCCACACTTGCGCGGCATTGTTGAATACGCCGCCGGAGGACTTCTTGACGATCTCTTCCAGGGTCGCTGCTTCGAACTCGGTGCCCTTGATCAAATTGTTCAGGTTGGTGACGTAGGCTTGATGATGCTTGCCGTAGTGGTATTCCAGCGTTTCCTTGGAAATATGCGGTTGCAGCGCATCCAATGCGTATGGCAGGGCGGGTAAAGTATGTTCCATGGTACGTCCTTTCGTTGTTCGGAGGGATGGTGCAATTTTTTGGGAACACTATTGTAAGTCGGATACGAAATGTGTGCAGAAGCGACGTGCAGCGGCGATTATTCCAACAAGGCTTGCACGCTGGCAATGCCGACTTCGGCGCTGCCTTCCGCCAGTTGCAGCGTGACGACGGTGCGCGGATGTAACTGGCTTGGGCTGCGCACGATCTTGCCGTGGCCATCCGTCACCATCGCGTACCCGCGTTCCAGCGTGCGCTGCGGGTTCAAGAGTTCGATCTGCGCAGCGAGCGCCGCCAACGCTTGCCGCCGCTGTTGCGTTGCGCCGGCGACGCCGGCTTCCAGCCGGCGCGCGCACTCTGCCAGAAACAGCCGTCGGGCGCGGCTATCGGGCCGCTGCGCCAGCCAGCGCGCGTGCAAATGCGTCAGCGCAAAACGCGCGCGCGTTTGCGGGATGCGCATCGCATGCTGCAATCGGGCATGCAGGCTTTCCAGTTTCACACGCTCGTGCGCGATGGCGGCGCTCGGGCTGACCAGCCGGCGCGACAGCCAATCCAGTGCCTGGGCGCGCCCGCCCAACAGGCGCTGCAGCGCGCGCGTCAGATCCTCGGCATGCATTTCCAATTCGGCGATCCAGTTGGCGCGCGGCGTGACCGCCAATTCTGCCGCTGCGGTCGGGGTCGGCGCGCGCAGATCGGCGACGAAATCGGCAATCGTGAAGTCGGTTTCATGGCCGACGCCGGAAATTACCGGAATCTCGCAATGGGCGATGGTGCGGGCGACGATTTCTTCGTTGAACGACCACAAGTCTTCAATGCTGCCGCCGCCCCGGCAGACCAGCAAGACGTCGCATTCCGCACGCGCCGAGGCGGTGGCGATCGCCTGGGCGATTTTTTGTCCCGCATTCTCGCCTTGCACCGGCGTCGGATACAGGATCACATGGACGTGCGGCGCGCGCCGCCGCAAGGTGGTCAGGATATCGCGCAGCGCAGCCGCTTGCGGACTGGTCACTATGCCGATGGTTTTGGCAAACGTCGGCAGCGCGCGCTTGCGTTCGGCGTCGAACAAGCCTTCGGCTTGCAACTTTTCCTTCAGGCGCAAAAAAGCTTCATACAGGTTGCCGACGCCGGCGCGCCGGATCGCCTCGACGCTGAGTTGAAATTCGCCGCGCGCCGCATACAGCGTCGGCAGCGCCCGCACTTCCACTTTATCGCCGTCGCGCGGCATGAAATCCGCATATTGGGCGCGGCCGCGAAACATCACCGCGCGCACCTGGGCCGCACTGTCTTTCAAGGTAAAGTACCAATGACCGGACGCCGCGCGCGTAAAGTTGGATATTTCGCCGGATACCCACGCCAGCGGGAAATTGCGTTCCAGCACCTTCCCGACCGCCAGATTCAGCTCGGAAACGCTGATGACGGCCCGCGCCGGCGAGGAGCCTGAAGGCGTATCGCTAGGATTCATGCGGGGTTCCAAGGCAAAATCTGTCCACAGGCGCGCCAATTCGTCATTTGGATGTAATACATACTTTAAAATATCACGCAAAATTCATAAGCATTTGATTTCATTGCGAAATTCATTTTGCTTGATTTTAGTGCAAATTGAAAAAGGCCTTAAAAATCAAATACTTTCCGCAAATCGTCAGAGTTGCCCACAAAGTTATCCACAGAAACTGTGCGTAGCCAGCCGTGACAATCGACATATAAATGTCGGACCAAAAAACAGTCCCCGATTGATTATCCTATAAACGGCAGGTCGGTGGCCGCTCGCAATCGGATATGCGCGGCGAAACGCAAAATGCCTGTGTGCCGCCCCTACAGCCAAGACCTGTCAATTCTGACAGGTTGAATTGACGAAATGACCATGCCAACATGCATAGTCCCCAAAGTCCTCTGCCAATCGATTGCATGCAGCTAGGTTTTCGTCGATGCATCGGCTGTCCACTGGCGAAATGGATCGGGCAATTGGCGAAACTATCGACGACGATAGAACTGGGTTTGAAAAATTGGGAGAGAACAGGGCATGGTCGACTACACCGGATATATTGCCGCCATCGGCGCTTTGGGAACTGCGGCATATGGCGTCGTCGACGCCAGCAAACTCTTTCTTGGCGGCCCGTCGAACCACGGGTTCAACTTTATCTCGGCCTTGGTCGAAAAGCTCTTTCCCGACCAAGGGCCACTCGGCTCCGGGCTTTCGCGAGACGATCTGGTGGACACCTTGCGCGCCAACTGGATCAACGGCGTCGCGTTGGACGATCAAAAGGGGAAAGCCAAATCCTTGGTCAAGCTGATGCTCGACGAAAAAACCGCGCCGACACTGGCCGCTATTACCGGCGTCGACAAAACGGCGTTGTCCGCCTTCGCAAATTATGTTCCGGGCGATTCGGCCGCGCTCGATCCCAAGCAAAAGGATGCCTACGGCCGCTTCGATCTGGCCCTCACCGCACTATTCGATCAAGCTTATCAGCGGGCCGATCAGATGTACCGGAACTGCACCAAGGGTTGGGCAATGGCGGTCGCGGTTATTTTGGCGGTGCTGGGAGATTGGGATTTGATTAGTCAGGCCGATCCTGCAAAACATTTTTCCGATTTCGCGCTATCTCCAAACATATTCGCTGCAATACTCGTCGGCATCGTCGCCACACCGTTGGCGCCGGTGGCGAAAGATCTGAGCAGCGCCGTCACTTCCGCAATTCAGGCATTCCAGTCGATCAAGAAATAGTTCTCATGACCTACTTTCTCGATTTGCGCGCGCAACCGGTAGGCGGCAGCGTTTCGTCCTACGTCAAGGTGTGGGCGGACGACATGCTTCTGGACGCTTCCGGCATTCCCGACCTGGTGCAAGGACAAGACGTGCTGCTGGCGACGCATGGCTTCAATGTGGATGACGCAGACGGGCGACGAGCGCTGGGGGCGTGGGAATCGCTACTAACGCTTTCGGGAACGGTTTACCTTGCGGTCTTGTGGCCTGGCGATTCGTCCTGGGCGCTGGGCCTGGATTACCCGTTTGAAGGCAACGTCGCCATCGAAAGCGCCAAATTGCTTGCGTCCTTCCTTGACACCCAAATGAGCGGCGCAAGCTCCATTTCGTTTGCATCGCACAGCCTGGGCGCCCGCTTGCTGCTGCAGACGGCGAAATTGAGCAAACGCAAATTCCGCCGCGCCGTCATCATGGCCGGCGCCATCGACGACAATTGCCTGACCGGCGAATATGCGGGGGCCGCAGCCAATTTCGAGAGCATCTCTATCCTGGCATCGAAATCCGACGAGGTCCTTGAACTGGCATTTCCCCTGGGGAATTTCCTCGGCGGGATATTGACCAAGGACTCGCCGTATTGGCATGGCGCCTTGGGCCGCTATGGTCCGAACGGAACGCCGCCGGCGGGCGTGTCGATCCATGCGCATTGGGAGATACCGGCCCCTTGGGAATTTGGACATCACAATTATTTGCCGGGCGATCCGGTGCCGCCAAAACGCGCCACGCCCGTGGACGTGCCTGCGCCGGACACCCCAAAGCCGCCGGACTTTCCGCTCGGCACCTCAAGTTGGTCGGCTGCATTTGCTTCGACCAGATTGGAGCCGTAACCAATCGACGCACATGGAGTGCAATGCCGTTGCGGCATATCGACTTGCAGTTATTACAAGACTAACACACACTGTCTTTTTATAAATTACATTGGAACGGGAGATGACGATGGCTTTCTATGCGGGATTCGACACGGCGACCTATCCGGGCAACGCGCAACTCGACTGGCTCAAGGCCAATACCAATCTGAGCTGGTGCGGTTACTATCTGGCCCCTGCTCCCAGCCACGGCAATACCAGTTGGATGAATAATCGCGCCTATCTGAGCGCTAGCGGCTGGGGCCTCCTGCCCGTCTACCTCGGCCAGCAAACGAGCGGCCCCGGCTCGCATATCATCACGGCGGCACAGGGACAACTGGACGGAGCGAACGCCGCCAATCTGGCCGGCAGCGACGGTTTTGCCGCCAACAGTTACATCTACCTGGATATTGAAGACGGTTCGGTCTTGAGTGCCGCCGCAACCGCTTACGTCCAAGCCTGGGCGAAGGCCGTCCTGCAAGGCGGCTTTAGCCCCAGCTTCTATTGTTCGCATGGAATTGCAGCGCAAGTCCAAAGCATTGCGGCGGCGATCAATCCACAAACACGCATCTGGGCTTACCGCGTGTCGACCACCAGCCAGCATCCTTACACCGGAAGTATCCAAGGCTTCCAGGCCAACGATCCGGCCGGCTGCGGCTTCGCCGGTGCGGATGTGTGGCAATGCGAGCAAAACACCGTGCTGAGCCTGAATGGTGCGCCGTCTGGCTCGATGATTGTCGACCTCAGTACGTCGCGGCTTGCCGATCCCAGCGCATAGACGCCTTCGCCCGACAAATCCGCTTGGCGTGCTGAGCCGGTCGACCGCATGTTTTCTGCATCGCAGACGCACTCATGGCACAATTGCCACCTCATTTGCCCGGGCGAGGCTTCGGCTGCCGTCCGTCGATCAGGGATACGCAAGATGGCCGAGCTGGTTCGACAATTCATCCGTTTTACCGGCGCCGGACTCACTTCCGCAATCGGCCACTACGGGCTGCTTATTTTCCTTACCCAAGCAGTCGGCATCGATGCCGTAGTGGCATCCGCTGCCGGCGCGACGCTGGGCGCGTGCATCAACTATGCGATGAACTACCGCTTCACTTTTCGCAGCACCAAGCAACATCGGGAAAGCGTGACAAAATTTGCGCTGGTCGCCTCGGTCGGGCTGGTGCTCAATACTTTCTTCATGTGGATCGGCGTGCATCTGCTCGCTGCCAATTACCTGTTGAGCCAGATCGTCACCACCGGCCTGGTGCTGATTTGGAGCTTTATCGGCAATCGCTATTGGACTTTCAGCCACCGAACCGGCGGCACTTAGGGACTGCGGCTTCCACCGTCGTCGGCGACAAGCTCGCGCACCAGGTACTCCGGGCGAGCCTTCACTTCATCGAAAATTTGCGCCAGATAAGCGCCCAGCACGCCGATGCCCAGCAAGTTGGCGGAACCGAAAAACAGCACGACCACGGTGATCGAGGTCCAGCCCGACACGGCGATATCGCCAAACCAGGAATACAGCGCTTGCAACAGCAGCAGAAACGCCGCCACCATGCCGAGCAGGCCAAGACGGAAAATCATGCCCAGCGGCTTGGCGCTATACGAGGTAATCGCCGAAATCGCCAGCCGGGTCAACTGCGCCGTGCTCCACTGGCTGCTGCCGGCGATGCGCGGCGCAACGTCGAACGCAACGTGGGTGGTGGCGAAGCCGGTCCAGACCGTCATGCCACGGAAGAAGCGCACTTTTTCGGGAAAGGCCAGCAGTGTATCGACCACGCGCCGGTCCAGCAAGCGAAAATCCGAAGCGCCTTCGAGATCGAGTCCGGTCAACACGTGCATCGTTTGATTGAACATGCGCGCCTGCAACCTGGAAATGAAGCTATCGGTGTCGCGCCTGGCTTTCCGCGCCGCCACGATCTGCGCGTTGCCGGCGCGCCACGGCGTCAATAATTCCGGCAGCAAGGCCACCGGGTGCTGGCCGTCGGCATCCATGACCACTGCCGCCTGTCCGCGCACATGCCGCAAGCCGGCCAGGATGGCGGCTTCCTTGCCGAAATTTCGGGTAAAGCGCAGCCCGCGCAAATGCGGATAACACGGCAATTCCGCGCGCAATCGCTCCCAGGTGTTGTCGCGGCTGCCGTCGTCGACCACCCATACCTCGTAGCTGGCGCAACACTGCGCCAACATGCCGAACAACTGTTCCAGAAAGGTCGAGAGTCCATCCGCTTCGTTGAAGGCTGGGACGACAATGCTGATTTCAGGCGGGGCGTCGGCGATCGCGGTCGTATTCATTTCGGCAAATCCGGTTGCAGGGTCCATCTATTATGCGGGAATTCTTCCCGCAAACGGTTGGCGTAAGGCAGCGCTTGCGCAAGTTGACCATCTGCCGTTGCCAGCTTGGCATAGGTATAGAGACTTTCGGGAAGCCAATAGCCGTGGTAGTTGTCGCACAGTTCGCGGTAACGCTGCAGGGCTTCGGCTTTATTGCCGGCGCGTTCGCTCGCTTTTGCCGCCCAGAACAGCGCTTCTTCCTTCTTCGCCGGAGGACGCCGCAAGCGGTAGCCTTCCATGAAAGTGTCGCTCGCTTGCCGGAAGCGCCCGGCATTCATCTCCAGCCAAGCCTGTTTGTACACCCGTTCCGGCGAATGGATTACAAGATAAGCGCCGATTGCCAGCAGCGCAATCCAGCTGCACAGCAGCGGCGTCCAATAGACAAGGCCTACCGCCGCCTTCTTCGCCTCGGGCAAGGCCGCCGGGCGCGCGACGCGCAGCACCAGCAAAAACAGCGCGCAAAGCGCCGCCATGACGGTCGCGCCGATCCCCAGCTTGCCGATCTGCGTATGGCCGTAGACCAGATGGATTTCCCGTTCCTGCGGCACCACCAGCATGAAGCCGGGGCCGGCAATCTGCAAGCTGCCCTTGGACGCCAGCTGCCAGCGCGGATGATAAGCCACCTTGATCAGATGCGGCTTGCCGATTGCTTCGGTCTCGAAGATCAGTTCTTCGCGCGACAGCAGCTTTTCCACCACCGGCGTGGCCGGCGCGGCAACGCCATCGATGCTGCCATGAACATCTTCGCCATGCTCACCATACACCGGCAGATAGGCGTCGAAACGGGTGTGGCTGCGATACCAGGCAAACGCATCTTGCATCCAATCCTTCTGCGGACGCACACGCAGCGCTTGTGTGACGACTTGCGCCAAATGGCTGTCGAAGTGCTTGAGCCGATACAATGCAAACGGCGGCGCTTCGGCGATCTTGGTAAATAGCCCGCTGCCGTCGATGGCCGCTTTCGCTTGCGGGCTGCGCAACAGCAAGGTGTCGGCATGCAGGAAATTCATGTGCCTGGCGGCGAACTCGGGATCGAGATTGCCGCTCGGGAAGCGCACCAGCGGCGACGACGGATGCGTCGATACCTCAGCTTGCAATTGATAGATCGCCGGCCCCAGCACCGCCGATTCCATGTAGAGGCCTTCCAGCACCGGACGATGGTTGAGGAACATCGGCAACGCTTCCAGCGACCGCGTCGAGCCGAGATCGTTGTTGTCTGGGTCATGCTCGAATACCAGGCGCGGACTCCATAAATCGCCTTTCATCGCCGGAAACAGCGTGCTCAAATTATTCCACTGCGGCTTGGCGTCCAGGCCGGTATGGTTCCATAAACTCCAGTCGGGCGCCCGTTGCACCGTTGCGCCGATCAAGCCAAGCATGCCCACGCACAGCGCTGCGGCCAGGGTGTTGCGGGCAAACGCGGTCGAGCGCTGGCTCTCCCCATTGGATTGCGTGCCGACGAAGGCAAGCGCCTGTCCGGCTATCCAGCCGCAGGCAATGGCGCCCAGCAGCCATACCAGCGGGAAAAACCGGATGTCGGCAAAACCCAAACTGTCGCCCGCAAGGAAGGCAACGGCTGCCAACCCGGCGGCGCTGGCGAAAAAGCAAGCGGCGTTGCGTTGCTGTGCGCCCCAGCCGCGCCGCACGCTGGGCAGCGCCAACAAGGCTGCACCCAGCAGGCCGGCCACCGCAAAGGGCAACAAGATAATCGGCAAAAAGTCGTGCCAGCCGTCGGTGGCGAACGATGCGTCGTTGGGGATGGTCAAACCATGCATTTCCATCATCGGCCACAACCAGCCGCCCAACAGCGCGAAGGCCAGCAAATGTCCGCGCAACAGGATGCCGGTGGAGCGCCACACGCTGCGTAGATTGCTGCGCCAATCGCCGCCGAACGCATCTTGCAGCAACAGAAAGCCGGTGGACAAACCAAGGATCAGCAGCGGAAAACCGTGCGAAAATCCGCTGGCTGCTTCCAGCAGTGCGGCGGTTAGCCAGCCGCGCCCTTGGTGGATCGCCCTGGCCCACGCCATCATGGCCAGCACGGCGAAGGAGAGGCCGTAGCTATACGCGAATTCGCCCGACAAGGTCGACAACAGGTTGCCGCCCCAGATGGAATTTTGCTCATGCAGCAAAAAGCCCAGCGTCGCCAAGGCCGCCAACAGGGCCGCATGCCAGGAAAAGCCCAGCCAGCGCCGGCTGCAAATAAAAACCGCGCCCGGCAACAACATCGAGGGCAAGAACGAGCCCCATTTGAACGCCGATGCAAGTCCGAGGAATTTCGACAGCACGGCGATGACCATGAACGGCAGCGGAAAATAATACGAAAGAAAGGGAAAGCCGCCGAACACTTCCGGCACCCATGGCAATATGTGCCCGGAAAACAGCAATTCGTCCGCATATAGCCGCGCGTACAGCAAGTGCGATCCGGCGTCGCCGCCGGTCGGCCAGTTGTCGGAGTTGAGGAAGCCGACGCCAAGGATAGACGCGACGATCGCCGCGCAGGCCAGCGTCACCGCCGATTCGCCCAGCCACGCGCACAGGCGCGGACGCTTTGCAAATGCGTCCCAAAAAGCGCGCATCACTTGACCCCCGCACGCCGCCATGCGGCAAAGGGGCGCGCCAGCACGGCGCCCAGGGCCAGCAGCGCGAGCGCCAGCGCGGCGCAATAAAAGAAGATGCTGGCGTCCAACCAGGCGACGCGCTGTTCGCGGCTGTGCGATCCGCCATCGTTGACATTTTGCGCGACCAGGCCGGCGTCGGTTTCATGCAACAATATGGCTGACGGTCGAGCTGCGCCGAGATAGAAGCGGGCGGCATCCATGCCGGCGCGCCATTCGATCCGGCGCGCCGGCGGCTGCGTCGACACGTTGCCGACCGGATGGCGCAGCGGCACAATGCCCTCCTCTTGCGGCCACAGCAACCAACTGGCGTGGATGCTTCCATTCGCAGGCGGCGCGACCGTCAGCCAGCCGTCCGCATAATCGACCTTCAAAGGCGCGGGCGCAGGCGGGGCCGGCTTGAACAGGGAAATTTGTCCGAATCCCGCGCCGGCTTGGTCGAAAAACCGCACCATCACCGGTTGCAAACGCTCAAGCGGCGAAAGGTTTTCAACCGGTGTCGCCACGTCCCAGACGAAACGGATTTTTTCGCCCCGCAACACTTGCGCCGGCGCCGACATTCCCGGCAATAACGGCAGCGCTTGCCAGCGGCCATCTGCAGTCAGACGCAAGACGACCGGATAATAGGCGCTGCTATCGCCCCGATTGGTCAAAGAAAGACGGTCGCCATCGATGGCAAGGTCGAAGAAGATATTTCCGGCAAAGGCAAGCGGCGCAATGCACAGAAGGAGCAACGAGCAGGCAGCCAATATGCCAATACGGTAGCGAGCAACCAGGGACGTTGTGTTGATGCGCATCGTTCGACATCGAGCGGTGACGGAAATTGGGCAGTCTAGCGTGATTCGTCAACGGTGTATAGAGCGACGAGAAGCTCCCTGGGCATTCGCGTGAAGGCCGTTCCTCCCCTCGCCCGCTGGCGGGCTGGTCACTACCCACAAGTGCATGCAAGGGCTTGGCTCCTCTCTGCCCGCTTGCGGGAGAGAGGCGGGAGAGAGGGTTTGTCAACCGCATAAAAACCCTCTCCCCTACCCCTTGCGCGGGCCGCCCTCTCCCGCAAGCGGGCAGAGGGGAATGCAGCGCCACCACTTGTGGGTAATGGCCAGCGCCAGCGGGCGAGGGGCGGAGCAAGCCGCGTTGCGTCAATCGGTGCTGCAGGCAGGATCCTCGACCGCTGCGGAGAAGTGTGCCCGGTGCATATTGCGGGCAACCAGATAGCCGATGACGATCGTCACAAAAATCGCCGCGCCGGTCAGCAATTCCTTGCCGTCGGCCCAGGCGTCGATCAACTCGGACGATAGTTTCGCGCCCTCGAATGCGGCCACCAGCAAGGCGCTGCCGGCCAGCAACAGCGAAAAAAATCGGCCCGCCTTGCGCACGAAAGACGCGCTGCGGGTAATCAGATGGGCGACCAGCAAGCCGTTGATCGTATCGGTGAGCACCATCCCGAGCACGAAACTGAGCGCCAATGTCAGCGTGGCAGACATGCCGCCGTGGCTGTCCCCGGCCAGGCCGAACCAGGCAGCGACCGCCATCGCATCGAAGGAAAGCGCAAACAGCGCACCGACCAGCAAGCTGCCGGCAAACCCGCGCGGCAGCGGCAAACGCATGATCCAGGCAGCCATTGGCGACACCGTAGAGCCGGCTGATCGCGCGTCGGGATACCATGCATTGCGCATATTGACGATCCCGATCGATAACAGAAAAACGATGGAGATCCAGGCGCCCAGCGGGTCGAGCCAGCGCGGCAAACCGCCACTGCCCCAGGTCTCGAGCACCCAGGCCGCCGCCAGCACCACCACGCCATGCCCGGAAGAAAACAGCATGCCGCACAGGCGCGCCAAGCGTGGATGCCCCTGGCGGGTCTGCAGCCGCGCCAAACCGTCGATGCTTGCCAGGTGATCGGCATCGAACCCGTGCTTGATGCCAAACAAGAGGGCAAATGCCAACAGGCTGGACAGGCTTAGAGAGGGTTCGGGCATGGGCGTCTCCGGCGGTTGCATGAAGTTTATTGCATTTATCATACAAACGCCATCGGTCGAAAGATAATTTCGCCGTGGACGCAACAGCAACGCGCTTCAAGCCGGCCCCGACCGGCGAAGCACTACACTAGCCCTGAACCGGCCGCATCTCGATTGCAATCCCGCTCAACACCGCGTTGCCCGACAGCGGGTCGCGCAGCGCGTCGTCCAGCAACACGTTCAGGTTGACGCCGGGACGCTCGGCTGCGACCGCCATGCGGATGCCTGACAAGTCATGACCCCATCCGTGCGGCAGGCTGACCACGCCCGGCATCATTTCTTCGCTGGTTTCGACCCGCACTTCGATCGAGCGCGCGCCGCTGGCGACTTGCGCCATGCCGCCGTCGTGCAAGCCCAGGCGTTGCACGTCGGACGAATGGACCAGCGCGGTGCAGCGGTACGGCCCCTTGGCCAAGGTCGGCAAGTTGTGCATCCAGCTATTGCCGGAGCGCACATGGCGCCGGCCCACGATCACCAGTTCCGGCGCCGCCTCCTTCAATGCGGCGGCGGGGCGCTTGAGGTCGTCCATCAGCATCGGCGGCGCCAGTTCGATCTTGCCCGACGGCGTGCGCAACAGTTCGGGAATGCGCGCTTGCATCGGCCCCAGGTCGATGCCGCCCTGCGCCGCTTTGATCTTGCCCAGGTTGATGCCGTCCGGCTTTTGCCCGAACATGTCGCCGTAGGGGCCGGTGCGGATCGAGAATTCGATCTGCCGCTCCGGGCCGGTCAGATGCGCCAGCGCACCCAGCAACGCGTCGGCTTGCGCCGGGGCGCTGCGGCGCAAATCGGCGGTAAACAATTCGGTGTCGAATGCTTCTATATCCAGTTGCGCGCCGCGCCCTTGCGCGATGGCTGCCAGACGCAACAGGATTTGCCATTCCGGTGGATTGCCGTTCACGCGCGGCAAGATCGGATCGCTGTAACGAGCGTGGTTGCGATGCGAAAATTGCTGGAACACGATGTCGTAGTGCGAATCCTCCAGCGGCGACGAGCCGGGCAGGATCAGGTCGGCATGGCGCGTGGTTTCGTTCAAGTAGATATCGATGCTGACCATGAAGTCGAGCATGTCCAGCGCCGCCGACAGTCGCTCGCCATTGGGCGCCGACAGCACCGGATTGCCGGCAATCGAAATCAACGCCCGCACCTGCCCTTGGCCCGGCGTCTCGATCTCTTCGGCCAGACAAGTGATCGGCAGCTCGCCCATCACTTCCGGCGCGCCCGACACCCGGCTCTTGTGGCGCGCGGTAACGATACCCCTGCCGGAACCCGGCTTGCCCAGCGTGTTGGCGGCAAACGCCGCCGCCTTCGGGAACATCGCGCCGCCTTCTGCATCCAGATGCCCAGTCAGCACGTTGAGCACATCGACCAGCCAACTGCACAGCGTGCCGTATTCCTGCGTGCAGGTGCCGATGCGGCCATACACCGCAGCATGCCTGGCCTGCGCCAACTCGCGCGCCAGCGCACGGATGGTCGGCGCCGCGATGCCGCAGCGCGCCGCCACGCGTTCCGGCGTAAATTCCTGCACTGCGGCGGCCACTTGGTCGACGCCGTTGGTGTGCTCCGCCAGGCGGCCCAGGCGCACCAGCTTTTCGTCGAACAGCGTTTGCACCAGGCCCAGCAACAGGAACACGTCGGCGCCGGGGCGGATGAAGTGGTGCTCGTCGGCCACCGCCGCCGTTTCGCTGCGGCGCGGATCGACCACCACAATGCGCCCGCCGCGCGCGCGCATTGCCTTGGCCTTGCCGCGAAAATCCGGCACCGTCCACAGGCTGCCGTTCGACACCATCGGATTGGCGCCCAGGATCAGCAGGAAATCCGAACGCTCGATATCCGGCACCGCAACCGACAGCCAGGTGCCGAACATCAAGCCCGCCGATAGCTGCTTGGGCATCTGATCCAGCGTCGACGCCGAAAAGATATTGCGCGACCCCAGCGCCTTCGCCAGACGCGGGAAATACGTCATCAGCCCGACCTTGTGCGCAGCCGGATTGCCGATCACGAGCGCCGCCGCATCGCCGCCATGCTGCGCCACGATCGGCAACAAGCGCCGTTCGATTTCGGCAAAGGCCTCGTCCCAGCCGATCTCGACGAACTTGCCATCGCGCTTGAGCAGCGGCGCACGCAGCCGATCCGGGTCGTTATGCAAATCCTTCAGCGACGCGCCCTTGGGGCAGATATAGCCGTGGCTGAAGACATCCGCCTCGTGTCCGCGAATGTTGACGATCTGGTTGCCGTCAAGCTTTAGTTCCAGGCCGCAGCAGGCTTCGCACAGCGGGCAGATGCGGTGGACGATATGGGTGTTGATGTCGTTGGGCATGGTGGCGGTCTCCGTTATTATTGTGCAAGCCTAGTCGATATGAACTCAGGACGTATCTTATCCTACCGTCGGCAACGACGCTTTGACGCCGAAAATCAACCTATAACAACATCTGCTGCACCGGCTCTTCGCCGCTTGCCTCGTCACGGCGCGACAGCGCGCCGGCGCGCACGCCAAGCAAGCGCAATTTGCGTTCGAGCGGCGCGCGCCGCAGGCATTCACCAGCGGCACGGCGGATTTGCACCGGATCGTCGGTGGCAACCGGCAAGGTCATGTCGCGCGTGGCAATGCGGAAGTCGTCGTACCGCAGCTTGATGCCGATGGTGGCGCTGACATAGCCTTTGCGGCGCAGATCGGCGCCCAGCCGCACGCACAAGTCGGTGAAAATTTCGCTCAGGCGCGGGCGATCGCGCACCGCGTCCAAGTCGCGCTCGAAGGTGGTTTCGCGGCTGATCGATTTCGGTTCCGAGTCGGTGACGACAGGCCGCTCGTCGCGCCCGTGCGCAGCGGCGTGCAGCCATTCTGCATACGCCAGGCCGAAATGCGCTTGCAGCAGCGCCGGTTCTGCCTGCGACAAATCGCCTATCGACTCGATCCCGAGCGCCGCCAGCTTGGCCGACGCCTTCGGCCCGATGCCATTGATTTTGCGCGCCGCCAGCGGCCAGATGCGGGCGGGAATATCGGCCATGGCGAGCACCGTCAATCCATTCGGCTTGTCGAGTTCCGAACAAATTTTCGACAGCAGTTTGTTGGGCGATACGCCAATCGAGCACGACAGGCCGGTGGCGTCCCGCACCGCATCCTTGATGCGTTGCGCCAGCGTCACCGTTTCACCCGGCACGTCAGTCAGATCGATATAGATCTCGTCGATGCCGCGATCTTCGATCAGCGGCGCGAGCTCGGCGACGGCGGCCTTGAACAGCCGGGAATAATGCCGATACGAATCGAAATCGGCCGGCAACAGGATCGCGTCCGGCGCCAGACGCGCCGCTTTCATCATGCCCATCGCCGAAAAGACGCCCAGCGCACGCGCCTCATAAGTCGACGTGGTGACCACGCCACGCCCGACATAATCGCGCAGCTTGGCGAATTGGCGTCGCCCGTCGGCTTCTACAACCGGCTGATGCACCGAACGACCGCCGATCACCACTGCTTGCCCGCGCAATTCCGGGTAGCGCAGCAACTCGACCGAGGCGTAGAACGCGTCCATGTCCAGATGTGCGATGCGGCGCGGCGCGCATCCGATATTGCTCACCATGAGTCCTTAAAAATTCCTAATCGAAATGCAAAATGCTTGACGAAGTCTCTTATTTCAATATACTGTGCTTATATACAGTATATAGCAAGCGATTGACTCGATTCGATTGTATTCGATTGCATTCGATCCGATCCGACATTCAGGTCGGCATATTACTTGCAACACGTTTATTTTCCCGGATTTGGTGCGCAATGTTTGCTGTCTATACATTTTTGGCGTGCGTGCCGCAAAAATAAATCCGAATCTGTTGTGCAACGGATTTTGTCTGTCTGGACATCGGCAACAAGCAGGCGTAGGCTGAATTTGCAATCAACTTGAAAAGGACGAACTTCAACCTTGCCGTAGCGAATCTTGCGTGCCGATCATTTTTTGGAGAGTGTCATGGAAAAATCAGACATGGGTGCGATTCTCACTATCGATGAGCAAGCATTGTTTCAATTGCTCGAAAGCGCAGGAAAAGTTCATGTCCGCATCGATCAGTTGGGAAAATATTTTGTGCCCTATATTTTCTTTGCCGATGCCGACACCGATGAAATCAAACCGCGCGGCGTCATCGTGCGCAATAACTGCATGCTGGGCGCGGAATCGGCGGAAGGCGCTTATTCCGTTCTTCAAGATATTGCCGACGACATCGGCGCGGTTCAGATCGGTTCGATCGCTCGTTCCGACAGTCATTCCAACTTTCTGGAAGTGCAACACTAAAGACACCGAAGCTGTTGCGACTATTGCGACGATGGAATCGTCGCAATATGAGCTTGCCCGCTGAATTGCCTCTTCTCGATTGCCTCTCGTCGATTTCCCGCTGAATTTTTCACATCTTGTATTTTTATTTTATTCGATGTATATTTCGATAAAATACGAAATACGAGAAAGACAACCGGCCCCAAGCTATGCGACCGACGAAATAATCAAGATGGCAAACCTCGATATCGACGACATCATCAAGGCGTTGGCGCATCCTGTGCGGCGGCAGATACTCGCATGGCTGAAGGAGCCGGAAAAATCCTTTCCGGCACAGGCGCATTCGTTTGAATTGGGCGTATGCGCCGGCAAGATTTTTGAAAAGGCGGATCTCTCGCAATCGACCATTTCCGTCCATTTGGCCACACTGCAAAAAGCGGGGCTGGTCACCCCGCAAAAAGTCGGGCAGTGGATTTTTTATTCCCGCAATGAAGCCTTGATCGAAAAATTCCTCAAGCGCATGAACCACGAACTTTGATTAATCAACTTTGCGAAACAAAGGATACGAAATTGAATACTCTGATCACTCCCCTGCAAGTCGGCGAATTGAACCTGCCCAACCGCGTCGTGCTGGCGCCGCTCACGCGCTGCCGCGCCAGCGCCGGACGCGTGCCGAACGCCCTGATGGCGCAATACTATGCGCAACGAGCAAGCGCCGGATTGATCCTTACCGAGGCAACCTCGATCAGCCCGCAAGGCGTCGGCTACCCCGACACGCCCGGTATCTGGTCGGCAGAGCAAGTCGAAGGTTGGAAGCTGGTAACGCGGGCAGTGCATGCCGCCGGTGGCCGCATCTTTTTGCAGCTTTGGCATGTCGGGCGCATATCGCATCCGCAGTATCTCGACGGCGCGCTGCCGGTCGCGCCGAGCGCAATTGCGCCTGAAGGCCATGTCAGCCTGTTGCGCCCCGTGCAGGGCTACGTCGTGCCGCGCGCGTTGGATATTTCCGAGATTCCGGGGATTGTCGAAGCCTATCGCAAAGGCGCCGAGAATGCCAAGCTGGCCGGCTTCGACGGCGTTGAAATCCACGGCGCCAATGGTTACCTGCTCGACCAATTCCTGCAAGACAGCACCAACCGCCGCGATGACGCGTACGGCGGCTCGATCGAGAACCGCGCCCGCCTGCTATTGGAAGCAACCGACGCTGCCATTTCCGTCTGGGGCGCTGGACGAGTCGGCGTGCATTTGGCGCCGCGCGGCGACGCCCATTCGATGGGTGACTCGAACCCGCTGGCGACCTTCGGCTATGTCGCCGAACAACTCGGCAAGCGCGGTGTCGCGTTTATCTTCACCAGAGAGTCGTTGGGGCCAAATCGCATCAGCCCGGAACTGAAGAAACGCTTCGGCGGCGTCCTGATCGCCAACGAAGGCTTCACCCTGGAGACTGCGCAACAGACGATCGCAGCCGGCGAAGCGGATGCCGTTTCTTTCGGCAAGGACTTTATCGCCAACCCGGACCTGCCGCAGCGCCTGCTGCAAAAGGCGCCGCTCAACGCCTATCACCCGGAGACCTTCTACGGCTTGGCGGATGCGAAAGTCGGCTACACCGACTATCCAAGCCTGGCAGCGTAAGGAAACCTGCGGCGGGCAAGGCATCGACGCTTGACCGCCGCGCGCGCTCTTTTAGCGCACGGAACCGGGGGGAGTGGCTGGCACTACCTGCCATGCTTCGGCACACTGCCGCACATACGGATAGTAGGTCTTGCTGGACTCGCAATAATACCAATTGGCAACCGGAGGCGGATTTTGCTGCGTCTCCGTGGCCTCTGGCTGCGTGGTCGGCGCGACAACTACGGTTGGCGGCGCATACGGATAGTAATATCCGGGATACGGATAGCCGAAATACGGATTACCGAAGTACCACGCATCCCATCCCAAGCCCAAGCCTACTCCCCACCAGCCCGGACCGCCGCCGCGCCAACCGCCGCCATGCCAGCCGCCTGAGCCACCATGCCACCCGCCTCCACCGCCGTGCGGTCCACCGGCATGGGCACCGCCGCCCGAGTGACCACCGCCGCCGCCATGCGACTGCGCTGCGACAGGCAACGAGAAACCGACTCCGACCAAAATCGCGCCAAGCACGGCGCATCGTTTTAAAAAGTTGATGTTCATGATGTTCACCTCGCAAAATATGCGTCGTTGACGCAAACATTCCGCCACGCGCATAGTGCAATACTACGAGTACATGGTCGCACGCATTTGATATAAGTCAAGTGCGCGAAGAATGCAACCCTGGACTTTTTACGAATGGCTGCTCCGCCATTTCAAGCGCGCGGATCGATATGCGAGCGGATCAGCCGCACCGCGCTATCGGCGAATTCGTCGACACCGATCCTGGCAGCATGATATTTCCAGCGTTTCACGTACCAGTCTTGCACGAAGGCCATGCAGTGCGAAGCCAGCAAGAACGCGGCGTCGCTTGAAAACTTGCCGGTCGCCTCGATCAGCACCGCAATTTGCGAATGAAAACGCAGTTCGGCTTCCTTGGCGACCTTGCGCTGCTCGGCCGGCAACGCGCGCGATTCCAGGAACACGAAGTACAACCAGGGCTGCAAAATCTCGGACGAATAGATGAAGGCGCGCAGCAGGCATTCAACCTGGTCGACCGGCGATTGCACATGCAAGAACCAGGTGCGCATCTGTTCGCTCATCTGGCGCACTGCATCCTCGATCATCGCCGCCAATTGATCCTTGCTCTGGATATAGCCGTACAAGCCGCCCATCGACAGCCCGGTTTCCCGGCACAGATCGCGCAAGGTCATGGCCCGGAAACCGACGGTATTGGCGAGATGGAACGTGGCGACAAAGATTTTTTCCAGATTTTCCAGCGCCGGCCCGCGACGCTTTACATTGATCCGGTCGGCGTTTCGATCCAGCACAAAACTCCAGATATTCGATTCGTCGACCGGTGTCACCCGGCGAAACTGCGCCAGGGTGAAACTGACGGGCAGTGTTTCCATCATGGTGCAGCAAAGCCTTTTTCTTGTTGTTACCGAATCGACTATACAGGCAAAATGCGTCGACGCCGGGAAGTTTTGTTTTGACGCACTGCGCAAAGGACCGTAATATCAAACCCATGAACACCTCCATCAAACTCTTCCGACGCCGCACCCACCTGCCTTTGCCTGGGAAGCCGTGCGTCTAAGCGTTTGCTGAATACGAAGCCACAGGCCCACCCTGTGGCTTTTTTTTCGCGCTTTTTTCCTCATTTCAACTATTCACCTTTAACGGAGAGAATCGATGACAGAAATTTCGACCGACCGGGCGCGCCTCGACGTGCCGCTCATCCATCGCTTCCTGAGCGAAGAATCGGCATGGGCTGCAGGCATCGGCTTGCCGCTGGTGCAAAAGGCGATCGACAATTCGCTCTGCTTCGGTGCCTACGAAAATAGCGCGCAAGTCGGCTTCGCGCGCGTAATCAGCGACTTCGCCAGCTTCGCCTACCTGTGCGACGTGTTTGTGCCGGCCACCCATCGCGGGCGCGGGATTTCGCGCATGTTGATCGACGCAGTGCTCGCGCATCCCGAACTGCAAAACCTGCGGCGCTTCACGCTGGTATCGAGTTCGGCGCGCGAATTGTATCGGCAATACGGCTGGACCGCATTGAACGCGCCAGAAGCGCATATGGAACGATTTGCGCCGGACATTTACCGCAGCGGAAATTGACTGAAGTCGTTCCGCTGCGGTTTGTGGTTCGAGCGTAGATTCGCGCTACGATTTCTTCGGCACGTACAGATCGGTAATCACGCCCAAGCCCATCTCGGCGGCGAACATCGGCGTTTCCGACAGGGTCGGATGCGCATGGACGGTCAGCGCCAGGTCTTCCAGGTCGGCGCCCATTTCCATTGCCAGCACGGTTTCGGCCAACAGTTCGCCGGCATTGACGCCGACGATGCCGGCGCCGATGATGCGCTTGCTGGTCGGGTCCCACAGCAGCTTGGTCATGCCGTCGTCGCGCCCCATCGCCAGTGCGCGACCCGACGCAGCCCACGGGAAGCTGGCTTTTTCGTAGGGAATGCCCTTGGCCTTGGCTTCGGTTTCGGTCAAGCCCATCCAGGCGATTTCCGGGTCGGTGTAGGCCACCGATGGAATGGTCAACGCGTCGAATGCGACTTTGTGGCCGCCGATCACCTCGGCGGCGACTTTCGCCTCGTTGGTGGCCTTGTGCGCCAGCATCGGATCGCCGCAGATGTCGCCGATGGCGAAGATATGCGGCACGTTGGTGCGCTGCTGCTTGTCGACCGGGATGAAACCGCGTTCGTTGACTGCCACGCCTGCGCGGTCGGTGCCGATGGTCTTGCCGTTCGGACGGCGACCGACGGCCATCAACACCATGTCGTACAGTTGCGGTTCTTGCGGCGCGTTGTCGCCCTCGAAAGTCGCAAGCAAGCCCTCCGGTTTTGCTTCCAGCTTGCTGACCTTGGTCTTCAGGTAGATCGCCTCGTAGCGTTTCTCGATGCGCTTTTGCAGCGGCTTGACGATGTCGCGGTCGGCTGCCGGAATCAAACCGTCGAGGAATTCGACCACCGTCACCTTGGTGCCGAGCGCATCGTACACGCACGCCATTTCCAGCCCGATGATGCCGCCGCCGATGACCAGCATGCGCTTGGGAATCTGGCGCAATTCCAGCGCGCCGGTCGAATCGATCAGGCGTGGATCGTCATAAGGGAAGCCCGGTATTTTTGCAACCGAGGAACCGGCGGCGATGATCGCGTTCTTGAAGCCGACGACCTTGGCTCCGTCCTTGGTCTGCACGGTAATCGTGTTGGCCGAGGAAAACGCTGCTTCGCCGGTGACCACTTGCACCTTGCGCGCTTTGGCCAGGCCGGACAAGCCGCCGGTCAGCTTCTTGATGATGCTTTCCTTCCAGCCGCGCAGCGCGTCGATATCGATTTCCGGGGCCGACATCTTGACGCCGAAATGCGCCATCTCTTCGGCTTCGGTAATCACCTTGGCTGCGTGCAGCAAGGCCTTGGAGGGAATGCAACCGACGTTCAGGCAGACGCCGCCCAGCGATGCGTATTTTTCGATCAGCACGACCTTCTGGCCGAGATCGGCAGCGCGGAATGCCGCAGTATAGCCGCCGGGACCGGCGCCCAATACCAGCGTCTCGCATTCGATATCGACGCTGCCGGAAAAACTCGCTGCAACCGGCGCAGCCACGGGCGCTGGTGCAGCCACGGGCGCTGGTGCAGCCGTGGCCGCTGCCGGCACCGGCGCGACAGCAGGCGCAGCGGCGTCACCGGACGTTTCCAGCAGCAAGACCAGCGATCCTTCGGCAACCTTGTCGCCGATCTTGACCTTCAATTCCTTGATGACGCCGGCATGGCTGGCTGGGATTTCCATGCTGGCCTTGTCGGACTCCACGGTAATCAGGCTTTGATCGACCTTGATCGTGTCGCCGACCTTGACCAGCAATTCAATCACTTCCACTTCCTTGAAATCGCCGATATCCGGCACTTTCACTTCTACTATGCTCATGTCTTTTGCTCCGTGTGTGCCGCCTTCGGTCGCCGGAAGGTCAGCTTCAAGTATTTGCGGATAAATTCGTTAATGCGTCAAATCGGTCAAGCCATGTCGAAACTGACTACCTGGAACGGCGCGCCCGAACTCTTGTCGAATTCGACGCCGGCCCGAACGCCGATCTCTGCGATGCTGCGGGCGTCAAGCTCCTGCTCGTAGGCGACGAACATCGCGCCGAGCGCAAAATTGCGGCCGCTGCCGATGCCCCAGAAACGATCGAAGCTGAATACTTCCCGATACGAATACACGCCGAAAATGCCGTGCGGATTCGCCACCAGGGAAGTGATCTGCGACGATTCGTACGGATCGTCTTCCTCTTCCTTGGTGTTCAGAAAATATTTTTCCTTCAAAATCGCATGCACCCGCGAATAGGTGTCGAACACTTCGTCGCGCGTATTCAGCTTGCACTCCTCGCCCATCTCGGTCAGCAGCTTGCGCATGACCGGGAAATGCGCGGCGGTTCCCGCCAGCGTGATGTAGGACTCGCCCACCTGGAAAATTTTATTGTTTTCCTCGTAGGCGGACGATAGCCGCGTATCGCCGAAAGTCACCAGCGAATCGGCGGCAATCGCAATTTGCTTGCCCTTTTTAACGACGACGCAGGTAGTCATGTTCCCGCTTCGCTCACAGCAGTATCTTGCGCATGTCCGACAGCACCTCTGCCAGATACACGGTGAAGCGCGCGGCCATCGCGCCGTCGATCACGCGATGGTCGTAGGACAGGGACAGCGGCAGCAGCAAACGCGGCTGGAATTGCTTGCCGTCCCACACCGGCTTGATGTCCGACTTGGACAGCCCGAGGATCGCCACTTCCGGCGCGTTGATGATCGGCGTAAACGCCGTGCCGCCGATGCCGCCCAGCGATGAAATCGTGAAGCTGGCGCCCTGCATGTCGGCCGGCTTCAACTTGCCGTCGCGCGCCTGGGCCGACAACTCGCCCATTTCTTGCGCGATCTGCCCGATGCCCTTCTTGTCGGCATCCTTGATGACCGGCACCACCAGGCCATTCGGCGTGTCGGCGGCGAAGCCGACGTGGTAATACTGCTTCAGGATCAAGTTCTCGCCATTGGCGTCGAGCGAGGCATTGAAGGCCGGGAATTTCTTCAACGCAGCAACGCTGGCCTTGATGACGAAGGCCAGCATGGTCAGCTTGACGCCGGATTTCGCCATCGCGGCATTCGAGGTCTTGCGGAATTCTTCCAGATCGGTGATGTCGGCTTCGTCGAATTGCGTGACGTGCGGAATCATGACCCAGTTGCGATGCAGATTCGGGCCGCTGATTTTCTTGATGCGCGACAAGGGCAATAATTCGGTGGCCCCGAATTTCGAAAAATCGAGCGACGGCCACGGCAACAAATCCAGCCCGACGCCGCTGCCGCCCTTGGCGCTACTGGAACCATTAGCACTGCCGGTAGCGCCGGAAATCACGCCCTTCACATAGGCTTGCACGTCTTCGTGCGTAATCCGCCCCTTGGGACCGGAACCGTTGACGCGAGACAAATCGACGCCCAGCTCGCGGGCGAATTTGCGCACCGAAGGCGATCCATGCGGCAAGCCGCTGGCGCCGGACGGCAACGCGACCGCAGCAACCGCCAACGCTGGCGCGCTTGCCACTGGCGCAGCAGGCGCTGCCGGCGCAGGGCTGGCGACAGCGGCAGACGCTGCGACCGGCGCGCTGACTGCAGCGGGAGCGTCAGCAGGAACGGGCGCACTCGCCGCCGCATCGCTGTCGACAATCAATACCAGCGAACCTTCGGCCACCTTGTCGCCGATCTTGACTTTCAATTCCTTGACGATGCCGGCGTGGCTGGATGGAATTTCCATGCTGGCCTTGTCGGATTCGACCGTAATCAACGATTGGTCGACCTTGACCGTATCGCCGACCTTGACCAGCAATTCGATGACTTCCACTTCCTTGAAGTCGCCGATGTCCGGGACTTTAACTTCCACAATACTCATAGCGATGGCTCCCTTGACCCCTTGCCGTGCGCTACAGGCTGGAGGATGGCGCTCGACTGTTTGCGATGCGCCCGCCGCTCCGGCCTGCGCTTCGCCTCTGTTCGGAGGCGAAGGCAAGGGAATTGGTTAGTGTGTTTTGCAGCAGTGTTTTACAGCGTGACCGGATTCGGCTTGTTCGGATTGATATCATACTTGGCGATTGCTTGCGCCACCACCGATGCCGATATCGCCCCTTCGTCGGCCAAGGACTTGAGCGCCGCCACCGTCACATAGTGACGATCGACCTCGAAGAACTCGCGCAACTTGGCACGGCTGTCCGAGCGCCCGAAACCGTCGGTGCCGAGCACCTTGTAGCTGCGGCCCTTGGGGACGAACGCCCGCACTTGTTCGGCAAATGTGCGCATGTAGTCGGTCGACACCACGATCGGCCCGCTGCTGCCCTGCAACGCCTGCGTGATATGCGCGACGCGCGGCTGGTCAGCGGTCGGATTGAGCATATTCCAGCGCTCGACATCCTGGCCGTCGCGCGCCAGCAAGGTAAACGATGGCGCGGACCAGATGTCGGCATCGATGCCCCAGTCGTTCTTGAGCAAATCGGCGGCGGCGATCACTTCGCGCAGGATGGTGCCGGAACCCATCAATTGCACGCGGTTCTTGCCGCCCTTGGCGCCTTCCTGCAACAGGTACAAGCCCTTCAGGATGTCTTGTTCCTGCCCGGCCTTCAGGCCCGGATGGCTGTAGTTCTCGTTCATCAGCGTGATGTAGTAGAACACATCTTCCTGTTTTTCGATCATGCGCTTCAAGCCGTCATGCATGATGACGGCGACTTCGTGCGCGAAGGTCGGGTCGTAAGGGACGCAGTTCGGGATGGTCGACGCCAACACGTGGCTGTGGCCGTCTTCGTGCTGCAAGCCTTCACCGTTCAAGGTAGTACGTCCTGCTGTGCCGCCCAACAGGAAGCCGCGTGCGCGCATGTCGCCGGCAGCCCAGGCCAGGTCGCCGATGCGTTGCAGGCCGAACATCGAATAGAAGGTGTAGAACGGCACCATGATGCGGTTATTGCTGGAGTACGAGGTCGCCGCTGCGATCCACGAACTCATCGCGCCCGCTTCGTTGATGCCTTCCTGCAAAATCTGGCCGGCCTTGTCTTCGCGGTAGTACATCACCTGGTCCTTGTCGACCGGCTCGTACAATTGGCCTTGCTGATTGAAGATGCCGATTTGCCGGAACAAGCCTTCCATGCCGAAGGTGCGCGCTTCGTCGACCAGGATCGGCACCACACGCTGTCCCAGATGCGGGTCGCGCAGCAAAGTCGTGACGATGCGCACGTAAGCCTGGGTGGTGGAAATCTCGCGGCCTTCGGCGGTCGCATCGAGCACGCCCTGGAAAGCCGACAATTCCGGCACCGGCAAGGTTTCGTCGGCCTTGGCACGGCGCTGCGGCAGGTAGCCGCCCAACGCCTGGCGACGCTCGTGCAGGTATTTGATTTCCGGCGTATCGTCGGACGGCTTGTAAAACGGCACGTCCGGCAATTGCTCGTCGGACACCGGGATCGCAAAGCGGTCGCGCATTTCGCGGATGGCGGCGTCGTCCAGTTTCTTGGTTTGATGCGCGGTATTGCGCGCTTCGCCCGATTTGCCCATGCCGAAGCCTTTGATGGTCTTCACCAGGATCACGGTCGGCTGGCCTATATTTTCCTGCGCCACCTTGAATGCCGCGTACACCTTGTGCGGATCGTGGCCGCCGCGATTCAAGCGCCAGATGTCGTCGTCCGACATCTTGCTGACCAGTTCCAGCAGCTTCGGATGCTTGCCGAAGAAATGCTTGCGCACATACGCGCCATCCTTCGCCTTGTAATTCTGGTATTCGCCGTCGACCGTTTCCATCATCACGCGCTGCAAGATGCCTTCCTTGTCGCGCGCCAGCAAGTCATCCCAATAAGCGCCCCATACCACCTTGACCACGTTCCAGCCAGCGCCACGGAAATCGGCTTCCAGTTCCTGGATGATCTTGCCGTTGCCGCGCACCGGGCCATCCAGGCGTTGCAGGTTGCAGTTGACCACTATCACCAGATTGTCCAGCTTTTCGCGCCCGGCCATGCCGATGGCGCCCATCGATTCCGGCTCATCCATTTCACCGTCGCCGCAAAACGCCCACACTTTGCGCTTGGCGGTGTCGGCGATGCTGCGCGCGTGCAGGTATTTGAGGAAGCGCGCCTGATAGATTGCCATCAGCGGGCCAAGGCCCATCGAGACGGTCGGGAACTGCCAGAAATTCGGCATCAATTTGGGATGCGGGTAAGACGACAAGCCCTTGCCGTCGACTTCGCGGCGGAAATTCAACAATTGATCTTCGCTCAGGCGGCCTTCGAGAAAAGCGCGCGCATAGATGCCGGGCGACGAATGCCCCTGGATATACAGCAAGTCGCCGCCGTGCTCGGCAGTCGGCGCGTGCCAGAAATGGTTGAAGCCGATGCCCAGCATGGTAGCCAGCGAAGCGAAGCTGGAAAGGTGGCCGCCCAGGTCGCCGTCGGCACGGTTGGCCTTGACCACCATCGCCATTGCGTTCCAGCGCATCCATGAGCGCAGCCGCTCTTCATATTCCAGGTTGCCGGGGCAAGGCTCGCCCAGATGCGCAGGAATCGTGTTGACGTAGGCGGTATTGCTGGAAAATGGAATTTGCGCACCGCGCCGGCGCGCCAAATCCAGCATCCGTTCCATCAGGTAATGGGCCCGTTCCGGGCCTTCTTTCTCGATCACTGCTTCGAGCGCATCGAGCCATTCCTGGGTTTCCATCACATCGGGATCATTGGCGGCTTGCGCCATGACGAGGTCGAGCTGGGCTGACATGGGTGCGTCTCCTATTTGGGTGGCCTACCTCGATCAAACATCGCTGTTATCGGTGTTGTCGCTGTTAGGCATTGTGAAACAATTTTGAAGTTTAGGTAAACCATTCTAACAGCACTTTTTGCATTTTTCAAATCGTGACATTGAATTTCATTATGTGAAATTTTATATTGGGATTTTAGCGTTCTCCGATGCCCGATCGCGGCTCTGGCGCAATACTGCCGGACAGTGGTGCCGCCGGGCTTTATAATGTGCGTTTGACCGTCTTCGTTTGGGCTTCGATATGACCGCACAATTAATCAGTGGAACCTTGTTATCGCAACAATTGCGCGTCGACGTCGCGCAACGCGCCGCCGCTTTGACCGCCAAGGGTAAACAACCCGGCCTGGCGGTGATCCTGGTGGGCGAAGACCCGGCCAGCCAAGTGTATGTGCGCAACAAGGTCAAGGCCTGTGCGGATACCGGAATTCGCTCGGTCTTTGAAAAATACGAGGCCACGCTGCCGGAAGCGCAACTGCTGGCCCGGATCGAAGCGCTCAACAACGATCCTAGCGTGCACGGCATCCTGGTGCAAATGCCGCTGCCCAAGCACATCGATCCGCAAAAAGTGATCGGCGCGATTTCGACCGCCAAGGATGTCGATGGTTATTCGGTCTTGAGCGCTGGCGAATTGCTGGCAGGTTTGCCCGGTTTTCGGCCCTGCACACCGTACGGCTGCATGAAATTGATCGAAAGCACCGGCTACAACCTGCGCGGCAAGCATGCGGTAGTGATCGGACGCAGCAATACGGTCGGCAAACCGATGGGGCTGCTGCTGTTGCAAGCCAACGCGACGGTGACCATATGCCATAGCGCCACGCCGGATCTCGGCTATCACACGCGCCAGGCCGATGTCGTGGTGGCGGCGGTAGGCCGCCGCAACACGCTGACCGCCGACATGGTCAAACCGGGCGCGATCGTGATCGATGTCGGCATGAACCGCGACGATGAAGGAAAACTATGCGGCGATGTCGACTTTGCCAATGTCAAAGAGGTGGCTGGCTATATCACGCCGGTGCCGGGCGGGGTCGGGCCGATGACGATTACCATGTTGCTGGTCAATACAATTGAATCTGCAGAAAGACGCTGAAGACAATGACGCTTTCCCACTCCGCCGAATCAAACCCTTTATTGGATTTCACCGATCTGCCGCGTTTCGACGCGATCAAACCGGAACATGTGACGCCGGCAGTCGACGCATTGCTGGCGCAAAACCGGGCCGTGGTGGCGCAACTGGAAGCCGATGCAACGCCGGCCAACTGGGACGATTTTGTCGAACCGCTGGAAAACGTCACCGAAAAACTGGGGCGCGCCTGGGGCATCGTCGGCCATTTGAATGCCGTGGTCGACACACCCGAGTTGCGCGCCAGCTACAATGAAAATCAACCGAAGATCACCGAATTCTGGACCGAACTGGGTCAGAATCTGGCACTGTTTGAAAAGTACAAGGGCTTGAAGGCAAGCGCCGACTATCCATCGCTGTCTGCTGCGCGCAAGAAAATCGTCGAAAACGCGCTGCGCGATTTCCGCCTCGGCGGCGCTGAACTGCCTCAAGCGCAGAAAAAGCGTTTTGCTGAAATCCAGGAAGCGCAAGCGACGCTAGGGACAAAATTCTCTGAAAACGTGTTGGACGCGACCAACGATTACGCATTGTTGGTCGACAGCGAAGCGGAACTTTCCGGCTTGCCGGACGACGCCAAACAAGCGGCGCGCCACGCGGCGGAAAAGGATGGCAAGCCGGGCTACAAATTCACCTTGCACTTCCCATCGTTTTTCCCGATTTTGCAATACGCCGATAGCCGCAGCCTGCGCGAAACCGTCTATCGCGCCAACGTCACCAAGGCGTCCGAATTGGGCGTCAAGCCGGAATGGGATAATACGCAAATCATCGTCGATCTGCTCAAGTTGCGCGACGAAGAAGCCAAATTGCTCGGTTATAGTAATTTTGCGGAAGTGTCGCTGGTTTCCAAAATGGCGGAAACCCCGGCCCAGGTGATTACCTTCATGGAAGACCTGGCCAAGCGCGCCCGCCCCTACGGCGAGAAGGATTTGGCGGAACTGCGGACTTTCGCAAAAGAGAAACTCGGCATCGACCGGCTTGAGGCATGGGACGTGACCTATGCCTCCGAAAAACTGCGCGAACAGCGCTATGCGTTTTCCGAGCAGGAAGTCAAACAGTATTTCCCCGAACCGATCGTCATCGCCGGCTTGTTTCGCGTGATACAGACCTTGTATGCGGTGCAGATCAAGCCGGATACGGCAACGGTCTGGCACCCGGACGTCAAATTTTTCCGCATCGAGAAAGACGGCGAATTGATCGGCCAGTTCTATCTCGATCTGTATGCGCGCAGCGGCAAGCGTGGCGGCGCCTGGATGGACGATGCCCGTGGTCGTCGGCAATTGGCGCACGGGATACAAACGCCGGTCGCCTACCTGACCTGCAATTTCACCGAACCGGCAATAGTCGACGGTAAAACCAGGTCGGCGCTCTTCACGCACGACGAAGTCATCACGCTATTCCACGAATTCGGCCATGGCTTGCACCACATGCTGACCCAGGTCGATGAATTGGCGGTATCGGGCATTTCCGGCGTCGAATGGGATGCGGTCGAACTGCCGTCGCAATTCATGGAGAATTTCTGCTGGGAATGGGACGTGTTGCAACACATGACCTCGCACGCCGATAGCGGCGAACCGTTGCCGCGCGCATTGTTCGACAAAATGGTTGCCGCAAAGAATTTCCAATCCGGCTTGCAGACCTTGCGTCAGGTCGAATTTGCGCTCTTCGATATGCACCTGCATTACGACTTCGTGCCTGGCGGCGCGCACAGCACGCAGCAATTGATCGACCAGGTGCGCGCGCAAGTCGCGGTCATCCCGGCGCCCGCGTTCAATCGCTTCCAGCATTCGTTCAGCCATATTTTTGCAGGCGGCTACGCGGCGGGATATTATAGCTACAAGTGGGCAGAAGTCTTGTCGGCCGACGCCTATAGCGCGTTTGAAGAAGCAGGAGCAGCCAGCGGGAATAGTTTGTCGACGGAAATCGGCAAAAAGTTCCAGCAAGAAATTCTCGCGGTCGGCGGTTCGCGTCCGGCGCTCGAATCGTTCAAGGCGTTTCGCGGCAGGGAACCCAGCATAGATGCATTGTTGCGACACAGTGGGATGGCGTCGTAACGATGCAGGTATCGATCATTAAAGCAGAGGTGGAACAATGAAAATCGGCAATGCCGCTCTCGCGCTGTTATTCGCGCAGTTATTCATGATGGCAGGCGCTAACGCCCAACTATACAAGTGGGTCGCACCGGATGGCACAGTTAGCTATAGCGACAAACCGCCGCCAGCCACAGCCGCCAAGGTCGAGCGCAAGTCGTATGCAAGCGGCGCTTCCACTGTCGACTTGCCATATGAGTTGGCGCAAGCCGTTAAAAATAGTCCCGTGGTCCTGTACACGACGAAAAATTGTCCGGCCTGCGATCAAGGGCGGCAATTGCTCAATGACCGAGGAATTCCTTTTTCGGAAAAGACGGTGAACACCAATGAAGACAATGCATACTTGAAGAAAATTTCGGGCGACAACAGCGCGCCGGTACTCACCGTCGGACGCAACAAACAGATCGGCAATCTGAGCCAGTGGGGAAACATGTTGACCGCAGCAGGCTACCCGACTTCGAACATCTTGCCCAAGACCTACACCAATCCGCCGGCAGAACCGGCTGCACCGCCGGCTAAAACGGCCGAAACTTCTCCAGAACAAAAGAAAGCGGAGCAACCAGCGCCATCCGACGCTGCACCACCGCCGGCAGCAACTGGCAATGCGCCGCCGGGATTTCAATTCTGACTGTAATAATGGGCATCTCTAAAAATCGCGGGACCGTCCTTGAGGCGCACAGTGGGTTTGTGGAGGCGCGCCGATGACGCGCATCGATTTCCACAGCAACGTCGCCGACAAGATCGGTTACGCTTGCCGCCTGGTGCGCAAGGCGCGGGCAGCCGATTGCCAAGTCGTGCTGTACGCCGACGATCCCGCGCAATTGCGAACCCTGGACGACGCCTTGTGGACATTTTCGGAACTCGATTTCTTGCCGCATGCGATGGCGGGCGACGCGCTCGCCGCCAGCACTCCCGTGATACTTGCCGATAACGCAGCCGGCGAGCTGCCGCACCATCAGATTTTGATTAACCTGTCGGCCACGACGCCTGCTCATTTTGCGCAATTCGAGCGCATGTTTGAAATCGTGTCCACGGAAGCAAGCGATGCCGGGGCCGCGCGCGAGCGCTACCGTTTTTACCAGCAGCGCGGCTATCCGTTGACGCATTTTGTGGCGGACAAGGCATGAGTCAATCGAGAATCGACGCCGGCATCCCGGTACTGACTGAAATCATCGCGGCGCCGGCAGCCGAAGCGCAAGTTGCCAAGCCGGCGCCGCCGGTTGCGCCGCAACCGCCAGAGCGCCCCGAAGTGGTCGATGTGCCGACCATCGACGGTTGGCTCAACGAGGAATGGAACCGGCTCGAGCGCAAAATCGGCGGACGCATCCTGCATCAAGTGATGCAACGCCTGGAAGCCGATATCGAAGCGCGCGTCCGCGATGTCTTGGCCGACGCCTTGCAAATGGCGGTTACGACCCTCGCCAACGACATCCAGCAAAACCTGCAAGCCACGCTGCAAGACGTCATTACGCAAGCGGTCAAAGACGAAATCTCGCACATGCAGACCGCAAAAAAATAGGAATTTGCCGGAATTTTGAACTTTCAAATACTTCCATCTTCCAGCCTGGCGTTTCATTTTCAGCCAGGTTCGCGCATCCCTGATTCCTCCCGAACTTTTTTCAATTTCGGTATCCTGCGGCGGAGATTTTCATGAAGGTAATCGTATTGGGCGCCGGCATCGTCGGCACCGCATCGGCGTGGTTTTTGCACAAAGCGGGACACGAGGTGACCGTGATCGATCGGCAACCCGGCCCGGCGCAAGAAACCAGCTTTGCCAACGGCTGCCAAATATCGGTATCGCATTCCGAACCATGGGCCAATCCCGGTGCGCCGCTGAAAATCATGAAATGGCTGGGCAAGGAAGATGCGCCCCTGCTGTATCGCTTCCGCGCCGAATGGCTGCAATGGCGCTGGGGCATGCGCTTCTTGCGCGAGTGCGCGCCGGCACGCACCGCCTATAACATCCGCCAAATCGTGGCAATTGCCGAATACAGCCGGCAAGTGCTGCAATCGGTGCGCGCCGAGACCGGCATCGAATACGACTGCCTGACGCGCGGCATCCTGCATTTTTACACCGACCGCAAGGAATTCGATGACTCCCTGCGCGCCGCCAAATTGATGCGCGAACTCGGATGCCCGCGCAATTCCATCGGCGCCGACGAGGTTGTCAAAATCGAACCGGCATTGGCAAGCTTCCGCGACCGGATCGTCGGCGGCGACTTTACCGCAAACGACGAATCGGGCGACGTGCACCGCTTCACGGCAGGGCTGGCGGCAAAGGCTGCACAAGCCGGCGTTGAATTCGCATTCAACACCTCCGTCACGCGCCTGCTGGTCGAAGGCAGCGGCGCCTCCGCGACGGTGGTCGGGGTGGAAGCGATCGATGCCGAAGGTCGCCACAAGGTATTGCGCGCCGATGCGTTCGTGGTGGCGATGGGCAGTTTTTCCACGCCATTGCTGAAACCGCTGGGAATCGACTTGATGATTTATCCGGGCAAGGGCTATTCGGCAACCTACCGGATCCGCGACGAGGCCGCAGCGCCGACGGTGTCATTGACCGACGACGGTTACAAATTGGTGGTGTCACGTCTAGGCCAACGCCTGCGCGTGGCCGGCACCTGCGAATTCAACGGTTATACGCGCGAGTTGAATTCGACGCGCTGCGCCGCGATCACCCACCGCATCCGCGACTTGTTCCCCACCGCCTGCGACTATGAAAACCCGGAATACTGGACCGGTTTGCGCCCGCTTACGCCCACCAACGTGCCGTATATCGGCAAGACCAACTATCGCAACTTATTCCTCAACACCGGCCACGGGACCTTGGGTTGGACCATGGGCTGCGGCTCGGGCCGGGCGTTGGCCGACATCGTTTCCGGTCGCCAACCCGAGGTCGACTTTGCCTTCACCGGCATGCCGCGCCGCTAGAATGGGCAATCCTCGACCCCATAATCTGGCGCGCTCGACGCGTATTCGGTGAAACTACGTCTCGGGCGTTCCGTGCAGGTCAAAATTCGACAAAAAGCTTTGTCAAGCCGTTGCAAAAAAGAGACAATTTACTTGGAAACACGGACTTGCAACTCGCTGGCCTTCTCGTCGAATGCGATGCGCGTGGAAAATTTTGCCCGCTTCATCGGAAAGCGCGACTGGAAATGCCGGACGTTTCCCGAGCCGGATATAACCCTCCTCACGAACTGGTAATACGCTTCCATGTCGATCACATGCACGACCAAAAAGTAGTCGTAATCGCCGGAAACGAAATAACATTGCATGACTTCCGCTTCCTTTCCCATCCTGGCTTCGAATTCCAGCATGTGCTCGTCGGACTGATTGTTGAGCGACACTTCAAGAAACGCCAGCATGCCGTAGCCGAGCGCAAACGGGTCCACCATGGCGACATCGGCACTGATGACCCCCGCCTGACGCAGGTCTCGTATGCGGCGCAGGCAGGTCGGTTGCGATATGTGGGCCTTGTCGGCCAGGATTCGCGTCGGCGTTTGGTTGTCCCTTTGCAAGATGTTCAAAAGTTTGCGATCGACTTTATCAAGAGCGTGGAATTTTGGCATATAAAAATTGTGGAAAACTCAAAAAAACCGCACAAAAACTCTTTCCGAACGGTTTCATATGTTGTACCGTCTTCTTGTTCAGAATTCTGAATAGGTGAGTGTTGCAGCAACCTTGTTTCTTTTCAATCCTTAGGAGGATATTCATGCAGTTTAAGACTATAAAAATGATTCCGCTGGCAGCCGCAGTTGCATTTGCCTTTGCAGGAACGGCTTCGGCTCAGGAAGAAATCGTCAAAATCGGCCACGTCGGCCCAATCTCCGGCCAAATCGCCCACCTTGGCAAAGACAATGAAAACGGCGCCAGAATGGCGATCGACGAATTGAATGCCAAAGGTTTCGTGATTGGCGGCAAGAAAGTGAAGTTCGAACTGTTGGCTGAAGACGATGCAGCCGATCCGAAACAAGGCACTGCAGCGGCTCAAAAGCTGGTTGATGCCAAGGTCAACGGCGTGATCGGTCACTTGAACTCCGGCACCACCATCCCGGCATCGAAGATTTACCACGATGCAGGCATCCCGCAAATCTCCCCATCGGCTACCAATCCAAAGTACACGCTGCAAGGTTTTGAAACAGCCTTCCGCGTTTGCGCAAACGATGGCCAATTGGGCGGCACGCTGGGACGCTATGCGATCCAAGTGAGCAAAGCCAAGAAAATCGCTGTGATCGACGACGCAACTGCATACGGCCAAGGCGTTGCGGCTGAGTTCACCAAGGGTGCAAAAAGCAAGTTGGCCAACGTAGAAATCGTCGCGACCGAACACACGACCGACAAAGCGACCGACTTCAACGCGATCTTGACCAAGATCAAGGCCGGCAAACCTGACGTCATTTTCTTTGGCGGCATGGATTCGGTAGCTGGCCCGATGTTGCGCCAAATGAAGACACTGGGCATCAATGCTAAATTCATGGGCGGCGACGGTATCTGTACCGAAGCGTTGGCAAGCCTGGCTGGCGACGCAATGTCCGACGGCCAAGTCGTTTGCGCCGAAGCTGGTGGCGTCGAAGAGTCCGGCAAGAAAGCCCTGGACGATTGGAAAGTCGCGTTTGAAAAGAAATTCAACCACCCAGTGGAAATCTATGCACCGTACGTATACGACGCTGTGATGACCATGGTAACAGCGATGCAAAAAGCCGGCTCCGCCGAACCGGCCAAGTACTTGCCAGTGCTGGCAAAAATCAAGTACAAGGGCGTTACCGGCACCATCGAGTTTGACAAGAATGGCGACATGAAGGACGGCACCATGACGCTGTATACCTACAAGGGCGGCAAACGCTCCGAAATCGGCGTCTTCCATTAATCCTTGTTGACGTTCAATTGAAAAGCGCCCGGCTTGCAAGCCGGGCGCTTTTTTTATTTCCGCAAACAATGGCTTCACGCCGGGCGAACAACACCGTCCTCCCTGCCGCGTCCACCGCGAATTTCCTGCTCGGCTTAGCGTTGCAATAGCACCCATTTGACCAAAACGTGCGCTTGCTCGACGCTCACTTGCTTGTTGGGCGGCATCGGCAATACCCCCCATACCCCGCCACCTCCCATCAAGACCTTTTGCACCAATTTTTCTTCGGCGTCTTTTTGTCCCGCATATTTGGCGGCCACGTCCTTATACGCGGGTCCGACTTTCTTGACGTCGACTGCATGACAATTCAAGCAAAATTTTGCCTTGGCCAACTCGGCCGTTGCCTCCGTGGCCAACGCAATTTGTGAAGCCAGCGCGCTACTTGCGCACACCAGCAAAAATCCGCCTTTCATCCGCCTCCCCATGATATATCCGAGCATGACCCCGATGTTACGCCAGAAGCATGGCTGCCGTGCCCGATACACCCAACGGAAGCAGATTGACGCAGGAAAATTTTCGCTCTATGCTGCGGCAAAGGAGTCGCCATGCCGCTAATCATCGTTATTATTGTTCTGTCCGCCCTGAGGTACTTTGAGGTCGGGCCGTTCGCCAACCTGTCGTGGTGGTGGATAGTCTTGCTGATGGTGGTTGCCTTTCTCTGGTTTGAATTTTTCGAGCGCATGCTTGGATTGGACCGCAGCAGTTCGCACGACAAGCTGGAAAAGGCGCGCGAGGAACGGGTAAAAAACACGTTCCGAAAAGATCGCTAAACGCCGCAAACTGCCACCCGATCTTCGCCTAAATGGCCGAGACCACGGTTTGTCAATAGAAACGCCGCACCGCGCAGGTTGCGGCGTTTTTTGTTGCCTGGAATATGATTCATCAATTATTGTTTAGTTGCGGGCCGGAAAGAAGATGAACTACGAATTGCGCCAGTTGCGCTATTTTGTCGCCGTTGCCGAGGAATTGCACTTCGGCCGCGCGGCGCATCGCTTGCACATGACGCAGCCGCCGCTGTCGCAAACCATCCAGGCATTTGAAGCGGCGCTGGGCACGCCGTTGTTCGCCCGCACCAATCGCAGTGTCGCGCTGACTCCTGCGGGCCACGCATTGCTGCCGGAGGCACGCCGCATCCTGCAGCAGGCCGCCACCCTGCCCGATCTGGCGCAACGCGCGGCGGCCGGCGAAATCGGCCGCTTGTCGCTGGCCTTCGTCTCTTCCGCCGACTACAGCGTGCTGCCGGCCTTCCTGCGCGAATTCCGCGCCGCCTATCCGCAAGTGCAAATCGATTTGCGCGAAGCGACCAGCGATGTGCAATTGGATGATTTGATGCAAAACCGGGTCGACGCCGGCCTCTTGATTCCGCCGCTGCCGGACAAGGCAAAAATCGAGTTGGATTATGCACGCGTGCTATCGGAGCCGCTGATTCTGGCGGCGCCGCACGGTTTGAAGGGGCTGCGCGCCAAACACCCCGTTAACCTGACCACTTTGGCGGACCAGCCCTTGATCGTCTTTCCCAGGCGCATCGCACCCGCGCTGCATGACGCGATCATGGGGTGTTTCCATGACGCCGGCATGACACCGCGCATAGCCCAGGAAGCAATCCAGATGCAAACCATCGTTGGACTGGTTTCTGCAGGCATGGGCATCGCACTTGTGCCACAATCCGTGTCGAACCTTAAACGGCCCGGCGTCGATTATCGAACGCTGGCGGGCAAGCCGCCCACCGTGGAAACCGGGCTGGCCTGGCGGCGCGACAACCATTCGCCGGTGCTGCGCGCTTTTCTGGAATTATTGCGAAAGAAAACATAAATGCCTTTACATCATCCGAACTTCGATCCGGTCGCATTTTCGCTTGGGCCCTTGCACGTCCATTGGTACGGCATCATGTATCTGGTCGCATTCGCACAATTTCTGGCGCTGGGTCGGGTCCGACTCAAGCAGGCGCATATCGCTGCCGAAGGCTGGAAGGTCGAAGACCTCGACGACATGCTGTTTTACGGCGTGCTGGGCGTGGTGCTGGGCGGTCGCTTGGGCGAAGTCATCCTGTACAACCCGCAATACTATTTCGCGAATCCGCTGGAAATATTTGCGGTGTGGAAAGGCGGCATGTCGTTTCACGGCGGCTTCATCGGCGTCTTGGTCGCCATGTCTTTCTGGGCGCGCAAGCACGGCAGGAACCTGATGAACGTGATGGATTTCATCGCGCCGCTGGTGCCGCTCGGCTATGCCGCCGGACGCTTCGGCAATTTCATCAATCACGAACTGCCGGGCCGCGCCGCCGACCCCAGCTTGCCGTGGGCCATGATGTGGCCGGGAATCGACTACCCGGTGCATCCGTCGCCGCTGTATCAAGCGCTGGTGGACGGTATTTTGCTGTTCATCATCCTGTGGTTGTTTGCCCGCAAGCCGCGCCCGCTGATGGCGGTGAGCGGCATGTTTTCGCTGCTCTACGGATGCGCGCGCAGCTTCACCGAATTTTTCCGGGTGCCGGATTACACGGTGTATTTCGCCGGTTTGCCGATCACTGCCGGCCAGTTGTGGTCGCTGCCGATGATCGTGCTGGGCATCGTGCTGCTGGTGGTCGCCTATCGGCGGCAACCCGCGCTCGCCTAGCATCGTATGTCGACCATCCTGTTACAGCACGACGGCGCCATTGCGACGGTGACGCTGTCGCATCCCGGCAAACTGAACGCCATCAATCTCGCCATGTGGGAACACTTGAGCGCGACCTTTGCGGCCTTGTCGCTCAACCCGGACTTGCGCTGCATCATCGTGCGCGGCGCCGGCCCGAATTTTGCGGCAGGCGCCGATATCGCGGAATTCCCGCACATCCGCAGCACCAGCGAACAAGGCATCCGCTACCACCAGCAAATCATCGCGCCGGCCTTGCAGGCGATTGCCGAATGCCAGCATCCGACGATTGCTGCGATCGAAGGCGCCTGCGTCGGCGGCGGCCTTGAAATCGCCTGCGCCTGCGACCTGCGCATTGCCGCGCCATCGGCGCGCTTCGGCATCCCGATCAATCGCCTCGGCTTTCCGCTGGCGCCGGGCGAATTGCAAGGCTTGCTGCAACTGATCGGCCGGGCGCGCACCTTGGAAATCCTGCTGGAGGGCCGCGTATTCGACGCCGCCGAAGCCAAGGACAAAGGGCTGCTGCAGCGCATCGCCGACGATGTGCATGGCGCGGCGCAAGAATCGGCGCAACGCATCGCCGCCGGCGCGCCGCTGGCGGCCAGGCTGAACAAGATTCTGGTGCGCCGCTTGACGCCGCCGGTCGCGCCCCTGAATCACGAGGAACTGGAGGCTGCATTCTCCTTCCTGGCAACGCACGACTACCACGAAGGCGTGCACAGTTTTTTGGAAAAGCGCAAACCCGTTTTCACCGGCAAATAGATAGCAACCTCATGAACGCCAATCTCTACGCCTTATTCGCCAGCAAATTCCCGCAAGACCGCGAGGCCTGCTGCATCGAAACCCACGACGGCAAATATTATTCATGGAACGATCTCGACCGCGCCACCGCGAAGATCGCCAATTTGCTGCTGAGCCTGGGATTGCCGCCCGCCACCCGCATCGCAGCGCAAGTCGAGAAATCGCCGGAAGCGCTGATGCTCTACCTGGCGACGCTGCGCGCCGGTTACGTTTACCTGCCGCTCAACACCGCCTACCGCGCCGACGAAATCGCCTACTTCATCGGCAATGCAGAACCGGCGGTCGTGGTTTGCTCGCCGCACAATTTCGGCTGGGTCTCGCAAATCGCGTTCAAGTCGGGCGCGCGCCACGTATTTACCTTGTCCGAGCAGCGCAACGGTTCGCTGCTGGAACGGGCCACCCATCACGCCGACCAATGCGAAGCCGCCGTCAGCCAACCTGACGACCTGGCTGCGATTCTCTATACCTCGGGCACGACCGGACGCAGCAAGGGCGCGATGCTGAGCCACGGCAATCTCGCCGCCAACGCCAAGACGCTGCACGCATATTGGCATTGGCAACACGGCGACGTGCTGCTGCACGCGCTGCCCTTATTCCACGTGCATGGTTTGTTTGTCGCCTCGCATGGCGCGCTGCTGAGCGGCAGCAAAATGATTTTCCTGCCGAAATTCGACAGCGCCGAAGTCGTGCGGCGCTTGCCGCAGGCGACCATCTTCATGGGCGTGCCGACTTACTATGTGCGGCTGCTGACGGAGCCGGCTTTCGACCGCGCCGTCTGCGCCAACGTGCGCTTGTTCGTTTCCGGGTCGGCGCCCTTGCTGCTCGATACCTTCAACGATTTTATCGAGCGCAGCGGCCACACGATACTGGAGCGCTACGGCATGAGCGAAACCAACATGCTGACATCGAATCCATACCTGGGCAAGCGCGTCGGCGGCAGCGTCGGCCTGCCCTTGCCTGGCGTATCGGTGCGGGTCATGGATGAGCACGGGCATGCCTGCGCAAGCGACGAAATCGGCGCGATTCAAGTCAAGGGAGCGAACGTCTTCCAAGGCTACTGGCGCATGCCGGAAAAGACCGCCGAAGAGTTCACCGAAGACGGCTATTTCATCACCGGCGACGTCGGCAAATTCGACCGCGACGGCTATCTGTGGATCGTCGGCCGCAGCAAGGATTTGATCATCTCGGGCGGCTACAACGTCTACCCGAAAGAAATCGAAGCCGTGCTTGACGAGATGGAAGGCGTGGCCGAGTCCGCAGTCGTCGGCGTGCCGCATGCAGACTATGGCGAAGCGGTATTGGCGATCGTGGTCGCCAAACCCGGCGCCGACTTGTCGGCAGACGCGATGATCGCCGCGCTGAAACAGAAGATTGCCAATTTCAAGGTCCCGAAACACATCGTGTTCGTCGACGAATTGCCGCGCAATACGATGGGCAAGGTGCAAAAGAATATTCTGCGCGAGCAGTACGGCGCCTGATCCGGTATGCGCGCTATTTGTGCAACAGGCGATCGATGCAGCGCCATTCTTCTGCCGTGACCGGCGTGATCGACAGGCGATTGCCGCGCTTTAAGATCAGCATGTCTTCCAGCGCTTCTTGCGCGCGCAATTCCGCCAGCGGCAGCAAGCGCGTCTTTTCCAGCACGCGCACGTCGACCATCATCCAGCGCGGATTTTCCTGCGTGGCCTTGGCGTCGAAATACTTGCTCTTCGCATCGAATTGCGTATCGTCCGGGTAAGGCGTGCTGGCAACCTCGGCCACTCCGACGACGCCCGGCTCGGCACAACTGGAATGATAAAACAGCACGCCATCGCCGACCTGCATCGCGTCGCGCATGAAATTTCTGGCTTGATAATTGCGCACGCCAACCCAGGCAACCGTTTGCCCGCGCGCCTTCAGCGCGTCGTCGACGCTCACTTCCGAAGGTTCCGACTTCATCAACCAATAGCGTTTCATTTTCCGATCTGCGCCTACCGTCGTATGACTGCACAATGAACGTGCATAAAAAATGTGCATAAAAAAAGCGGCTGCATTGGATGCAACCGCTTCTGAATCGAGCCCCGCCTGTGCCGCTGTGCCGGCATCCCGAACCAAGACGGTTCAAGGTGGTCACAGTTAGTTCAACTTCGGGTTCATCGGACTAGCGACGCTCACACCCGTCAAACAAAATTCCGCAACCGATGCTCATAAATGGTTCAAGGAATATATGGCAATCGCGAACACGGCAGGGAACTTAAGTGTACTCCGATCAGCATCGGTGTCAAACACTTTGATCGAAATTAAAATAGATTTTCCTGCGGGGTCAACGCCGAATCGAGCACGACATGCATCGCTGCAATTTTCTGTTTCACTTCCGCCATCGTCATGTCGGCCAGCGGCCCCGATGCCGATTTCGTGCCCAATAATTCGGCGGCGATTCCCAGTGCAGCCATGACAGCGATGCGATCATTCCCTTTCACTTTTCCAGCATCGCGAATCGCGCACATCTTGCCGTCCAGGTAAGCGACCGCTTGTTGCAATTCGGTCTCTTCGCCTTCCTTGCACGCCAGTTTGTAGGACTGCCCCATGATGGAAACGTCAAGCTGTATCATGCGGCCTCCTCATCGTCGTCGGCGTCGGGATCGGGAATACGCTCCAACAAGGCGGTTACGCGTAGATGCGCTTCTTCGATACGCTGAAGCAAGTCCGCGTTTTCTGCAGCCAAGGTCAGCGCGTGCGAGCGCAAGGCGGCATTTTCCCGCCGCAAAGCTTGCGCCATCTCGGCAAGTAGGCCAATTTTTTCGGAAAGTTGATTGAAATCGGAAATCATCCCGTCACTATAGTAGTGCAAATGAATTTCCGTCAATAGATTCAGTAACTTGGCGACGTTTTTTGAAGACAGGTCTTAACGATACACGCTGACCGAACCGTGCTCGACTATCAGCGACCGCCAGTACCAGCACGCTGGAAATCTCGAATTGCGCGCTGCGGTGGCTACTTTGCATCCGCGATGCACTCTTCAAGCAAAGTCGCGGCACGCCGAAAAGCGTTGTCCATCGGGAGCATTTCGTGCATCGCAACGAATTCGACCGCTTGCGCACAGGCATCGAGATAAGGGAGATACAAGGAATTTCCCTGTTCGCCGCAATGTTCCCGGAAGGAGCGCCGCACCGTCCTTTTCAGCGCCGCGGGCAGCAGCCGCCAATGGACTGCACACATGAAAGCACCCGCCTCGATCTCCTCGCGGCAGCCGTTGGCCTGGCATTTGTCCATCGCATCCCCCCATTCGCTGTCATTTGCAGGCATCCATCGACACCCTTACGGTCTCCAGTCGACATGAATATTACCCATTTCAATTGCCTCTGGTAACCTGTCAGTTCTGACATGTGGCGGCAAAAATTGCGCATTCACGTTGCGGAAATCATGATTTTCTAGATATACTTGAACCGTCGCATGCAACAGGCGTCGCGCGACATGTTTGATTTTGGGGCGGTAGCTCAGCTGGGAGAGCGTCGCGTTCGCAATGCGAAGGTCGTGAGTTCGATCCTCATCCGCTCCACCAATATAAGCACTTGATTTTAATCGTTATGTCGATGGAAGGATAACTTTGCCGCTTCGGCAAGCTTATGCTTCCAAAACGGGTCCGGCAAAGATATGCTTGCAGCCCGATGTGCGGGCAAGCCGTTGCTTGGCTACAAGAACATCGTAGAATGAAAAAAGCGCCGACGTGGCTTGCGGTCGCGTGATTGGTGCGTATTCGCATCCCAATCCTGCCTTCACTTTTCAGACAACCGGTTTCGGAAGCACGAAACGGCGGCGATCTCACGGCTTGGGTGCGGCTCGTCTTGCTCGGTAGCCAAGCAACGTCGAATTGGTTGGAGATTCTGCGGCAAAAATTCGATGAGTCCGCAGTACCCAACGACCGGCCTCACTTGCGTCAATCAATTTATACTGGCACTGGCAGCAGCATCAAACCAACCAGTTGAACCTAAAAAAAACGGCCGCAGCACGACCGTATCATGAACTTCGACTACAAAATATCGAACACTGCTTTTGAGAATCGCGTGCCTTAGCGAGAGTTGAGATACCTGCGAATTTTTGGGCGACCGACGCACCGTGTTGCATTCCCATATTTTGCACACTCTCGTCTTCGGCATGGCGATCGCCCCCCTTTCGCACTCGCAGATAACTCGCAACAGTCACTAAAAAGTGCTCAACGCGTTCATGAACCACCCTTTACTGCGATACGACAAGTCCGTCAAATCGTCAGAGAAATTCGTGAAGTTGTAACCCACGCCGAGCTTCACATGTTCGGCGACGTGGCGATAGACGCCGACCAGAAATCCCGAGCGCGCATCGCCCGCTTCCGGCGCCTTCAATCTGCGCGCCTCGATCATCGCATCCCATTCCCGTATCCAATGGAAATCCGCGCGCAGCACGACCAATTCGGCAGTACTGGAGAACCACGGGCCGGTGCTGGCAGTCGTTTGCGTAGTCGCCAAGCTCTGCGTCTGCAAATCGCCGATCCGCACGCCGATCTTGCCGCCGACCGAAACCCAGGGTCGCACGTCGTAGATCGTATCGATGTCGAGGATATGGCTCTTCTGCGAATAATCGAGCGTGCTGCCGGTGACGCTGTCGACCTGACCGGCGGTCGGCAGATTATAGAAATACGTGTATTTGAACAAGGTATTCCAACGGTCGTTGTCGACCGGGCGATACGCGGCGCTCAACACGACTTCGGTGTAGTCGCCGTCGTAAAACGCACCGCCGCTGGTGCTGCTGTGCGACAGGTTGAACTTGCCCAGCAGCCGCCAGGATGGGTCTAGTTGATAGCCGAGAGAATTGCGGGTCAACCAGGTGTGCGTATTGCCGGTTCCGGTTGTGGTTGCGGTATCGGTGGTGCCGGCCACCGTGCCCAGGCTGGTGGTGTCGTCGACGCGATACTCGAGCGCGCCGGTGTACTTCAGCTTGTCGTACTTGTAGGCGGCGGTTAGCGCCACTGCATCGCGCTTGACGTCGCCGGAAAGTGGATCGGAAATGGTGCCGGTTTCAAACTTGACGCCGAAATTCCATAGCTTGTTGGGCGCCAGGTCGACGCCGAATGCGTGCGTCAGGCTTTGCGGGCCGGCGCTATCGACCCAGCGCGTTTCGGCGAACAGGCCGACCTGATCGGACAGCTTGTATCGCGTGCCGGTGGCGAGCGTGCCTTCGCGCCCGGAATAATCGAGGTCTTGGCTTTCCGACTCCAGCGTATAGCTGAGGTAGACCGAGCTGCGGTCGTCGACTTGATAATCGCTTGCCAGGCGTCCGCCGGCCCCGCCGCTGCCGCCCGACCCTTCGACGGTCAATTTCAGCTTGTCGCTGGCTTGCCAATCGGCGCCCAACCCGACGCGGTCGTTGGCGGTGCGGTCGCCGCTGCGCGCCAGCGTTTCCTGTGCGAAGCCGTACATGTCCCACGATTGATATTGCAGGCCTGGCAGATGCGATGCCGCCACGCCTGCCGCTGCCGACGCCGTCGGTTGCTGCTTGGGCGCTCCCGTCGTCGGCGCAGCCGATGCAATCGAACCGGGCGTGCCTGCCGCATTCGCGCCCGACATCATCGACGACACCGGGCCGGGAGCGTTGTTAGCCTGCCCCGCTACCGGCAGATTCGCGGTTGCCGGCGTGCCTGCCGCAGGTGCTGGCGCAGCACCGACGCCGCTTGCATTGTCGTTGCCGCTTGGCGGAACAGACGGCTGCGGCGGCATCGCGCCGGCCTGATTCTGCTGCTGGCCGTCTTTCAACGGCTGGAAGTCGACGCGCACGATCACGTCGTTGCGCGAACCGATCTGGTCCAGCAATGGGCTGGCGTTGACCACCGTGGTGGTGGTGCCGTCGTTGTTGCGATTGTCGTGCCGCACGCCGACCGATACGCCCCACTCGGCGTCGATCTTGTGGCGCAACGCGACTTCGGTCGAATTGGCGCTCTGGCTGGTTGTATCGCGGTCGTCCACCTTGACGGCAACTTCGGTGCGATCGCCGACCGGCAATACTGCCGCCACGCCGACCTGATGCATCGCTTCGCTATTGGGCGTGACCAGGCCGGGGCCGGAAAAGCCGGCGCCCTGATCCTGCCAGTAGGCGGATATGTGGCCTTTGCCGTCGGGCAGCAATTCGGCCAGATTCACGCCGACATCGACCCGCTCGGCCGTCGCCTTCTGCCCGGTTCCGTTGAGTTGGTTGAAATCCAAACCGCCGCTAACCGAACTAAGGCTTGCGCTGCCGACGCCGCTCGATTGCGCCACTTCGGCCTTGACCCAGGTGCCCGGCGCATAGCGCAGGGTCGTGTCCACGCCCTTCAAGGTTTGCTCGGCCCCGGTCTCGCCCTGGTGGTAGACGCTGGCGCCTACCCGCACGCCGTCGTTGAACCAATGGCTGGCGCGCAAGCCGACATCGCTGCCGGAAACCGCCGCCAAACCCGGCACGTATTCGTAAGTCGCCACCAGGTAGACTGGATTGCCGTTGAGTCCCGTGCTTTGCACCAAGGTGCTGCCGTCGGCCACCGAGGGCAGCGGCGCGCGCAGACTGATGCGCCCTTGCATGTAATCGATGCTGTAGTCTTGAATCGGCGTCAACGCATTGCGTTGCAGCACCAGGCCGGAATTCGGGTCGCGGATTTCCACCCATACTTGCTCGGAACCCTGCGTCAGATCCTGGTGACTCACGAAATATTGCGAGCCGCCGGTGCCGCGAAATTGTTCGCGCGATTGCAGCGTGCCGGGTTCGGCGGCAAAGACGTTCACGGTGGTGTTCTTTTCGCCGAAACTGGTGGTGCCTTCCGATTGCCAGACCAGGTTGGCGCCATACAGTCCGCGCGTGTATTGCGTCAATTCGGTGCCGGTCCAGGCGGTCTGAAAATTGCCCCACATCGCGTAGGAATTGCCTTTTTCGACCTTGACGTAAAATTTCCCTTGCGTGGGCGCGCCGTCGACGATGGCGCTGTCGTCGCCGTATACCGGGTAATACTGGTCCGGGTTGATGTTGCGCAGCAGGTAGTACGGATCTTTCGAGCTGAAGTTGCTGAACAAGTCCTTCAGCGGTTGCTCCCCGGTATCGGCGCTGGCCGTCACCAGGTAGTCATCGCCGAGTTTGCCCTTCGCAAAGAAGGCGGCGCGACCATCGGCCCAGGTCGAATTGTTGTAATGCGTGCTGTCGCCGGTCACCAGCTCAGCCGGCCCGGTGGTGTGATCGTGCCCTATCGTCACATCCGCCTGCGCGACGTAAAACCAATCCTTGTCGGCAATCGTCAGGTTGCGCCGGAATACCGCGCCGACGCCCTTGTCGTCCTTGACCGCGACTTCGACCGAATGCGGCCCGGCCGGCAAAATCTGGCGCATCGCAAATTTGCCGTTGGCGTCGACCGGCACCGCCATGCCCATTGCGGTGACGATCTGCCCGGCTTTGACCCGCTCGCCGCTGACGGTCACGGTGCCGCCGCCGGCCGGAATGTTTTTCAACACCAGGCTGGTTTCGCCCCAGCCGGTCAACTGGTCGCGCTTGCTGCGTTCCTGTTCGGCGACCGGATCGAAGCGCTCCAACAATTGCAGCGGCTTCAATGCGGTTTCGTCGAAGCGGCCTTTTTCATCATAGACGCGCAACAGGTAGCCGAGTTGCGCGCTGGTACCTTGCGGCACAGTCCACTGCGCGCCGCCCCCGATCTCCACCGGCAGCACCGCCAGCGGCGTCTCGTGCGTGTTCTGGCCTTTGACGAACACGCGCAATTCCGCCTTGCGTATCCACCATGCGTAGTTGGTGTAGGTGAGGAACTGCACCGGCTTGCCGCGCACTGCGCCATTCGGCAAGACCCATGCATTGAGCGCCGGGGAGACATTCATCGGGTCGTACTTGATCTGGATGGCAGCTTGTTCCAAGCCTACGTCGACGCAGCGCTGGCGGTCGGCTTCGGTCTGGTTGGTGTCGATGTTCATCGGCTGGCCGTCGACGCTGATCGAGAACGGCAGGCCGGACTTGTCCGCGCGGGGCGCGCAGGCATCCTTGCTGGCCAGCGTGTCGGCCTGCTTGAGCACCAGCGGCGGCTCTGCCGGCGCGGCTGCGGCGGTCTCGTCGAACCAGACGCGAATCGACGTGCGGCGATTCTTCGCCATCCCTTCCGGCGTGTCGTTGTCGGCGATCGGCACGGTATCGCCCAAGCCGCTCACCGCGAATGCCTCAGGCGGCAATTGCAGCGCGCGCTTGAGATAGGCGGCGACCGCCAACGCGCGCGCTTCCGACAACGCCTGGTTATCCTTGAAGGTCGGACGCAAACCGGCGGAGATGCGCTGGTTATCGGTATGGCCGGCAATCTGGAAGCGGATGTTGGCATGTCCCTTCAAGCGCGCTGCCAAGCCGTCCAGCGCCTGCGTAGCCTTGGGCAGCAAATCGGCCTTGCCCGACGCGAAGTTGGCGCTGTCGAGTTTATCCTCGATGGTCATCGTCTGTTTCGACGGCGTCTGCGGCGCTTGCGCCGCCAGCATTGTGCGCCGTTCGACGATATCAAGGCCAGACGGAGGCAAGCCGGCGAAATCCGCCGATTCGCGCTCGCTGCTCGACGGCTGCTGCAACGGCAGGGTGCTGCTGTTATCGATCATCTTGCCGCGCGCATCGGCGTTTGCAGCTTGCTGCGCCTGCGCGCCGATGGTGGCGAAGCCGATGGCGCCGAGCAGCAATACCAGGCGGGTCGGGCGCAGGTTCATTTTCTGTGTGGTTTTCATTGTGCGCTCTCCGTTTCGACGACCAGGGGATAATTTCCCTTCTGCTCCTTCCAACGTTTTTGGATATCGTCACGTATCGTGGTTATTCGCCGTTCCGCCAAGTCGGGCGGCTCGCTGCCGCGCGCATAGGCGATGCGCACCACCGATGGCCGCTTCTTGAGTTGCTCCTGCAAGTCCGTCAATTGCTTCTGCCATTGCGGCAGCAACTGGTCGGAGCCCGCTTCAAATGCAGCGTCCGCCAGTTCCAGCCGAACCACGCGATGGACGGTTGCGCCGAAATTGATCTTCGTCACCTTGCCGCTGGTGATGCGCACGTCGCGCGGGTTTTCCGTGGTCAGCCGGTAGCCGGACGGCAGGGTGCGATCGTCCAGCTTCATCACGAAGTTGGAGCCGCGATCGGCGTTCGGGATGTCCGGGCACGGCACATGGAAGCGCCCTTCGGCATCGGTCGTCACCAGCAATCCGCGCACCGTCGACAACCGCACGCCGGGTATGCCGCGCTCGCCTTCGTCCTGGTAGCCGTTGGCGTTCTTGTCGTCGAACACCTTGCCGATGATATCGGGGCAATCGAGGGTCGGGTCTGGCATGATGCGCACCGTGGCTGTGGCCAGGTTGGAAAGCTGGGCGCCGCCGATGCCGTTGGCGGCCCACGCCTGGTTGGTGTATTCGCCGTCGCCGACGCCGGTGCCTACGGTGAGGATCAGCGTATAGACTTTCTTTTCCAGTGCCGCAAAATTCTGGTTCGACCAATCCAGCGCGCGACCCGAAACCACGGGCGCAGTCGCCACGCCGTTAAGCGTCGCGCTGCCGCTGCGGTATTTGAAGCCGGGCGGCATCTGGTCACGCACGTCGATCCCTTTCAACGCCAGGTTTTGCGTATTCGATACCGTAATCGTATAAGGCACCAAGCCGCCGACCGAGGTATTGACCATTTGCGTGGTCTTGCTGACCACCAGCCCGCCGACCGGGATCGGGTCGATCGGTATCTGGTTGTTCACGATCGGCGCCGAGCCGCCATTGGTGACGCTGAAGCTCAGGTAATACTGCGTGGTGGCCGCGCCGCCGGCAACGATGCCGACGCAAGCCGATGGATTGGTCACCTGCTTGACCGACAATGCAGGCGGGCCGTTGCTGGCCTGCACCAGCGCCGGCGCCGGGAACAGCCCGATATTGACGCTGCCGCTGCAAGGAGGCAGGCTGGTCGACGGCGCCGGCAAATAACCCGACGGCGCCGTGACGGTCAGCGTGTACACGCCGGACGGGAAGTTATTTTGCAGCATGAACTGGTACAAGCCATCGGAACCCGTCACCTGCGTCAAGGCGGCAGAACCGCCGACCAGTTGCGTCGAGGCGTCGAAGCCGGCCGGCCCGGTAATGGCCACCGTGGCGCCGGATACCGGCGTGCGGGTCTGAGAGTTGTAGACCACGCCGGCCGGATCGAGCGGCAAATCCTGCTCGACCACGGTATCGCTCGCGTTCAACGTAATGCCGTTGATAAGGCCGCCGGATGCCGGCACGCCACGGTTGTTGCCGGATACCGGCATATTCGGCAAGGTGTCGCCGTTCTTGCTGAACGAAATCGTGTAGCCGCTGCCCAGCGGCAAGCCGCTGGTTTCGTAGCCGGGGCAATGCAGGTTGTCGAATTGATAGAACCCGCTGCTATCGGTGCTGACGGTGCAAATCAAGGTGCCGTTTTGCCGCAGTTGCACGGTCCAGCCCGGTTGCCCAAGCTGGCTGCCGTCGACCGGGCGCACCCGCGTGTGATTGCTATCGAGCCAGACGTAACCGTTGATGATAGGCGGTTTGAGCGACGGAACCGCCAGTTCGCCGTAGAGATAGCCGGTCAGATTGGCGCCGCCGGTCAGCTTGACGCCGTTGATGACATCGTTATTGCCGACTGCCACCGGCTTGCTGCCGGTAGCCGTGCCCGGACTGCCGGAAATAATGGTGGTCTTGCCGTCGGTATACCCGGCCGGCTGGGTCTCGACAATATTGTAGCCGTTGCTGTCGCTGGCGGGCACGTTGGTGAAGCTGAACGAACCGTCGGCTGCGCTCACCGTGGTCAGCGCCTCCGAAGTGCCGCCGGCGGTATTGCCGGTCAAGGAAATGGTGACGCCGGCAATTCCTGCTTCGCCGGAATCCTTGACGCCGTTGTTATTCGCGTCCACGTAGACGTAACCGGAAATCGAGCCGCCGCTTTGCTCGCCGAAATCGTATTCGGTATAGGCGACGCCAGTCCCCAAAACGATATTCGAGATCGTATCGGCGCCGCCCGCCGCGACTGGTTTGGTCGAACTCGGCGCGCCGGGGTTGCCGCTGGCGACCGTGGTCTTGCCATCGGCGTAACTGCTCGGCTGCGTCTCGGTGATCGCATAGCCGACCGCTCCGCTTGGCGACAAGTTGGCAAACGAATAGCTGCCGTCGGCTGCCGTGGTGGTCGTCAGGTTGACCGCAGTGCCATAGATATTAGTGCCGGTCAAGGTCACGGTCACGCCGCCAATGCCGCTGTCGCTGGCGACCCGCACGCCATTCTTGTTGGCGTCGACATACACGTAACCGGAGAGTGTGCTTCCAGGCAGTTCGCCAAAATTGTAATTGGCCAAGGTGCTATTGGAGCTCAACACCACTTTGCCGATTGCATCGGCGCCGCCCGAAGCCACCGGCTTGGTAGAGGTCGCCACGCCGGGATTGCCTGCCGCGACGGTGGTCTTGCCGTCCAGGTAAGCGGCCGGCTGGATTTCGGTAATCGTATAGCCGCTGGCATTGCTGGGCGTCAGATTGGTGAAGCGATAGCTGCCGTCGCCAGCGGTGGTGGTGGTCAGACTGACCGCATTGCCGTTGGTGTCGGTGCCGGTCAGGTTGACGGTAACGCCGCCGATCCCGGTTTCACCGGCGGTGTATACACCGCTGTTATTGGCGTCGACATAGACCAGGCCGGAAATCGAACTGCCTGCCAATTCGCCGAAATTATAGTTAATCAGTGTGTTATTGGTGGGCAGAACCACTTTTGAAATCACGTCGCTGCCGCCCGCTGCGACCGGTTTGGTCGACGTGGCGACACCGGGATTGCCCGCCATGATCGTGGTCTTGCCATCGATGTAAGCCGCCGGCTGGATCTCGGTAATGGTATAGCCGCTGCTATTGCTCGCGGCCAGACCCGAAAAACGGTAGCTGCCGTCGGCTACGGTGGTGGTGGTCAGATTGACCGCGTTGCCGTTGGTATCGGTACCGCTCAACTTGATCGTCACACCGGCGATGCGCTGGTCGCTGGCGACATAGACGCCGCTGTTGTTCGCGTCGACATAGACGGTGCCCCAGATCCCGCCGCCGTCGACCGGCGCCGACACTTCGGCGAAATTGTTATTCGACGAAATCGTGTTGGTGCCGCTCAGGTTGATCGCGGAGATGACGGACGGCAAAACCGTGACGGCAGTCGCCGTGCCGCCGGTGCTGCCGACGGTCGTGATGCCGTTGCCGGTTGCGGGAGGCTGACTCGGTTCGGTGACGATATAAGTGCCCGCCGCAAGCCCCAAAAACACATAGCGCCCGTCCGAAGCGGTGACCGTGCTCTGCGTCACCGCCTGGTTGTTGAGGTCGGTGCCGGTCAGATTCAATGTGACGCCGCCGATCCCATAGTCGCTGCCACCGTACACGCCGGTGTTGGTGAAGTCGACAAACACGCGGCCGGAAACCTGGCGTCCGGTCGGCACTTCGGCAAAATTGTTGCCGGTGCTGGCGGTATTGGGCGGCAAGACCATCGCCGCAATCACGCTCGGCACCACGGTGTTGGCAGTGGCAGTGCCGGCAGTGCCGCCGTTGCCCACCGCGCCGGCAGTGGTGATGCCGTTGGCGGTATTGGCCGGCTGCGTCGGTTCGCGCACCGAATAGGTTCCGGGCGCCAAGCCGGTGAAGCTATAGTTGCCGCTGGTGTCGGTGGTGGTCGTGGCAATCACCGTGCCGGAACCGTTCAACAATTGTATCGTCACGCCGATCAGCGGAGTATCGCCCGCTTCTTCGATGCCATTGTTGTTCTGGTCGAGAAATACCGTGCCGGATATGGCGGACGGGATCACTTCGGCGAAATTATTGTTGGGCGAAGTCGCCACGGTGCCGGCATTCTTCAACAGGATGATGTTGGAAATCGCGCTTGGCGTCACCGCCACGGCGGTCGCCGTTCCGGCGCTGCCGGTGCCGCCGATCGTACCGGCGGTGGTGATGCCGTTCAGGGTTCCGCTCGGCTGCGTCGGTTCGGTCACCGTGTAGCTGCCCGGATCGAGGGCGGTGAAGGAATAATTACCGAGCGCATCGGTGGTAGTCGACAAACTGACCGCAAAGCTGGTGCCGCCACCAGCCGTGCCGCTGGAGCCGTAGTCGGTTCCGGCGAGGTTGATCGTCACGTTGGAAATCGGCGTGTCGCTGCCGCCGTAGATGCCGTTCGGCGTGACCGCGTTGTCGTTGAAGACGCGCCCCGAAATGTAGCCGAGCGGACTGATGACCAGGCTCGCGTTGGCCGCCTGGATATTACTTCCCAGGCTGGTTTGCAGCGCGCCGACCGGAATCGTATTGTTGTACGTGCCGTTCAGCGTGCCGGTCACGTTGACGATAATGGTGCAGCCGCCGGCTGGAATCGTTGCGCCGCTGGCATAGGTAATGCTGCCGCTGCCGGCATTGGCGGTGACGCTGCCCAGCGTGCAGGTGCCGGCCAGGCCGTTGGGCGTGGCCACCACCAGATTGGCGGGCGCGATCGGCAGGGTGTCAGTCAGGGCCGAGGTCAAGGTGGCCGTCGAGCTATTGGTGTTGCCGAGCACGATGGTCAAGGTCGAGGTGCCGTTGACCGGGATCGAGGCCGGGCTGAATTGCTTGCCGACAGTCGGCGGATTTTGCACCACGACTGTGGCGGACGCCGGATTCTGGTTGGTCACGCCTTCCAGCGTGGTCAGCAAGCCACCGGCGATGGTGTTGACATAGCTACCTGCGGTATTGCTCACCACGTTGACGGTCACCGTGCAAGAGCCGCCTGCAGGCAGCGTGGCGCCGGTCAGCACCACGGAAGTGGCCGACGCTGCGGCGGCGACGCTGCCGCCGGCGCAAGTGGTGGAAGCGGTCGGTGTCAAGGCCACGGTCAGGCTGGCCGGCAAGGTATCGGTCAACACCGCGCCGGTCAGCGGGATGCTGTTCGGATTGTTCAAGGTGATGGTCAGGGTCGACGGCGTGCCGAGCGGCACGGCGGTCGGGCTGAAGGCTTTGGTAATCGCCACCGGGTTGCGCACCTGCAGGGTGGCGGGCGCGGCCACCGGATTGCTGATTGAACCCGACCCTGCGGTGGCGGTCACGCCGCCGACCGCGATCACGTTGTTATACGTTCCGGTCGCAGCGCCCACGACGTCGATTTGCGCGACGCAGGTGGTCGAAACGCCGCCGGATGCCGCCGCCATCGAAACGCCGCTGACCGTCACCTGGGTGGCGGTGGTCGCCGTCACCGTGCCGCCGGTGCAGGTCGTGCTCGCATTGGCCCCCGACGGAATCGTCAGCCCGGCGGGCAGATTGTCCACTGCCGTCAAATTGGTGAGGTTCAACGCCACCGGATTGATCAGCGTGATTTGCAATCGGGAGCGCGCGCCGGGAGTGACCACCGCAGGGACGAAGGTCTTGGTCACGCCGATATTGGCCGAAGCCGACAGGCTGGTCACGGTCGACAAGGTATTGCTCAACCCCTGGTCGTCGGCAATGGCGCCCGCTGGAATTGTGTCTTGCACCGTGCCGGTGGTGTTCAGGGTGACGTTGACGGTGACGGTGCACGACGAAGCCGCCGGCAACGACACCCCGGTCACGCCGACGCTGGCGCCGCCCGCAACGGCGCTGACGATGCCGCCGGTACAAGTCGTGGCGCCGGCCGGCGTGCCGGAAACCACCATCCCGGTCGCCGCGCCGCCGGCTGTGCCGTTGCCGGTGAAATAGTCGGTCAAACTCATCCCGGTCAAGGCCACCGCCCCGGAGTTGGTGAAGGTGATGGTCAATACGCTGACCTGCCCCGGCGCGGTCAAGCTGTTCGGCGCGGCATTGTTGGTGACGGTGATCGCGCCCGCCGAGCTATTGGTCAGTGTCGCCGCAACCGGCGTCACGTTTTGCACGCCGCCGGTTGCGGTGACGTTGCCGGCGGGGATGGTGTTGGTCCAATTCGAGACGCCGGTCGCCGTCACGTCGAACAACAGGTTGCACTGGCCGCCGCCGGGTATCACGGCGCCGCTCATGCCGGCAGTGTGCGCGCCCGCAACCGCGCTGACGGTCGCGCCGCCGCCGCAAGTGGTGTAGGCGTTGGCCGGGTTCGCCACCACCATGCCGGTCGGCAGCGGATCGGTCACGCTGACGTTATTGAGGGTGCCGGAGCCGACATTGCCGAGTTGCACGGTGACCGTCGACTTGCCGCCGGAATTGACCACGCTCGGGCTGAACGACTTGGCCGCCGTCAGCGCCGCCGAGTAGCTAAGGCTGGCCGATACCGGCCCGGCGCTGGATGCGGTCTGGGTGGTGCCGTCGGCGTAGGTCTGGGTGGCGGACAGCGCGCCGGCCGGCAAGGTATTGGTGTAATTGCCGGCCGGGCCGATGACGTTGACGCGCAAGATACAGGTGCCGGAGGCGCCGCTGCCGTTGTTGGCCCTGGCGGGAATCGTGGCCCCGCTCATGCTGACACTGGAACTGCCCGGCGTCGCAGTAAGCGTCGCGCCGCTGCAAGTGCTCGACGCGTTGGCCGGATTGGCGACCACCAATTGCAAACTGCTCGACCCGAGCGGCAAATTGTCGGTAAAGCTGGCATTGGTCAAAGGCTGCGCCGACAGGTTCGTGAAGGTTATCGTCAGTTGCGAAACCGTTCCTTCAAAAGTCGAGGCGGGATTGAACACCTTGCTGACGGTGGCTGTGTTGGCGACCGTCACATGCACGCTGTTGGAGGCGCCGGCATTGGTGTTGGTCCCGGCGCCGTTGCCGTCGGCCACGCCGTCGACGGCAATTACGTTACTCAAGTTGGTGCCGATGGCCGCGCCGGTCGGCGTCATCGCCCAAAAAGTGACCGTGCAGACGGACGGACTTGGCCCAACTCCTGCCGGCACCGTCGCTATGGTGAAATGCGGCGTGCCGTCGCTGGCGGGCAATGCGGGAATATCGGTGCTCAAGGTCAAACATCCAGAACCGGACAAGGTCGGCGCCGCCGGGCTGGACGGCAACGCATACATGCCTGCCGGCAGCACGTCGGTGATGCGGACGTTGCTCAACGCTGTCGCCGAATAATTGCTGACGGTGAGCGTATATTGAACCGGGTTGCCGGGACCGGCCGTGCCGGTATTGACGCCCTTGCCGATGGTCAGTTGATCGATCACGGTTACGCTATGGCTGGCCGGCTGGCTGACAATGGTGGCATCGGTGGTGCCGACTGCGCCGGCGGCTATCGTATTGGTGAAGGATTGCGGCGTGCCGGGTGTTTGCAACGTGCCTGTGTAATTCACGGTGATTGTGCAACTGCTGGAGGCCGGTATGCTGCCGCCGGTCAGCGTGATCCCGGTGTTGCCGCCAGTTGCCGCCGCGACCGCGCCGGCGCAGGTGGTCGCCACGGAATTGACCTTGAGTCCATATGTTGGAGAGCCGATGCCGTCGATCGGATTGTCGGTAAACGACGTCAAGTTCACCACATTGAGCGGACTCGCATTGGTGAGCGTGATGGTCAGCGTCGCGGCTTGACCGGCTGCGATGGTGCCCGGCGTAAATACCTTGCCAACCTGCAGCAGCGACACGATGGACAAGCTGGCGGTGGCGTTGGCGGCGGGCACCAGGCCGCGCTGATCGCCGAAATCGGTGCTGCGATCGATGGTGTTGGTGACCGCCATGCTGTACGCGCCGCCGGTAGTGGTTCCCACCAGATCGACCGCCAGTGTGCATGAGCCGCCGGCGGCCACGTCGCCGCCGGTGGCAATCAAGGTCGTCGCTGCGGCTGCCGGAGCAAATGCGGGAGCGACGCCGGCGCCAGTGCAAGTCGACGTCGCGTTGGGCGTGGCCGCCACTTGCAGGCCGGACGGCAACACGTCATGTATCGCCCACGCCGGACTATTGGCTGCGGTATTGAGAGGGAGATCCTTGGTCGCATTGCTGGAGTTATCGATCTTGATGGTCAGGCGCACGGTCTGATCGCTCTTGACCACTGTGCTGCGCGAGAAACTCTTGGATATCACCGGGAGATTCAGGTTGTTGACCGTGATCGACTGCTGCGCCTGGGTGCCGTTGGCAACGGCGCCGGTGTCGGTTCCGGTGACTGCGCCGACTGGAATGGTGTTGGTCTGCACAGAGTTGGCCGCGGTCGAGGTCACCTCGACATCGATATCGCATTCGCCGCTGGCGCCGCCAGCCTGCGCCAGCGGCAGCACGCCGCCCGCCAGGGAAATGAGATTCGTGCCCAGCACGGCGGTCACGGTTCCCGACGGCGCCACCGAGGCGCCGGTGCCGTCGGTGCAGGTGTAGGAGGTCAAGCCGGCGCCGGCCACCACGATCGCGGCGGGCATCGTGTCGGTAAAGGCAACTCCGGTCACCGTCGACGCCGAGTTGCTGTTGGAGATCGTGATATGGAATGAAGTGATGTCACCCGGATAAATCGGATTGGCGTAACCGGTCGTTATACTCTTCGAGACGTTGAGGGCGGCCAGCGCCCCCTGCGACATCGTTATCCCGATAAGGAACGCCATCAGCGAGCGGCGGATGAACAACGAGAGCGACAGAAATTTACAAGAATGGCTCAGGTGCATGATAGGTCTCGAATGAAAGTATTAGCGGCGACTCTTGCCATGCCAATGCATGGCGTAAAAAAAATTACAATAACGCCCCTGCAAGCGAAGAACAGATCGCTAAGGTGCTTAAAACATCGACTTGGAGTGCAGTGCAACGAGAAAAAACAGGTCTGCCGGAGAGCGCTATCTCGAAATTCGTCGGCTACAAAAATTGAGCGTTAGCGTTCAGGCCATCGTATTCTCTTGTGGGAATATCGCAATGTTCAACCTGAATGCCACGATATCGAATCGTCACGGGAACCGCTACAATTATTGCACGCTTGTTTCAATTGTTAACAATGTGTTGTGCCTCTCCCACGTCTTTTATCCATTTGCGGCGAACGCCACGCCGACATCGGCCATTACAAACGAAAGACGCGACCCCGAATTTGGCCCACATATGGAGGAGCCGGATTCTACCCTATAAACTTTACCCAACGATGACACCATTTACCGCGTTCGGCAAAAACTCTGAAATTTGTTCTCAAATTGTTAATTTTGTCAATTGAGTCGCTGTCGGCGTCTGTCAAAACTGAATTTGCGGCCTGCAGCCGGGAAGCCCCCAGAGATGACGGACAACAACGGGACATTCGAGCAAGACATGCAGTCGAGCAGGTTCATAAAGCGAATCCCCTGCGACTTTGATATGCGATCCGCCGGCATGATCCTCATGCGAATGCACAGAAACATCCGCGAGATTGCGCCGCTAGTGGGAAAAGCGGATTTGGAGGGGCGGGACGAGAGATTGCTCCCGTCCCTATGCAATCAAGAGATTACCGTCCCTCATCCTTTGAGCGCCCATTGACGGACTCCCTTGGACGTATCCGAGGAAGTAAAGTCGAACGACGGCATGCCAAAAAAGGATTCGCCCTGACCGGCCAATTTTCGCCAATCGGTCAAACCGTTGGATTTCACCCTTCATTGCAATTGAACGAAATTTCTATTCGGGCAAACGATCCATCTAGCTTTCAATTTCCCCTTAGATAAATTGTCAATACAATAACAAATAATGATGCTTTTTTTGGCGAGCGCAAACTTGGTGCATTCAAATTTAGTGCTACGTCTACCACAGAATACTAAATATAGTATAAATATATATAAATATATCTATATATAGTGTTCATAGCATTACATCTATTAAATTAAATAAGCATAGTTAAATCTCAATAAAATCAAAGTCGCCGCAATCAAAAATCGGCCCTGAAGATTTTTCCCTGGAATTCACATCGTAAAGCCCGAAATTCTGCGGTTTATGCGGCAAAAAAGTTGGCATGGATCCTGCAAATATGCACGCAAGGGAAACAGGTGGCTTGCTGCATGGCCGAAAGCTTCGCATTTCGCTTTGAGACTAAATTTTTGGGATGTTTTCCCGCCGCTTTTACACATTTTTTACACCTTTGACCGCAATTTTTAGAAGTTCTTTACGCGCAAATTGATAAATTCTGTCTGACGCCGCTGGACCTTTTGCGCCTCGTTTAAATGATCGGCGAAGCGGTGTGCTTGACGACGAAGCGCTACAGCGAACAGTTCCATCGTTGGGTTTAAATGGTCAAAAGTGGATTAAATGACGAGATAAGGTTTGCTGATCCTTCACAAGTGAGGGGAGATGAATATGGACATGATCGGTCGGCAGGAATATGTCCGTATGTTGATGAATGCGAACGCGAAACATCAATGCATGTCTTGCATCGCATCCGTTACCCGTCCTATAGAGAATCGGATTGGCGAACGAAGTAATGCCCGCGTGATTGACCGAGGTCGATCTGCTCGGGTGAATGCGCAAAAGCCGCGCAGGTTTGGAAAGGCTGTTTATCAAAAACTCTCGCAATCCCGCTCTGTCATTTTCTTTGGAACCGTCATGAAAAAATTATCGCTTAGCATGTTCGTCTTCTTGAATGCCGTATTTGCCTTTTCGGCCGTTGCAGCGCAGGACCAATCGTTGATAGAAACGACGCGAAAAAATCAATTGGCAAATGATGCAAAGAATAGGCAAGAAGCAGCCACTTCCGGCAAGTCAGAAAAGGCCGCCGAACAAGTCAAGCTGCCGCTGGATCATGGCCCCCATGCGCAAGTTACACCGTGGGTGAACGAGCAACGCCGTTTGCATGCGAAGGAAGAGAGCGAACAAAAGTAGTTGGCATCGGATCTCTGCGTCACGTTTAACAAAGGTGCAAGCGGAGGTCCGATTTTTCAACATGATCGTCTCGCGACGAGGATAGTGGATAAAAGGTTCGAAGAAGGGCAATTTGAATTCGGTGACCTGCAACGAAGAAAGTTTACGACGCGTGACGCCTGGGAGAGCACATGTACAAGCGGTTTGGGCATATGAGTAATGACGACGAGCTTACAGCGTCGGCAATCATGGATGCGCTCTCCAACCCGGTCGACAGCAATTATCTGCCTTGCGCTGAGGAGACGCGAAACAACGCGATGTTCAGCGGTGAGAAAGTGCCCGGCGCTGCTCGCGATATTGGAGCAGTTGGCGCGACTGCGGCGCATCCGGTCATCTCAATTCAGTCAACCGAAAACACTCCGGTTGGCGGATGCAGGGATAGCTTATACGGCGACAAAGCGCCGAAGGACGGAACCCATTGCTCAAATTTTTTAAACTGCCTCAACTGCGCATCTTACTCAATCGCGGGGTCGGAAAAGGATTTACACCGGTTGTTCAGTTTTTACTGGTTTCTTGGCGCTGAACGCAAACGCGCAAGAAGCAGGGATTGGGCGGAACGGTTCGCGACGTTGATGGGACTGATCGATAAATTCACTCGTGAAAAATTCAATCCGGAGCTGGTTGCATCTGCTAAAGACGCGGCCAGAATCAATCCGATGAAATTTTGGAAGAGCTATCAAATTGAAGCGGGGAACGACATCAATCACTTTCGTGGCTATGGCGCGATGACCGAGAGGGCTGGGATCAATATATGATTGTTACCGTAGCAAGCAATCGAAAACAAGTCGGCAAGACGACCATCGCGGTAAATAATGCCGCGATACGGGCGTTGGCTGGCCGATCGGTTTATTTGATCGACATTGATCCGAACAAATCTTCCTATGACTGGACCTTGAAGCGACAAAGTTTCAATGTTCAACCGCCAATTCCGGCGTGTTCGATCTCCGGGAAATACCTTAAAGACACTTTCGACAAGGTGTCATCGAACTACAATGATGTTGTGATCGACACGGATTGGCGTGACTCGAAGGGAAGCCAGATGGCCCTGGAAGTCTCGGATATGGTAATTGTGCCGGTTGAGCCGGGGCCAGGGAGTTTGGCGTGTCTGAAGAAAATGGCCAAGCGCATACATGCAGCCCGCGCAAACAATCCCGCTCTATGGGCCATTGTGGTGCTCGTTCGCGCACGGGGCGCCCTTCCAATTGCGGAATTTGATGCGATTCGGAATTTTGTCGGGAAAGAATCTTCAATGGCGCTTGCGGGCACGGTCATTCGAGACGACAAGTCCCTGCAAAAGGCCTTTGACGATGGCTTGGCGGTGTTCGAATACAAGACTGCAGATCGCAGGTCGGTAGTCGAAATGTATGACCTGTATCGTGCCCAGAGAAGGAAAAGCGCGGCCTTGCCCTCGCTTTCCCGGGTTCAGAAACATCTGGGAAAAGGCGCCAGTTGTGGGGAATTTATATAATTGGAACGGGACGTCACGCAAGAATTGAATTCGATTCTGTCCGATTGAGAACGGATTGCTGCGAAGGCGTCAGTGGGCGTCGGGACGTAGATTTATTCGCTGAGCTTTAGCTGTTGTGGACGGACTACAGGCGCACAACGCCAGCACGGTTCCAATCCAGTATATTGCCGGTACGTAGTTCATTGACGGCCTTTTCCTGAATAAATGAGCGCAACGTGTCCGGTTCCACTCTGATCAATCGAAGCCCGATTTCGGCGCCATTGCGGACCGCCCCCTTGCATAGCGTAATAACCCTGTTGCCTTGACCTGCTTTGGGAATCAGGAGCCGCGCAATGCTGGCTGTCGCCCGCCTTGGATCTGTTTGTCCAATGTAGCGCAAACGCCACTCTTCCAGAGAGTGCCGAGTGTGAATAGTGTAGCAATTCACATTTTTACCGACTTTTTTCAAAATCGATGTTTCGTTAAGCGTTTGAATAAGCGGCGATTTCAAAAGCCAATCATCGTCGGTTGATGCGGCCGTTTTCAATTCTTCAGGATATTCGAAAACGGCAATCCGAGCCGTATCGCGCAGGCTGCGTATGCATTGGGCGTATAGCTCCGGAAGGGCAATCCTATTTCCGAGTTCGAAAACGTCAATAGGTAGTTCGCTCAAAATGCCTGCCTCCCATGTCGATTCGGCGCCAGATCCTCCAATACGCTACTTGATCCGTCAAGTTCGGTGCGCACGCGACCGGCAGCGCCAGGGCCCAATTCTTCCAATTCGCCCAGCAGTTCGACCTGTCGGTCGTGGATTTCTTGCCATACCGGTTTGAACGTGGCGTCGATCACGCCGTTTCCACAGTCAATGCAGCGCGCTCGTTCATATAGTCCGGTCCCTCCGCAACCTTCGTCCTGTGCCAGACACCACGAGTGCCCGGTACTGTACAAATTCAACTTGCCGCTCATCTCTTCGATCATCGCCTGGCGGTTTTGCTGCTTGAAGACACGCAATTGCATAATTTTCTTTCCGGCGCCGCCACTCAACGGTCGATCGTCAGCGAGCCAGCCCTGGATAATACCGACCTTTTGAGAGCGAACCTCTTCGAGAATCTCATCGTAAATCGCAAGCTCTTGCTGTCGATTGGCTGCGTAGAGCAAGGAAAAATCGAGGTTGGAATATTCAAAATGCTCTTTGAGAAAATGGAAACTTCCCAGTCGATGGCAAACAAAGATCCAGGAATAAAACCGGCGCAGTTGATGCGGGGCGAGATCCCATGTGGTGCCTGCCTGTTGCGCGAATTCCTTCATTATCCCACACCACCGAGTGCCCGATACGGAACCTATCCCTGCGCTGCCGATGCCGAGGAACAAGCGTTTCAAGTCGGCCCTGGCGCGCGCAATGCGCTGCAAGCGCTTCCCCATGTCGTGTGAGCCTGTGTCCGCCTCCCATTCTGCCAATTGCTCGCGCAGGCGTTCACGCAAGGGCGTGGACACCCTTTCAAGTATGCGCAAAATTTCGTGCCCGACCGCGGGCATAAGATACTCCACTGGTCCCTTCTGAGTTTTATGTTCGACCGATTTGATCCAGTGAAGTGTCAGGCCATTCTTTGTCTCGGTGCGACCGGCGCCGGTTTCGATGCCGACGAGTTCGTTGCAGCGCATACCTGTCAAGATTCCGAGAAGGAAGAAACAGGCATCGCGAATCTGCGTAACCTCTTTGTCCTTATAGGATGCGCGTTGGCGGCTATCGCGTTCATCCAGGATGGCGCCGGCGTTTTTCAATACGTTTTCTGCAAACCGGAACAGTGTTTGGGCGGTCGGAGCGGGAATGAGCGGGGTCTTGGCCGCTTGCGCAATCAGCTTTTCGCTTTCGCCGATCAAACCAGCCATTTCGACACTGGATGATTCCGGCCAAGGATGACAAGCCAGGCCTTCCGCATGCTGGTCGGCCAAGCGATACAGCAATTCAATGGCCATGAACCGGTGCACCAGCGTAATCGGTGCGAACTGCTTGACTACCTTCTGATCGTGAACATAGTCGGCAACATGGAGCGAAGTGACCTCCGACAAAGATCGAATTCCAAGATTGTCGAGAAACCGTGTGAAGGTAGCCAGTTGAGCGATGAAGTTGATCAGCGATGCCGCTGCAGGCCGCATCGATCCCGGCGGGCCAACCATCCAGTAGCGATAGGTTACCGCCTTGCATACGTCTTGAAAGGTATCGGGAATCCGCTCCCAACTTATTTTCTTTTTGGATTCCTTGAGATTCGATTGTTCAAAGAACGGCCACATTTCCCACACCGGGTCGCCGTACGAGCTGATTACGCGCGTGTTTTCATCGTCGTCGACGATTGCGCTGATGACGATGTGCGGGCGTTGCAAGCGATTGACATCGTTTGCGCTCAATGGCTGCTCGGCCAATAGCCTATGTGCTTTACGCTGTGCCATTGTCGTCCGATCTTTCCGGCAACTGATAGTTCTTCCAAAACTTCAACGGCGCGAGCCGTGCTGCCTCCTTGGCGTCGGCAACCATTTGTGGGTCGAAGCTGCTGCTCGTCAAGTTGACGATCATGCGCATGGTTGTCATGAAACGTTCGGTCCATTGGTGGTTTTGCGAACGCTGGGATTCAGCATGAAGAAACCAGTAAAAACTGAATAAGCGATGCAAGTCCGCTTTCCAAGCGCGTATGGTGAAGGAGTTGCAACTCAAGCAGTCCAGGAAATTCGCGCAGTAAGTCCCGTCTTTGGGTGCTTTGTCGCCATAAAAGCTATCTTTGCAGCGTCCGACAGGTGTGTTTTGGATTTTGCCAATCGGGATAATGATACGCTTGCCCGCTTCTTCTTCGCCGCCGTGAATCGCGCTCGTCACGGGCAGGCTTGGGCGCCGGACGATCGTATTTTCACGCCCTCCTTCCGGGTATTCGGAGATGCAAGTATCAACCGGTTCTGGAGTGCGTCTAAACATCGCGGGGGCGTTGAACAAGTCGCCGTTACTGAGCAGGCGCAATCGGCTTTCCACAGTTTTCCGCAGGCGTGAAAGATTCAGCCGCAGAGATTCACCGGTATCGGCATACAAGCCGTGACGTTCGACGAGCGCCTTCGTATTATAAAGAAATCCGCCGGACGTCAAGGTCGTCACCCTTTTCTCTTTGCCGCTTGCGGCGACAAACAGCCAAACACGATCTTGCAGATTTGCCGGCGCATCGGCCACGTGCGTCTGCGTTCGTTCGAGGACTTGTCGAAACAGATTTGCGTCCTCCAGTGTGATGGAGGTCGACTGTTCCTGCACTTTGGAGAATCGCATGCTCTTCAAGTGGGTCGCATTGCCGCGGCGCTTGAATGATTCCAGCCGCATCATGGTCGGTATGAATGGGTGCGCTTGCAAGCTATCGCGGCGCAATTCGAGCATAGGGGTTGCATTGATTCCGGTCCGTAACGCCAGCGCCAGTGCATAGACGGTGATCGCTTCGCTTTCTGAACCGTCGAAGCTGCCCTGACGGATGGCGACGAGATCGTTCCCCAGGGCGGTGGCAAGGCGATTATATTCAGCCAGCGATAGCGGCGTTTCGCCTTGCGCAAAGGCATTGCTATTGGGGAAAGGGTTGCGCGGGAAGATGGTCCGGTCTCCGGGGATGATTCCGCGTCCCTGCAACCCGACCAGAACTGCCTTGATCGCGTGATAACATATTTTTTGAAATCCCGGCTTCCATTGAGACTGCTCGCCTAACCATGCGACGAACCTGGCCATTTCGCGCGAATCAAGCGTTGCCGGTCGGCAAGGGGTGTCAACGCTGACAAGAAACTTGAAAAATGTGGGAATGCCCACCAAGCCGTAGCTGCAAATCGTACTTGGTGCAGCTCCTTGGTCCTGCACGAATAGGCGCAACTGCCCCACACAAGCCCATACCCAATCGTCAATCCCTTGATCGAGCCAGTGCGTCAGGTCGATGGTTTTGGCGCCGCTGGGATTGTCTCCGACTGCTATCACGGCGTTGCGCGCATCTTCCGGCGTGAAAATCATTGTGCCGCCCGCAAGCGGCAAGGCTTCAACTTGCTTACGGCGCGGCATTCGATTTTCCAGAGTTGAGCTATGTGCGTTTCCTATAGCGAATAATACATGTCGAACTCGACCGGATGGGTCGTCATGCGGAAGCGTGTGACTTCAGCTTGCTTGAGTTCGATGTAGGCATCGATCATGGTGTCGCTGAACACGCCGCCACGGGTCAGGAACTCGCGGTCCTTGTCCAGGTATTCCAACGCTTGTTCGAGCGACGAGCAAACGGTCGGGATCAACGCATCTTCTTCCGGCGGCAAGTGGTACAAGTCCTTGGAGGCGGCTTCGCCCGGATGGATCTTGTTTTGCACGCCGTCCAGACCGGCCATCAAC
>JARLJG010000038.1 GCA_031291325.1 Burkholderiaceae bacterium
GTTGATGGCCGGTCTGGACGGCGTGCAAAACAAGATCCATCCGGGCGAAGCCGCCTCCAAGGACTTGTACCACTTGCCGCCGGAAGAAGATGCGTTGATCCCGACCGTTTGCTCGTCGCTCGAACAAGCGTTGGAATACCTAGACAAGGATCGCGAGTTCCTGACCCGTGGCGGCGTCTTCAGCGACACCATGATCGATGCCTACATCGAACTCAAGCAAGCTGAAGTCACACGCTTCCGCATGACGACCCATCCGGTCGAGTTCGACATGTATTATTCGCTGTAATTCTACAAATATATTGCGAATATATTGTAGATATATTGCAAATAAGACATTGTTTGTAATGTAATTGTTACATTCAATGTGCAAAATAGGCGAAACGTGTATGCGTTTCGCCTTTTTTTCTTGTTTACCGGGGAACTGTTGCTTGGATTGAAGAATCTTATAGGGAAAGTTTGTAAAGCCTTGATTCTTATCCTAAACTACCAGTCCGTCTTCACGGATTTCGCTCAATGTTCATGAAATATCTCATTTCCCTGCTGATCCTGTCACTTGCGGCAGTTGGCGTCGCGCATGCCGAAGGCGAGATCTACAAATGCACGGCGCCCAATGGCGGTGTCGAATACAAAAACAATGGCGCGACCAAAGATTGCAAGAAGCTGGAATTGCAAGGCATCAGCATCATCCCTGCTCCGGTGTCGGCCAAGAAGCAAGGATCGGTGCAAACCGCCTCGTTGAAATCTTCGTCGTCCCCTGCCGATTTCCCGCGTATCGATAGCGGCACGCAAAAGGCGCGCGATAACGATCGCCGCCAGATTTTGCTGGACGAATTGAAAAACGAGCAGAATAAACTTGCCGGGTTGAAGAAGGATTACAACAACGGCGAACCCGAGCGGCAAGCAGACGAAAAGAATTTCACCAAGTACGAAGAGCGGGTGACCGCGATGAAAGGCGACATCAGCCGCACCGAAAGGAATATAGAAGCCTTGCAGCGTGAATTGAAGCGCGAGGGCGGCGACCTCAAATGATGTTGAATTCAGCATGCAACCAGGCCGCCTAAGCGGCCTATTTTTTTGATATCCGTGAAAACTCTTAAATCCTCCAAAGTCGCCAAAACGGCGAAAGCATCGTCCACTTCGCTCGACGGCTTGGATCTGCTGGCCTCCGCCGTCATCATTCTAGACGCCGATAGTCGCATCAAATACGCCAATGCGGCTGCCGAGCATCTGCTGGAGAGCTCGTTCAAGGCGTTGTTCCGGCAGAAATTGGTCGATCTGTTCACCAATGGGGAGAGTCTCCACAGCGTGTTGCGCCAGGCGCTGGATCGCCAATTCGCCGACAAGCGGCTCGACCTGGTGCTCGAGCGCACCGGGCGCGAATCGTTGCAAGTGCATGTGGTGGTGACATCCCTGGATGACCCGGAAATGCCGGTCTTGATCGAATTGCGCGAGAACGTGCAGCAACTGAAACTGGATCGCGAAGAGCGCATGCTCGACCAAAGCCAGGCCAACAAGGAATTGATCCGCAACCTGGCGCATGAGATCAAGAATCCGCTGGGTGGCATACGCGGCGCCGCGCAATTGCTGGAACTGGAATTGCCGGCGCGGCAGTTGAAGGAATTGCGCGAATATACGCAAGTCATCATCAAGGAGGCGGATCGCCTGCAAACCCTGGTCGATCGCTTGCTGGCGCCGCATCGGCGGCCGCATATCGTCGGCGACGTGAATATCCACGAAGTGTGCGAGCGTGTGCGCAGCCTGATCGTGGCCGAATTCCCGGTGGGTTTGAGCATCGACCGCGATTACGATTTATCGGTGCCCGAGTTTCGCGGCGACAAGGAGCAGTTGATCCAGGCGGTGCTCAACATCGCGCATAATGCCGCGCAAGCACTGGGCGATCGCATCCTGGCCAAGGATGCGACGCTGACTTTTGTGACACGGGTGGCACGCCAGGTGACCTTGGCCAAGGTGCGCTACAAGCTGGCATTAGACTTGCATATCATCGACAATGGACCGGGTATTCCCTCCGAGATTTGCGACCGCATTTTTTACCCGTTGGTGTCTGGACGGGAAGGCGGAAGCGGATTGGGCCTGACCTTGGCGCAAACCTTCGTGCAACAGCATCAAGGCGTGATTGAATGCGAAAGTCGCCCGGGATACACGGATTTTAGAATTTTGATTCCGCTGCCGTGAAAGTCACCGAAAAAATATGAAACCGATCTGGATTGTCGATGACGACGAATCGATCCGCTGGGTGCTGGAAAAAGCGCTGGCGCGAGAGAATCTGGCGACCAAAAGCTTCGCCAATGCGCGCGATGCGATCGATGCTTTGCAAACCAGCACACCGCAGGTGCTGGTGTCCGATATTCGCATGCCGGGCGAATCCGGGCTGACGCTGTTGCAGGCAGCCAAGGCCATGCACCCTGGCTTGCCGGTCATTATCATCACTGCGTTTTCCGACCTCGATTCTGCGGTGGCCGCGTTCCAGGGCGGCGCCTTTGAATATCTGGCCAAGCCGTTCGATGTCGACAAGGCGGTCGAGCTGATACGGCGCGCGCTGGAAGAAAGCCTGCGCGAAGCGATCGTCGAGCAATCGGCGGTGGAAGCGCCCGAGATACTCGGCCAAGCGCCGGCCATGCAAGATGTGTTTCGCGCCATCGGACGCCTGTCGCAATCGAATGTGACGGTACTGATTACCGGCGAATCCGGTTCCGGCAAGGAATTGGTGGCGCGCGCGCTGCACAAGCACAGTCCGCGCGCATCGCAGCCGTTCATTGCGTTGAATACCGCAGCCATTCCCAAGGAGCTGTTGGAGTCCGAACTGTTCGGCCACGAGCGCGGCGCATTTACCGGCGCCCAGGCGACAAGGCGCGGGCGTTTCGAGCAAGCCGAAGACGGCACGCTGTTCCTGGACGAAATCGGCGACATGCCGTTCGATCTGCAGACGCGCCTGTTGCGTGTGCTGTCGGACGGGCATTTCTATCGGGTCGGCGGCCACCAGCCGTTGAAAGCCAATGTCCGCGTGATCGCCGCGACCCACCAGAATCTGGAACAGCGGGTGCGCGACGGCTTGTTCCGCGAAGACTTGTATCATCGCTTGAATGTGATCCGGCTGCGCCTGCCCAGCCTGCGTGAACGGCGCGAAGACATTCCGATCCTGGCGCGTTTTTTCCTGGGACAGAGCGCCAAGCAGCTTGGCGTGGAGGCGAAGCGGCTATCCGAGCATGCGATGCAATTCCTGTCGTCGCTCGATTTTCCCGGCAACGTGCGGCAACTGGAGAATCTGTGCAACTGGATTACCGTGATGGCGCCAGGACAAACAGTCGAAGCCAAGGATTTGCCGCAGGACTTGATCGATGCGCAAAGCCATTCGTCGAATGTGGGTATGCCAAGCGCGCCGACAGCGCAGGCCGGTCAGGCGTTGCCGTTGGCGGCAGTGCCGTCCGGCGCGCACGATAGCTCGGCGTTCACCAACGGCGCGGGCAATCAGGCAGAAAAAAGCAATTGGGCCACCATGCTGGAAATCGAGGCGTCACTGATGCTGGCCAACGGCCAGCCCGAAGTGATGGATGCGTTGGGGCGTCAATTCGAGTCCACGCTGATCCGGGCGGCGCTGCGGCATACGCATGGCCGCAAGAACGACGCCGCGGTGCGCTTGGGCATCGGGCGCAACACCATCACGCGCAAGATTCACGAGCTGGGCATCGATGGCGCGAAAGACGATTGATTCGATAGCCGAAACCTCGGTAGCCGACGCCTGGCGCGCGTCGGCGCAGAATCGCCATCGTCTTTTCGCTCCCAAAGTATTGATGCAGATCAGATCATTTGCAAAAATTGAGCCGCAATTTGCTGTTGGTACTATGCGACAGATGTCCAATTAGACGGTGAAACCCCTTACAATCTAGATAAGAATACGCAAGGCGGGTATTCGGAAGCATCGATTTCCAGACTAGTGCAGTACTCTATGCACTAGGCAGTCGAACCACCATTTAACGAACATCGCGTGCCGACATAGTGTCTTTTTTTCGTTCTCTCAAGTTCAAGTTTCTGCTGATTTTTTTGATCCTTGCAACTGTGGCCGGCTTGTTAGTCGACCGCGAAATGCACACATCCCGCTTTCAGGCGCAGTTTTTCTCGAAGATCGGCAAGGGACTCAGTTTCAAGCTGGAAAAAGGCAGCAGTCCGGCGATCCGCTTTCCAAAGACCGGGCCCTACGACGAGCGCCTGGGTTATAGCAAGATTCCCGAATTCTCGAAGTTGCTGACCAGCCACGACTTCGTTATCACCGAGCAGGCGCGCATGTCGCCCGCGCTGCTCAATCTGCCGTTGCCGCCGATTTATTCCGAAAAAGATCAGGCCGGGCTCGATCTCTACGACAGCAAGCAGCATCTGATGTATTCGTCGCGCTCGCCGGAACGCGTGTTCGCCAATTTCGACGCCGTTCCCGATCTGTTGAGTGAAACGCTGCTGTATATCGAGGATAGGGAGTTGCTGGACGCGCACTATCCGACCCGCAACCCAGCCGTCAATTGGAGCCGGCTTGACCGCGCGGTGTTCGATCAAGCGGTGCGCGTGGTTAATCCGAGCCACGATGCGCCGGGCGCCAGCACGCTGGTGACGCAAATCGAGAAATATCGCCATTCGCCGGATGGACGCACCGCGTCGGCCAAGGAAAAACTGCTGCAAATGGAGTCGGCTTCGATCCGCGCCTACATGCACGGCGAAAACAATATGGATAGCCGCCGCCAGACCGTGGTGGCTTACCTGAATACGGTGCCGCTGACCGCCAAGGCCGGTTTCGGCGAGATCAATGGCTTGGGCGACGGCATGTGGGCCTGGTATGGGCGCGATTTCACCGAAATCAATAACTTGCTGGCGCTTGATACCGAGAAAATCGACGCCCAGCTGTTGCAGCGCGTGGCGCAAACCTACAAGCAGGCTTTGTCGCTGATGATCGCGCAACGCCGACCATCGTACTTTCTGCGGGAGGGCGCGCCGACCTTGATGCAGATGACCAATAACCACCTGCACTTGCTGGCACGCGCCGGCATTATCTCGCCGGCGCTGCTGAAGGCCGCCTTGCCGCTGCCGTTGACGCTGAACCAGGCGCCGCTGCCGGAGCCGGCCAATTCCTTCGTGGCGCGCAAGGCGTCGACCATGTTGCGCTCGGATTTATCGAGCTTGTTGCATACCTCGCATTTGTACGACCTGGATCGGGTCGACATGAGCGTGCAGACGACTCTGGACGCCGATATCCAGCGCGCGGTCACGGAAACCCTGCGCAAGGTGCGCGAAACCGACGGCGCCAAGGCGGCGGAATTGTTCGGCCACAACATGTTGAGTGCGGGCGACAATACCAGCCGCCTGACCTACAGCTTCACGCTGTTCGAGCGCGGCGCGGACGCCAATCTGCTGCGCGTGCAGACCGACAATCTCGATCAGCCGTTCGACATCAACAACGGCGCGCGCTTGAATCTGGGGTCGACTTCCAAGCTGCGCACGCTGGTGACGTATCTTGAAATCATAACCAATCTGCATAAATTCTATGCCGAGATGAGTCCCGAAGACCTGCGCCAAGTGCAAGTCGATCCGCAGGACGTGTTAAGCCGCTGGGCCTTGACTTTTTTTGCCGCGCACCCGCATAGCAACCTGGCCGACACGCTGGAAGCGGCGATGCTGCGCACCTATTCCGGCAATCCGTCGGAAGTGTTTTTTACCGGCGGCGGCGAACAGCAGTTCGAGAATTTCGAGCCGGAAGAAAATGGCCGCACGATGACCGTGCGCGAGGGCTTCCAGCATTCGGTCAACCTGGTTTTCGTGCGCCTGATGCGCGACATCGTGCGCTATTACGAATTCAAGACCTCGAGCGCCAGTATCCAGCGCCTGGCGGACGCAGCGACGCCCGATAACGATGAAAAGCCGGCGGTGCCGGCAACTTCCGGCGACGCAGTGCGGCGCGCGGCGTTGTCGCGTTTTGCCGACAAGGAAGGGCGCGAATTCCTGTTGCGTTTCTACAAGAAGTACGCGGGCAAAACGCCCGACGAAGCCTGGCAGATGCTGATCGACGCGCAGCATGCGCATCCGAAGCGGCTGGCGATCCTGTACCGCAGCCTGGAGCCGGAGGCCGACTTTGCGCATTTCAGCGCCTTCATGCACGAGCAACTGCACGACAGCGAAATCAGCGAGCAGACGCTGCAAACGCTGTTCGACAAGTTCGGCATCGATAAATTTTCGTTGACCGATCGCGGCTACCTGGCCGGCATCCATCCGCTCGAATTATGGCTGGTCGGCTATCTGCGCCACAACCCCAAGGCGACCTTCGGACAAGCGGCCGACGCCAGCCGCGAGCAGCGCCAGGAAGTCTACGAATGGCTGTTCAAGACGCATAACAAGAAGACCCAGGAGTCGCGGATACATCAAATGCTGGAACTGGAAGCGTTCCAGGAGATTGCAGTCGCCTGGCGTCGGCTCGGCTACCCGTTCGAGGCGCTGACGCCATCCTATGCCACCGCCTTGGGCGCATCCGGCGACCGTCCGGCATCCCTGGCCGAATTGATGGGGATCATCGTCAACAAGGGCATGCTGATGCCGGTCAGGAAATTGCAGAGCATGGAGTTCGCCAAGGGCACGCCGTATGAAACCCATTTCCTGCATGTGCCGGCAGCCGGCAAGCGCGTCTTGCCGGAAGAAATCACCGATGTCGTGCGCCGTTCGCTGATCGATGTCGTGCAAGGCGGCACCGGCGTGCGGTTGCGCAACGGCTTCGGCCAAAAGGACGGCAGCTTCATCGAGATCGGCGGCAAGACCGGCACCGGCGACCAGCGTTTCGAGACCTACGCGCCGGGCGGCAACCTGATCGAATCGCGCGCGGTAAACCGCTCGGCGACCTTCGTGTTCCTGATCGGCGACCGCTTCTTCGGCACCGTGACCGCCTACGTGCATGAGCCGTACGCCGCCGACTACAAATTCACCAGCGCCTTGACGGTGCAATTGCTGAAGTCGCTGATACCGGCCTTGCAGCCGATCGTGGCCGAGGCCGGCGGCAAGAAGCCGCTAGTGGTGGATGCAGGCAAGCAGGGTGCTGCGCATTGAGCTCGGTCTCATGCGTGCTCCGATTCCCCCTGCAACTTACGCCACAGCGTCGTGCGGCTGATGCCCAGATGATTCGCCGCTGCCTGCCGGTTGCCGTTGAAGCGCGCCAGCACTTGCGCAAAGGTTTCTTTTGATGGATTGGCAACGGGGCTGCTATCTGCCTGCAAAGGTTGCGTGGCGGTCGGTTTGAGTTCGGGCGCGACGCTGGAGACGAAACTCGGCGTCAACGCCTGCAACGGTTCCGCCGCCAGGAATAGCGCCAGACGCTCCATCAGGTTGCGCATTTCGCGGACATTGCCGGGCCACGCGTAGTCGGCAAACAGCGGCGTGCAGGCGACGATTTCGGCGTGCAGGTTCGCATGCGGACGCACGCCTAGCGCGGCTAGCGCAGTTTTCAAATGCCATTCGGCCAGTGGCGCGATGTCTTCGGGCCGTTCGCGCAAGGGCGGCAACAGCAGGCGCAGCACGCCCAGGCGGTAAAACAAGTCGGCGCGGAATTGGCCGGAACGCACGCGCGCATCGAGGTCGCAATGGCTGGCGCCGATGATGCGCACATCGACCGGGATGGGCCGCGTGCCGCCGACGCGCACCACTTCGCGCTCTTCCAATACCCGCAGCAGGCGGGTTTGCAGGGCCAGCGGCATTTCGCCGATTTCGTCCAAGAACAGGGTACCGCGATGCGCGGCCTCGAACAGGCCGGCGTGGCCGCCACGGCGCGAGCCGGTGAACGCGCCTTCTTCATAGCCGAACAATTCCGATTCCAGCAGCGACTCGGCCACCGCGCCGCAATTGATGGCGACGAATGGGTCGCGCGCGCGCAGGCTTTCGCTATGGATCGCTTGCGCCACCAATTCCTTGCCGGTGCCGGTTTCACCCTGGATCAAGACGGTGGCCGGCGATTTGGCGAACAGGAACACCGATTGCTTGACCTTTTGCATGGCCGGCGAATCGCCGCGCAAGTCGCCTACCCGGTGCTTGACGCGCAAGGTGTCGGCCACCGCGTGGTTGCGCCCGCGATGCGATTCGAGCCGCGTGAAGCGCGCCAACTCCAGCGCGTCGTCGAAGGCGCGCCGGATCGAGTTGGCCGAATAGACGAACACCCCGGCCAAGCCGGCTTCGTCGGCCAGGTCGGTAATCAGGCCGGCGCCGACGATGGCCTTGATGCCGGCAGCTTTCAATTCATTGATCTGGGAGCGCGCGTCTTCTTCGGTGACGTAGGTGCGCTGCACGATTTTGAGGCCGAAGGTGGCTTGGAAATCGGCCAGCTCGGGCATCGTTTCCTGGTAGGAAATCAGGCCGATCTCGGGCGTGATCTTGCGCGCATTGGCCAGCGCCTGCATCACGTCCAGGCCGCTGGCCTGGGCGATGATGACCGGCAGCGACAGCCGGCTTTTCAGGTAGGCGGCGTTCGATCCGCCGGCAATGACCGCATCGCAGCGTTCGGTCGAGAGGCGTTCGCGGATATGGGTGACGGCTTCCTCGAAGCCGAGCTGGATCGGTTCGATGGTCGCCTGGTCGTCGTATTCCAGCATGATGTCGCGGAATAAATCGAACAGGCGTGAAATCGAAACCGTCCAGATAACCGGCTTGTCGGCGCTATCGCGTGCAGTGGGGGTAGGGCGGCGCATGTTTCAAAAAGGCCGTTGCAATGTTTCAACGTTTCAATTGTAACGCTATGCCGTGTTCAGCGGGTGAGCAGCGCTCAATCGATGGTCGCCACCACCGGCGTATGATCGGACGGCTGTTCCCATTTGCGCGGCAGCTTGTCGATTACGCAAGCACTGCAGCGTGCCGCCAGCGGCGCCGACAGCAAGATATGGTCGATACGCAGGCCCATGTTGCGGCGAAAAGCCATTTGCCGATAATCCCACCAACTGTAGAGCTTGTCGGCTTGATCGAACAGGCGGAATGCGTCTTTCAGGTTCAAGTCCTGCAAGCCCTTGAATGCGGAGCGCTCCGGTTCGGATACCAGCACCTGGCCTTCCCAGGCCGCCGGATCGTGCACGTCGCGGTCTTCCGGGGCGATGTTGTAGTCGCCCAGCAAGGCCAGCTCGGGATGGCTCTGGCATTCCTGCGCCAGCCAGTCGCGCAGGGCGGCCAGCCACTTCAATTTGTATTGGTATTTGTCGGAGTCGACTGCCTGCCCGTTCGGCACGTAGGCGCAAACGATGCGCACGCCGAGGATGGTGGCGGCGACGATGCGTTGCTGCTCGTCGGCGAACAAGGGATTGTTCTTGACCACCTCGGTCATCGGGTGGCGCGACAGGATGGCGACGCCGTTATACGTCTTTTGGCCGGTAAAGGCGACGCCGTATCCGGCCGCTTCGATCTCGGCCACCGGGAATTTCTCATCGACGGTTTTAGTTTCCTGCAGACAAAGCACGTCTACCGGATTTTCCTGCAGCCATAGCAATACCTGCGGCAGGCGAACCTTCAGCGAGTTGACATTCCAGGTGGCGAGTTTCAATTTTATGGTTCCTCAAAAACATTAAACTGACGTTGGCACAACCCTCCGTCGTTCCCGCGAAGGCGCTGGTCATTACCCACAAGTGGTGGCACTGCATTCCCCTCTGCCCGCTTGCGGGAGAGGGCGGCCCGCGTAAGGGGTAGGGGAGAGGGTTTTTATGTGCTTGACAAACCCTCTCTCCCCGCCTCTCTCCCGCAAGCGGGCAGAGAGGAGCCAAGCTCTTGCTCGCACTTGTGGGAAATGACCAGCGCCTTCGCGGGAACGACGTGGTTTTTGCAGAACTTGCGCGAATGCGTTTTCTTACCCACAAAAAATGGGGAAAACCAATCTTTACTTCGCCTCGCCTTGCGCGCGATCGATCAGGAACGTCGTCAGCAAAGGCACCGGCCTGCCGGTTGCACCCTTGGTTGCGCCGCTGCGCCACGCGGTGCCGGCGATGTCCAGATGCGCCCACGTGTATTTCTTCGTGAAGCGCTCCAGGAAGCAGGCTGCGGTGACGCTGCCGGCTGCCGGGCCGCCGATATTGGCCATGTCGGCGAAATTCGACTTGAGCTGTTCCTGGTAGCTGTCTTCGATCGGCATGCGCCATGCGGTGTCGCCGGTTTTCTTGCCGGCGGCGAGCAGGGCGCTTGCCAGGTCGTCGTGGTCTTTATCGTGGCGCGTGAACAGGCCCGAATTGTGATGCCCCAGCGCGGTCACGCAGGCGCCGGTCAGGGTGGCGATATCGACCACCGCAGCCGGCTTGAAGCGTTCCACATAGGTCAGTGCATCGCACAAGATCAAGCGCCCTTCGGCATCGGTATTGAGCACTTCGATGGTTTGCCCGGACATCGAGGTGACGATGTCGCCCGGCTTGGTGGCGCGGCCATTGGGCATGTTTTCGCAACTGGCGATGACGCCGATGACGTTGAGCTTCAACTTCATTTCGGCGATCGCGCGGAAGGCGCCGAGCACCGATGCTGCACCGCACATGTCGTACTTCATCTCGTCCATGCCGGCGCCGGGTTTCAACGAAATCCCGCCGGAATCGAAGGTGATGCCCTTGCCGACCAAGACCGTCGGCGCATCCTTCTGCTTGCCGCCCAGGTGCTTCAAGACAATAAACTTCGGCGGTTGTTCGCTGCCGTTGGTGACCGACAGGAAGCTGCCCATCTTGAGCGCTTCCAATTGCTTGCGGTCCAGCACTTCGATGCCGAGCTGAAAATCCTTGGCCAGCTTCTTGGCGGTGTTGGCCAGATAGGTCGGCGTGCAATAATTGCCGGGCAGGTTGCCCAGGTCCTTGGTCAAATCGATGCCGTTGGCTAGCGCCACGCTTTGCGCCACCGTTTCCCGCGCGGCAGCGGCAATGGTCGCCGGGACGGCAAATGCAATCTTTTTAACGCCGACGGCAGCCGCATCCTTCTTGCTCTTCAAGCTGTCGAAGCGATAGGCATTGTCGCGGATCGTCAGCACGGCGGCGCGCAAAACCCAGGCCGCATCGCGCTCCTTGACCGCATCCAGCGGCAGCGCCAGCACGGCGTCGGCAGCGCCCAGCGAAGCCAGCACATTGGCAACCGCTTGAATGGCAGTATGGAAGTCCTTGTCCGACGCCTGCTCTTTGCCCAAACCGACGAGCAACACGCGCAGGGCGGCGACGCCTTCGGGCTGGCGGATCAGCAGCGTGCTGCCGGCCTTGCCAGAGATGTCCCCGGACTTGACAGCGGCGCTGATGGCGCCTTTGCTATCCAACGCTTGTGCTGACGGCGATAAATTCTTGTTTTCGAATATGCCGACAACAATACAACCTGCCTTGGTTGTGGCGATTGTATTCTTTGCGTCAACTGATTTTATGCTAAAGTCCATCAATTCCTCCAATTGGCCAACCGCAATTATAGTCTCCAAATGATTTTCCAGCGCGCCCTACGACGCGAATTGTTCAGCACTGCCGGCGCCGTCTTCACCGTTTTATTCACGATCACCATCACTAATGTGCTGATCCGAATCCTCGGGCAGGCGGCGGGCGGCAAGATCGCGCCGGCCGATGTCGTCGCGATGATCGGCTTCGCCGTGCTCGGCTACATGCCGATCCTGCTGCAGGTGACCGGTTTCATTTCGGTGCTATGGGTGTTGGCGCGCAGCTATCAGGATTCGGAAATGGTGGTCTGGTTTTCCGCCGGCCAGAGCCTCACGCGCTGGATCCACCCGGTGCTGGTGTTCGGCATGCCGATCGTGATCTTGACTGCCGTCCTGAGTTTTTTCGTCACGCCCTGGTCCAGCCGGCAAAACGCCGAATTCAAGGAACGCTTTGAAAAAACCGAAGATGTCGCCAACATTCAGCCCGGTTCATTCCATGAATCGGCATCGGTCGACCGCATCTACCTGGTTGAGGAAAATCCGAAAGATCCGAGCAAACTCAAGAATGTGTTCGTCAATACCAATCAAAACGGCAAGACCAGCGTGATCGTGTCCAGGGAAGGCGCCGAGGAAACCGACGCCAAGGGCGACAAGTACCTGGTGCTGTCGAATGGCCGCCGCTACGACGGCGTGCCGAATCAAGCCGAATTCGAGATGATGGAATTCGAGCACTACAAGATTTTCATGACCCATCAGGAACCGTCGCTGATGGCGACGCAATCGCCGGAATCGCTGCCGACCGGGGTTTTGCTGGCGAATTTGAATCCGTTCAACTTGAGTGAATTGCTATGGCGCATCGCCTTGCCGGTGATGAGTTTCACTTTGCTGCTGCTGGCGATTCCGCTCAGTTTCGTCAATCCGCGCGGCGGTAAATCTTCCAATCTGGCGTTCGCCTTGCTGCTCTGGGTAACCTATGAAAACCTGGTGAAGATAGTCGAAGAGATGACCAAGCAGGGACGCTTGCCATTCATGCTCGCCTGGTGGCCGGTTCATGCCGGTGTGCTCCTGCTCGTGATTTTCCTGTTTTTGTGGCGTTTGAAGATGAATAGCCGCTATCACCCGCAGGCCATAGTGGGTTCGCTCAAGCGGCTGTTTTTTATTAGAAAGCGCTCCTGCAAATGAAAACCCTGCAGCGATATATTGCTTCGGAAATCTTCCGCTCGGTGTTGTTGGTGCTGCTGGCCTTCGTCGCGCTGCTGGCGTTCTTCGACTTGATGACCGAATTGAAGTCGGTCGGGCAGGGCCAGTATCGCATGCCGCATGCGTTCATGTATATCGGGCTTGGCATCCCGCGCTACGTCAACCTGTTCATGCCGATTGCGGTGTTGATCGGCGCCATCCTGACCCTGGTGCAATTCGCGTCCCGTTCCGAATTCACTATCATGCGCGCGTCGAGCATGTCGACCCTGATGATAGGCTGGACCCTGTTCAAGATCGGCATCGTGTATGTGCTGGTGACCGCCTTGTTCGGTGAAGTGATCGCGCCGATTACCACGGAAATGGCCGACCATTTGCGGGTCGAAAAATTGGGCGGCACAGGGTCGCAGGAGTTCCGCTCCGGGCAATGGACCAAGGACCGCATCTTGAGCCACGGCGTTGACGGCGTGGTGATCGGCACGCGGATTTTGAACGTGCGCGAAATCGGCAACGGCGAAATGACTGGCATCCGGGCTTACGAATTCGACCGCGATTTCCATCTGGCCACGATGATTTCCGCCACCCGCGCCGAATACAAGGGCGGCAACGTGTGGCGCCTGATCGACGTGTCCGAGACGCGCTTTGCCAATGCTGTGCTGGACCGCAATGCGTCGCACGAGGCGATCGGCGCGGCGGTGCAGGTGGCGCATTTGCCGAGCAAGGATATGGTCTCCGAGATTACGCCGCAGATATTGCGCGTCTCTGCCGCCGACCCGGATAACATGACGGCCTACCGGCTGGCGCTGTACTCGATTCATCTGGTCGAAAACGGCCAGAACACCGCGCTCTACGATATCGCATTCTGGAAGAAGGTCATCAATCCGTTTGCCAATCTGGTCATGATCGCGTTGGCCCTGCCGTTTGCGTACTTGCATACGCGGACCGGCGGCACCAGTTTGAAGGCGTTTATCGGCATCATGATCGGCGTCAGTTTCGTGTTGATCAAGAACCTGTTTTCTTATCTTGGATTGCTCAAATCATGGCCGCCGTTTTTCATCGCGGTATTGCCGAGCCTGTTGTATCTGGCGGCGGCGCTGATTATGTTGCGTTGGGCCGAGAGGCATTAGCGTGAACAGCCGCGCGCTCATTTTATTCGCACATGGCGCGCGCGACCCGCGCTGGGCGGAACCGTTTCTGCGCCTGCAGCGCCTGATTGCAGCACAGTTGCCGCAGGTCGAGGTGGCGCTGGCGTATCTCGAATTGATGCAGCCGTCCTTGCCGGACCTGGTCGACCGCTTCGTGCAGGGCGGCTGCCGCGATGTGACCGTGGTGCCGGTGTTTTTTGGGCGGGGCGGACATGTGGCGCGCGACTTGCCGCTGCTGGCCGATGGATTGCGCAACAAGCATCTGGATTTGACCTTGCGCGTCGCGGGAGCTGTTGGGGAAGATGCCGACGTGCTGGCGGCGATGGCGCGCTATTGTGTCGGGTCGTTGCTGCTGTGATAGCCCGGCCTTATCGGCCGGGCTTCCGATTCAACCGCCGTACGCGTAGGTGAACTTATTCCCGATAATCTTGCCCATCACGCGCGAGCGTTGATCGAGGCCGACGTGGTCGGTCGCATTCATGTTGATGACGCCCTGCGGCACGGTTAAATTCTTCGTGTTTTCCAACGCGCTGCGCAAGGCCGTGCGGAATTGCACGGTGCCCGGCTTGCCTGCCTTCAAGGCCTGCGGAATCGCGTTGGCCAGCAACATGTAGGCGCCCCAGGCGTCGGCAGCGAATTGCGTCATCGTATTGGCGCCATAGGCTGCTTCGTAACGCTGCGTGAAATCCAACGCGACTTTCTTGACCGGATTGGAATCGGGCAATTGCTTGGCGACGACAGCAGGGCCGGTCGGGAAAAATGTCCCTTCCACTTCCTTGCCGCCGACCCGCAGGAAATCCAGCGTGGCGATGCCGTGCGTTTGATAGATCCGGCCCTTGTAGCCGCGCTCGACCAGGGTCCGTTGCGGCAACACTGCCGGCGTTGCCGACGCCGCCACCAGGACCGCATCGGGGTTGGTCGACATGATCTTCAGAATCTGGCCGGTGACGCTGGTGTCGTTGCGGGCGTAGCGTTCGCTGGCGACCACCTTGATCTTGCGCAGCTCGGCCAGTTTCGAGAATTCGCGCCACCAGCTTTCGCCGTAGGCATCGGAAAAACCGATGAAGGCGACGGTCTTGATGCCGTTGTCGGCCATGTGCTGGGTCAGGATGGTCGCCATATGCGCATCGTTTTGCGGCAGCTTGAAGACCCAGGCGCGCTTGGCATCCATCGGTTCGACGATCGAGGCCGACGCCGCCAGCGTCAGCAGCGGCGTCGACGCTTCGCTGACCACATCCAGCAGGGCCAGCGCATTGGGCGTGGTATTGGGGCCGACGACCGCGTCGACATGCTCTTCGGCAGTCAGCTTGCGCACGTTGCGGACCGCGTTGGTGGGGTCGGAGGCGTCGTCCAGAATGGTGTATTCGACCTTTTGCCCGGCGATTTCCTTGGGCCAAAGCAGCATCGCGTTTTTCGACGACGCGCCGATGGCTGCCGCCGGCCCGGTGGTGGAGATGCTGACGCCGATCTTGATTTGCGCCGACGCACTGGCGCAACACAGCGCCAGGGAAACGCCGCAGACGATTGGAGCAACGTGCTTGAATGTCTTTTTCATTTGTATCAGGTCCATGATCGAAAGTATTGAAACCGGCGCGGCATTACGCATGCCGTGCCTTCTTGAATTGGTATTGCGCGACGCGCTGATCGATCGCGCCGAAAATCGACCTGCCGTTGGCGTCTTGCATCTCGATGCGGATGGTGTCGCCGAATTTCATATACGGCGTCTTCGCTTCGCCATCGGCGATGGTCTCCAGGCAGCGCTTTTCGGCGATGCAGGAGTAGCCCTTGCCGCTATCCTTGTTGGACACGGTGCCGGAGCCGATGATCGACCCGGCGCGCGCGTTGCGCGTCTTGGTCAAATGCGCAATCAGTTGCGGAAAATCGAACACCATGTCGACGCCCGCATCCGGCTGCCCGACCAGCGCGCCGTTCCAGGTGACGCGCAGCGGCAGATGCACCTTGCCGTCATGCCAGGCGCTGCCCAATTCGTCTGGCGTCACCGCGACCGGCGAAAAGCTCGACGCCGGCTTCGATTGCAAAAAGCCGAAGCCCTTGGCCAATTCGGCCGGGATCAAATTGCGCAGCGAGACATCGTTGACCAGCATCAGCAGCTTGATATGCGCGGCAGCGTCGGCCAGCGTCGCGCCCTGCGGCACGTCGTCGGTGACGACCGCGACTTCGCCCTCGAAATCGATGCCCCATTCTTCCGACGCCAGCAAGATGTCATCGGTCGGGCCGATGAAGTCGTCGGCGCCGCCCTGGTACATCAGCGGATCGGTCCAGAAGGTCGCCGGCATCTCCGCCTTGCGCGCCTTGCGCACCAATTCCACATGGTTCACATAGGCCGAGCCGTCGGCCCATTGAAAGGCGCGCGGCAGCGGCGCCATGCATTGCCGGACGTCGAAATCGAAGGCGCGCAATGCGCGGCCTGAATTCAACTCGCCATACAGGTTTTCCAATTGCGGGGCGATGAAATGCCAATCGTCCAATGCGCGCTGCAGAGTCGGCGCAATGCCATCGGCCAGCACCGCCGTTTTCAGGTCGCGCGCTACCACCGCGAGTTGGCCGTCGCGGGTGGCGTCTTTTAATGTAGCGAGTTTCATGCGTGATTTTTTAAAATTTGGTTAAGCCATTGCAAGATTATGTCTGACTTATGCCTGACGTAACGGCAGCTTACGAGTAACTACCGCTCACTTTAATCTGCAAGTCAGCATCCAATAATGCTCCAGCCGCAGGATACGAATATCCCTGGTCGACGCCGCCAATCTCTTGCGCAATGCGCTATCGGTCGGGAAGTTCTTCAATATTTCACAGCGCCGACCATCGGGCAGGGTGTGAATCTGGTAAGTGTTGCCGTCCAGATCGGTGCGCGCTATCGTCGTGCTGATGCCTTCGACGTAGACGTTGTCGATCAAGACCAGCAACGCATCTTTCCCCAATTGTTGGCGTAGATGCTGCAGGTAGCGCTCCTGATCCTGGCGCAACACGTGCGACCACCAGAAGCCGGCAAAGCAAGCGGAAAACGGCTCGTTCAACTGCAGGTCGAATGCATCGGCCAACTGCCACCGGACTTTATCGGCCGGCAAGCCTTTGGCCTTGGACAAGGCCAGCATTTCTGGATTGATATCGGTTGCCAATACCGATTGCGCCGCATCGGCATAATACCGGGTCCAGTAGCCGGTGCCGCAGGCCAGTTCGAGCACGCGATGGCCGGCCAGGGTCTCGCCCAGGCGGCGCTGCAGTTCGGCCAGGTCGTCCTGGCATTCCGGTTGCCGGTAAGCTTCTTCAAGGTTTCCGGCGCACTGTGCGTAATAGGCGGCGAGTTCGCTGTGGTCGTTTTTCATAACTCGTACATATCCTTTTCGCCGCTCATGATTTGCTCGATCAGCTTGCGATTCAAGGTCGGCGCCAACAGCTCGATGAAGGTATACACATAGCTGCGCAAATACGCGCCCTGCTTGACCGCGATGCGCGATACATTGGTGCCGAACAGGTGGCCGACTGAAATCGCGCGCAAATTGCGGTCGCGCTCGGCGTCGAACGCCATGCCGGCGATGATGCCGACTCCCAGGCCCAGCTCGACATAGGTCTTGATGACATCGGCGTCGATCGCTTCGAGCAAGATGTTCGGCTTCAGGTTGCGCAACGCAAAAGCGTGGTCGATCTTGCTGCGTCCAGTAAAGGCGGCGTCGTAGGTAATCAACGGGAACGATGCGATTTCTTCCAGCGTGATCGGCTTGGATTTCAGCAACGGATGGTCGGCTGGCACCACCACCACGTGCTCCCATTGATAACATGGCATGGTCACCAGGCCGTCGACGTTGGTAATCGATTCGGTGGCAATGGCCAGATCGGCTTGATCCTTGAATACCATTTCCGCAACCTGTTTCGGGTTGCCTTGCAATAAAGATAATCTTACTTTGGGGAACTTTTGCGTAAACGCCTGCACTACCTTCGGCAGCGAATAGCGGGCCTGGGTATGCGTGGTGGCGATGGTAAAGCTGCCGGTATCCTGGGCGGCGTATTCCTTGCCGATGCGCTTTAAGCCGTCGATTTCCTGCATAATCAGTTCAACGGACTTCAAGACCGCGCGTCCAGGCTCGGTCAAGCCACGGATGCGTTTGCCGTGGCGCGTGAAAATATCAATGCCCAGCTCTTCTTCCAGTTCGATAATGGCTTTGGAAACGCCGGGCTGTGACGTGAACAATGCCTTGGCCGCTTCGGTCAAATTGAAATTTTGCCGTACTGCTTCGCGAACAAAGCGAAGTTGATGTAAATTCATGAATTTCCTTGGCGTTTTGCCAATATATTGTGCCGCGACATAGTGTCACACCGCTTCTATACGATTTTTAACCTTGATTATACGTAATCAGCATATAAGCAAATGAATACTATGTAGTTTGGAATAAAGCGTAAGTTTATTACGATTCAGTCTCATTTGCGCGGGATACTATGACTCTTTCTTATGTTGTCGCAGGTTTTGCAGTCGGCATCTTGGTCGGCCTGACGGGCGTCGGCGGTGGTTCGCTGATGACGCCGCTGCTCGCCCTGCTGTTCGGCATTTCGCCAACGGTGGCAGTCGGCACCGACCTTGCGTTTGCGTCGATCACCAAAGTGGCGGGTACCGCCGCCCATCGCTACAAGGGCACCGTGCATTGGCATATCGTGCGCCTGTTATGTCTCGGCGCGGTGCCTGCTGCGGTGCTCGCGACCCTGTGGCTGAATCATTTCGGCGCGCTGGACAAGGATATTGCCCACTTTATTCGCTATTCGATTGCCGTTTCGGTGTTGCTGACCGTGGTCGCATTGTTATTCCGGGCGCGCATGCAGGCATGGATGCAGGGCCATCCGCAGCGTCAATTGCATGGCACGACACTGGCCGTGGCCACCGTTGTCAGCGGCGTGGTGCTGGGCACGCTGGTGACGATCTCGTCCATCGGCGCCGGCGCGATCGGTGCGACCTTGCTGGTTTTGCTCTATCCTCGCATGACTGCGGCAGAAATCGCCGGCACCGACATCGCCTATGCCGTGCCGCTGACCGCAATTGCCGCGCTAGGCCATTGGTGGCTGGGGTCGCTGAACTGGAACTTGCTGTTTACCCTGCTATTGGGATCGGTGCCGGGCATCACTTTGGGTTCGCTGGCGGCGCGCGCGATTCCCGAACGGTTCTTGCGCGGCCTGTTGGCCGCCACGCTGACCGGCGTCGCCTACAAATTAATTTTTTAACCAGGATCAACGAATGTATCGCTACGATCAATACGATCACCAGATAGTCAAGGAAAGGGTCGCGCAATATAGCGACCAGGTGCGCCGCCGCTTGTCGGATGAGTTGACCGAAGACGAATTCCGCCCGTTGCGCCTGCAAAACGGCCTGTACATGCAGCGCCATGCGTACATGTTACGCATCGCCGTGCCGTATGGCCTCTTGTCGTCCAGGCAGGTGCGCACCTTTGCCGATATCGCGCGCAAATACGATCGCGGCTACGGCCACTTCACGACACGGCAGAATATCCAGTTCAATTGGATCGACCTGGAAGATACGCCGCACATCCTGGCCGATCTGGCGGCGGTGGAAATGCATGCGATCCAGACATCCGGCAATTGCATCCGCAATATCACGTCGGACGAATACAGCGGCGTGGCGGCAGACGAGATCATCGATCCGCGCCCATACGCGGAAATCCTGCGCCAATGGAGCACCTTCCACCCCGAATTCGCCTATTTGCCGCGCAAGTTTAAAATTGCCATCAATGGCGCGCTGGAAGACCGCGCGGCGATTGCGGTGCACGACATCGGCTTGTCGGTGATCCGCAATGCGGAGGGCGAAATCGGCTTTCGCGTGCTGGTCGGCGGCGGCATGGGCCGCACACCGATCCTCGGCAGCGAAATCAAGGCCTTCCTGCCGTGGCAGCATGCGATGTCGTACATCGAGGCGATTGTGCGCGTATACAACCAATATGGCCGGCGCGACAACATGTACAAGGCGCGCATCAAGATTTTGGTGAAAGCCATCGGTATCGAGGAATTTGCGCGCCAGGTCGAAGCAGAATGGGCCGACCTCAAGGACGGCCCCAGCACCTTGACGGTCGAGGAATTGCAGCGCGTGTCGGCTTATTTCACTGCGCCAGCCTACGAAAGGCTGCCTGCGCACGACGCGTTGTACGAGCAGCACAAGACGGAGAATAAGCCGTTCGCCAATTGGGTCGAGCGCAACGTCAAGCCGCATAAGGTGAGCGGCTATGCATCGGTGGTGCTGTCGCTGAAGAAGACCGGCGTGCCGCCGGGCGACGCCACTGCGGCGCAACTCGATTTCGTCGCCGATCTGGCCGACCGCTACAGCTTCGGCGAGTTGCGCGTGACGCACGAACAAAATCTGGTGCTGGCCGATGTCAAGCAATCCGCATTGTTCGCTTTGTGGCAAGAAGCCAAGGCACACGGCTTGGCGACGCCGAATATCGGCTTGCTGACCGATATCATCTGCTGCCCCGGCGGCGATTTCTGCTCGCTGGCGAATGCCAAATCGATTCCGATCGCCGAGGCGATTGCCGAGCGCTTCGACGATCTCGATTTTCAGCACGACATCGGTGAAATCGAATTGAATATCTCCGGCTGCATCAATGCCTGCGGCCATCATCACATCGGCAACATCGGCATTTTGGGCGTCGACAAGGACGGCTCCGAATGGTATCAAGTGTCGATTGGCGGCGCGCAGGGCAATGCGGCGGCAATCGGCAAGATCATCGGACCATCGTTCTCGTCGCAGCAAATGCCGGAAGTGGTGGATCGCCTGCTGCAAGTGTATCTGCGCGACCGGATCGAGGACGAGCGTTTCATCGACACCGTGCAACGCGTCGGCATTACGCCATTCAAGGATCATGTTTATGCCACGCCGATCAAGGTCGATCTGCTGGTAGGAGAAGACGGTTATGCGTGAAATCATCAAAGACAAGCAGGTGGTGCAAGACGATTGGACCGTGCTGCGCCTGCAAGAAGGCGAAACGGCGGATGGCGTCGCCATTCCCGCTGGCAAAGTTATTTTGCCGCTGAAGGTCTGGCAGGCGCAACGTGCCGCAATCGGTGCCCGGAGCGATGTCGGCGTATGGCTGGCCAGCAGCGAGCGGCCCGAGGATTTGCAAGGCGATGTCGGCACTATCCCGCTCGTCGCGGTTGACTTCCCGAAGTTTGCCGACGGACGCGGTTATTCGATTGCCTACAACCTGCGCGCCCGACTCGGCTACAAGGGCGAATTGCGCGCCATCGGCGACGTGTTGCGCGACCAGTTGTTTTACATGCAACGGGTCGGCTTCAATGCGTTCGCCACACGGCCCGACCGCAATATCCATGATGCGCTGAAGGGCTTGACCGATTTTTCCGATTCGTACCAGACATCGTGGGATCAGAAGAACCCGTTGTTCCGCCGCGCGGCGCGCGATCACGCAACAACACAGGGTTAACCCGATGGACAATGCAAACTACGATGCGTTATTGAGCGCCACCCAAGCCACGCTGCAACGCGTGGCGGTGGAATTTCCGTCTGCGGTCCTGGCATCGAGCCTGGCTGCGGAAGACATGGTGCTGACAGACCTCATCCTGCGTGCAAAGCTGCCCATCGGCATCTTCACGCTGGAAACTGGACGCCTGCATGCAGAAACGCTGGCCGTATTGGCAAGCATTCGAGAAACCTACGGCTACGAGGTTGAATTATTCCGCCCGCAGGCCGAAGCGGTCGAACAATACGTACAGCAAAACGGCTTGAACGCGTTTTACGATAGCGTCGATCTGCGCAAGGAATGCTGCCGCATCCGCAAGGTCGAGCCTTTGCAGCGCGCATTGAGCGGCAAGAAGGCCTGGCTGACCGGGCAACGGCGCAGCCAGTCCAGCACCCGCGCCACGCTCGACGTGCAGGAATACGACGCCGCGCATGGCCTGGCAAAGTTCAATCCGCTGGCCGACTGGTCGGAAGAGGACGTGTGGCACTATATTCGCAGCAACAAGGTGCCGTACAATGCGTTACATGACAAAGGTTATCCATCGATCGGCTGCGAACCCTGCACGCGCGCCATCCAGCCAGGCGAAGATGTGCGCGCCGGGCGCTGGTGGTGGGAAAACCCGGAATCCAAGGAATGCGGTTTGCACGTCGTAGACGGCAAATTGGTAAGAATTAAACAGGCGACAACACCGACAACATCGAGCAATTTATGAATACAGCAGTAGAAAAACTCTTCCTGGATGCGGCCAGTAATCGCCATCTGGATTGGCTCGAATCGGAAGCCATCCACATCATGCGCGAAGTGGCGGCTGAATGCGCGAACCCGGCGCTGCTGTTTTCCGGCGGCAAGGACTCGGTCGTCTTGCTGCGCATCGCGGAAAAAGCCTTCCGCCCCGGTGCCTTCCCGTTCCCGCTGGTGCACATCGATACCGGCCACAACTTTGCCGAAGTGATCGCTTTCCGCGACCATCGCGCCGCCGAACTGGGCGAACGCCTGATCGTGCGCTCGGTCGAGGATTCGATCAAGCGCGGCACGGTGCGCCTGCGCAACCCGGCAACCGATTCGCGCAATGCCGCGCAAGCGGTGACGCTGCTGGAAACCATCGCCGAATTCAAATTCGACGCCTGCATCGGCGGCGCCCGCCGCGACGAAGAAAAAGCCCGCGCCAAGGAACGCATCTTTTCCTTCCGCGACGATTTCGGCCAATGGAACCCGAAGGCGCAGCGCCCCGAATTGTGGGACTTGTATAACACCCGCGTGCATCCGGGCGAAAACATGCGCGTCTTCCCAATCTCGAACTGGACCGAGCTGGATGTCTGGCAATACATCGCGCGTGAAAAACTGGAGCTACCGCCGATTTATTTCGCCCACGAGCGGCAAGTGATTCCGCGCAACGGCTTGCTGGTGCCCTTGACCGATTTGACGCCGGCCAAACCGGGCGAAACGATCGAAACGCGCACGGTGCGCTTCCGCACCGTCGGCGATATTTCCTGCACCTGCCCGGTGGCCTCCGATGCCGCCACGGTGGACGCGATCATCGCCGAAACCGCAGTCACGCAAATCACTGAACGAGGCGCCACACGGATGGACGATCAAACCTCCGAAGCCTCGATGGAAAAACGCAAGAAAGAAGGGTATTTCTGATGAACGCCGTGGTTGTAGGACAAGATTTGAACGCAGCGGACGCCGCGCATGCACACGCGCATCCCGCCGGCGAACGCGGCCTGTTGCGCTTCATTACCGCCGGTTCGGTCGATGACGGCAAGAGCACGCTGATCGGCCGCCTGCTGTTCGACAGCAAGGGCATTTTCGCCGATCAACTCGATGCGATGTCGCGCGCCAAGCACAAGCGCACGGTCGGCGACACCATCGATTTGTCGCTGTTGACCGACGGCCTGGAAGCCGAGCGCGAGCAAGGCATCACCATCGATGTCGCCTACCGCTATTTCGCCACGCCCAAACGCAAGTTCATCATCGCCGACACGCCGGGCCACGAGCAATACACGCGCAACATGGTGACCGGCGCATCGACCGCCGATGCGGTCATCATCCTGATCGACGTATCGAAGGTCAAACTGCGCGAAGACGGCGGCGTCGATTTGCTGATCCAGACCAAGCGCCATTCGACCATCGCGCACCTGCTGCAAATCGAACATATCGTGGTGGCGGTCAATAAAATGGATTTGGTCGACTACGACCAGACCGTGTACGACCGCATCGTGCAGGCGTACAAGGAATTCGCCGCGCAACTCGGCCTGCGCGACATCCAACCGATCCCGCTGTCGGCGCTGGCCGGCGACAACGTGGTCGACGCCAGCGACAAGATGCCGTGGTACAAAGGCCCGACCTTGATCGAATTGCTGGAATCGTTAAGCGTCTACGACGAATCGCACGACGAGCCGTTCCGCTTCCCGGTGCAATTGGTGGCGCGCACGCGCGGCCACGAAGCCAACGATTTTCGCGGCTACATGGGTCGCATCGAAGCCGGCAAAGTCAGCCGGGGCGATAAGCTGCTGGTGCAGCCGAGCGGCCAGATTGCCACTGTCAAGGATATTCAAGTGCTGGACGCCTCGCTAGAGTCGGCGGTGGTCGGCCAATCGGTGACGATCTTGCTGGAAGAGTATCTGGACATCTCGCGCGGCGACATGCTGTCGTCGGTCGAGCGTCCCGCCACGCTGTTGAAGACCGTCAATGCGGATGTCTGCTGGCTGTCGGAAGAACCGCTGGATCTGCGGCGCAAATACTGGCTCAAGCACACCACCCGGCAAGTGCAGGCGCGCGTCACGAAAATCGACACGCTGCTCGACATCAACACGCAGGAAAAGCGGCCCGCCGACGGCGTCAAGCTCAACGACATCGCCAGCATCACGCTCAATGTGCAGCAGCCGCTGGCTGCCGACGCCTATGCCGAAATCCGCGCGACCGGCGCCTTCATCCTGATCGATGAAGTCACCCATCAAACGGTGGCCGCCGGCATGATCCGCCTGGATACAGACGCTAGCGCAAGCTGAGAACAGGCATGCGCACGCCCGCCAAGTCATCGTCCGCGCAGTACGGCAAGGTCTATCTGATCGGCGCCGGCCCCGGCGCTGCCGATTTGATTACGGTGCGCGGCGCGCGCATCTTGGCGCAAGCCGACGTCGTGCTGCACGACGCGCTGGTGACCGAAGACATGCTGGCCCTGTGTCCGCAAGCGCGCCAGATCGCCGTCGGCAAGCGCTGCGGCAGGCTCTCCTCCGCGCAAACCTTCATCAACAAGCAACTGATCGATAACGCCGCAAAATACGCCATCGTGGTGCGCCTGAAAGGCGGCGACCCGATGCTATTCGGCCGCGCCGACGAAGAATTGCACGCGCTGGAATTGCAGGGCATCGAAGTCGAAGTAGTCCCCGGCATCACCGCCGCGCTAGCCGCAGCAGCCGCCAGCAAACAACCGCTGACCAAGCGCGGCATAGCCCGCAGCGTCGCCTTCTTCACCGCCAGCACCGCCCCGAACCAGCCCGAGCAAGCGACCCTGCCCGATTGCGACACCCTGGTGCAATACATGGGAGGCCGCGAAGCCATCGTCACCGCCCGCAAGCTGCTGGCACAAGGCCGCTCGCCGCAAACCCCGGTCGTGGTCATCGAAAACTGCAGCCGCCGGGATGAGCGTATTTTGCATTTGCAACTGCGTGATTTGGAAAACGGATTGGCGGATTGTCACGGGCCGGTGTTGGTGATGGTAGGGGAGGCGTTGGCGCGGCGGGATACGCAGCTTGAGCAGCCGCACATTGCGGCGCAAACTAATAAAGCTGCTTGACTATCAGCAGGTAGCAATTCAATCACTAAATTTCGCGCCGGGCGAATTCCGCTTGGAGGCTGCCGTTTTAAGTGCCAGTAAATCGGATAAGAAATGAAACCTGTCTGAGCCGCAGGCGAGTTTGTTTCATTTCCCGATTTACTGGCATTTAAAACGGGAACCCGAAGGGCAGCCGCCTAGCGGTCGCCTTTCTTTGCTTCCTTTCTTTGGCGA
>JARLJG010000039.1 GCA_031291325.1 Burkholderiaceae bacterium
CGCTGCTGGTGCTGGCGTTCGCGCCAATGTCGATCCAGCCGTAGGTCTGGATATTGTTGTCGGCCATCCACTTGCCGAAACCGGTATTGGCCAGGCCGACCATCAGCGGGCTGTCGGTCGCATTCGGAAGAGAAGCGCCCAGCGGCGGTGTGCCGCCATATGGCCATTCGGTAAACGGCATCGGCGGAATGGTTTGCGCAACGGGCGAGACATCGTCGCGGCGCGATGGCGGCGCCTTGGGATCGGCGGGGGCGGCTGCCTGACCGTATTCCAGCGAGTAGTAATTCGACATGCGCTCCCCTACGCCGGTCCCCAGGTAGCTATCCAGGCAGGCGTAATCCTTATAGGGATCACATTTTGCGGCCACGGGGGCGGCTGATTTAGCGTCGTCTGCATAGGCAAACTGCGTTCCTAGAGCACCGGCAATTGCCAATGCCATGACGCTACGAGCATATACGGTCATACTTTTTCTCCCTATCATTGTTAACAGTCGATTAAATCTTGGACGGGTTGCAAGGCTGAGCAATCCGGCAATGCCATTTTTTGGGGCGCCTACGCTATCGATATTCGCAATATGCAACTCGTCAAATCTCTTGGTACCGGCGTCTGGATTCCCGAATGCACATGATGGCGGCATTGGACGACAAGCCATGGGATAGGCGAGGCTTGTCTGTTCCCGATTGAACAAAATCCCTTTTGCGTGAATATTTCATTTCACTCGACATTACTGGCCTAAAAAGCAGGACTCGTGCCAGCTTTTTTATTGGCTTGCCAGAAATCAATAACATTACTACCTTTGGGGCTTATTCCGTAAAATCAAAGGCTTAGGTGAATATATCGAAAATTCGACTAATATTTGAGGGTGATTTGCTGAGCTTTTTATCCGATTTTCGGCAAAAAATTACTAGATATAGTGAATTAATTTATAAAATATACTAAATGTAGTGTTTAGCCGTATTCTTGCACGGTTATGTCGCACCGATACCAAGCATCGATTTAGTCCAATTTCGGACTTATTGTATGGCGTGTGTTTGAAATAATACTAAATATGCTGTTTGATATTATTTAATGTACTATATATAGTATAACTTATGTTTGCATGCACTAATTTGGTGTGCCTCTAGTCTGGGTGGTAGGAGGAGATGGATGTTGCCACCGCTTGGATGCAATCGGATGAAACACAATTGATTCAAGTGAGTATGGGAAGATTTTCGGGGCAGTGTCGCGACGCTAGCTGAACTTGATCGATGCGCGTGTGCCCGAGGTGAATACCGGCTGTCGTTCGGAGGGCTTGTTGCGAAAGAATCACGGCAGATTATTTTGTGCATTTTTTTTCCGTGATAGCGCATAATCCTGCCGACGCCAGCGTGATTTTCTACGGGGCACCTCTAAAAATTGCTATAAGAGCCCAATCTCGCGTCGGCGGTGCTCGATGTATTTGCGTGCCTGTCCGCGCCTCGACTCGCTCGTGACCCTAAAGGGGGAGTATCCGCTTGCCAGCGGGCCGTAGTTTGCTGGCTGAATTCCCTGCCGCGCCCTTGGGCACTTTTGACAATTTTTAGAGATGCTCCATCAGCATCAAAAATCGTATCAAGTGGCGAATCCAGCCGTCTTCAGGGGAGGAAATTGGTGTTTGGCTTTCTAAAACCGCATAATTTATCGGCGCGTCTGCAACGTCTGAAGACGCAGCAATTGTTTTCCAGCCTGACCCCGCGCGAATTGAAGATGGTCGATAGCATGCTGCATGCGCGGCACTATCTGGCCGGTGAAATCGTGTTCGACGAGGGCGAGGAAGGGCAGGCCTTATACATTTTGCTGGCCGGCACGGTGACCATCAGTTGGACTCGCGATGGCGTGCGCGAAGTGCTCGCCGAATTGACCGCCGGCAGCTTTTTCGGCGACTTGGCCCTGCTCGACAATACGCCGCGCAGCGCCCAGGTGCGGGCCAAGGAAGCTTGCGAGATGGCAGTCTTTTTCCGCGCCGATTTCCTGGCGCTGATGGAAACCGACGCCACCATCGGTTACAAGATATCGCTGCAATTGGCGCGCAATCTGGCGCACCGGCTGCGCGCCCAGGCCTTGTCCAGACCGAGAATCGAGGCGCTGTGAAAGACCGTCATTCCGGGCCGATCGTCTGGCTGAGCATTATCGCCGGCACTTGCATCCTCTTGTTTTTGCTGCGCCAGGTGCTATGGCTGGTGGTTCCCTTCCTGCTGGGCGCGATTCTCTATTACATGATGATGCCGCTGATGGTGCGGCTGCTGTTGGCCGGCTTCAGCCGCAATATGGCGGCGGCGATGGTGGCTGGCGGCTTCCTGATCGCATTCGGCTTGATCGGCCTATTCAGTTCGCCGTGGATTTTGGCGCATGTCGGGTCTTGGCAGGATTTGATCGGCCGATACCTCGATGGCGGGACCTCGTTCGTCTTGAATACTGCGCGCATGCTGGAGCAGAAATTTTTTGTATTGCGCAAGGCGCACTTCAGCGACATCGTGAGCGCGCGCCTGACCGGCTACTCGGAAAATTTCGCACAACAGCATGTCGCCGAATTTTTGGTGACCGTCGTGTCATGGCTGCCGTCGCTGATTTTGGCGCCATTCCTGGCGTTCTTCTTCTTGCGAGACGGTCGCCGTTTCAAGCAGTTTCTCAGTTACGCGGTGCCGAACGCGTTTTTCGAACGCACCCTGTTCTTGCTGCACGAGGTCGATCAGACTGCGCGCCGCTATTTCCAGGGGCTGTTGAAATTAACGGTGATCGATACCCTGATGCTGGGCGGCGGCTTATGGGCGATCGGCTTGTCCTCGCCGCTGGCCTTGGGGCTGATTGCCGCCGTATTGGCGTGGATTCCCTTCGTCGGCTCGGTTCTCGGTTGCGTCGTCGTGGTCTTGGTGGCATCGACCGATGCGCCGGCTGAACCCTTGCTCGCCTATGGCGCAATCGGCGTTTTTGTGTTGGTCCGTTTGCTGGACGATTTCATCTTCATGCCGTTGACGCTTGGTCGTAGCTTGCGCATGCATCCATTGATTACCGTATTGATGATCTTCGTCGGTGGCGAGGTGTCCGGCGTGGCGGGCTTGATGTTGGTATTGCCGTTGCTGGGCATTGTGATGGCGGTCGGCGAGACTCTGGGTCAAGTCATCACCGATCCGCGTTTGCGCGCGCGCCATCGGCAAGCCAAAGCCCTGCTTGCTATGCAGGCCAGCGCGGACTTGAATTGACGGAAAGTTACAAGAAATGGAAAGTTACAAGAAATATCGAAATACACTATGAAAATATGTAAATTCTGTCAATTTTGATCTGTATTTGCGCTTTGAATTCCAATAGACTAAGCGTCGTGCGTGAACTTCTGCAAAATGGAGGTTGCGCGCTATCGGCGCATTGCGGGTTCGTCCCGAAATCGCGTCTCGCCTTTGGTTTCGTAAGCAACTAGCTGATATTTCAACGCATGCAGATTAACAAAAGAGTCATCCAGTTAGCGAAAGAGCGGGCGCAGTTTGGGTTTGGCGCATTGGCGCAGCAAATGTTGCAGGATGTGGAACAGCGCATCGTGCAATTGCAGACTGAGGCGGCATACGGTAGCGAACAGTTTGCGCTGGTCGATGGTCGCCAGTTTATCCAGAACAGCGGCAAAGTCTTCGTCACGCGTGTCGAAAACCACTATCGTGACTTGCTCGATCATGCGATGCAGACCATGTATACCGATACGCGCGTCTCGATTCATAGTATCTCGGCAGAAAACCTGTCGTTGATCGACGACGCAACGGTGAATAGTCAACTCGAAATCGATCGCCTGGTTTTGCGCTTGCGCGATGCCGACGACGAGCATTTGCGCAGGTTGAATCTGATCATCGGCACCATGCATGGCGACTACGAAGCGCGCGAGCGCGAGAACCCGTTTCGCCCCTACCTGATGGCGTGCACGATACACCAGGTGCTGGGCGACTTGGTGGCCGAGGAAGAAACCCGAAAGCGGCTGTTTTCCTTGATGTCGGAATCGCTTGCCGGCCGACTGCCGGATTTCTACGCGTCGATTAGGGATGTGTTCGAGAGCAATGGCATGCATGCCGAATTGATTTCGCACAAACCGCGACAAGGGCGCAAGCAGCGCGATGCTGACGGCAATACGATTGCTGCCGGTGGACTCGATTTAAATGAGCGCGTGTTGCCCGGTTTGCAGCGCATGCGCGATCGGATGAACCAGGGCGTGGCGCCGGCGGGCCAGGTTGGGCAGGCGCCTGGCCCGGCAATGGCGGCGAATTCTTCTTTTCCGGCGCTCCCGGCCGGCGCCGATCATTCCGCCTACCCGTCTATTCCCGGCATTCCCGGTGCCGCAGGTGCGACTGTCGGGGTGGGCGGCATGCCGTCGCCACAGGGATCGGCTGGTGACGGCCATTTCGCCTTCCCGGATATCTCTGCGATTTCCGCCGGTTCTGGCATGACTGCCGAGGGTGGCGTGGCGTCGCAGGGAGATCAGGGATTCCAAAACTTTGTCCACGGACTCTTCAAGCAGGACGAGACGCAGGCGCAAGCGACCCAGTCCGACCCGCAGGGGGCTGGCGCGCCAAGCGGGAATTCGCCGCAACCCGGCTCCGACGCGCTGGTGGCGCGCTTGAGCCAGTATCAGCAGCAGGCGGCGCTCGGACATTCGATCGACGATGAAATTTCGCCGGCACAAAACCAGCTGTTTGCGCTAGGGGAACAACTTGGGCCGGATCAAGTCACCAAGCTGGAGCGGGTCGCCATCGACGTGGTGGCGATGCTGTTTGAATTGATCTTGAACGACGAACAAATACCGGAAGCCTTGCGCGAACAGATCGGCAGATTGCAGATTCCCTTTCTCAAGGCGGCCTTGCTCACGCCCGACATGCTGCGGCAAACCCAGCATCCGGCGCGGCAACTGGTCAACCGCATGGGTTCGGCTGCGGTTGCCCTGGATCTGGGCACCCCGCTTGGCCTGCGCGTCGGGCAGGAAATCACGCGCATCGTCAACCGCATCTTGGAGGAGTTCGGCGAGGATGTGTCGATTTTTAGCGATTCCCTTGCCGACCTCGAACGCTTCCTGACCGAGAATCTGCGCAGCGCCAATGCCGACACCGAAAAAGGCGCGGAAGCGCTGGAGGTGGTCGAGCAAAAAGCGGTGCAGGAAAGCAAGCACAAAAAGAAACGCCCCCCGACCACCGTCGCGCCGGGCGCCGCTGCGCCCGACTGGTTGGCCGAATTCGATATCGATCAACGCGTGATCGACTTTATCGTCAATGTCTGGATGCGGGTGCTGGAACAAGAGGCGATGACCGCGACCGGCGACGGCAAGCCGCGCGTCTATCGGAATTTGCTGCCCGATCTAGTCTGGAGCGCGCAGGAAAAACATACCCCCGAGGAACGCGCAATCCTGGTCAATTTTCTGCCATCCCTGGTTGCGCGCCTGAAGAATGGATTGTCGCTGCTGAATATGACGCCAGCCGAATCGCGCGAGGCGCTGGATCAATTGGTGGTCGCGCATACCCACGTGTTGCGCTTGAACTCCGACGGCGGCGACCAAACGCAAAAGAATTTGGCGGAAATGCGCGCGCATTTTGCGCAATTGTCGCTCGGCCCGGAGATACCGCCCGCGCCGGCGATCGAATCGAGCCAGATCGAATCGGAGTTGGCCAAGCGCGGGGTGGAAATCGACCTCGACCTGGAACGGGTCGATACGCCAACATTCGATTCCGACGCCGATTGGCTGGCCTACATGCGGGTCGGCACCTGCGTCGAGCGCTGGTCCGATACCGGCTACCAGACGGCACGGCTGACCTGGGTCAGCAAGCGGCAGACCTTGTTCATGTTCCAATTGGAAAAAAAGACGGCGCCAGTCGTCTATTCGGCGATTTCGCTGATCAAATCGCTGCGGGAAGGTTCGGTTCGCCTGGTCGAGCACGCGCCGGTTTTCGAGCGCGCGGTGGAAACGCTATTGATCGGTGTGCGCGAGGTTGAAACCAACGGCGAAGTATAAGCACTCATTCTGCATCGTGCGGGCCATGCGGCAGTCCGCGCTGCCAGATCGACGCGTAGTTACTGGGACCGGTGCTGCGCTGCCAGCCGGTCGCCAGTAAATCGGTCATGCTATGGCATAGCCATGGCGTTTGGACTAATTATTTCTTTTCGTTGCCGCCTTGGGGTGGCGCAGCGTGTGCTGCAACTGCCTGATGTCCGCCGCCTGCCGGGGCGCCGCCTGCTGGGGCGCCACCTTGATGTCCGCCGCCTGCTGGCGCAACGCCTGCTGGGGCGCCGCCTTGATGTCCACCGCCGGCAGGCGCAACGCCTGCTGTGGCGCCAACCGGATGTCCGCCACCTGCTGGCGCACCGCCTGCCGAATGTCCACCGCCTGCCTGACTGCCCGCTCCCGGAGCGCCGCCCGGGTAACCGCCCGCTCCCGGAGCGCCGCCCTGATGTCCGCCGCCGGCAGCGGCGTGTTGCTGCGCGTGCGCCACTGCTTGCGCGTGGGTTTCGCCGTGCGGAGGCAAGCGGCCGCCGTTGCGTTCCCGCACTTGCCGCAGGTGCTCGCCGCGATGGCCGATCTCATCGCGCCGATCGCCGTGACCGTAGAAGTGCCGAACCCTATGCCCGTAGGGATCGACCGACCAAATAAAGGTGTCGCCGCCGATGAACACGATATCTTCCGGTGCTGCACCGATGATAAAGGCGTCGGTCGGAGCCGGCACATATTCTTCCACCACAGCTTGATCGTCGTAGACCGGTTGCGGTGCGACGTACACGGGAGGCGGGGCGATGACCACTGCCGGCGCGCCGATGACGATCTCGGGCCGGCGAATGTAGATTTGAGCTTCGACAGGCAATGCGAGGCCGGCCAAGGCGGTCGCCACCAAGGTGCTGCTTAGGCAAAGGGCAAATTTGGAATTTTTCATGATGGCTTTCTAACGGTTATTTGATGCATCCAAGTGTATCTTTTGGCCGCACTAATGCACGCGGGACTTCTCTTAGTAGCTACGCCTCACAAGGTTTTCCCAAGATTGCGGACTCAATCGAGTCGAAGCAAGACTTTATAGAGGCGCCCTTCATTTGCTGTATCCGCACATCGGACGCGTCTTCTAAAATCTTGCTTCGTGCTAATTTTATTGTGCGCGCATTCAGATTGCGCCATATCCTGCAATGTGAGCATGAGCTTGATCGGCGTGTGCCAATGACAATCCACTTTACAGCCGAAACCGCCACATGTTTGAGTATCGCTCTGTTTTTTTATTTTCTCAAGAAATTTACAAATCGAAACCTTTTTCCCCTTTTTCGACCATTTTTCTAAATGTAAATGCTGCGCGCAATTTACTGTCCCGAAACCGCGTCCGGCAACACCACGTTGACGTCCAGCACTTCCAGATTGCCTTGGCGGTCGAGCGAGATCTTGATATCGTCGGCATTGACCTTGGTATATTTGGAGATGACGGCAATCAACTCCTTGTGCAAGGCCGGCAGGAAATCCGGCCCGGAACGGCCATTGCGCTCGCGCGCGATGATGATCTGCAGACGCTCCTTGGCGGCACTGGCAGACTTGGGCTTGCTGTTGAATAGAAATGAGAGAAGTGCCATATTACTTACCTTTAAAAAGGCGCTGGAACAATCCAGGTTTTTCATAGGTGGTAAAGCGCAGCTGGGTTTCTTCGCCGAGGAAGCGTCCGACGACGTCCTTGTACGCTTCCGAAACGTCGCTGCCTTCGATATGAATCGCCGGATTGCCCTGGTTCGACGCATGCAGCACCGATTCCGATTCCGGGATGATGCCGATCAACGGAATGCGCAGGATTTCCTGAACATCGGTGTACGACAGCATTTCGCCCGCTTCGACCCGTTTCGGCACATAGCGCGTGATCAGCAGATGTTCCTTGACCGGCTCGCTGCCGTTTTGCGCGCGCCGCGATTTGGCCTGGATGATGCCGAGGATGCGGTCCGAGTCGCGCACCGACGAGACTTCGGGATTGGTCACGATGATCGCTTCGTCGGCGAAGGTCAGCGCCATCACCGCGCCATGTTCGATGCCGGCAGGGGAATCGCAGATGATGTATTCGAAATCCATTTTCATCAAGTCTTGCAAGATGCGCTCGACGCCTTCTTCGGTCAACGCATCCTTGTCGCGCGTTTGCGAGGCCGGCAGCACGAACAGGTTTTCGCAATGCTTGTCCTTGATCATCGCCTGATTGAGCGTCGCTTCGTTGTTGATGACGTTGATCAAGTCGTACACCACGCGCCGCTCGCAGCCCATGATGAGATCGAGATTGCGCAGGCCGACGTCGAAATCGATGACCACAGTCTTGTGCCCGCGCATCGCCAGGCCGGAAGCGAAACTGGCACTGGAAGTCGTTTTGCCGACTCCGCCCTTGCCGGAAGTTACAACGATGACTTTTGCCACGGATAATTCCTTTCAAACATTCAGAAAATCAAGTGCGGGCGGCGGAACCGATGATGCGCAAATCGATGCGGTCGCCATCCAGGCTCACTTGCACCGCTTGATGCACCAGGTTCTTCGGCAAGCCCTCGTCGAAGGTGCGATACATGCCAGCGATCGACACCAGTTCGGCTTCCATGCTCTGCGCGAAGATGCGCGCGCCGACATCGCCGCTGGCGCCCGCCAACGCGCGCCCACGCAGCGGCGCATAGACATGGATGCTGCCGTCGGCAATCACTTCGGCGCCGTTATTGACCGCAGCCGTGATCACCAGATCGCAGCCGCGCGCATAGATGCGCTGGCCGGCGCGCACCGGCGTGTCGACGATCATCGAGCCCGGTTTGGCCGGTGGCGGCGCGACTGGCGCAGGCGCCGCTTCGACCGCTGCCGGCACGGGTTCTTCGATCGCCAGCGGCAATTCGGGTTCGGCCTCGGCAATTTCCACAGCCGGCTCGCGGCGCGGCTTGACGCCGCCGTCGAGGCTCAAGCCGTTTGCCAGAATAGCCTCTTCCATCTCGGTGGTGGCGTTGCGCACGGCGACCAGATTGAGCCGATAAGTCTTGAACAAGGCGATCAATGCCTTCCAGTCGATCGCTTGATCGGCCAGATCGATGTTGGCGAGATCGACGACTGCGAATTCGTTATCGAAATAATCGTCTTCGCCGCCAGTGATTTCCCGCATTGCTGCGTCGAGTGCGCCGAGCTCGGTTTCGCGCAATGTGATCGCTACCGCAACGACGGTGGCGATTTTGATTTCTACCGGTTTGTGTGCTTGGATTTTCGCCATAAAACTTAAAATAAGAACTGAGGTAACGCACTACGCTCCCTCTCCCGCCTGCGGGCGAGGGGAGCGCCTCTCTGTCGATTATTAACGCACGGCAATCGAATTCCAAGAATTCTGGTGCCGGACGCCAACAAAAACGGGCCGCTTGGTTGGCGGCCCGAGCGTGCTGCTTGGATAGTCTAAATCAAGTCGTCGTAACTCATTGATTACAATCATTCTTTGCTCGCAAGCTGTGGTGTGGCTATTGTCTGTCTATTATAACCTCTGACGCGTCACTTGAGCTAACGTCTGACTGTACTGACGCGGTTTGCTTGGCAGCCAGCCAGCTTTTGACTGTGCGTGCGATCCACGGCCCGTCGTCTAACGGCAGGTCGTGCCCGGCAGTCGGGTGAAAGGCAGAGTCGGTCTGCCATTGCCGCACCAGTTGTTGCGAGCAGCGGTTGTCCACCAGGCGATCATGGGTGCTGCCCAGCACCAGGATCGGCGTCGGCGGCGCGCGATGCGGTGCGCGGTAACGCATCGCTGCCAATAGCTGACGCATGGCATTGCGGCGCGAGACGGGAAATTCGCGCTGGTACGCGATCCAGTCGTCGAGCGCGGCATCTTGCGCATCCTGCTTGTTGCTGGTGAGTTGCAAAATCAAGCGCTCGCGCTGTGCAATATTGCGATACAGCACGCCGATCAATTGCAGATAATTGTGCGGGCGCAAGCGCCGATAGAATGGATTGAACGGCCGCAGGCTGGTGTTGATCAACACGCCGGCATCGATTTCGTCGGGGTGCCGCACGCTCCAGGCAACCGCCACCATCGCGCCCAGCGACAGCGCCAGCAGGCGGTACGGCGGCGGCAAGCCGCGCCGCGCCAATTCCCGGCGGCAGAATTGCGCCATCTGCTCGATGCCGGTCGCGCTCGGTTCGCGGAACAGCGCGCCGTTGCCGGGCAAATCCAGCGTCACCAGAGCGGCGTCGGGAAATTCGCGCTGGAATGCGGCGGGGAATTTCCCCCAATGGCGTTGTTCGCGCACCAGGCCGCGCAACAAGACCCAGGTCGTCATCGTTTTAACCCCGGATACCAGCGCGCAAATGCCCGCTCGTGATGCTGGATGCGTTCGGCGCCGGTCGGCAACCAGCGCGCATGGCCGCTCGCTGCGCGCGCCAGGAAATCCAGCCACACCGAATGCTTGCGCAACACCCGTTGCAAACGGTGGCCGGGCAGGGGATTGAACAGCCCCTGGCGCGAAAAGAACTGGCGTGGATTCTTCTTGACCCACAACCACGAGCCCATTTCCAGCGTCAGTGGCAAGAACACGTTCTTGGGATACGTTTCCGAGCGCAGGTACAGGTAATCCCACAGATCGCCGTGGGTGAGGTAATGATGGCTTTGCGGCTCGAACAGGTAGTTGTGGTTCGGATAGGTTTGGCTGAACAAGTCTTCCAGCGCCGAGATGTCCGGCAAATGCGGGATCGGCACCGACGTGTGCGCATGCGGAAACCAGATGCGGTCCTTCAGCCCGAAGCCGGAATGACAATCGAGCACCAGGCTGAATTCGCGCGCCAGCAATTCCTCTTCCACCACCTGGCAGACGGCCTGGCTTTCGACTTCCATCTTGTCCGCATGGCCGCGATACCACGGCAGGCGCGAACTATAGCGCTGGCCGCCGAGCATGAACGGCACTTTGTCGATCGCATCCAGCGGCGCGTTGCGCATCAAATCGACGCCGTGCGGATTGCAGCGCGTGTTATGCCACATGCCACCCGGATTGACCAGCGGCATGAAGACCAGCCGCACCGATTCCAATTGCCGATGCAAGTTCGGATCCCAGCGCAAGCGTGCCAACAGACTGCGCAGAAATACCAGCAAGACCTGGGTGCCGATGCGCTCCAGCCCGTGGATGCCGCCGAAAAAACCGACCGCCGGGATGTCCGGCGCCGGGTTACCGAGCGTCAGCGCATAGACTGGCAGTTTACGGCCCGCGCAATCGACTTCGCACATGCGGCGCGTCTGTAGATGATGGCGCGCGCCGTCTTCGATAATGCGCTCCAGCTCGAACAGTTCGGGAAGCTTGTTAAAGGACATGGACACCTCTAAAAATCTACTGCGCGACCCGCGCGGCTCGACCATCTCGGCTCTGCGATGCTCACCGTGCAGTCGCACGGCTCCGCTTCTCGACCCGACATTGGGGCGCTCGCTACGATTTTTAGAGGTGTCCACATGACAATGCGCGGCCCAAGGTTCGATGAGGTGTCAATTTATGAAATCCGTTTTTCCAGCGCTTGCCGATTAAACCGTTGGGATTGTTGCTGCCGGCGCGGCTTTCCGTATAGTTTAACCAAATTTCCGGCTGGGAAGCGGGTATGTGCGGCATTTGACGCAAATTGTCCTTGCCGTGTCTATCGCTCGATGCGCGATACCGTCAATTTCGGGAAGTGCGCGGGAAGCGCATCCTGAGCGGCCTCCATGACGCTTGTTGCCAACGCGCTCGGCGATGCCGGTTCCGGGGCGGAGGACTCTTTCGATAAAACAAAAACTAATTCGATCCAACTACACATGATCGTATATTTGCATAGGGTTGATCGTCTTGTAAAATCGACGAGGTTGTTTTAGGCTACTATTAGAAGATGGTTTGCTAAAGGCGTCATGAAAAATACTGTGTTTTAGCACTGCAATTGAAGAAAATAAGCGGATGCGCCTATTAAAGAAGCAGACCAAGGGGACATGTTGCGCAAGATTTAGCCGTTGACGATTTCCAGCAAGCTTTGCTTGCATGGATTGGATCTCCGACGTATCGAGGAGGGATCTTTGCATACGCAAACCAGTTTTGAAGTCAAGGTGCTCGCCGCGTTTACGGTTGCCCTGCTGGTTGTCGCGGGCCTTGCCGCCAGTGCATGGAAGATGGCGCAGGACGCCACCGATGCGGCGCAATGGGTGGCGCATACCCATGAAGCGCTCGATAGCCTTGCGCGCACTCGGGCCGACACTATCCAGATCGAATTGAGCACGCAAAGCTATAGAATTTCCGGCGATCCGATGCGACTCGCCGAACGCGATGCGGCGATTGCGTCGCGGCAAACATTGTTGAGCAACCTTCAGCAGCTAACGGTCGACAACCCCCGCCAGCGAGAACGATGGGCTCGATTGCGCGATGTAATAAATCGGCGCCTCGAAATTTCCCGACAGGTCGAACAATTGAGACAGACCCAGGGCCAAGCTGCCGCCAATGCCTTTGTGGCCAGCGCTCCGTTGCAGGAAACGCGTCAGCGCACCTACGATATTTTGAACGAGATGGATGCCGAGGAGCGTCGTCTCCTGCAAAATCGCACTGCCGAGCAGTTACTCGCGCGAAGAGAAATGCTTGTCGCCGGCACCCTGGTTGTCGGGAGTCTCCTGGCACTGCTTGCTGCAACTTTCATCTTGATTCGGAGACAGTTGCGGGAAACCGAGGCGAGTCGGCGCGCGCTCGCCGACAACGAGGAAGACCTATCCACCACGCTGCAATCGATCGGTGACGGCGTGTTGGCAACCGACACCGACGCTCGTATTACTCGCATGAACCCCGTGGCAGAGAGACTGACCGGCTGGAAGATTGAAGACGCACAGGGTCGTCTTGTCGAAGAAGTATTTCGCATTGTCCACGAATATAGCCGTGAACCTGCCGAGATCCCGGTGACAAAGGCGCTCGCCACGGGGGAGATCCAGGAGTTGGCCAATCACACGGTGTTGATCGCGCGCGATGGCGTCGAAAGGCCAATTTCCGATAGCGCGGCACCGATACGCGACACAGCGGGGCGGGTGCGCGGCGTGGTTCTGGTCTTTCGCGATGTCAGTGTCTCGCATCAGGCGCAACAGACAATCCGCGAGCAGAATGAGTTGTTGGAGCAGCGCATTCAAGAGCGTACCGTTCAATTGCGCGAGAGTGAAGAACACCTGCGCAGCGTAATCGGCAATGTCCCTGCAATGATCGCCTACATTGATGCGCAGCAACGCTACGTCTATGTCAACGACCAATACAGGAAGCGTTTCGCGCCGGAGCAGTCCGATATTACGGGCCAGACCGTGCGCGGCATCCTGGGCGAAGAGCGCTACGGGATCGTGGCCCCGCTCATCGTTGAAGTGTTGCAAGGCCATCCGCAGAGCTACGACTGGGAACCCTTTCCCGGTGTCTGGCAAGGCATCAACTATATACCCAAACTGGACGCGCTGGAGCGGCCGGTCGGCTATTACGTTCTGACGACCGACATCACCGAGCGCAAACTCGCCGAAGATAAAATCAGACAGCTCAATGCCGAGCTCAACAGTCGCGTGCTCGAACTGGAGCATGTCAGTCGCGCACTGAAGACCTTGAGCGCGGGCAATCGCACGATGCTGCGCGCGACGGGCGAGCAGGAACTGCTCGACGCCATGTGCCGGGTCATTGTCGAGGAGGGCGGCTACCAGATGGCGTCGGTGTGGTATCGCATCGACGACGAATTTCAATCGCTGCGCGCAATGGCCGAGAGCGGCCATCCCGGAGGCATCGACACGCTGCATCAAATGAAAGGCAGTTGGGGCGACAATGCATACGGCCAGGGAGCGGTAGCCACCGCGATCCGAACCGAGCGGACCGCTGTGGTCGGCAACATACTCGCCGCCCCGGCTTACGCGCCGTGGCGGCCAAAATTGGTTGGCTATGGCGGCGTCGTCGCTTGTCCCTTGCACGTCGACGGCGAAATCATCGGGGGCATCGCCATCTATGCAAGCGTGCCGGATTCCTTTGAGCCGGACGAAGTCGCGTTGCTTTCCGAATCGGCCGACGACTTGGCTTTCGGCATCGCCACCCTGCGCGCGCGCATCGTCCGCAAAGAGGCCCAGGCGGCGATGCACCGGCTGACGCGCTACGATGTATTGACCGGGCTTCCGAACGAGACGCAATTCGCCGAGTTACTTACTGTCGCCATCGAGACCTCCCTGCGACTTGCACAGCCGTTCGCGGTGCTGCAAACGAATATAGAGCGACTTAGCGAGATCAACGATGCACTCGGCTTTAGCCACGGCGACCGCATGCTGCAGGAATATGCTGCCCGATTAACTGCCGCCGCGCCGGCGACCGCTACGGTCGCGCGCCTGCGCGGCGACGAGTTCGCCATCCTGCTTCCGAATACCGATGTCAAGGGCGCCATCGCCATGGTCAAACGCATGGAAGGAGCATTGGCGCGGCCGGCTCAGATCGCCGATATTGCGCTGGACATGCCAACCAAGGTCGGCATCGTGCTATTCCCGCAACATGGGGAGACAGCGCACGATTTGTTCCGCCACATGGATATCGCCATGCACGAGGCCAAGAAGAAAGGCGTCAAGTATGCGATCTTCGATCTCTCCAGGAATCAGGTCCAGGCGCGCCGCCTGACGGTCGCAGGGGAGCTGCGGCGTGCGATCGAAAACGGCGATCTTCTGCTCTATCTGCAGCCCAAGGTCGAGATTGCCACTGGCCGCCTGTGCGGCGCCGAAGGGCTGGTTCGCTGGAAACATGCCGAGCGCGGCCTGGTGCCGCCGGTCGAATTCATCGCACTTGCCGAGCACACGGGGCTGATCAAGCCGCTCACCGAATGGGTAATCGAAACCGCATTGCGGGTAAACCACGCATGGTCGCAACAAAACTGCGCGCTGCCGATAGCGGTCAACCTCTCTGCACGCAACTTGCGCGATGAAAACCTGCTTGAAACAATTCGTCAATTGCATGCGAAATGGGAGGTTCCCAGCGGCTTGCTCGAACTCGAAATAACCGAAAGTGCGGTAATGGACGACGCCGAATTCGCGTTGCATGTGCTGCAAAGCTTGCGTGACGACGGCATATTGCTTTACATCGACGACTTCGGCACCGGTTATTCCTCGCTCAGCTATTTGCAGAAACTTCCGGTGGAGTTCATCAAGATCGACCAATCGTTTGTGCGCAAGATGGCCGACAGCAAAGAGTCTTCGCTGATTGTGCGATCCACAGTCGATCTGGTTCGCGACCTCGGCCGCAAGACCGTGGCCGAGGGTATCGAAACCCAGGATCAATGGGATCAACTTGCCGGTTTTGGTTGCGATATCGGGCAGGGGTACTTTATCGCCAGGCCAATGCCGGTTGACGACTTTCAGGACTGGGTCAAACATTTCCGTTCGCCTGTGACGACATCCTCACGCAAGGTTTGATGGCCGTTGCGCAGTATTTTCGCTTGCGCAAAGCATATCTTTTGCTCCGCTGACTTGATTGCCCACCGCTACATCTGCTTGAACAAATGCACAAAGCTGCGGCTGACTTCCAGCTTGTCCGGCTGGCCCTTGATGAGCACCAGATGCCGTCCGCGCAGGTCGCGCGCGACGCCCTCGATGGCGTTGACGTTGACCAGCGTCGAGCGGTGGATTTGCCAAAACAAATCGGGATCGAGTTCTTCGGCCAGGTCGCGCACGGGCTTGCGGATCAAGGCCTCGAAGCGCGCCGTTTGCACGCGCGTATATTTTTCGTCGGACTGGAAAAACAGGATTTCCTCGACCGGTATCAGGCGCAGTTCCTGCCCGATCGACGCCTGTATCCATTGCAAATAGGCCGGCTTGACTGCCAGGCCCATTTGCTTGGCCAATTGCGTGAGCATCGCGCTCATGTCGGTCGGCGGGCTGGCCAGCCGCGCCTTCAGGCGTTCGACAGTCAGGCGCAGGCGCTCCGGTTCCGCCGGTTTCAGCACATAGTCGACTGCGCCGCGCTCGAAGGCTTCGACTGCGTATTGATCGTAGGCCGTGATGAACACGATATGGCTCTTGCCGCCGATGGCGCGCGCCGCTTCCAGGCCGGTCTTGCCCGGCATGCGGATGTCGAGGAAGGCGAAGTCGGGATGCAGTCGCAGGACGGCGGCAATCGCCTCGTCGCCATTCTTGGCTTCGTCCAGGATTTCGAGTTCCGGCCACACCTGGCTAAGACGCAGCCGCAACTGCTCTCTCATCAATCTTTCGTCGTCGGCGATAATGGCGGTTGGCATCGATGTATGTTGGCAGGGGTTGGACAATGTCAGGAATTGTATACTGCAAGCTGATACGGCACTTCGATGGTCGACACTACGCCGCTCGGGCTATTCGGCGCGATAATCAATTGCGCTTGTTGGCCGTGCAATAGTTTGAGGCGTTCGCGGATGCTTTGCAGACCCAGCCCGGTGCTGGTGCTGGGCACCACGCCGAATCCCATGCCGTCGTCGGTGACGCAAACGCGCAGCTTGTTGTGCGCCACTTCCGCCGTCACGCGCAGGGTGCCGCCTTCTTCCTTGCCCTCCAGGCCGTGCTTGATCGCGTTTTCCACCAGCGATTGCAGCATCATCGGCGGAAATGCCGCGCTGCGCAGCCCTTCGGGCACCTGGAATTCGACCTGCAGGCGCTCTTCCATGCGCATTTTCAACAGGTCCAGGTAGGCGCGCACCATGTCCGCCTCGCGTCCCAGGTTGGTGACGGCGGACGTTTCGCGCATTTGCGGCAATACCGCGCGCAAATACTGGATCAGGCTGCGTTGCATGGCCGAGGCGCGCGGCGGATCGGTTTCGATCAAATGTTCGACCGAGGCCAGCGTAGTGAACAGGCAGTGCGGCTCGACTTGCGCCTGCATGATCTGCATTTTTGCTTCAGTCACCTGGCGTTGCAGGGTTTCCCGTTCGGCGGCGGCGTTGGCTGCTGCGGCTTGCGCTTCGGCGCGTTTTTTTCCGCCCATCAGGAACTTGATGGCAAATAGACCGACCACCAGCAACAGCACGAAATTCATGAACCAGGTCGACGATTTTTCGCGGTAACCTTCAATCTCTTGTTCGGCTGCGTCGTCGGCGGCGCTGTCGATGGCGTCGCTCAGTTTCTCGACTACTTCCGGCGGCAGATTGATATGGATGTCGGTGTGGCCGGGCATCGACTGCGCCGCCTTGTCGGCATCGGCTGGTGTCGGCGGCGTTGCCGGTGGCGTGGGCATTGGCGGCTTGGCCGACGGGTTCGACTCGTTCGCAACGTCGGATTGCGCTTTCGCTTGCGCGTCCTTTGCTTTTGCCTGTGCCGGGATCGGGCCGTCGGTGGTGATATGGATGCCGGTGCTATCGATCTTGATGTCGGATAAACTGCGCGCCGTCGAACTTGCGCTAGCGTGGCTCTTTTTCTTTTGCGCGGCCGGCTGCGGCTCTGACGACGAAAACAAGCTATCTTGCAAAATGCCGCCGATGGACAGCGTGAAAACCGCAAACACGATGAATTTCCACCATGAGAGCTGGGTCACCCAGGCGGCGGTCAGGTCGAATACGCGCTTGAGCCATGCGGCCAATTCGGAAAGAATATGTTTCAGCGTGTGTAAGGTGTCAGGATTCATGTAGATCGTCGTTATTGCCGTAAGCAGCGAGAGTTTAACTGATTGCACTGTACGCAAAATCGCGCTGGTGAGCCATCGGATTGCGACAGAGTGCAAGATTGGAGGCGTAGTCGCGGAATTTGCCGGCCCAGAGTGCGTGCGCCACATCCATTGTCGATCCAGATACCGAGCGCTCGCATTGTTGAACGTTCAACAATTTTGTTGTAATCGTGGAGCCGATGTCGAGAATTAGGGCAAAGCCGATCAATTTTTCCGCAAAATTTCTCTGTCAGTGGGTGAGCGCAAACGCAATTGCTGGTACAGTTATTTACAACGTTGCCCTACATAAATGGTATTTCTAAAAATTGTGGAGTTCGCCAAATGCAGTTTAATCAGAAGGAGCTATCGGTATGAAGCACATGAAAACGGTACTCATCCTTGAACATGAAGAGCAAGTGTTCGATAAGCTCAGTTGCGACATTTGCGGCGCCGAATCGAATGGCGACGAAAATTGGGCGAACAAGGATTTTGAGCACGCAATCTCCACCGTGCAATTGGAAGAACGCGTTTCCTACCCGGACGGCGGGCATGCGAAGGATATCACTTTCAATATTTGCCCGAGCTGCTTCAAGTCGAAGCTGGTTCCGTGGCTGCAAACTCAGGGCGCGCAGCCGACCATCAGCGAGGCCGATTGGTAATCCGGCTGCGCAGCGGCAACTGATTTCATTGGGCTCGGGGGCATTTTTCCTTCCGGGCGAGGTCAATTTGTCACGAAAATTCGCGTGTCATATATACTGATGGTTGCAGCTAGCTCCTAACCAGGTTAATGAAAATGCAGATCGCGGAAATGAATTTTCTGGTGGCCGAGGATGACGACTTTCAGCGTCGCTGGCTGGCGATCATGCTGGCCAATCTTGGCATCAAGAATATCGTTGAAGTCGCAGATGGGATCGAGGCATTAAAGACTTTGCAAGACCCGTCCACGTCGATCGATATCAGTGTCATCGACCTGAACATGCCTGGCATGGATGGCATAGAGTTGATCCGCCACATCGCCAAGGATAACCACCCTGGATCGATCATTTTGATCAGTGCGCTGGATCGCTCCCTGCTGTTTTCCGTCGAAACCATGTCCAAAGCGTATGGCGTCGACGTGCTGGGCGCGATAGAAAAGCCGGCCACGCCGGAAGGCTTGCTGGCGCTGGTGGATTTATATCGGTCGCGCATCGCTAGCCAGGAAGTGCCGAGCACGCTGCCCGGCTTGACCTTCGACGATCTGCGCCGGGCCTTGCGCAATCGGGAATTCGAGCCATTTTTTCAGCCGAAAGTGGAGTTGGCGACCGGCCAGGTCAAGGGCGCCGAAGCGTTCGCCCGTTGGTTGTTCCCGCAGCGCGGCGTTGTCGCGCCGCTGGAATTTCTTCCGTTGCTCGAAGAGATGGGCGAGATGGAGGCATTCACCTGGATCGTCATTGAAAAATCGATTGCCGCTTGCCGGCAGTGGCATCAAAAGGGGCATCCGGTCTCGGTGTCGGTCAATTTTGCGCCGTCTTGCCTTGCGCGCCCGCAGTTCGCCGAAAAATTGATCGACTATGCCGCAGCGCAACAGTTCGACCCGCACTATCTGATCGTCGAGGTCACCGAGTCGGCAGCGGTCGCCAATGCGCCGCATTTCCTGGAAAGCCTGGCGCGGTTGCGCATGAAGGGTTTTGGTGTTTCGGTCGACGACTATGGAACCGGGAATTCCAACCTGCAACAACTATTGCATATCCCGTTTTCGGAGTTGAAGATCGATCGATCGTTCGTCGCCGGCGCGGCCAGCAACCACGCATTGGAACTGGTGCTGAGCGCCAGCCTGGACGTATGCCGCAAGCTCGACAAGCACTCGGTCGCGGTCGGCGTGGAAACCCAGCAGGATTGGGATTTCCTGCTGAAATTGGGATGCACTTACGCGCAGGGCTATTACATCGCCAAACCGATGGATGGCGCGGCGCTGCCGCTGTGGATGGAGGAGTGGGCGCAGTTTTTCTAAAGGCATCCCAAAAAATTGGTTGTTCCGACTTTTTTGTGGGCAAGGAAGCGCATTTGCGCAAGTTCGGTAAAAACCCCGTCGTTCCCGCGAAAGCGCTGGTCATTACCCACAAGTGGTGGCGCCGCATTCTCCTCTGCCCGCTTGCGGGAGAGGGCGGCCCGCGTAAGGGGTAGGGGAGAGGGTTTTTATGCGGTTGACAAACCCTCTCTCCCGGCCTCTCTCCCGCAAGCGGGCAGAGAGGAGTGTGGCCCTTGCATGCACTTGTGGGTAATGACCAGCGCGAAAGCGGGAATCCATAGTGAGGTAAGTCGGGCGAATTCCGTATGGATCCCCGCCTTCGCGCTAATCGTTACCCACAAGTCTTGGCGGTTAGGGCTTCCCCTCTCCCGCAGGCGGGAGAGGGGTGACGTACGCCACTTCAAGATGCGGGTAACGATTAGCGCCTTCGCGGGGACGACGGTGGGTTATGCTAGCGTTCCTACCCACAAAATACTCGGATGAACCAAAAAATCAGGCGGCAAAAAAACGCTCGTTCATCTCTTCCAACCCGAGCGTCTGCAATACTTCACGCAAGCGCGCAGCCGGGCGTTCCCTCTGCAGGTTCTTGTAGCTGGCGACGATCAATTCATTCTTCATCGAATGTTCCCAGCCGACCAGTTCGGTCACGTTCACTTGATAGCCGTGCGCCTCCAGTTGCAGGCAGCGCAGCACATTGGTGACCTGGCTGCCGAATTCCCTGGTATGCAGCGGATGGCGCCAGATTTCGGTGAGCGCACTTTGCGCCAGGCTCTTGCCCTTGTTCTTTTTCAGCACCGAAGCCACTTCGGCTTGGCAGCACGGCACCAGCACGATGAATTTCGCCTGCTTTTCCAGCGCGAAACGAACGGCGTCGTCGGTGGCGGTATTGCAGGCATGCAGTGCGGTGACGATATCGACGGTGGCCGGCAGCAAATCCGATTCGATCGAAGCCGCCACCGACAGGTTCAAGAAGGACATGCCGGGGAAATTCAGGCGGCTGGCCAGTTCCTGCGATTTCTTGACCAGTTCGTCGCGCGTTTCGATGCCGTAGATATGCGATGCGTCGCCCAGCGCTTTGAAAAACAAGTCGTACAGGATGAAACCCAGATACGACTTGCCGGCGCCGTGGTCCACCAGGCGGATCGCGTGCTCTTGCCGCACCTCTTGCAAGAGCGGTTCGATGAATTGGTACAGGTGATAGACTTGCTTGAGCTTGCGCCGGCTATCCTGGTTCATCTTGCCGTCGCGCGTCAGGATATGCAATTCCTTGAGCAATTCCAGGGATTGCCCCGGCCTGATTTCATGCTTGTCGTTGGTCGCCGGTCGGTGCGCTGGTGCAGCCATGTGTTTGTGATCCATTTCTTTTGCGGGACTTGATACTGCCAAGCTCGCATTATAGGCGATCGCATGGTCGAAGCGCGCGGCTGGCATGCCGTCGTGCCGCGCTTCCTCGGGATTGGGCATGCGCGCAATGGCGCGCAGCCCGATTTCCAGTGCCTTAGTCCAATTTCCAGACGTATTCGAACTTCGCCCATGCCTGTTCGGGCTTGCCATCCTTGATCAGCGGCTTGAATTTGCACAGGGCCAGCTTCATGGTTGCCTTGTCCAGGTTTTTGAAGCCACTGCTTTTCTCGATCTTGGAATCGGCGACTTTGCCGTCGACGGCAATCTGCAGCGACAGGATGACCGTTCCCTGTTCCTCGTTGACCAGCGAGGCGCGCGGATAATCGGGTTTGTCGCACGACGCCTTGGGGTCGAGCGTCGCCTGGTTGTCGGCGGCAACGGCGTTGAGCGTCAGGCACAGCAAGGATACGGCGAAGATCGGGTAGAGGCGTGTAAAGGCAAAGGTGAAGGTAGACATAATATTCCAAAGGTATCGATGCTAAAGACGACGGCGACTCTTCTCGCGCAACCTCGACCGAAGGCCGGTGCCTGACAAAGAGCGCCGCTCCTGAAAAAGTGATGGCTAAAACTCTTCCCAATCGGCATTGCTGCCGGCGATGGCGAGCTTCTGCGGTGCGGCTTTTGGCGGCGCGGTCGGCAGGTTTTGCGACTGTGCGCGCAGCGGCAGCTTTGGCGTCCCGACCGTGTGATGCGACGCCGCGACCTGCTTTGCGTGCACCCGTTGGCCGGCGTCCAGCTTGAAGATGCTGACCACGTTGGCGACTTCGGCCGCCTGGTCTTGCAGGCTTTGCGCCGCCGAGGCCGCCTGTTCCACCAGGGCGGCATTTTGCTGCGTCACGCTATCCATTTCGATGATCGCTTGATTGACTTGCTCGATGCCGGCGCTTTGCTCCTGGCTGGCGGCAGTGATTTCGCTCATGATGTCGGTCACGCGCCTGACGCTGTCGACCACTTCGTCCATCGTGATGCCGGCCTGGCCGACCAGTTTGCTGCCGATTTCGACTTGCTCGACCGAATTGCCGATCAAGGTTTTGATTTCCCTGGCCGCCGCCGCGCTGCGTTGCGCCAGATTGCGCACCTCCGCAGCCACGACCGCGAAGCCGCGCCCCTGTTCGCCGGCGCGGGCTGCTTCGACTGCCGCATTCAGGGCCAGGATATTGGTTTGAAACGCAATGCCGTCGATGACGCTGATGATATCGACGATTTTTTTGGCCGATTCGTTGATCGAACCCATGGTATCGACCACTTGCGACACCACCGCGCCGCCTTTACGGGCGACTTCCGATGCAGACGCCGCCAGTTGATTCGCCTGCCTTGCGTTGTCGGCATTTTGCTTGACGGTGGATGTCAATTCTTCCATCGACGACGCGGTTTTTTCGAGCGAACCGGCTTGTTGTTCGGTGCGCGACGACAGGTCCAGGTTGCCGCTGGCGATCTCGCCGGAAGCATTGGCGATGGCTTCGGTGCCGATGCGAACCTGGCCGACGATATCGACCAGACTGTCGCGCATGGACTTCATCGCAACCAACAGGCTGGTGCGGTCGTTGAGTTTGATTTCAATGTGTGCAGCCAGGTCGCCGGCGGCAATTTGGGCGGCGATTTTTGCCGCGTAGGACGGTTCGCCGCCGAGTTGCCGCAAAAGACTGCTGGTGATCCAATAGGCGGCGGCAATGCCGACCAACAGTGCGATGCCGCCCAGCGTCAGCATCAGTGTCGTGGCCCAGGCGAATGCGCTTTTTGCGTCGGCTGCCGCTTGTATGTTTTGCTTGTCTTCAAATGCGGCGAGTTCGGTCAATGCATCCAGCCACTTCTTTTGGACCGGTCGGATTTCCTTGATCAAGACCTTGGTCGCGTCTTCCGGCTTGTTGCCGAGCCACAGTTCCATCGCCTTGGCGATGGCTGGCGTCGCCGCCGCTTCCTGTTCCTTGACACTTGCCAGCAAGCTCTTTTCTTCCTGCGGCGTATTGCTGTCCCCAGTGTACATATTGTCAAGCCTGGTTTCCGCTTCGACGTATTTCTTGGTTTGCTCGTTGATGCGGTCGATTTCCGGCTGCATGTCCGACGCGTCGGTGAGCAAGGACAAACTCTTTAGAGCGATGGTGCGATCGTTGACCAGCGCGCGCATGTCGATCACCAGCCGCGATTCGACGTTGTTCAAATTGACCACATTTTCGAGACGTTGCTGTATCTGCGCCATGCGGCTGATGCCTAAACCCGTCACCGCGACCAACAGTAGCAGCACCAGCGCAAATCCGCACGCCAAGCTGGTGCCGACTTTCATTTTTACAATATTCATATCGCCTTACCCCCGCATATCGTTATTTTGTTGCCAGCTTGTAAACTGGATGGAATATGAAAATTCTATATTGCCACATGGAAATTTTAAGCAAGAATGATTCCATGTGGCAAGTTATGGATGTTTCTTTCCCTCTTTTGTTTTGACGGTTTTTGAGCGTTTGCGAACGTGGACGGTGAGGTATTGGCAAGAATGACAACCAGGTTCGGCGACCTGGGTTGAAGGCGGGAATGCTTGCCAGCGCAGCGGGCTGGTCGGATATATTGTAATCTGCGGTTAAAAATGAAGATTTTCGTCATCTGTCGACCATCGCCCAGAAAATGTTGCTTTTACCCGGTACGCCGATTGTGTAGAATTTGTGACACCTGGCGCGCCAATACGCGATGGCAATAACGACAACTAAACGAGAGTAATCAGATGAATCAAGCAGTAATCAGCGGTACCGGGCTATACACCCCCCCTTATTCGATTTCCAACGAGGAATTAATCGCTTGTTTTAATGCCTACGTCGCCAAGTTCAACGCGGAAAACGCGCCGGCGATTGCGCGCGGCGAATTGGCCGCGCTGGAGGAATCGAGCGTCGGCTTTATCGAAAAGGCATCCGGCATCAAGGCGCGTTACGTGGTCGAAAAAGAGGGCATCCTCGACATCGACCGCATGGTGCCATCGATACCCGAACGCCCGGACGACCAGCATTCCATCATGTGCGACATGGCCGTGGCCGCATCGGAGCAGGCGTTGGCGCGGGCTGGAAGGACCGCTGCCGACGTCGACATGGTGCTGGTTGCCTGCAGCAATCTGCAGCGCGCCTATCCGGCCATCGCGGTCGAAGTGCAAGAGGCATTGGGAATCGACGGTTACGGCTTCGACATGAACGTCGCCTGCTCGTCGGCCACCTTCGGCATCCAGACGGCAGTCGCGGCGATACAAAGCGGGCAGGCGCGCGCGGTATTGATCGTCAATCCTGAAATCACCAGCGGCCATTTGAATTGGCGCGACCGCGACAGTCATTTCATCTTTGGCGACGCCTGCACCGCGATCCTGGTCGAACGCGCCGACCTGGCGACCTCGGCGCATCGCTTCGAGATACTCGGCACCCGCCTGAAAACCAAGTTCTCCAACAATATCCGCAATAACTTCGGCTTCCTCAATCGCGCCGACGAATCCGGCATCGGCAAGCCGGACAAGCTGTTTCGCCAGCAGGGGCGCAAGGTATTCAAGGAAGTGTGCGCGATGGCGGCGGAGACGATCAAGGAAACCATCGCAGCCGCCGGGCTGGCGGTGTCGCAAGTCTCCCGCTTTTGGCTGCATCAAGCCAATATCAACATGAATCTGCTGACCACCCGCATGGTGCTGGGCCGCGACGCCGAACCGCACGAAGCGCCGGTGATCCTCGATACCTATGCCAATACCTCGTCGGCCGGCTCGATTATTGCATTCCACAAATATCAGGACGATATGCAAAGCGGCGCGAACGGCGTGATTTGTTCGTTCGGCGCCGGTTATTCGATCGGCTGCGTGGTGGTGAAAAGGATTTGAGCGAACCGGAGCGCGCACCTGCCAGGTGCGGCGCAACGTCAGGCACGTAACGCTATGTCAGTAGCGATGCGTGCCCTGTAGTCTTGCTGTGGAGCGCACATTGAATTGGCGCGCGCTTTGGTGTTCGCGCATTTTCAGGGCGCGACGCACCAATAGGGTGGCGACAATGAGCACGATGTAGGCAATGGCAATGAATATTTCCATGATTTCTCCAATCTGGATTGGTTTCATGGTCGAACCGCAAAATCCGTACCAGTTCGTCCGTACGATTTTGGACTCGTCGTGCTATTTCGATATCTTTGCGGGCATGGAAACACTTGCTTACAATTTTGCCCCGCATTTTGGCGCACAATCGCTGTCTTTGTAGATGCCTGCTGCATGAGCGGGCATCGGGTATCATTTGGGCTTGTCTGAAGATCTGCCGCGCCGCCCAAGTTCGCCACGATTTTCAGGGATGCCGCGACGCGTCGGTCATTCCTTTTTTAACAACGGCTGTTTCGTCGAATATATTGTTGGTAAATTTTGCCAAACCTGTCCGCCAAGCCTGGTTTGTGGAGTGCTTTTTCTTACGTGACTACTTTGCTTCAAACCCGCCTCGCCCGACCTGAATTGCTGGAGGATACGATTACCCCGTGGCTGGGGCCGCTTGCGCCCTGGACGCGCAAGGTTGTCGTCTATGACGACGAGCGTGCGCGCAACTGGTTCCTGGTATGGGTGGTCGTCTCGTTGCTGGTGCATCTGGCCTTGTTCATGATCCCGGTGACGCAAAAGATGGGGCAGCCGGCGTCTGGCGGATCGCCGGGACCGATGACTGTGCGGCTCGCCAATCCCGTCCCGCGCACGCCCCAGGTTGCCAAATCGGAGCCGCAAAAGCAGGTATCGCGGCCGGACACTGTCATTGCCACGCGCCGGCCGGCGTCGCGCACCAAGCCTTTCGTCATACCGAAGCAGTCGGAACGACCGCAGCCGCAGCAGCCGACACAACCTCCGCAGCCGGTTGCTCCGCCAGAGGACGATATGATGGCCCGCATCAACGCCAGGCGCGCCGCGCGCGCCGCTGAAAATGGCGCGATTGCGCAGGAAAATGCCGCCGCTGCCGCAGCCAGCGAAGGGCCGTCGCTCGATCAGCGGATCGCCGCCAACATCAATCGTGCCAAGCCGTCGAGAACGGATGGCACCGGTGGCGTGTTTGAAATCAAATTTCCTCTAGGCGTGCGCGAAGGTTCGTTCAAATTCAACGGCTGGAACCCGGCCAAGGACAATTGGCATGAATCGTATACCGTCGATGCAGGCATAGGCGGCAACGTTAAGTTGGCAATTGTGAGGAAGGTGATCGAAGTCATCCGCAAATACAAAACCGGCGATTTCGAATTCGAGTCGCGCCGCTTGGGTCGCCCCGTGCCCATGTCTGCCCGCCCGGCCGATAACGACCGGTTGGAGGCCTTCCTGATGCAGGAATTGTTCGCCGAAGACGCGCCGCCACCCCGTTCGCGCTAATGCGTGGGTGAGCGCCAGCCTTTATTCATCCAACTCCAACGCCGACCTGCCGTCGGGATGGCGCGCATCGAAGCTTTTGTCGCAATAGTCGCAATACAAGTGCGCATGCCGCACGCGCTTTTGCCGCAGCACCAATTTCAAATGATGGACTTTGCAGCACGGGCATAGCTCCCGCATTTCTCCTAGGGCAAATACGCCATCCGGCTGATAACCGCCGTCCTGGCGGATGCTGTCGACCATGTTGGCGCGGTCGACTTCGACCAACATGAAGTCGCCAGTCTTTTGGTGCCGATGATCGTTGCGATTTGGATTGAAGGGATGGTTGGCTTCGGTTGTTGCGGTGTGCATCATGATTTCTCCCCGCCAGTATCAAGCGCATCGCCAAAAATGCCGCTGCGCGCCACTCGTTCTGCCACAGCTTGCAAGCGAATTTTCACCATAGTCGAGAAGGGTGGAACAAGCAATGGCAGCCAGCCAAGCCGCAATTAAAATCTGCCGCCCCCGCCAATCAGGGCAACGGAAAACACGAGTCGAATGTCGCCACGGCGATCTCGGTGGGCCGATATCAACTTGATATTGTTTGGGAATAGTGGCAAACAAACAAATTTAGATTTGCGCGTTCCGGTTTACAGTGGCATTGGTCTCCCCCGAAAACTCCTCGGAGTCTAGGTTCGCCCGCAGTATGCACTTGCGGGTATTTTTTTGCCCATCGTTCTTGCGCGTCAGCAAGGCAATGGTCTATTTGTAAAGAAAATCAAGGGTTTAGCGAGAATGCCAGGCAGTTATCAACAGGCTTGCCCACATTTGATGTGCATAGCATAACTTCGGGCGCTTTTGGCAATTTTTAGAGGCACCCGTTAGGACGAGGCGCACGTTCGATACGCATTCGACGTTTGGCCGATTCTTGAGCAGCGTATAAAAACGCTTATTAATCAAAAGCTTAGTAATTCTAGATGGCACTTATCAACAGCTTTAGACACAGTTTATGTGCATAAAGTTTGCCATTGATAATGGCGGCGGTCTGCGAGACTCGGGTGGATCGGTTGTGCTTGTCATCATGCGCGCCGGTTCCCCGAAAATTCCCTTTTTTATCAATGGATTAGACTTCGGGGCCAATAGGCGGTAGACTTTAGGGCTTTTTGCAGCGCTACTTTTCATGGCCGCCACTTCCGATCTTCCCTTGACCGAATCCAACGACATGTCGACGTCCGAGTCGACGCCAGAAACGACGCCCGAAGCGCGTAGCGTATCGACCGAACAAATCGTGCGCGAAGTGGCGCGTCGTCGCACCTTCGGCATCATTTCCCACCCGGACGCCGGCAAGACCACGCTGACCGAAAAATTGCTGCTGTTTTCGGGCGCGATCCAACTCGCCGGAACCGTCAAGGCGCGCAAGAGCGGACGCCACGCGACTTCCGACTGGATGGAAATCGAAAAGCAGCGCGGCATTTCGGTCGCCAGTTCGGTAATGCAGTTCGAGTACCGCGACCACGTCGTCAACCTGCTCGACACGCCGGGTCATCAGGACTTCTCGGAAGATACCTATCGCGTGTTGACTGCGGTCGACTCGGCCCTGATGGTGATTGACGCCGCCAAGGGCGTGGAAGCGCAGACCATCAAGCTGTTGAACGTCTGCCGTATGCGCAATACGCCGATCATCACTTTCATGAACAAGATGGACCGCGAAACGCGCGATCCGCTCGAATTGCTCGACGAGCTGGAGTCGGTGCTCGACATCCGCTGCGCGCCGGTCACCTGGCCGATCGGCATGGGCAAGACTTTCCGTGGCGTGTACCACTTGCTGCGCGACGAAATCATGCTGTTTGCGCCGGGCAGCGAAAAGGCCGATCAGACTTTCGAGGTCATCAAGGGCATCGACAATCCGCGCCTGGTCGAGATGTTCCCGCTGGAAATCGAACAGTTGAAGATGGAAGTCGAACTGGTGCATGGCGCCTCGCACCCGTTCGAGCTGGACGCCTTTCTGGCCGGCACGCTGACCCCGGTGTTTTTCGGTTCGGCCATCAACAACTTCGGCGTGCGCGAAATCCTCAATGCGCTGCTGGATTGGGCGCAGCCGCCGCGCGAGCGCGACGCCACCGTGCGTTCGGTGGCGCCGACCGAAGCGGCCTTCAGCGGCTTCGTGTTCAAGATTCAAGCGAACATGGACCCGGCGCACCGCGACCGCATCGCCTTCCTGCGCGTCTGCTCGGGGCGCTTCGAGCGCGGCATGAAGATCAAGCATCTGCGCCTGAACCGCGAAATCAAGGTGTCTTCGGTGGTGACCTTCATGGCATCGAGCCGCGAACAGGTGGAAGAGGCGTACGCCGGCGACATCATCGGTTTGCCGAACCACGGCAACATGCAGATCGGCGACAGTTTTTCCGAAGGCGAGATGCTGCAATTCACCGGCATTCCGTATTTCGCGCCGGACTTCTTCCGCTCGGTGCGCATCCGCAATCCGCTCAAGATCAAGCAATTGCACAAGGGTTTGCAACAACTGGGCGAGGAGGGCGCGGTGCAAGTCTTCAAGCCGGTCAATAGCGGCGACCTGATCCTGGGCGCGGTCGGCGTGCTGCAGTTTGAAGTGGTCGCCAGCCGCCTGCTCAACGAATACGGCGTCGATGCCGTCTTCGAGGGCACCAGCATCAGCAGCGCGCGCTGGGTATCGTGCGACGACAAGCGCATGCTGGCCGATTTCGAAAAATCTTCGGCCGGGCACAACGTCGCCTACGACGCCGCCGGCAACATGGCTTATCTCGCCACTTCCGGCGTCAACCTGAAATTGACGCAAGAGCGCTGGCCCAAGCTGACTTTCCACTCGACCCGCGAACATGCGGTCAAGCTGGCGTAGTTTGCCGGCGTAACGACGCGCCATCCCGCACCGCGACGGTTCGGGATGGCGCGTCGGCATTGCAAGATGTTAATCGTTACAGCGAGTAACAGTGCGCCACGCACAATCGCAAGTCGCCTATCCTGTTGAACTCTTCAACGCTACGGCAGTCAATATTATCTCTTGGTCCACATTTCCTGCCGCGCCAGGTATTGTTTGCGACCAGACTTCACCATTGCAATCATCAAGGAGGTCGCCATGCTTACCGCTACCTATTCGGTCGTCGCCATTTCGGTCGAACAAAAGAACGCCCGCAACACGCTTGCCAAACTTCAACAAAGCATCCGCACCATTTGGAAAAATTTTCAGGAAGTCGATTTCGCCAGCATAGAAGCCGCCATCCAGAAACTCGCGCAATTCGATCGCTTCTTTCATTCTCGCAAGTTGGAAAAATATGTGATTCCGGCAATCAAGAATGCAACCCATGAGATCGATCCTTTATTGGCCGAACTGGATGCATTGAGCGCATTTTGCGTCAGGATATTGCAATCGTTGCCGCAGCAGGTGAGGCTAGCCTTCGATCAAGGGCTGGCCAAGCAAAAAGAGTTGCGGCGCGCGATGGAGTTGTATTGCAGCAATCTGCAATTGCGCCTGGTCAAGGAAGAGCAATTGCTCTTGCCGCTGGTCCACCAAGTTTTGACCGGGGAAGAAATCTTTGAATTGGGAACGCAATTTCTCGCCGAAGATGGCAAGAAATATGAAGATCAACAAGCCAAGGCAGAAAACTAGCGAATTGTGCTAGGCCAGCCGTCATGGCGCAGCGAGCCGGGGTGCCGGGAGTCATTACGACGATATTGCACCAAAAACGATCAAAAATGGCGGTCAATCTAAATGCGCACCAATATAGAGCATAGTGGTAATAATGCATTATTTTCGTGCATTTGATTGAACGTTGCATTTTCTTCTAAAACGGCAATAACAGACATCATTTCGTAATATTTTGCCTGCATCATCGAAGTGCGTTTTGCTCTATTTTGATACGGATGATGGCATGGAATCTGCTATCATTCTTACTCGAGTTCTGGTCGCACCGATGTACGCACTGTTTTGCATCGCCGTTTTGCATTGATATACGCATATCGTCGGCTCACAACCAACCACATCAATTTTTGTTCTATTTTAGGAGATTCGCATGGCAAGGACGGCCGCAGAGGTCTTGAAGATGGTGAAAGACAACGAAGTCAAGTTCGTTGATTTCCGCTTTGCTGATACACGGGGCAAGGAACAGCACGTGACCGTGCCGGTCTCGGCCTTCGACATCGACAAGTTTGAGTCGGGCCACGCGTTCGACGGC
>JARLJG010000040.1 GCA_031291325.1 Burkholderiaceae bacterium
CTGCCAGAACCTCTTCTCCTGGCGTAAAATGATTATCGCGGGTCGGTTGCATAATGTCCTCCAAAGTCAAGTTTAGGCACTTTCACTTTAGGATTAATTTGCGAGTTTTGCCGACCTGCTTTCATACATAGGATCTACCTGGCTGTTTCAAATTGGAAAGTCAAAAAATGGGTTTCCTTGCCATTGGCGGATTGGCTGTAGCGTTGGCCGGAATGATGCTTTGTGCCGCTTTAGTCGCACTTATCGTATGGATAACCATACGGAGTACCATCGTGCGTTGCGCGACTTGGTGCATAGGAACCATCTTACTGTGCGCGACCGTATGGTGTTATATGAATAGGGATGCTTTATTTGATCAATTAACGCTGTACCAGGGTTACGATGATTGCGGGTGGAGAGAATATAAGACGATAAAAAATATCGACGGCATTTATATCGATTCGTATTTCTTGGACGCGACCCAACAGGCACGTGAAATATTTGCGAAATATTATCCTGCAATCGAATACGATCAAAATGAAAGCGTCATGCATCAGGACAAGTTCGGCTTGTCTGACACGCAAAGTCAAAGGAAATTTCGATATGGCGTTCGATTCATTAAAAACGTTGCCGAAAAAAAGTTTTTGCGCACTGAAACGGATTTTGTCGATTTTGATTCCAATGAAATAATTGCAAAAGATGTAACGTACTCCATAAAGGAGAATGAGAACACTTTTTGGACTATTTTTTTCTTGTTCGTTCAGTACCACGCATCCTGCGGCGCAGGACATGAAGTAGAGCATTACACTCATGCATTCCAGCCGACTGGCGCTAAATAAAATCTATACCGCTTGCAAAGCCAGGTAGTGTGGGCACAGGTGCCCACACTACCTGGCGTCCGCCCTCAACAAAGAAGTAGCGTTTGGTGGGAACGTTTTTGCGCCCATCCGGCTGCCATCTATCAATGGCTGGAAATGACGGTTGCTGAGGTTTGGCTTTCGGGTAGAATTGGCAGCAAACGGCCAATTGCGGTCACTGGCGGGTAGCACCAATATGATTTCGTATTGACAATTTTCTCCATTAGGATGAATACGCCAATGATTTTCTTCATGCCGATGATTTTGCTTTGGCTGGGCGCGGGCATCGGTTGGCTAACCTATTCCCGGGTTATGCGTCGGCAAGCAGAAATTCGACAAGTTTCACCAGAATACGCCGCTCAATTATTCCGCACTAATCTCGCCTCCACGCTTTTTTTCAGAGGGTATTTGCGCGTAACAACGTTGCTGTTTATGTCGCCACCCGACCAATTGAAAGACATGATGTTCCCAATGCGAAAAATGATGGCAGTTTCGATTTTCGTTTCGGTTGTTGGACTAGGTTTGTTCTGGTTGAGGTCTCGTTAGATGTCGGTCGCGACGGGCATTAGACGGCCAAAACCGGAAATTGACCGCCGCGATCAATGTGATAATGTCTTCATAACTCGGCGCTAGTTTGGGAGGTGTGACTCAATGATATTGGTTCCACAAAATGCCTCTCAGGAGCAGGTATTGCGTATCGTTCTCGAATGGGTTGAAGTCCTTGCAAAAGAAGATTACAGGGCAGTCTATTCGGCGCTTGGGTACGCACTAGCATTTGGTGAGCCTGGTGACGAGTGTATCCGAGCGGAGATCAAGAAATATCGCTCACCAGAATATTATCCGGGAATTGTCGATTTCCGTGTCACCGACTGGAGGACTGCGATTGGTGGCAATCCTTCACCGAAAAAAAAGGTGATTTGGTATAAGGCAAATAGCACCGGCCTTGCAGGGGCAGTTGCGTTCGATTTACCGCTCAATGGGAAGTGGAGTGATCTGACCGCAGATTTTGTATTTTGCGAACATGACGATGAAACCTATGTTCTGGGCTTGGAAGATATTGGTTCTATGGCGCAAAGACAGCGAGAGTCGGATTGAGAGGGCCCGGTCATATTTTTAAGAACGCTTGCTTTCAGCCGCAATGGGCCTTTTGCGGCACCATGGATATTGCTACAAACTTCACTTGCGAGCAATTTTTGATGCCAACCTTTCCATCGGACGCTCATGCCATCACCGCCCACTAGCCTTTGGTTGTTTATCGGCTTTGCCGTATTGGCCCACCTAGCTGTGCCGCTATTTTTGCAGGCTCTCAAGGACCAACTGCCGTCAATCTATGTACAGTTAGGGGAGCCTCGCTTCACGACCATCTTTTCCAGAAACCCAGATCATTGGCGGATGCAATTTCGATTAGCCACCTTCGTATTGTCGGGACGCGGAGTTGTGCAATCTCGCGGGTATGCTCGATTTTTAGCCTGTCTAACTTGGGTCGCCTATGTCGGCATTTTCGTGAGCCTTGCATCGCTCATATATGTCGTAACAGGAAACGAGAAACCATAAATATACGTCTGGTCCGGGGCAAATCGAACGGCAGAAAAGGGGCGCCAGCCGCCCGCCGCACGAAAATCCGCAGTGACTCCGTCCGCTGCATTGCAGTCGCCCACATCGATGGGCGACTGCCGCAACGTCAAACTTCCACTACCACTTCCCACCCGACGAAGCCGAGGAATTTTCCTTGCTGGTGGTGCTGACGGCAACGTCCTGCCCGATTGCTGCGCGCAATTCTGCAAGCGATGTCAAACGCCCGTGCAGGGCTGCAATCTTGTCGACATCGAGCTGCCGCTTCTGAATATTGCCGTATAAATTGACCGTGCACGGATTCTGCGTCGTTGGCGGCGTGCTGGGAATTGCACAGGCGGCCCTGCAAGCGGTGCACTGAAGGCAGCATGAGTATTGGGGCGGGACGCGGGACGCCGATCGAGGCTGCTGCCGGCTAGGAGACTTTTTGGCGCAACGAAAATTTGTTCACAAACTCCAGCAACTTTTCAGCCGGCAAAGGTTTGCTGAAATAGTAGCCCTGGATTTCGTCGCAGCCGCATTCGCGCAGAAACGCCAACTGCTCCGCCGTTTCCACGCCTTCGGCGATGGTCTGGAAGCCCAGGCTGTGCGACATCAGAATGATGGCGGCGACGATTGCCTTGTCGTTCTCGTCGGTGGTGATGTCCCTGACGAAGCTCTGGTCGATTTTCAGCTTGTAGATCTTGAATTTCTTTAAATAGTTGAGCGACGAATAGCCGGTGCCGAAGTCGTCGATCGACATGCACACGCCACGCCGGTATAAATCGTCCATCACGTGGATTGCGCGCTCCGGGTCGTCCATGGCAACGCTCTCGGTCAGTTCCAGTTCCAGGTACTGGGGCGGCAGTCGCGCCTGTTCAAGGATCTGGCTGATCAAGCCCGGCAGATCGTAATGGCGGAACTGCACCGCGGAGAGATTGACCGCCATCGTCATGCGCGCAGCGCCGCGCTCGAACAAAGTCTTGAGCTGCCGCACCGCAGTGCGCAGCACCCATTCGCCGATCTTGACGATTTGCCCGCTTTTTTCCGCAATCGGAACGAATTCCGATGGCGATATATTTCCCAGTTCAGGATGTTGCCAGCGCAGCAAAGCCTCCAGGCCGACCACGCGCTTGCCTGAGATGTCCAGTTGCGGTTGATAGTGCAGACGCAACTCGTCGCGCTCGATTGCGCGGCGCAGCGCATTTTCAATTTTCACCGTGCGGATGGTTTGCGACTGCATTTCCTGGGTGAAGAAATGGTAGCTATTGCGGCCATGCTGCTTGACGCTGTACATGGCTGTATCGGCATGCCGGTATAGCGTCTCGAAATCCTCGCCATCTTCGGGAAACATGGCGATGCCGATCGAGGGGGTCAACACGACCTCGCTCTGACCGATCATGTAGGGGTTGGCCAGGGATTCCAGCAACTTGTCCGCGGCCAGAGCCGCGCCGCTTGCATCGATGGTGGGAAGCAACAACATGAACTCGTCGCCGCCCATCCGGGATGGCGTATCCACATCGCGCACAGCGGATTTGAGCCGCTTGCTCACTGCGATCAGCAATTGGTCGCCAACCTGATGCCCCAGCGTGTCGTTGATATCCTTGAAATGATCGAGGTCTGAAAACAGCAAGGCCAGATGCGTGTTGTTGCGCTTGGCCTGCGTTATCGCCTGCTCGACACGATCCTTGAACAGCAAACGGTTGGGCAAGCCGGTGAGCACATCGAAATTGGCCAGTTGCAAGATATCCTGCTCGGCTTGCCTGGAGGCTTCCAGCGACAGCGATAGATGCCGTTGCGTCTGCAGCAGTTCGTTATACGGCTCTTCGATCACCTCGACCACGATGGCGCGGTAGATCATCACGTAGGCGATTGTCTTGTAAATGTGACCCAGCACGTTGTAGCTGCCGACCATCGTGGTATAGAGCGTGAAGAAATATTCGCTCATGGCCAGCGTGCATACTGCGCCGAAAAGATACGCCACGTTGAACGGCTGCGGCCTGCGCATCTTTTCAAACAATATCGCGGCCGTCGCCAGGTTGATGGCGACCAGCACGTATTCCACGTCTTTCTTGAATGGCGTCAGCCCCCGCCCCGGAATGAAGGTATCGGGAAACCAGGCTTGGTGATAAACCACCGCCCAATTTATTATCAGCGCAAAAATAATCAAGCCGCCGAAAATCAGGTAGCGGCTTGCCTTGAAACGCAACGGCTTGCCTTCTCTGACGGCCACCAGCAGCAGGGCGAGCGCCGCCAGGACTCGCGCCGACAGCCAGAAATTGAGTTGCTTTTGCGCGTCGTTGGGGGAGATGTAGTCGGGCATCCCGACGTAGGACATGGTGTGCGAAAAATCGAGCAAGCCTACCGAAAAGAAAACACAGGCAAGCAAGATGATATTGCCGGACAAGGCCCTGCTGTGCGAATTCCAGCCGACCACAAATACCATCATGGAAATGACAATCGAAGTCGTCTCCATCAGGGTATGCAAAAGCAGGTAGCCGGGGACGCCCTTGGAGTCGGGCCAGGCGGGCAACAGCCATGCCGCCAGTTGGACGAGCGCAAGTATCAGCAGAAAGACTGCCATGCGCCGCATCGCTTTTCGGCTATCGGGGTGCGGCCAGAACGATTCGAATTGAACTACCCGCCGCATATTCTCATTGCTGGCATGGTTGAAGAGTCTTGCTGCTTAATCATTGCTGGCACATCCTTCGGCAAAACCGGCTTGCTTAGTTTTGTCATCGCCGGGAAAGTGGGCAGGCTATGGTGCCAACGCGCCGCAATACCCATAGTGAATAAATGGGTTTATGTTACCACCGCGCAGTCTACGCGGTATACGCGACTGCAACAAATGCTTGCCTAAATCCGGCCAACGATCAAAACTCTTCCCAATCGTCCTCCTTCGAGACGGCAATCGGTTTGGCCGCAGCCGCTGCCCGCTGCGGCGCTGCGAGCGCGCCCTTCTTTTCGCGCAAGGCGGCCATCTTGCCTGCCGCCGGTCGCTTGACGGCGAGCGGCTTGGTCGGCGCGGCCCGGCTTGCGCCGGTCGGCATCGACGACGCGACATGGTCTATCTTGAAGGTGTTGACGACTTCGGCCAAGGCTGCCGCCTGGTCTTGCATGCTTTGCGCGGCGGCGGCGGCCTGTTCCACCAGCGCCGCGTTTTGTTGCGTCGCATCGTCCATCTCGATTATCGCTTGGTTCACTTGTTCGATGCCCTGGCTTTGCTCCTTGCTGGCGACGGTGATATCGCTCATGATGCCGGTGACCCGCCCGACACTGGCAACCACCTCGTTCATCGTGATGCCGGCCTGGTCGACCAGTTTGGCGCCCTGGCTCACTTTGTCGACCGAGTCGCCGATCAAGGCCTTGATTTCCTTGGCGGCGCCCGCCGAGCGTTGCGCCAGATTGCGCACTTCGGCTGCGACCACGGCAAATCCGCGCCCCTGTTCGCCGGCGCGCGCGGCTTCCACGGCGGCATTCAACGCGAGGATATTGGTCTGGAATGCGATGCCGTCGATGACGCCGATGATGTCGACAATCTTTTTCGCCGATTCGTTGATCGAGCCCATCGTTTCGACCACTTGCGACACCACGACGCCGCCCTTGACCGCCACAGCCGACGCCGTCATCGCCAAGTCATTGGCCTGGTTGGCGTTCTCGGAATTTTGCCTGACGGTCGAAGTCAGTTCTTCGATCGAGGCTGCGGTCTCTTCCAGCGAGCCGGCTTGCTGTTCGGTGCGCCCCGACAAGTCCATGTTGCCGGAGGCGATTTCGCTGGCGGCGCTGGCGATGGAATTGGTGCCGGTGATGACTTGGCTGACGATCTTGCGCAACGCTTCATTCATCGCGCCCAGGGCGCGCATCAGGTCGCCGATTTCGTCGCCGCTGTTGGTCTCGATGGTGGTGGTCAGGTCGCCCGCCGCCACCCTGCCGGCGACATGCACCGCATGCTTGAGCGGCCCCGTGATGCTGCGTGAAATGACGAACGCAATGCCCGCGCTGGCCGCGATCAGCAAGCCGCTCAACAACATCACCAAGGTAGTGCTGCGTTGGTTGGCGCGCTCGATTGCCGCCGCAGTCTGGTCGATGTTGTCGCGTTGCAGCGTCAACAACGCGAGCACTTTGTCTTGGTATTCTTTACTGAGCGGCAAGTAAGTTTCAGAGAACACGCGGTCGGCGCCAGCGGCATCGCCCGACTTGCGCAAGTCCACCACCATGCTTTTTGCTGCCTGGTATTTGGCCCGCGTTTCAACAATCGCCTTGAACGCAGATTTTTCCTGATCGTTGCTCAACAACGGCTCGATTTTGCCCATCTTTTCCGTACCCATTTTGGTGCTGGCAGAGATGTCATCGGCAAAATTGACCGCCAGGTTTTGGTCCGTGCTGCGTGCAATCAACGTGGTGCGCACGATAGCGGAATAAATCAATAGGTACCAGTCGGACACCAAGCGTTCCTTGGCAAGCGGACTTTGCATCATCTGGCGGGTCGCCTCGGCGTTATTGCGCGCATTGACCACCGAAAACGAGGTGGAGACGATGGAGAGGATCAGCAAGAACGCAAAACCGAACGTAAGTCGCCGCGAAATACGCAAATTACCGAGGATATTCATGGGATGATTTCAAAAATGGTTGAACCTCGATTGTCTTATCGCCAGTTCGGGACGGACCTGCAATAGGACGCCACTAGAAGGAATATATTTGCAGTTTGATGCACATTGCCTGCGATCGGGGCACAAGTTTGTATTCGCCGTTCTCATGCTTGCGTCTCAAGAATCGCAGGGGCGACCCGCGCGGGTCGCGCAATCGATTCCTGGCGTCGTCCTTGAAAGGATAGTGGAGCCCCCCATCCCGCATGCGCTGCCGATGCACGGCAGCACATGCGGGCCTGGAGACGGTGGGGCTAAAGCTTACTTGCTCAACATCTCGACCGTCGGGCCATCCAATTGCCCGGTTTCCGGAAGCGCGCTATCCCTTTGGAAATTCTTCAAGGCGGCAACCGTTTTTCCGCCCATCTTGCCATCGGGCCTGCCGCACGGATAACCGATTTGATTCAATTTCGCTTGCGCCTGCGCAACCGACATTCCGCCCGCCGGAGCGACAGCACCCGGTGGCGGTGGCGGCGGCGGTGCTACATAGTTCGTCGCAGCCGGTTTCGCGGAAACTGGCAGCTCGCGCATGCCCGGCACCTGGTTGTGCCGCAAATACATACATTGCATATAGGCATTGTCATACTGCTGCTGAATCGACATTTGCGCATTTGCCGTCGAGTTGGCCCCCACCGCAGTGCCTGCGACCAAGCCGGCCCCCGCGCCGCCGCCTGCCGCATAATGGTTGTCGCCAATTGCTGCGCCCGCAGCAGCGCCGATCAAGGTGCCCAGCGCAGCCTGGCCCACCGCCGCCTTGTTGGCCGCATCCACCTGGCCGGAAACTTGCGAATTCGCGTAGGCCTTGCATTGTTCCTGATCTTGCTGGAAGGCATCGAACGACTTGTTCTTCCCTGGCATCACCTGGACCGACGGTCCCATTGGCGCGGTCGCACAAGCTGCGAGCAAGAATGCCGACGACAAGGTCGCAGCCATCAACTTCAAATTTTTCTTATTCATAAACACTTCCCTTTTAAATGGCCCCTATAGCCAGTACCGTTAAACACTTAAACCCTTGACTTCAATCGCATCTTGCCGACGACGCCCTAGCCCGCGTAAGCCTGAATGCATTAAATCCCGGTCGCTTCTGCCGCGCGCGCACATCGCCATGTTCAACCTCTTTTCCCTAAAAGGCAACAGACAACGGCCTCTCTACGCCGCTTTGCGATGTTTCATTTATACAAGATTTTGGTCTTTTCAACCATCCCATGAACATGGTATTTTGCCATAGAAGTGTTTCCTCTATATTAAGTTCGTCGCGATCAAGGCTGCCGCTGTCGCTTATTTGCCAGTCCAGGCTTGCGGCTGCGCAACAACGCACCGACGACAGGCGGCAAGAGCTTGGGAATGCGCAGGAAATCGACGCGATGACGCGTGCCCCCACCTTGGCAGGGGCGCGATAACGCATCGGTTGCGAGCAGGGATGTTTTTTTTCGCGGGCGGCTACAGGCTGGCGAATTCGATCCGATTGCGACCGTTCTGCTTGGCCTGGTACAACAACTTGTCGACCACCTCGATGAAGCGTTTCGCCCCTATCTCGCCGGAAGGATCGAAAGTGCCAACGCCCATGCTGACCGTGACGACGCCGTCGACGGTCGAGCGCTCATGCGGAATTTGCAACTTTGCCAACATTTTCTTGCAACGCTCGGCCACGTGTTGCGCGGCAGCGGCATCGGTTTCCGGCAACACCAGCACGAACTCTTCGCCGCCGAAGCGCGCCACCACGTCTCTGGGACGTGTCACCGCCAGGCTCAACGTCTGGGCGATGTTCCTCAGGCAGTCGTCGCCTTGCATATGGCCGTAGCAGTCATTGTATTGCTTGAAAAAATCCACATCGAGCATGATCAGCGACAGCGGCAGCGCACTGCGGCGCGCGCTGGCCCATTCCAGATCCAGCGAGGCGTCGAACTTGCGGCGGTTGGCCACGCCGGTCAGGCTGTCCTTGAACGACAGGGCTTCCAATTCCTTTTGCAGGGCGATCAGCTTTTCTTCAGATTTCTTCCGTTCGCTGATATCGAACATGAATCCAACCAAGGCTTCCACCTCGCCGTCTTCGTTGCGCGCCACATGCACCACGTCGCGAATCCAGACATAGCCGTCATTCTTGGTCAGGGCGCGATAATCGGCTTCATGGTCCACCCCGGCCTTCGACTGCGAGATGCAGAAATTGACGACGTACTCGCGGTCTTCCGGGTGGATGCGCGTGGCCCAATCGTCGGCGGTGAGCCAACTGTCCTGCGCCCAGCCCAGCAAGGGCTCGATTTGCGGGCCGATGTAGGCAAACTGCATCGTGGCCCAGTCGATTTTCCACGGAATCGCCTTGGTCGACTCCAGCAGGGTGCGGTAGACGGCATCGTCGCCGTCGATTCCAGGTTGTGCATCGGACATGGTGATCACCAATCAAAAAAGCCGAACCAAGCGCAATCGCGCAATTTAACGGAATCGGGACGACTACGCCTTCGGCGACAAATTCCCGTGGGCGGTGGGAGTCGCGTTCCAGAACCAATAGAAGTACCCGTTATTCGCTTGCAGCAGGGTATGGGTGGTCACGCTGCTCTGGCCCAGGCTGCCCCAGCAGGCCCGAGCCGAATTGCGATTGTTATGCAGATCCACGCATTCCTGCCCCGGGATTGCCGGCTTGGGCGGAATGTACAGCGCGCTGCCGCGCGGCACCCACAAGTCGGCCAGACGAATCTTGCACAGCTTGGGCCAGTAACGCCCGACCGAGATGACCAGCGGAAGATGGGGGTCGGTCGAGGCAAAGACGTGCGGAAAATCATGGTGTTCCAGGTCGGTGCAAACCACGGTGAGCAACTTGTCGCCGGTGCCCTGGTACGGCGACCAGTGGCCGGCGAAGACGCCGTATTCGTATTCGATCTGCGAAAGATTGGCGACCGGGCAACTCAACGGCACGGCCTGGCCCTTTTCCACCAGGGTGATGCCAAAGGCCGCCGCCACATCGCGCGTCGCCCACATCGGTTCGTAGACCACTTCATCGGCGAGCAATCCGAGCTGGGTTTCTATTCCATAGGGCGGCGTCGGCTTGACGCCGATTATTTCCGGGACCACATACTCCCTGCCGATGGCCACATGCGGATCGGTCGCCGCCGGCGCCAGCAGCGTCGCTGCGCTCGGCAGTTCCTTGACGTAGCTGGGATTGCCGCCATCGTTGTAGAAAAAGGGCGTATCGAAGATATCGACAGCGATCTCGGGTCCCGCGATCTCCAAAACCGGCGCATCGAAGTATTTTTTAACCATTGTTGCAGCTTCCTCTCATTTTATCCACTGCAGCCATGCCCTCGGCGAAGGGCCGGCAAAGCCATACACGACAACCCCGAACAATGCTTCATTTTCGCTCGCCACGATTCGCCGGTCGAAGCGCCGCACTCGCAGACAAGCATCAAATTGCCGGTCGTTGGAAAAAATTGCTATGTTGCCACGGGAAAATCGCGCTGGCAACACCAGTCTATTGCATATCGGCATATTGCCTTTTGGCAACAGCCACGCTTTTCTGCTTTCGCGCCATCGGGTGGGCGGCGACCTCATCATTGCGTATGCGTAGCGCACGCAGGGCAGGTATACTCGTGCCACCTGCCTGTGTCACGTTTGGACCACCTTTCACACACCATCAATCGACATGAAAACCTGGATCGCTCTGCTAAGAGGCGTCAACGTCGGCGGCAAAAACAAGCTGCCGATGAAGGAGCTGGCCGCCACCATGGGCGCGCTGGGTTTGACCGAACTCAAGACCTATATCCAGAGCGGCAATGTGGTCTTTCGCGGCCCCGACAAAAAGGCACAGGTGCTGGCCGGCGAAATCGGCGCGGCGATCCTGGGCAAATTCGGATTCCAGCCGCAGGTGCTGGTCATCGACGCCCGGGAACTGGCCGCCGCTGCAAGCGCCAATCCATTTCCCGAGGCGGCAACCGAGGCCGAAGGCAGGACGCTGCATCTTTTCTTTCTGGCCAAAGCCCCTGCCGCCATCGCGCGCGAACGCATCGAGGCGATCCGCCGTCAAAGCGAGCGTTGGCAGCAGATCGGCGCAGTGTTTTACGTGCACGCGCCCGAAGGCTTTGGCGACTCCAAGCTGGCCGCGCAGATCGAGAAAATTCTCGGCGTGCCGGCCACCGCGCGCAATTGGCGCACGGTCGGCGCGCTGCTGGCTCTGGCGGCGGACGCGGCGTGATGGCTGCCGCCAGGTCCGGCGATCGGCGGCGCAATCTCGGGCTCCTGCACAATTTGCACGCTTGCTGGGCCTTGTGCCGGGTCTTCAAACATGGCCGCAGCCGGATTTCGCCATATATTTCAATGGTTTCGCAAATTAGTGACTCAGGGCACCAGAAATTGCCGCATTTTTGTTGCGCTTTTGAACTGAGCGAAAAAGTCAATATCAACCACACAAATGTTGCCGTATAATAAGATAGGCGTTTGCGGACATTTTGGCACACGCTCTCGAAATGCGCTCTCGAATTAGACGCATGCAAAAGGAGATGTATCTTGCGCTTTGCAAATTTGAAATTGTCCCTGCAGCTATTCATTTCGATAGGCGTGACGCTTGTCGTCGCATGGACGGGCATGCTGGTCTGGGAAGACCACGTCAACCGCAACGCGGCCATCGAGCAAGCGCGCGGCGTATCGCAAAGCGTGCACGAAATCACGGTGGCCGGGCTGACCGGCATGATGATTACCGGCTCCATCGGACAGCGCGAAGTCTTCCTCGACCAGCTCAAGCAGCTCGGGTCGATTCGCGACGTGCGGGTGTTGCGCGGGGAGCAGGTCAAGGCGATATTCGGGCCGGGCACTTCCAAGGACGCCAACGATCCCGACGACGTCGAAAAGCAGGTGCTCAGTTCCGGCAAGGCAGTCGATCTGGTCGAATCGGACGACAAGGGCGAATATTTGAGAGTCGTGCATCCGATTCTCAGTTCGACCAACTATCTCGGCAAGAATTGCATCAGCTGCCATCAGGGCGCGGAAAATACCGTGCTCGGCGTCATCAGCATGCGCATGTCCCTCAGCCAAGCCAACGCCACCGTGTTCCAGCAACGACTGCTGTCGATTCTGGCCGCCGTAGTCACCTGCGTCCCGGTTCTGCTGTTGATCTTTCCGTTCGTCCGCAGGACGGTGACGCGGCCATTGAATGCAGTGATCAAGGGCGCGAGCGCAATCGCCCAGGGCGACCTGACCCAGGACATCAAGGTCGAATCGACCAGTGAAATGGGACAAATGCAGCAGGCATTGAAGAACATGAATCAAAACCTCGCCACCCTGGTCGGCGACGTGCGCAACGGCATCGACACGATCTACACCGCATCGAGCGAAATTGCCAGCGGCAATATGGATCTATCGGCGCGCACCGAATCGCAGGCCAGTTCGCTGGAAGAAACCGCCGCCGCAATGGACCAGCTGACCATGACGGTGCAGCGCAATGCCGACAACGCGAACAAGGCCAATGAGCTGGCGCAATCCGCTTCCGAAGTGGCGGTCAAGGGCGGCGCCGTGGTGTCGCAAGTGGTCGACACGATGAAGTCGATCAAAACCTCGTCGCAAAAAGTGGTCGACATCGTCAGCGTGATCGAGGGGATCACTTTCCAGACCAATATCCTGGCTTTGAACGCAGCAGTCGAAGCGGCCCGCGCCGGCGCCGAAGGCCGAGGCTTTGCCGTGGTCGCCGCCGAAGTGCGCAATCTGGCGCATCGTTCCGAGGCGGCGGCAAAGGAAATCAAGGCCCTGGTCGAGGACTCGGTCAATAACGTCAATAGCGGCACGCTGCTGGTGGATCAGGCGGGCACGACCATGAGCCAGATCGTCGAGAGCATCAAGCACGTCACCGACATCATGGGCGAAATCACGGCGGCCAGCAATGAACAAACCACCGGCATCACGCAAATCAACGCCGCCATGACCGAACTCGACGCCGGCACCCAGCAAAACGCAGCATTGGTCGAACAGGCAGCCGCATCGGCACAATCGCTGCAGGATCAGGCGCGGACCCTGGAAGATGTGGTGCGCAAGTTCCACTTGTCCGACAGCATCGAAGATCGCTCGGATCGGCACGCGGCGTTTGGCGCGTCGGAAGAGCCTGAGACTGCAAGCGACGGCAACTTGATTGAATCGTCAGAGACCAAACTGATACAGTAAATGACGGCCAGGGTTGTTTCGACCTCTTGCCAGTAAATTCGCGAGCAAGAAAGCGTGTTCGCGCACGCTCGTAGAAATCCAGCAATTCAATATTCAATACCCCCTCTCCCGCAGGCGGTAGAGGGGATATCCATGGAATTTGATACCTGGCGCGATTGCCCTGGCCTCATTCCGGCACAACCACCTTTCGTAGTCGCGTGGCCTTGGGCGCCAGCGTCGCCGTGCGCGGCCGCTTGGCGCGCACGACAGGCATCTTTGCCGGCTTTTCCGCCGCAGCCGCCTCGACCCGCTTGGCGAGCTTGTCGGCCTTGCCGGGTTTGTCGGCTTTGACCGGCTTGTCTGCCTTGCCGGGCTTGTCGGCTTTGGCTGGCTTGGCGATTTTGGCGGGCTTTTCAGCCTTGCCGGACTTGGCGGTCTTAGCCGGCTTGTCAGCCTTGTCGGCCTTGTCTGCTTTGGCCGGCTTGTCAGCCTTGCGCGCCTTGTCGACCTGTTTTGCGCCTTCTTTTTCGGCGCGCTTGGCCAACCGCTTGGCGACTTCCCTGGCCGCCTGCGCGCTGGCCTCCTCGCCCGAACCGGCGTCCAGTTCCGCTTCGATCCGTTCGCACAGGGTGCGCAGGATCTTCACGCGGGCGTAATTCTTGTCGTTGGCTTCGACCAGCGTCCACGGCGCGGTGCCGGTGCTGGTGCGGTCGACCATGTCGCAGATCGCGGTCTGATAGGCATCCCATTTCTCGCGGTTGCGCCAGTCTTCCTCGGTGATCTTGAAGCGCTTGAACTCGATTTCTTCACGATCCTGGAAGCGCTTCAATTGCTCTTCCTGGCTGATCTGCAGCCAGAACTTGACGACGATGATGCCCGCTTCGTCGAGTTCATGCTCGAAGTCGTTGATTTCGCTATAGGCGCGCAGCCAGTCGTGCTCGGCGCAAAAGCCTTCGACGCGCTCGACCAACACCCGCCCGTACCAGGTGCGGTCGAAGATCACGAAGCGGCCTCGACGCGGCATGTGCCGCCAGAAACGCCACAGATACGGTTGCGCGCGCTCTTCTTCGGTCGGCGCGGCCACCGGCACCACCTGGTATTGGCGCGCATCGAGCGCCGCGCCGATACGGCGGATCGCGCCGCCCTTGCCGGCGGCGTCTGCGCCTTCGAACGCGCACACCACCGCGCGCCCCTTCATGCGCGGGTCGCGCGCCAGTTCCGACAAGCGCCCTTGCCAATGCGCCAGCCCGTCTTCATATTCCTTCTTGCCCAGCGACTTGCTCAAATCCAGCTCGGACAAGACGTTGCGGCCATCGAGGTCGAGTTGCAGCGGCGGCGCCACCGGCACATCCTGCGTGACGCCGCCGGCCAGCTTCTTCTGTATCGCATCGAGTACCACGCGCCCGACCGTCAGCGAACGATAGCGGTCGTCGGTGCCCTCGACGATGATCCACGGCGCCCACGGCGTATTGGTCAGGCGCAGCACGTGGCCGGCCACGTCTTGCAATTGATCGTAGGTCTTCAAGCGGTCCCAACTGCTGCTGGTCACGCGCCAGGCGGTATGCGGATTGGATTCCAGCGCTTTCAGGCGCTTCTTCTGGCCGTCGCGCGTCAGGTGAAACCAGAACTTGAGCACCAGCGCGCCTTCGTTGGCCAGCATCATCTCGAAACGGTTGATTTGATCGATGCGCGAATCCAGCCCGGCCAGCGGCAATTCGTCGAAAATGCGCTGGCGAATCGGGTCGGAATACCAGGAACCGGCAAAGATGCCGACCCGCCCCTTGGGCGGCAAGGCGCGCCAGTAGCGCCACATGAACGGATGCTCGCTCTCCTCGTCGCTCGGCTCCGAGAACGCCAGGGTCGAGATGAAGCGCGGGTCCATCCACTCGTATAGGATATTGATGGTTTCGCCCTTGCCGGCGCCGTCCTGGCCGCTGATCAACACCACCACCGGAATCTTCTTATTCTGGATCAACTGGAATTGCGCATCCAGCAGCGCCGCCCGCAGCTTGGGCACCTCTTCCTTGTAGACTTCCTTGCTGATCTTGTGGCCGATTTCTGCGGATTCGAACATGCCTATCTCCCTTGCCGATAATATAAAGCACCTTACCCTGCGCCAATCGACGCATGACCCTCTATCTTGCGCCAAATCGAAGACGAATATCAAATCGCGCAACGGCAATACTTGATCTACATCAAATACACGGCGGGCACGTAAATTCAGCATCTCAGGCACAGGATAAGCGCTTGCACCAATGGCTGGTTTCAACGCTTTCGACCCGACTTTCCCGGCGTTGCGCAATCGACACGTCAGCTTGACGCCCGCAGAAAGCAAAATGCCGAACGCAAATTTGCGGATTTCAGGAAATAGACGCAAACTTCTTTGAAATTGCGAGTAAATTGTGACAGCATAGGCTCTTTGGCGCCGAATTAATCATCCAAGCCACTAGTCGAATAATCGGATTTCAGTATTGAGCAATGTTTGGAAAGTCTCGGAGTATTTCTTACGCTTTGGACGGCCATTGTTTCTTCACAATGTAAGGAAGTCAGACTATGCGTTTAACAAATCTCAACATTGGTGCTCGACTGGGACTTGCCTTTTCGCTCGTATTGATACTTCTCGCAGGCACCGTCGTCGTCGGCATTGCAAATTCGGCGAAGCTCAATGCCGGCACGGATGTGCTGGTGCATTCCAACTGGGTCCAGGCGAATCTCGCCAACGACGCGCTCGACAATGCACGCGGCAGTATTGCGCGCGTATTTGAACTCATCGCACAAACCGACCCGACCGTCGTCGCCGGCGCACAAGACCGCCTGAAGGCCAATACCGACGCCTTCAACGACGCGCTCGTCAAGCTGGAACCGATGCTGCATTCCGCCGAAAGCAAGGCCACCATGGAGAAGGTGAAACTCTCGCGCACGCGCTATGTCGAGGCGGTCGCCAAGGTGTCCACCCTGCTGGCCGCCGGCGATCGCGATGGCGCGTCCAGGCTGGCCTATGGGGAAACCTACGCCGCGCTGCACGCCTTCGCCGACGATTTGCGCGCCATGGTCACCATCCAGAAAAAGCATTTCGAGGACGACGGCAAACTGAGCGCCCAGACCTACACCGATGGCCGCATCCAGATGATCGCGCTGGGGATCGCTGCCGTCCTGCTGGGGGCAGTAATGGCATGGTGGATCACCCGTTCGATTACCCGCCCGCTGGGCGAGGCAGTGCGGATTTCCGAGACCGTGGCCGGCGGCGACCTGACCACCCGCATCGTGGTCGACAGCACGGATGAAACCGGACGCCTGATCGGCGCATTGAAGGCCATGAACGACAGCCTGGTGAAAATCGTCGGCGAAGTGCGCAGCGCCACGGAAACCATGTCGACCGCCTCGGCGCAAATTGCCAGCGGCAACATGGACTTGTCGTCGCGCACCGAAGCGCAAGCCGGCGCGCTTGAGCAGACTTCGTCGTCGATGGAAGAATTGACCAGCACCGTCAAGCAGAACGCCGACAATGCGCGGCAAGCCGATCAATATGCGCAATCGGCCTCGGCTGTGGCCACCAAAGGAGGCGCAGCCGTCGCTAACGTGGTGGCGACAATGGCCGACATCAACCAATCCTCGAACAAAATCGTCGACATCATCAGCGTGATCGACGGCATCGCATTCCAGACCAATATCCTTGCCCTCAACGCCGCAGTAGAAGCCGCGCGCGCCGGCGAACAAGGGCGCGGATTTGCCGTGGTTGCGGCAGAAGTGCGCAATCTGGCGCAGCGTTCGGCCAGCGCAGCGAAAGAAATCAAGGCCCTGATCGGCGATTCGGTCGAAAAGGTCGAGGCCGGCACCCGCCTGGTCGGCGAAGCCGGTAGCACGATGGATGAAATCGTGCACAGCATCAAGCAGGTCACCGACACGATAGTCGAAATCACCACCGCCAGTCGCGAGCAATCGGTCGGCATCGACCAAATCAACACGGCGATCATCCAGATGGACCAGGTCACGCAGCAAAATGCGGCGTTGGTGGAAGAAGCGGCGGCGGCAGCGGCCTCGCTGCAGGATCAAGGCGCGCTACTGCTGAAACTGGTCAGCGTGTTCAAAATAGACGGCGCGCAAACGGCAGGCAGAGCGCCCGCCCCAAGCCGCCGCCCCGCCACCTCCACCATCGCCGCGAAAAAGGCATCAAGCCCGCCCAAAGTCGCTCCCAAGCGCGTCGGCACGTCGGTGGCAGCGCCCAAACCCGTTGGCGTCTCGCGCGAAAGCGCTGACGAGTGGGAAGAATTTTGAGGGAGCGAATTTGGCGAATGCCCGCAAACAAATAGCCGCATAGTGTCGGCGCGTAGTTGTGCACACCCTGCCGACTGCAAACTCGTGATTTTGGTATAACTCGCTTTTTCTTTGGGTGCAACATCGTCGTTCAACGATTGGAAAACACCGGTTGCTGGCGTTCGGCTTTCGGGTAGAATTGGCAGCAAACGGCCACAAGCAGGCATTGCACCGCGCTACCAATCTAGTATTGTCTTGATAACTATTTTCCGTAATTTTTACGAAAACAATATTCTCTTACGCGTTCATGATCTTGCAAAGCTACCTTCCCTTCTTCTTTGTATTTATCGTTGCGGGAATTTGTGTTCGTGTCTATTACATTATTCACGCTCGCAAATTGATCTTGAAATGGGTTGCCGAAAACAACCAATACATTGTTCAAAAGGAGAGTATCCAGTTTCGAATATTTCGTGACCCTAAGTTCGTCAACATTGTTGCCACCGATTCTTGCGGCATAAAAGTTCGAATTGTTTTGCGTTTGGGGCCGAAATGGATGCAGGGTGTCATTGACAATGCGGTATGCGAATCAATCACACCATTTGAAAAAAGATAGCGGAAAATAACCTCTACTCGACCGGCTCACACTTTCTGGTGCTAAATGACGGCTGCCACCCTACTTGGCTGCGAATTGAGCTTGTGCACCATCTCTTTCGCTGGGGCGCACTTCCTCGTTCTCGGCGGATGGAGGTTAGGTACATCGAGATGTCGCAGCAGCGCGGTAGGTTGGGCTAAAGCTTTATCAGCCCAACATTCAACGAGATAAAGAAAATGAGATATCGAAGAGCCGACGCGGCAGGCGCGACTTACTTCTTTACTGTCAATCTTTCTGATAGAAAAAGCGACCTGCTGGTCGATCATATTGATATACTCCGTGACGCGCTGAGAAAGGTTCGTCAGACACGTCCTTTTGAGATCGTGGCGATGGTCGTAATGCCGGATCATTTGCATGCTGTCTGGAAGCTGCCGGATGGCGATGCTGATTTTCCGTTGCGCTGGTCCTTGATCAAGGCCGCATTTTCAAGAAAAATTCCAAAAGCGGAGACGATACGCGAGAGCAGAAAATCTAAGCGCGAGCGCGGAATTTGGCAACGTCGATATTGGGAGCATCAAATTAGAGATGATGTCGACTTGGAAGCGCATGTGGCGTACATTTACATCAATCCGGTAAAGCATGGATACGTAACGAAAGCGATTGATTGGCCGCACTCGTCAATTCACCGAGAAATTCGGTTAGGGCGTATCGATGCAAATTGGGGCGTTGGCGAAAGCCCAGAAAATGGACAGTGGGGCGAATGATTTTTTGATCTTGCGATTGCAGGATGTTGGGCTGATAAAGCTTTAGCCCAACCTACCGCGCTGGTGCAGCCAATCAAAAAGTAAATTGACTTCGGGAATGGGCGGATGTTCCGGTGTCAGGAACGGGTATTTTCTTACAATTAACTTTATCGAAGAAGGATCGCATGGCGACGGGGCCAACGTTGGCTCTAAATCTAAAGAATATTTCCAATCGATTTTCGCCGCAGTCACAAAGGAGTGAATAATTTCCTTATCGGATAACCGGATATTTTCACCACGAGAAGAAGAATTCTCAATTTATATGAATGATATTGGGGAATGATGAATTCGATGGTAGAACGCGAATCTCAGATGGTTGGCGGAACAAAAGGCCCTTCGGTTGCTAAGGTGTTTGCATTTATTGCATTTTGGCCAGCAATGCTTCCGTTGATTATGATGCAGATTCATTGTTTTGCTATTTCTGCGCTGACGCCGCTGCCATTATTCTTGGGTGCTGCAGGCGGTACAATTTACGCGATACGACGTTTCGTGATCTCCTCAAAGAATAATTACCTGGTTTCGCGAAAAGGGATTGAAAAGACGATTTCACCATTGCGAGCCGTAACCGAGGCGATAATATTTGGAGTGATTACCACGATCGTGGTAGGCATGTCATCGGTTATTTTCATCGGCGACGTGGTGTCGTTTTCATCGAGGCAACCATATACGTATGAGACCAAGATAACGAATGTTTTTCGAGGGGGCCGTGGTTGTGCGTGGAACATGGAATTCATTGAACAGACTGTTAATCGCACCGTGAGTCAATGCGCGGATCAGTATGTTCAGACGCCGAAAATTGGCGAGGCGATTAAAGTCAACACATTGAATGGAACTTTGGGCGCACGGATTACGAGCATCGCCAGAATCACCCGAGACGAATGATCGCTGACCCTACCTCGCGCACGGTGTGATGCGTGGGCTATATTCGTATCGTAACATTCTGATTTAACGTTTGAATGACCGGCCTCGGGAGTCGGCTAAGGTAGCTTTGGGTCGGTGGCGCGCATTCACCGAAAAAATGTCAATGTCAGCTAAGCCCTTGGATTGCAGCGCGTAGGGGGGTCACAAAAACCTGCCCACCGACTACCGACTGTTTTTGCTATCCCCCGCATAGGGAAAAATATATTCTTGGAACTCACCAGAGCCATGTTTCGCTGCCCGTCGTGCAAGAAAAAAACCCTGACACTGTTTCAGAAAGTGGCAGCGTCTGATCCCAGCTATCCGGCTATCTGCCCAGAATGCAGGCAAGGCGCAATTGTCGACCTGGATCGATGGACTTGGCTGGCGTGGCCCGACCTTCCTGTGTACCTATTGGTCGGCGTAATGTGGCTAGTCACGCGCTCCCAGGCGATGGCGCTCGGTATTGCCGCCGGGGCTTTTTGCCTGGTGATGGTCTCGCATCTGCTTGTTCTTCCCCTTCAGGCTGCGCCGGAACCTGCCAACTATCCCGAGTCCATTGGAGTGATTTCTGGCGCTGGTTCGGACGCTTTACCGCGTTTCGTCTATATTGCCTGCATCTTGCTGGCTGTCGGCACCTTGGCGTCGGTCGCCTATGTTCTGGTTGCATCGTCGCGATAGTCGCGTCGTGTAGGCAGGTTTTTGCGCTCGCCCTCCCAACTGACATTTGGCTTTCGGATAGAATTGGCAACATACGGGCAATTGCCGCCGGTGGAGGTCTTCTGCCGACACGCGCGCAATATGGCAGCGTGAAGAACGGCTGATGCCTCATTTACTTGCCGATTTCTTGCCATTTGGCGTTGCGAAGCTGCAATGATGCGTTTCTCTCAGTGCCGGCCTTCATGTGGGGCTTCGTTCCCGGGTGGTTGCCCTCAAGCCGCTTGCACCCATTGGGAAGGCGCATCTGCGAGTTTGAACACACTGACAAGTTCGATCAGCGCACGTGCCTGATCCTCCAGGGAGGCTGCGGCAGCTGCGGCTTCCTCGACAAGTGCGGCATTTTGCTGGGTCACTTGATCCAGTTGCATAATCGCTTGATTGATTTGCCCAATGCCGGAAGATTGTTCCCCGTCTGCCGTGGTGATCTCAGCCATGATGGCGTTGACTCGCCTGACGCTGACCACGATTTCATTCATGGTTGAACCGGCTTGTTCGACCAATTTGCAACCCTCGTCCACCGTGTGCACGGAATTGTCGATCAATAGCTTGATTTCCTTTGCAGCCGCAGCGGAACGCTGCGCAAGGTTGCGGACTTCAGCCGCGACGACGGCAAATCCCCTGCCCTGCTCGCCGGCTCTGGCAGCCTCCACCGCCGCGTTCAATGCAAGTATGTTGGTTTGAAATGCAATGCTGTCAATGACGCCGATAATATCGAAAATCTGTCTGGATGAATTGTTGATTGTATCCATCGTCTGCACCACTTGCGAAATGACATCGCCTCCTTTTATTGCAACGACCGATGCCGATTCGGAAAGTTGATTGGCGGTGCGGACGTTGTCCAGATTCTGTCGGACGGTTGCGGCCAACTGCTCCATTGTGGCAGCCGTTTCTTCCAGCGCGCTGGCCTCTTCCTCGGTCCGGGAAGAGAGGTCGAGATTGCCGGCGGCGATCTCGCTGGATGCAGTCGCAATGGCATTCGTGCCATTGCGCACTTCGCTCACAATCTTGATCAGGCTCACATTCATGTCCTTCAATGCTTGCAGCAGTTGGCCAGTTTCATTTTTCGACATCACGTCAATGCTGGCGGTCAAGTTGCCCTGCGCTATTTTTCTGGCAAAGGCGACCGCTTGGTGGAGCGGCTCCGTGACCGAGCGAATGATCCGATTGCCCAAATAAGTCGCGACGAGCAACAGCAATGCCAGCGCGGTAATCAGTGTATATTTCGTATTTTTCAATGCGGTCGCGCGCGCATTCAGCGCCTGCTCCAAGCTGCCAAGCGAAAGATCGTTGAGTTTGATTTGCGCGTTGATCGCTTCGGTAAATTGCGCAAAATAACTTGCGGGCGGAAAATTCAGTTCCGCTGCCGTCACGATCAGTTCTTGCGCCAGTCGAAGCGTCTTGTCGCCAACGATTGACGTTGCGCTGACTGTATCAAACAGATTGTTCTTCAGGACGGGATTGGCGGTCATCGCTTTGGCCAGGGATGTGCCGGTGATCGTGTAAAGGGCGTTGATCTTATCGATTCTTCCTCGAAGGTCGAGGCGGTCGTCTGCGGTGGCGCTTTTGGCCGCCAACAGGCCGGCCCCCTTCGCGCGCAGGCGGCCGAGTTCTTCGGTCAGTTGCGGCGATTGAATGAGGGTCGATTCGATCAGGTTCCGTGTGTCAAATTCCGGGTTGACACTGAGGCCGAAGCGGTCAACCAACATTTCGTTGACCTTCAGCAATTTTGTAATCAATGCTGTGTGATCGGCAAAACTGTCTTTGGCGGATATCGATTGCTGCGCAAGCTTTGCGGCAATTGCCGTCCATTCTTCCTTTATGGGGGCGATTTCGCTTGCGACGACCGGGGCTTCGAGCTGTTTGAGCGCGGCGTCCATCGAATCGATGGCTTTGCTTACCTCCTCCTGCTTCGCAGCGCGAGGGCCTTTCGCATCGATGTTGCCGCCTAGCAGCATCGCCGACAAGCCTCGATGCTGCTGCATCAGTTGCACTACTTTGAGGACTGTTTGTATTGGGACGATTGCGCGAACTTCCAGATTGGCTGCTTCGATCGACTTGTCGGATTCCAACACATACAGCGAGAGTGGCGCGGCAATCAACAATGCGCCGAGCAAGGCAAGAAGCGCAAATTTCTGCCAGAGAAGCAGCCGATTTAGTAGAATATTCATATTCTTATCGCCCCTTGAAAAGGTGTCGCGCGACTAAACTTCGATGAACTTCGACGAACTTCGACAACGCGAGTGGAAGAAGCTACTCCAAAAAAAAGAATATGGGAAGTATCTTTTATTGGCTGCTGCGGGCAATCGCAAAACAGGTCTCGCTGTGTTTTCTTGCAAGGGCCACGATGCTTCGATCGATTCTTCCATCGGCGACGAATTTTTCAAGAACGGTCAAGACTTGGTCGAGCTTCATGCCGCGACGATATGGCCGGTCTTGCACCAGGGCTTGAAAAATATCGGCTACGGCGATGATGCGGGCCTCGATGCCGAGTTCATTTCCACTGGGATGAAATGGGTAACCGGCGCCGTTGATGCCTTCGTGATGGTAGGCCGCCCAGCGGGCAATGTCTTCGATGCCGTCGATGTGGCGCAGGATCTCATAGGTTTCATAGCTGTGCTGATTCATGATCGAGCGCTCGACCGCGTTAAGCGGCCCTGGCTTGCCAAGTATCCGGTCTGGCGTATGCAACTTGCCCAGGTCGTGCAGCAGGCCGGCCACCTCGATCTTGTCGCGCTGGATCTCGGACAATTCCAATGCCGAAGCAAAATACCGCGCCAGTGCCGCAACGCCGGCAGAGTGTTGCGCGGTGAACGGGCTTTTCTGGTCGACGATATAGGCCATGATCATCGACAATTGCTTGAGTTGCTTGAGACTTAACCATTCCTTGCTCTTGAATTTCTCCATGTCCCAGACATAACGGCTGATGTGCCGGTTTTCCAGGGAAATCCAGAACGACTCGTATTTCTCGACGTGCAGGAAGGCGTCGACCAGTTCCGGGTCGAACATGTTTCCGTCATATTGCTTGATGACTTCAACCACCGTCCCGTGGGTCAGCAAAATGTCGGTTTCGTAATGCGCTGCAGCCAGCACGTCGACGCGATCGGATAAATAAATCAAATTGGCCATGCGCGCATCCGACGCGCCGACATCGAGTTTGCCGAGATCCTTCCAGGCGGTGTGGTGATACAGAATGGGAACGGCAAATTTGGCGAGCGGCTTGAAGTCTTTCAGCAAACGATGGCCGATTTCGCAGTGGATGTGCGCCTCTTCCCAATCGAAGTGATTGACCAAATTGGTGTGCATCTGTTGCGTGGACACGCCGCAGTCGTGCAGCATGCCGAGGTCGAACGCGTACTGCGCATCGTGCTCGTTGTAGCCGAGCTGATGCGCGATCTGGCTGGCGATGTAGCCGACGCGCTTGCCGTGATTGGTATCGTTCATGCCCACCATCGACACCGCAGTTTCAATGGCGATGACCATTTGACGCAGTGCAACGTGGACATCCCCAGTCGTATGCATGGTGAGCTCCTGAGGAAAGGAAGATCGAATTTGTTCGATATACAGGTTGCGGCTTTCTGGAATCATATCGTATACCGCCGGCAGGCACGGCCGCCGTTCCCAATTCGCCGACATTGCCTGTCCTGCCGGGCCGCTTGTCGACGCTTGAAGACTATTGCTCCGCCTAATTTGTTGTAGATCGATCATATGCGCTTCCCATAGACCGGCAAAGGACTATGATAGATCGCGGAGTCGCAGGTCTCCTGAAGAACTCGACCTCCGCTTCGGTCAGCATTCTATAAAAACTATCATGGAGGCATCATGAAATTCCTGTCCCATTGGCTATTGATTACTGTATTGGCAATCTTCACAATTCCGCCCGCGTTGGCCCAGGAGGGGCGTGGCACCAGCCAGGAAGCGATTGCGCTGGTCAAGAAAACGATCGAGTATTACAAGAAGAACGGCGCGGAAAAAACCTATGCCGCCATCAATGCGCAAAATCCGGAGTTCAAGCAAAAGGATTTGTACATCTTCAGCGGCCCGGTGAAGAACAGCGCCTTGTTGACCTCGCATGGCGCGAATTTGAAAATGCTCGGCAAGGACATGACGCAACTGAAAGACGCCGACGGCGTTTTTATCTTCAAGAAAGTGTCCGAGGTTGCGCAATCGAAAGAAGGCAAAGGCTGGATCGACTACAAGTGGCCGAATCCGATTTCAAAAGAGATCGAACCAAAGAGCACCTATATCGAGCGGGTCGACGATGTCTATTTTGCCTGCGGAATCTATAAATAGCGATCCGTAGTAGACTACCCCAACCTTCCCGGCACTGCCGTATGGGCGACCTGCCTGTTTGTCGGCAAATGCCGGGCTTTTGCCACGGGATATTTACCGCAGGGAGCGCAACATGGTCGAAAAAGTCATTGCCACCGAGGCTGCAGTCGAGTTGATTGAATTTCTCAAGAACAAGCATGGCGCGCTGATGTTCCATCAGTCCGGCGGCTGCTGCGACAACAGCGCCGCCAACTGTTTTCTGCCGGGCGAAATCACCATCGGCGGCGGCGACGAATATCTGGGCGACATCGGCGGCTGCCCGTTCTACATGAGCAAGTCGCAGTACGAATACTGGAAGCACACGCAACTGATTATCGATGTCATCGACGGCCACGGCGGCGGCACCTTCTCGCTGGAAGGGCCGGAAGGCAAGGCCTTCCACACGCGCTCGCGGGTGTTTACCGACGCCGAATGCGCGGAGTTGTTTGCGCCGGCGAAATGATGCGGTTGTTGCGAGGAAAGAAAAGCCGGCTTTCACGCTTGGCCGGAACATAGGGGGGCACAAAAACGTGCCCACCCTGCTTCCTGGCCTTTATTGCGGACGGCACCGGCATATTTTGAAGGTTGTTCAGACTTCTCTGTGGGGGGCTCGTTTTCATCCAGGTTTGGCAAAAAACATCCCCGTCGTTCCCGCGAAGGCGGGAATCTATAGGGAGTTAAATCGAGCCTACGCACTATGGATTCCCGCCTCCGCGGGAACGACGGAAGGTTGTATTGGGGCCGAATGACTTGCCCACAAAATACTCAGATGGACCATTTTGAAAATAACGCTTGGCGATTCCAGCCTACCCGTGTAGAATCCGATCCTGTTGTTGCATCAGGTAGGTTTTAATTGTCGGTCCCAATTCTGCATGACTTCCCTTCTCAGTCGTTCTGTATTATTTCCTTCGGTTTGATTTCTTGATTTAACGTCGTCGTTTCCGCTCGCGGCAACGCATAACGGATTTTGGTTCACGCACGCACTACGCAGATAGCATAGGTTGGCGCCGGACACCATCGACACCACGCAGATAGCATGGGTGGATGGAAAATCACCGCAACACCACGTGCAATGGCTTTTGCACCGCATGCACCGCGCAGATAGCGCGGGCGGGCGGAAAACGCCACCGACACCGCGCAGATAGCGCGGGCCGGCGGCCAGCACCATCGACACCACGCAGATAGCATGGGTGGATGGCGAGCCATTGCAGTAGCCTGGAAGCCCGCTCACCGGCGGGCTTCTTGCTTTTCGGCACAGGCCTTTGTATCCACAATGTAAATTGCAGTTATCGGACTGTTACACATTCACGGGAACCATCGACCGCTGCGCGCACTCAATAGTGGGAGTGCTGCGCATGCGAATGCTGTTTTTGCGCCGCCAACGCAACAACCGAATATCGATATGCAACCAAGGAATAAACATGGCTCCTGAAATCTTACTGGTGCGACAGCGCGATGGTTATCGGGTATTGCACGGACATCTTCACCTGGCCAGCGTCATGAGCACGCTCGGCGAAGCGATGGTCGAGGCCAGCGGCGAAGGCAAGGTCAAAGTCAGCAAGACCGCCGACGGCATCGTCATCGGCGACCAACACCGCCGCCTGCCGCTCTTGATGAGCGCGCAACAGAAATAACGAATGGCGCAGATGGCATGCCGGCGACGTTTGCCGCATAATATGGCCGCATAGCGTCGCGCATCCCTATTTCAATTTGCGAAGGAAAAGCAATGGCCAGATGGTTCAAATTGACGCAAGACACCGACACGATCTTCATCAATCGGGACAAGGTCGCCGTGGTCAAGATCAGAAGAGTTCAGGATGAGGCCCAGGTCAACGCCTGGTACGTGGTGGAATTCATCGGCCAGGCCGAGACCCCGCTATTCGACACCTCGTATGCCAATCCGGGCGATGCCGCCCAATTGGTCGAAGAGTTTTTGGTTGGCGACGAGCAGTATTGATGTAGCGATGTATTCAATCTATCGGCCGCGAGCACGCGCTCGCGGCCGCTTGCCGCATTATTTACCCGCGTTAATCCGCTTCAACAAGGCCGCCGTGAATTCCTGCGTATTGGCCTTGCCGCCCAGGTCGCCGGTGCGCACATTGTCGACGTTCAAGGTCGCGTTGATCGCTTCGCGCAGGCGGTCGCCGAGGTCGACCCGTTCGACGTGGTCGAGCATCATGGCCGCTGCCAGCATCAGCGCGATCGGGTTGGCGATGCCGCGCCCGGCGATGTCCGGCGCCGAGCCGTGCACTGCCTCGAAAATCGCCGCATGTTCGCCGATATTCGCGCCCGGCGCCATGCCCAGGCCGCCGACCAGGCCGGCGATTTCGTCGGAGAGGATATCGCCGAACAAATTGGTGGTCACCAGCACGTCGAATTGCCACGGATTCATCACCAGCTTCATCGCGCAAGCGTCGACGATGATTTCCTCGAACGCGATCTTGTCCTTGTAATGCTCGGCGTGGATTTGCCGCGCGGTTTCCAGGAAGATGCCGGTCAGCGCCTTCATGATGTTGGCCTTGTGCACTGCCGTCACCTTCTTGCGGCCTTTGCGCACTGCATACTCGAAGGCGAAATGGCAGATGCGGCGGCAACCCTGGCGGGTATTGATGCCGGTCGACATGCCGACCGCATGCGGGTCGCCGTCGATCGGGATGAAATGCTCGTAGCCCATGTACAGGCCTTCGTTGTTTTCACGCACCAGCACCAGGTCGATATTGTCGAAGCGCCCGCCGGGGATGATGGTGGAAGCCGGACGCAGGTTGGCGTACAGCTTGAACTCTTCGCGCAGGCGCACGTTGGAAGAGCGATAGCCGCCGCCCGAAGGCGTCTCCAGCGGGCCTTTGAGCGCCAACTTGGTGCGCCGGATACTGTCCAGGCAAGCCTCGGGCAACGGATCGCCGCAGCTGGCCACGCCAGCCGCGCCGGCCACCTGGGTATCCCACACGAACGGCGCGCCCAACGCATCGAGCACCGCCAGGGTCGCTTGCGTGATTTCAGGGCCGATGCCGTCGCCGGGAATCAGGGTCGCCGCGATCGGGGCTTGGGGGGAAGTTGTCATCATGTACTCCGTGGTGAATGAATGTCGTAAGTCGAAGCCGCATTTCCCGTCGTAGTCGTGGCCAGGGACGCCAACCGGCAGGTCTTTGCACACAAACTGGATTTCCCCAATTTGACCACCGGGCAGTCACGCAGAATTATCACAATGACAATTGTCGCAGCCGCGCGCCGGCAGCCCCTATTTTCGCATGTTATTCTCGATATTTGTTATGCAGAAACTACCGAAACGGATGTGTTGCCAATGTTGCGAACGAAGGCAATGCGGCGATAGATTGCGCCGCGCGGTCATTTCCTTGCGCGCAGCGGCAAGTGCAGCCAACCCAGCTTCGCCCACCGCCCTTTCTTGACCCACAGCACGATGCGAACCACAGGATCGTTGAGCCGTTTCTCGGCAGCGCGAGCGGCGGCGCGCCAGGACGCAGCGTGGCCGGCCAGCCAATCGCGGGCCGCGACCAATTCATCGATTTGCGCCTGCATCGACTGGTATGCGCGCCGATGCGCGTCTTCCTGCTTCAGATACGCGTCGCGGCGCGCGTCTTCCAGCTTCAAATACGCGTCGCGCTGCGTGTTTTCCAGCTTCAGATACGCTTGGTAAAGTTCGTTGTCCTGCCGGATCGCGCGCTCTTCCCAAAGCTGTCCGAGGCACCTCTCGCGATTTTCCAATTGTCGGATGTATTCCCGCATCTGGCTGACATTGGCGGTATCCGGTTTGACCAGTTCGTCCACATCGGTGGGAACATCCGCGCCGATGCGCTCGGCAAAGGCGCGCGGCATGGCAAGTTCGTGGCCGAATTTCCGGTACAGCTTCGCGATCGCTTCCAGATGCTGCGGCTGCGCGCAGGACGGGTCGAGGTCGCTCCATTGGCTTTCCCAGGTGAAATCGGATTCGCAGGACGATCCCGTGGAGACATTCAAGGTGTGGACGGTATCGAAGGCATCGAGCACGGCGGGATGAAAATCGATCTCCAGATACGAAAGCAGCGCGCGCAGCGTGGCTTCGCGCTCCAGCAGCAGCGCGTCGTAAGGAACCGCATGGCGCACCTGCGAATCGGGATGCAGGAGGATATGGGCGACAAATCCGAGAACCGCCCAAGATTGCCGTTCGTCCAATCCGAAGCGGTTCCGGTACGACATGACGATGTCGCACGGATGGCGCAGCACGGTGAAGTATTTCGCCTGTGGAAACACGTTGCGCATCGTGCTCCAGTAGAGGTCGGCTTTCTCGTCCCACAGCTCGGTCTCGAACAGCGCATGCGAAAAGGCGAAAGGTATCCCGATCGGCTTTTGGAACCAATGGGGTTTGTCGTCTTCCATCAGCGCCAGGAAGCCTTCGCGGACGAAGCGCGCGATCTCGCCGTCCACCGACGCCGATGCCCGCTTGAGCAAGTTCGCACCGATATGCGAAATCGAGCGTTGCCCGGCATTCCACAAGTCGAAGATCAGGTCGACGGTTTCTCCGTTGGAACTGCAATCGGGATGCCGGTCGAATATATCGGAAAACAAGGTGGTGCCAGACCGTCCAGCGGAAATGAGAACGATCGGCGCGGATATATTCTTTCTATTCGGCATGACGCCTCATTTCCTCATTTCCTCAGGGCTGTCGGCGCAAGCGCAATGCAGCAGCACGGCTTCGACGACGCGACCCGAATCCTGCATCAACAAAATGAGCAATCCTCCGGGATGCCCTCCCGCAAAACCGCAAACCTTAGCCATCGTCGCCGCGAAGATCGAACTTTTTGTCGCACAGCACCGGCAACACTGCGAGCTTACTGCATTTGCTTATTTAGTATTTACTATATTTCACAATTACGTCTTGCCACGCAATCGTTACACTTTTTTACCAGGTGAAATAATTCGCAGCAATTTTCGCGCGCAATTTTTGGGCAGCGCGCCCTTTTCAAGTGCAGGCCTCGCCTCTGCGCGCTATAGCGCGGCACGCGGCATTGATGTTTGCCGATAAGGGGCAAATCTGAAAATTGCAGAATAGATATCGAAACAACCGCGTAACGACATCTTCAATAGAAGCGCTTGATCGCCTGCAGCGAGCGTGCATAGCTATGCGCAATCTGGGCGTCGCAATAACGGTGCTGGCTGCCCACCGGGCAGGCGACGCGCGCCAGGCAAGTGCTCTGGCACAGCGAATCGGCCTGTTTGCGGTAAGCCGCGCACGTGCCGAAGTCGAATTGCCCGCCCGCCAGCGCGCCGGCGGGACAATGCGCGATGCAGACCTTGCCGGCGCAACTGTCGCAGGCTGCACCGCCGGCCTCCGGCTGGCTCGCCTCGAACGAGGTATCGGCCAGCACCAGCGCACGGTAGGCGAACCAGGTGCCCCATTGATGGTCGATGCCGATCCGCAACGGGGTCGGATGATGCCATCCCGCAAGACTGCCCAAAGTTTGCAGGCCGATTGCCGCCGGGCCGGGATAGAGGATTTCAAAACGCTGCTGCGGCAGGCATTGCGAAAACCAGGCGCGCACCGTCGCCAGCGTGAAGTCGTCGATCGGGTCGTCCGAGTCGATCCCAGACTCTTGCAGCGCCTGCCACATGCGCCGTCCGCCGTGGCCGATCAAGATCAGTTGCCGGTAGCGCTCGATGTCCGGGCAGCTCGCGCGCACCGACGCGGCAACGGCGGCGGGCAAGGCATCGAGATCGAACACCGCGTGCCGATTCAAACCTGCGCCGTCGAGCATGGCGCGCTCGAAAGTCTGAAATGCTTCCATGTTTCCCTTTAACGCGGATCGCCGCCGCCCGCCTTCAAAGCGCTATTTTAACCGCGTCGGCACATGCGCTATTGTCAAGCTCGGCCAAATAGCACAAGATACAAGTTGCAAGCACGATTCCAACAACCACCTGGAGGCCATCATGCAAACCGTCGCACACATCCTGCAATCCAAATCGAACAACAGCATTTGCAGCATCGCGCCCAGCGCGCCGGTACAAGAAGCGCTCAAGCTGTTGGCCGAAAAGGGAATCGGCGCGCTGATGGTGTTGGAAGGCGACAAGATCGCCGGCATCCTGAGCGAACGCGACTACACCCGCAAGGTCGAATTCCTCGGCCGCACCGCTGCCACCACGCAGGTGCGCGACATCATGACCGCATCGGTCATTTGCGTCGGCCCGCAGCACACCAACGAACAGTGCATGGCGTTGATGACGGAAAACCGGCTGCGCCATCTGCCGGTGGTGGAAAACGACAAGCTGGTCGGCCTGATCTCGATCGGCGACCTGGTCAAAGACATCATTTCCGAACAACAATTCACCATCAAGCAGTTGGAGCATTACATCCACGGCCCGCGCGGGTAAAAGGCGGGGGCGGTTTTTACGAAAATCGCCCCGGCGGACGAAAGCGCCGGAAAATCGATGCGGCGGCGGCAGCCGAACGCAGGGCAGTCACAACGCACCGGAACTTTCATGGACGAACGAATTGAATCTTTGCTGCACCAAATCGGCGTATTGGAGGATGAGCTGAAAAACGCGTTGCGCGAGCGCGAGAGCCCGTTGCACTTCCACATCAAGGGAAAGCGCGTGGAATTCGAGCAAGCGGTCAAGACTGCGCATCGCAAGTTGAAGGTTGGACTGATGCAATGGCTAGTGACCAGTCGTCCGCAAAACTTTCTGACCGCGCCGTTTATCTATGCGCTGATAATTCCATTTTCACTTCTCGATTTATTTGTCAGCATCTACCAGGCAGTCTGCTTTCGCATTTACCGGATTGAACGGGTCAAGCGCTCCGACTACATCGCCATCGATCGGGGAATGTTGGGATATCTGAACGCCATCGAAAAAATGCATTGCGTCTATTGCGAGTACGTCAATGGCCTCCTCGCCTACGTCACGGAAATTGCGGCGCGCACCGAACAATACTGGTGTCCAATAAAGCATGCGCACAAAGTGCTGGGGACGCATGCCCGCTACCAACGCTTTCTTGAATATGGCGATGCGGAAAACTATCAACGCAAGCTCGAGGAAATTCGCAGCGAACTCACGCAAGAAGATCGGAATCCCCCCGCATAGACTCCCTGTGCATGCGCGGCAACATTGCACTGCGCGCAACCGTCAAAATTCGCGTTGCTCCAGGCGAATTCAAATGTCACACGCCGCGACATCGCATTTGACATAGATCAAAGTGTCGCCGGCGCCAGGCCATAATATTAAAAGAGACGATGGCATCCGTGCTTTTCCTGAAGGAAAAGCCGGTTGTCGCGTCTTGCGCGCGCGCATCGCCATTCGATGCGCGCGCGGCAAGTAAAGCGCGTCGGCAAGACGTGTTTTACATCGATCACATTACCGGGCATTTCCTAAAGTTAACCACAGACTGAATAGGTAAATATCATGGCAAATCTTTCTATCTACGATCCATTCAACACGCGCTTGAATCGGATTTTCAATCATCTCCTTTGGAACTCCCCTTCCTTGCTCGACGAGCAAGATCCCACGCAAGCATTGAAGCTCAAGCTTGACGTCTCCGAAGACGAGAAAAATTATACGGTTCATGCCGACTTGCCGGGCGTGAAAAAAGAAGACATTCGCGTCAGCGTCGAAGGAAATCAAGTGACGATCAGCGCCGAGCTCAATACCCGGAAAGAGGAAAAGAAGGACAAGAACGTCATTTACTCCGAGCGCTACGAAGGCAAAGTGTTCCGCAGCTTTACGCTCGACCGCGGCGTCGACGAGTCCAAGGCAGAAGCGAAATATGCCGACGGCGTGCTGGTATTGACGCTGCCAAAAAAGACCGACGGCAATAACAGCAAGCAGTTGGAAGTGAAGTAGTCCCGTGGCGGCTTTACGTCGGGGACGCATCGATATTTAACTGCGCCTGACAAGGAAAAAAGGGGCCGCATCGAATGCGACGGGCAACAAATATTCGACGCTGCCCCTTCGATTCCCCGGCAAGCTGTCGTTGAAAGAAACAATTCAGGGAAAATTGCGCCAAATTTAATTTGTATATATGATATAAATCGTATATCTTAAATGTCAGAACAAATTAAAGGGGGAGGCGCCATGAAATTGATACTTTCTTTGCTCGCACGCTTGAAGGCTCGACCCATGCACGACGACAATCTGCGCACCTCCGATAGTCAATCATCGGTAAGCGGTTACGCCGTCATCGTCAAAGGTCATTGAACGCCATCGCTTTGCAATGATCGCCGTGCCAGGATATTTTCGTCGTCTTTTTTGGAGCGTTGCGTGGACAGTTGCATTGCAAATAGCCAGTTTGTAAGGGACATCGCCTCGTTGCAAGATCAGTAGGCCCCCGGCCTGCCCGTCTTGCTCCGACAAGACGGGTTCATTCAGGGCGCGCCGCGTTCATTTTCCCGTTATCGATGTCTTCGACCACGCTTATGGTCTGAGGAAATTCGCTTCCCGGCCAAACAGGGGATGAATATGGGTATTACCGTTTTATTGGATCTGATGGGTGGCGTGGCGCTCCTGCTATGGGGCCTGCACATGGTGCATAGCGGTATCGTGCGCGCTTTCGGGGCCCGCATCAGACGCGCTTTGCAAGCCGTCCTGAAAAGCCGCATCCGCGCATTTTTTGCCGGCCTAGGGGTGACCGCCCTGTTGCAAAGCAGCACCGCGACGGCCCTGATGCTGTCTTCCTTTTCCGCTGCCGGCATGGTCGACCTGGCGCCGGCGCTGGCTGTCATGCTGGGCGCGAACGTCGGCACGACGCTCATCGTCCAGCTGCTTTCTTTCGATTCCTCGGTAGTCGCGCCGATTCTGCTCATTACCGGCGTGCTTGCCTTCAAGCGCAGCGCCAGGACGCTAACCAGGGATTTGGGTCGGGTCGCCATCGGCCTGGGCCTGATGCTGCTTTCACTGCACATCTTGCTGACCAGCCTGGCGCCGGCTGAAAACGCGCCGCTGGTGCGCGAACTGCTGAGCGCAATTACCGACCAGCCGGTGTTGACCCTGCTGATCGGCGCCTTGCTGACCTGGGCCGCCCATTCCAGCGTCGCCACCGTCATGCTCACCATGTCCCTGGCCTACTCCGGCTTTATCGGGCCGGTGGCAGCCTTTGCGCTGGTGCTCGGCGCCAACCTGGGCAGTGCGCTTAATCCCTTGTTCGAAGGCCTCTCGGGCGAAAACCCGGCGCATCGGCGCTTGCCGGTCGGGAATTTGATCAATCGCGTGGTCGGCTGCCTGCTGTTTTTGCCTTTCCTCACGCCGATTGCCAGGCTGCTCGGCCAGATCGAACCCAATCAAGTTCGCCTGGCGGCGGATTTCCATACCTTCTTCAACGTCGTCATGGCGCTATTGTTCATGTTGCCGCTGACTTTGCTGGTGCGTTTTCTGGAACGGATTTTGCCGGATGTGAAAAACGCGACCGATCCGTCCTTGCCGCTCTACCTGGACGAAAGCGCGCTGGAAACTCCTTCCGTCGCGCTCGCCTGCGCCGCCCGCGAGACCTTGCACATGGGCGATATCGTCGAGACCATGTTGCGGCAGGCCATGACAGCGATACTCACCAACGATCGCAAACTGGTTGCCGAAGTATGCCGCAAGGACAATGCAGTCGATCGCCTGCACGAAGCGATCAAATTTTATGTCGTCAAGGTGACCAGCGACAGCCTCGAGCCGCCGGAAGGCAACCGGGCGATGGAAATCATGGCGCTGTCGATCAATCTGGAACATGTCGGCGACATTGTCGACAAGAACCTGATGGAGCTGGCCAACAAGAAAATCAAGCGGCAGTTGCAGTTTTCCCGCGAGGGCGCGGCAGAACTCGAAGAGTTCCACAAGATCATCATCGACAATCTGAAATTGGCTTTCGGCATTTTCCTGTCGGGCGACGTGAAGGCGGCACGTCAATTGCTCGACGCCAAGACGAAGATTCGCGCGCTGGAAATGGCGGCATCGGAAAACCACATGGCGCGGCTGCGGGAAGGACGACTCGAAAGCATTGAAACGAGCTCGCTGCACCTCGATATCCTGCGCGACTTGAAGCGCATCCATTCGCACATTTGCGCAACGGCGTATCCGGTGCTCGAAGCGGCGGGGGAATTGCAAACGTCGCGGCTCAAGCCCACGCAAAACCAGGATATGGGAAACGAGGAAAACGCCGCCTCGCATTCTGGAAACAAAATCAAACAACCAGGCGTTGCGCGCTGATCGACGCCATCGTGGCCGGGGTTGAATTCGGCGAACACGAACGATTCGGCGCTATCCTCGCTACGCAATGGTGACCTGCAATATGGCTTTTCAATTAAGATTTTGCATGGGCGCGCGCGCCAAATCGAGCCGGATCAAAAACCACAAAAATTGCGCAAAAACATCTTGCTACATGGAAATACTGGCTATACAATGTGAATTGTAAATCGTATTATTGTTAATCGCGCCATCCAGATGCTGGGAACGCTCCGAGAATTGCGTGTCCGGGCGATGTCCGCGAAAGTTGTTGATCTAGCACCGCCCCTCCACGCGGTCAATCGTTAGCCCGCCGGCCCCATCCTGCCGACTTTCAAGTCTAAATTTATTTTTGCGAAACGCGTCGCCAATATCGACCGATATTGCACGCTCGCTCAATTGCAGGGGTCTAATCATGAAACTTACTTTTCGCACCAAGCTATTCCTTCCGCTGATCATCAGCTGGATCTGCCTGTTTTCGGTCATGACATTCGATGCCATGCAAAGCAGGAACATTCGGATGGAAGAGCGCAAGACACAGTTGCGCAATGCCACCGACATGGCGCTCTCCATCGCAAAAGACTACGGCGCCCAAGTCGCGTCCGGCGCGATGCCCGAAGCGGAGGGAAAAAAGCAGGCGTTGTCTCGCATCCAGACGCTGCGCTATGGCGAATCCGGCTATATCATCGTGCTCGGTTCCAATACCATCCTGATGCATCCGATCAAGCCGGACATGGTCGGCAGCAATCCGGCGGTTCTCAAAGACCCGCAAGGCAAGCCGATTCTTCTCGACGCGATCAATGCGGTCAAGGAAAACGGCGCAGGATTCACCGACTATATGTGGACCAAACCCGGAGAGCAACAGCCAGTGCCGAAGCTCACCTATAACCTGGCCTACAAGCCGTGGGACTGGGTGCTGATGACCGGCCTTTACATCGACGACGTCGACAATGCGTTCTACCGCAACCTGTGGCAATCGGCAATCCTGCTCGCGGTCATCGGCATTTTCCTGAGCGGCGTGGTGTTGCTGATCATCCGCAGCATCGAAAGATCGGTCGGCGGCGATCCCGACTATGCGCAAGGCATCGCGAAGAACATTGCGCTGGGTGACTTGACCCAATCCGTGCAGGTCAGGAAAAACGATACCAGCAGCCTGCTGTTATCGATGAAAACGATGCAAGATCAACTGGCCACGACGATCGGCGCGGTGCAGCAATCCGCCACGGAAATCGCCACCGCATCGAGCGAGATCGCGAGCGGCAATCTCGACCTTTCGAACCGCACCGAGCAGCAAGCCGCATCGCTCGAGGAAACCGCGTCGTCGATGGAAGAAATCACGGCCACCGTCAAGCAAAATGCCGAGAATGCGCTCGAGGCCAACCAGCTGGCTGCATCGGCCTCGGAAGTTGCGGTCAAGGGCGGCGCGGTGGTGGCGCAAGTGATCGACACCATGAGCGCGATCAATGAATCGTCAAGAAAAATCGTCGATATCATCGGCGTCATCGATGGCATTGCCTTCCAGACCAATATCCTGGCGCTGAATGCGGCGGTGGAAGCCGCGCGCGCCGGCGAACAAGGCCGGGGCTTTGCGGTGGTGGCGGCGGAAGTGCGCAACCTGGCGCAACGCAGCGCCGGCGCCGCCAAGGAAATCAAGGCATTGATCGGCGATTCGGTCGAAAAGGTCGACGCCGGCACCAAGCTGGTCAATCAGGCCGGCACGACCATGGGCGAGGTCGAGGCCAGCATCAAGCGCGTCACCAGCGTCATCGGCGAGATTACGGCAGCCAGCCACGAGCAAAGCTCGGGCATCGAGCAGGTCAACCAGGCCATCACGCAGATGGATCACGTAACGCAACAGAATGCTGCGCTGGTGGAGGAAGCCGCAGCGGCGGCCGCGTCCTTGCAAGAACAGGCCGGCAACCTGGCAGCAGCCATCGGCGTATTCAAGATCGACGCTGCGCGCACGACGCCCGCCAAGCCAGCGAAAGCGAATCTCCGCATCGTGCGGACCGCCTCGCCAGCATCGATCAATCACGCGACCACCAAGCGCCTGAAATAAGATGCCGAAGCGACGAAGGCATGCGAACCGCGAAACGCTGCGATGTGTCTTGGCGATGGCCTGCGCAGCGCAATCGCAAATGGTGGAAGGCGCTGCGCTTTTCCACCCTACCGGATGGCGGCGCTTGTAACGTGCCTGTATTGCCAACACGGCGATAATACAGACACCTTGCGCTTAAGTATGCGCCATTCGGGCCAGTGTCGAATGGCGCGAGCACTATTCGACGCTGGCCCCTGATTCATTCCCCAGTCACCACAAAGCATACCGTCCGAAATAGGCTAGTATGTCAACGTGCGCCTGTATGGCCGGCAGCGGGCCGGCTGGGCGCTTGACAACTACCCATCACACCACGCGGATTGAATAACATGACAAAGATCGAACAGCTCGAACTCGAAGCGCATCGCAAGCAGATCGATGCCGACGTGAAGCACCTGCTGGAAAAATATCGCGCCATATTCGACTGGGACATCGCGGAAATCGATCAAGGCCTTGCGGACACGCTTATTCTGACGGAAATACGCAAGGCGCTCGATGAGCTTGAACAGCAAGTAAAGCGGTCGGCCTAGCACCAAAATACAACTCCGCTTGACAGAAAAAACGCATGCGTGCGCGCGCGACGGCAACATGCGGCGCATTGCCGCCCGCGATGCACGGGGCGGCCATCCGCGCTCCCGATAGCGCGCCGGCGCGCCGCTGAACAAGAAACAATTTTGTCAATGCATCAACAATCCGGCATCCGGCGCTCATACAAGCAGTGACCCTATTCGCCCAGCCGTCCAGCGTCGCGATTTCCGCAATCTTGAATCGGCGGCATTTCATTTTCTCGCCACGACGCGCAAAGCATCGAATAGAAACCGGTTTACCCCTCAGTTCTTCACGTAGATCGCCAGAGTAGAAACTCTTAACGTATCTTTACATCGATTTACAAAAAGCGGCCTGGCGCCGCTATACGCGCGCTGCATAGCCCTGTATATTTACTCCGTAGCAAGTCTCTTGGGTCACCCGCTAACGGCCTCTGAAAAGCCGCAACAGGCGATAACAAATCATGGCATCTGAAAAACCAACTATGTCCGCTCAAACTGTGCTTTCAATTTCTCCCAAACTCGGTTATGCCGGCGCGCCTCTCGTAGATTGGGATTATTTGACCAAACATGGTCAAGCCGGCGATTTCGTTTTCTTTGGCTACGATCAGGAAATCAGTCGACGCTACGGCCCCAGCAATGCCGGCGCGGCCAGTTTCGTTCGCGCCCACACTTCCACGATCGATCTGGTGCAGCCCGGCACCTACGATCTCGGGACAATCGCCTCTTCCAGCCCGGCAGAGGCGATCGGCGAAATCGCGGCGACCGCAGCGCGCATCGTCTCCACCTTCGGCGGCGTGCCGGTGCTGGTGGCCTGCGATCATACTGCCAGCGTCGGCGCTCTGCTGGGCAGCATTCAAGAGCGCAGCGTAGCGCCGGTCTATGTTTATTTCGATGCGCATTTCGATCTGGGCAGAAATTGCGCCCCCGACGATTTGATCCATAACGGCGGTTTTGTCGGCGAAATCCTGCGCAATAAATGGGCTAGCTGCGCCGTCAATGTCGGCGGACGCAGCGTGACGGCGCACGTGTCCTATCCCGCCACCGCCGACTTCGTCAATGTCCCTGCATACCGGTCAGACGCAGTCATCGCCCGGCTTGAGCCACTGGCCGGGCAATCGATTTTCGTGAGCATCGATGCCGACGTGCTCGATCCTTCGGTGGCGCCGAATGTGCCCTGCCCCGAACCCAACGGAATGAGCGCGGCCGATCTGCTCGCTTGCTGTCAATGGCTCGGCCAGCATTGCGACGTGATTGGCGCCGATCTCTCGGAGATTTTGCCGTCCAGCGATAGCCGCAATTGCGAACTGACATTGATGTCATGCCTGCTCGCATTGAAAAAATGACCGGCATCCGGCAGGCGATGTATTAGCGAGACAACTTGGGGCTTGTCCCGATCGACTTGCCCTACTGGACTTATCCCCATCGACCGTCAAGGCCAGGCTTGCCAGCGTTGCAGCGCCAGCTCGAACGCCTGCGCAGCCAGCGCGCGGCGCTGATCGCAGCGCACCAGCAGGCATCGGAAATGACTTTGCGCGATATGCGCGACAGTCACGTCGTCACCCAACTCGTCGCAGATCTTATCCTTCAAATCCGGCTCCATATACAAATCCGATAGGTCGCGAATTCTTAACGCTTGCGCTTCCGGGGACAAGAGCATCATTTCGACATGCCTTCCTTTGCCCCATGTCAGGGGAATTGAAAAAAAATGGTCATCATGGCGATGTTTATGTCTAGAATTGAATCGACTCCACTCCACCTCTAGAGGGTCGCAGCACCTGGACAAAAACCTCAAATTCAATCGGAGAATTGTATGCCCATCACTATTGCCGAAGACACACATGTTTACCATTCTCGCTCCTTGCAACACAATTTGGAAGCGCGAATCGACGAATACTTACAAAAAGTATCCCCCAATGGAGACCATATTTTACATGGCTTGCTGCCCAATCGGAATGCGATTCAACTTATCAGCAACGATTATCTGTGTCTTTCCGCCGAACCGGCGCTGATTGCGGCGCAGGTAAATTTCCTGCAGGGAGCCGAAGCGAAGGAAAACATCATGTCGGCGGTGTTCCTGCACGGGCCGAATTCTACCCAGGATTTCGAGCAAAAAATGGCGCGCTACCTGAAAGCCGAAGACGGTGTCGTTTGCCAGTCCGGCTATAGCGCCAACGTCGGCCTGCTGCAGGCGCTGGCCTTGCCGCAAACCCCGGTCTACCTCGACTTCAAGGCGCATGCGTCGCTGTGGGACGGGGTCACCGCTGCGGGCGCAAAACCCTGCGTTTTCATGCACAACGATCTCGACGACCTGCGCCGGGAAATCGCCAAAAACGGCCCCGGCATCATCTGCGTCGATTCGGTCTACTCGACCACCGGCAGCGTCTGCCCGCTGGTCGAACTGGTGGAAATCGCCGAACAGAGCGGCAGCATCCTCATCGTCGACGAATCGCATTCCATCGGCACGCATGGCCCGCGCGGCGCCGGCATCGTCGTCGAGCACGGCTTGCAGGAGCGCGTGCACTACCGCACCTTTTCCCTGGCCAAGGCATTTGCCGGGCGCGGCGGCTTCGTGACCTGCTCGTCGCGCTTCAAAGGCTATTTTTCCTGCCATTCGCGCCACGCGATTTTCAGCAGTTGCCTGCTGGGGGCAGAACTTGCCTATTTTTCCGCAGCCATCGACTTCCTGACCGGCGCGGACGACCGCCGCCGGCGCCTGATGCAAAATTCGCGCCGCCTGCGCGGCGGGCTGTCCGCGCTTGGCTACAATGTGGCGACCGGAACCGAGCAAATCATCGCGCTGGAACCGGGAGAATTGGCCAAGACGCGGATTTTGCGCGATGCCTTGCAGGAGCATCAGGTCTTCGGCGCCGTGTTTTACGGGCCCGCGACCGCAGACAAGCGCACCATCGTGCGGCTTACCGTCAATAGCGGCCTGGCGGATGCCCAGATCGACCGCGTCGTCGATGTGTGCTCGCAGATTCGGGAGCGCGTGAATATGGCAGAATGGCGATCGACGAAGAAACAATTCAACGCGCCACGCCACGCCAAGGCGCTGGCAGCGGACGTGGAAAGCCATGCACCGGTTTGCTGAGGATGGGGATTTTGCCAAAAATTGCAGAAAAGGTATCGAACGACGCGACTGAGCCGCATACGGGTCATCGACTGACATGGATCGCACGGCGGCAAAACCAGCTCAGCCACTATCGGCTCAAAGCCAACATGTGGCTGCATGCGACTTTGCAAAGATTGTCGATGCGCGGCTCCAAGGATGCGGAAGGGGCGCGCTTTTACTTTCTTGGCTGGGTTGCGGTAATCGGCTTCCCGCTCTATGGGTGGATCTGGAAATATGTCTATCCGCAACCGTACGAGAGTCCAGGGCTGCGCGTAGTCGGCGTGCTGGCTGCCGCGCCCTTGCTGTTGGCCCGGCGCCATCACGAAGCGCGCTGGTTCACCATCTATTTCCCCATCGCGATGACCTTCATGGCGCCGTTTTTCTTCGTCTTCATGTATTTGATGAACGACGGTTCTGCCGTCTGGGCGCAATCCCTGCTGATTGCCTTGGTGGTCCTGTTTCATTTCGACGGCAAGCTGATTTGGATATCCTTCGTGTGCGGAACGACCCTTGCCTATCTCGCATTTGTTCTTCGGACCGGCCAAGTCGGCTGGCCGGACACGGCCATCATGGTCAACGTCCCCATTGTATTATTTGCAATCGTATTGGTGTCGTTTACGAAAATCAGCCGACGCATCGTGCAAGAGGAAAAATTGGCGGGGATGGCAACCGTCTTGGCACTCGTGGCGCACGAAATGCGCACCCCCCTCATCAGCGTCATCGCCAGCGCCAAGGGCTTGCAGCGCTATGTGCCGCCGCTCATCAAGGTCTATCGGCAATTCCAGGATCAGGTCGACGCCGACAGCGTGGTGCCGCCCAGCCGCCTGGAAACGACCCTGTCGGCCATCGAGCGCATCAAGCACGAAGTCGTGTACATGAATGCCATCCTCGACCTGCTGCTGGTCAATACCACGCCCAAACGAGACGACATCGACACCATCGGGCGCATCGATATCGCGCAACTGGTGCGCGACACCCTGGCGGCCTATCCGTTCGAGCGCGACGAACAAAAGTTGCTCGTCAGTTGTTCGCTGGAACCGTCGTTCACGATCGAAGCGGACGGCAATCTGTGCCGCATGGTGCTCGTCAATTTGCTCAAGAATGCGTTGCGAGCCATCGCCCGCGCGCGCAAAGGCAGCATACTCATACAAACCGAAATCGGCGTATTCGGCCCCTGCCTGATCGTGCGCGACACCGGCAGCGGCATCCCGAGCAAATATCTCCCCAATATTTTCAACCGTTTCTGGAGCTATCCGCCCACCGAGGGGACAGGAATCGGCCTGGCCTTTTGCCGCGAAACTTTAGCGCGATGGGACGCCGAAATCAGTTGCCGCTCCAGGGAAGGCGAATATACCGAGTTCATCCTGCAGTTCAAGACCGTCGCTCCGTAGGCGGCGCAAAATGGCGGCGCTTGCGCAGCGGAATGGCGATGAATTGAATGCGATGACGTGTGCCTTCACACGGGCCGCTCAGGGCTTTTGTGCAGCCATGGTCGCGTCGAAAAAGCGGTAAGTGTTTTTCCCGCCGGTCTTGGCTGCGTACATGGCGGTATCGGCGCTGGCAATCAGGTCGGCCGGGGTGCTTCCATCGCCGGGAAACATGGCGATGCCGATTGAAGCGCCGACCTGCGCCGTCATGCCTCGAAAAATCATCGGCTCATTGACTGTGGCAATGATGCGGCTGCAGATTTGCGCAACCATTTCTCGATTCTCCGGGTTGTCGAGCATGATGACGAACTCATCGCCGCCTATGCGCGCAACGGTGTCCGTTTGCCTTGTCCAAGCGAGAATCTTCTGTGCGACTGCCTTCAACACGTCGTCGCCGACAATATGGCCCAGCGTGTCGTTGACTGCTTTGAATCCGTCAAGGTCGAGAAAGAGGACGGCAAGCTCGCGCTGCTCGCGCTCGCACATGGCGATTTGGCGGCCCAGCCGTTCCATCAGCAAGGCGCGGTTCGGCAAATCCGTCAAGGCATCGTGAACCGCCAGATGCCTGATGTGCTCGTCCTTGCGCCACAGGTCGGTAATATCCCTGAATACCGCCACATAGCGAAGCGCCTCGCCCGCTGCGTCGCGCGCCACCGTGATGGTCATCCGTTCGGGATACACTTCACCATTCTTGCGGCGATTCCATAATTCACCTTCCCAGCGGCCATTGTCGGCGATATCTCGCCACATGGCCGTATAGAAAGCCTGGTCCTGCCGGTTGGATTTGAGAATGCTCGGCTTCTGCCCGATGGCCTCCTCCGCCGTGTAACCGGTGATTCTGGTAAAGGCAGGATTGACTGTCAGGATGACGCCGTCGGCATCCGTGACTGTGATGCCGTCATCGGTGCTCGAATAGACGCTGGCAGCAAGTTTCAGCTCTGTTTCCGCCTCCTTGAGCGGCGTTACGTCCGTGATCAGGACGAAAAAGCCGGTGACGATACCGGTAGCGTCAATGTCGGGAATGTAATTTGCCCATGTGTAGCCAATCGTTCCATCGACCTTGGTCAACGGGCGCTCGAAATGCTGCGACACACCGGCCAGGGCGCCGAGAATATAAGGCTCATTGAACGCAAACAATTTTTCGCCAAGCAATTCCTTGAGCGTCACGATATCGATAAGTTCTTCAGGCAATTTGCCAAACCATTCAAGGTAGCGTTTGTTGGCAAAACGGCAGCGCAAGCAGGAATCCCAATAGCCGACCATACCCGGCATGGCGTCTGTTATGGATATGATAAAGCGTTCGCGCGCTGCGGCAGTCCGAGCGAACGTTTCAGCTTGCTCTTTCGCATGCCGGGCGCGCATATTGGCGCGGTGCCTGCCTTCGGCAACCGAGGAAATCAGCGCGCAAGTCATGCAAAAAACCGTCATGGCGAGCCAGTCTGCGGGGGCCGTGATGAAAGGCGTCGCAACCAGCAGCGGCCACATATAGGTAACCGTCATGCAAGCGAGAAAAGTTGCGACCAACCCGGCTGAAAGTCCGCCTATCACTGCCGCAACCGCTACGGCCGGGTAGAAAGTGAGCCAGGCCAGCGACGACCCAAGGATTCCAAGCGGCCACACCCGCACCGCTGCGGCAAGGGCCAATAGGAAAACGACAACCAGATAGCGTTGCCAAGTGTGAGGAAGAAAATTCTCTGCGTCCATGTTACGCGGTTACGAGGGCGACGTGAAGGACCATCACCGCTCCGCAGAGTGAGCGAAAATGACGAACATCCTCCGTTTATGGTATTCCTAATATCAATTTGCTCCTTGATCCATGTCAAAAAAACCAAATTGATCGGGCCGACGTCACTTTGACCCAACAGGTTCGCCAATTCTCACTGCGCTGGGCGGCAACATTTCGGTCGCTTGGATCTATCGCTCGGAAAAGCGAGGTCAATCGGATCGTTCGCTGTTATCCGACGACGTGCTGGTCAATCCGGTGAGCCGAGCAGGGAAATTGGCAATTTATCAAACTTGCCGCGAATTTGCAGCCCAGCGCAGCAGCAATGCAGCCGGGAGCGCAATGCGCGTGACGACTGACAGTTTCATCGAGTCGAGCGCCAAGCCAAATGGGAAAATGTTTGCAAGCCATTCCGCGCCCATATGTCCGCGTTGGCGCCAATGACGTTCGACCCCATTTTCGCCTGGTGCGAAAAATCCGGCGATCGCGACCACAAAGCACGAGATGCTTGCCACAATGCCTAAACCGTTGTTCATCGATTGGGGTCCTCGTAGATGCCTCTCGGCTTATCAATTATGTACCAAATTGGCACTAACTCCCAACGACCGGTCATGGCCTTTTGTTATCGATTTTACTCAAACTAACAACGGCGGCACTCAATCTTTTCCTGCCATCGATACGCACCGCAACCGCCGAAAAGAAAGCAAGCCGTGCCCAGATCGCAAGCTTGACGTATTCTCGGTTACGACGCCCCCAACCAGGGGTCAAGCCTCGTGCCGCGGGATCGACGCAAATATGCGGACGCAGAAGCCGCCGGGTTGGTATGGAAAAACTGCTATTTTTTTCCGCTCCGGGAAATGCGCGCGCGACGCCAAGACGCCACACGCATAGCGAAAATTCTCCCTTTTCCTACAGGCAAGGAATATACTGATGAGAGGCGAGACGCGGTGTTGCTACCCGTTCTGTGATTTTTTTTATCAAGCGCAAAAGGCGCTGGGAGTCAGAAGTGAAATCGATTTACGATTTGAAGATCGCCACCAAGTTATTGCTGTCGTTTTCCGCAGTCCTTATCCTCACGGGTTTTCTCGGTATATTTTCGATCGTTCAATTGTCCAAGGTCAACCAGACCGCGACCGAACTGGAAACCAAATGGATGCCGAATGTCCAGACGCTGCTTGAACTTAAAGCAACCATGCAGCGCATCCGCACGCTTGAATATGCGTCCATGATCTTCTCTGACGGCGAGAACGCCCCCAAGGTACAGGCGCTTCTCGAAAGCTCGCTGAGTTCTTTCAAGAGCAACAGCGAAAAATATGCCAAACTGGTTTCCCAGCCTGAGGACAAGCGCTTGTACGCCGAATTCGCCGGCAACTGGGAAAAATACCTGGTCGAGCATGAGAAGGTCGTCCAGCTTCTCAAGGAAGGCAACGAAGTCAAAGTCAAGGAAACCATCAGTGGCGAGTCGCTCAAGTTGAACGGCTTGCTGGCCAAGCAGCTCGATGAAATGGTCAAGATCAACGTCGATGGCGGCGACAATGCCGGCCAGACCGGCGACCGCTTGTATGCATCGTCGCGCCTGTGGATCGTGGTCACCCTGGTCGCTTGTATCGCGCTCGGCTTGGTGTTGGCGCTGTGGGTCTCGCGCATCGTCTCCAAACCTTTGAACGAAGCCTTGAAAGTCGCCCAGGCGGTTGCCGCCGGCGACCTGACCAGCCGCATCGAGCATAACGCCAACGACGAAACCGGCATGCTGATGCAAGCGCTCAGGGACATGAACGACAAGCTGCTGAAGATCGTCAGTGAAGTGCGCGCCGGCACCGACACCATCGCCACCGCATCGGCAGAAATCGCCTCCGGCAATCTGGATCTGTCGCAGCGCACCGAGGAACAAGCCAGTTCGCTGGAAGAAACCGCCTCGTCGATGGAAGAACTCACCTCCACCGTCAAGCAAAACGGCGAAAATGCACGCCAGGCCAACCAGTTGGCGGCCTCCGCCTCGGACGTTGCAGTGCGCGGCGGCGAAGTGGTTGCCAACGTGGTTCACACGATGGGTTCGATCAACGATTCATCGAAGAAGATCGTCGATATTATCAGCGTCATCGACGGCATCGCCTTCCAGACCAATATCCTGGCACTGAACGCGGCTGTCGAAGCGGCGCGAGCCGGCGAACAGGGACGCGGCTTTGCCGTGGTCGCCGCCGAAGTGCGCAACCTGGCGCAGCGCTCGGCCGCCGCCGCCAAGGAAATCAAGACCTTGATCGGCGACTCGGTGGAAAAAGTCGAAGCCGGCAGCAAACTGGTCAACCAGGCCGGCGCGACGATGGATGAAATCGTCGCCAGCGTGCGCCGCGTCACCGACATCATGAGCGAAATCACGATCGCCAGCAACGAGCAGGAATCCGGCATCGGCCAGATCAATATCGCCATCACGGAAATGGACAACGTCACCCAGCAAAACGCCGCGCTGGTGGAGGAAGCCGCCGCCGCCGCCGGCTCGCTGCAAGAGCAGGCCGCAAGCCTGTCGGAAATCGTCGCCGTCTTCAAGCTCGACGCCGCCCATATCGTGCGCGCCGCCAAGGCGCAACCTGCCCCTCGCGCCAGCGTCGTCGCCAAGCCGGCAACCAGGCTCGCCGCGGCAAAACCGGCGCCCACGCATAGCACAGGCCGCGCGCTGGCCAAGCCGCCTGCGCGCCCTGTTCCAACTGCAGCGGGTGGCAGCAACGACGATTGGGAAGAGTTTTAGGCTAGTGCATGAGCGGGCTCTGTCGGCGCCGTCGCCGACAGAGCTGCATCGAAAAACTGCCGATTATTTCGGCCTGAAATACGCAAGGCAAATCCTCATGCAGCTTGCCGCCATGCGTAAATTCAGGCGATTCCCTACAGTTTCTTGGCAGCTAGCATCAGTTTGGCAATCGTTTGCGCATCGGTATTGGGATTGCATGCAAGATAGACATCCAGTGTCTGTATCGTATACACACTATGAATCTTTATTTTTTGATTATTTTTCTCGATCAAATAATAAGCAACCTGCTCGTCGTCGACCCATAGATCGATGCGATTCAATGCCAGCTTGTATAGGTTGTTGACATCGTCCGGGGCAGTATCGACATCCCAATTCAGGCTCTTGAAGTATTTATCCATTGCGTCGCCGTTATAGGTTCCGATCCTATATCCCTTGGCGTCGTCCAATGATTTCAATGCGATATGCGAATCGTCCCTTGCGAGAAACACGCGCCGGATTTGCATCAAGGCCGGCGCTATCCAAATAAACTGGCTTTCCCGTTCCGGCGTGCGGGCTATCGAAAATACACAGACGTTCGGCAGCGATTTGGCCATGTCGAAAGCGCGCGCAAAGGGATACAGGTCAAGGCTGTACGAAAGACCGGCCTTATCCATCAGCTTCCTGATCCTGGATGTTGCAGTGCCGACAATTTTATCATCCTGCAACATCTGTCTTGGCGGGCGATTCTCCGTCACGAGAATTAAAGGAGCTGCGGTCGAAAATCGGCACGCTCCTATCAAAAGAAGCATCAAGCAAGCATAAAAAGGCGTCTTGATTTTCACGGTCGCAAGCTCGCTGTATAGGTCGGCGCCGACCCGTATGAAAACGCGTGACATCGGCCCATCGCTGCAAAATCTGCGACTTTGCGCAGCTTGCCATCGCAGCATGTCGGGAAATTATTTATTTGTTCAGTCTATAAGCCTTGGACACTTTTGGCAATTCCCGGTTGGATTCTCAAAGCACCGTCAGCGCCAATTCCCGTTTGACCTGCTCGATGACATCGGCCCACTCGCCCATCGTCGATTGCCGGAAAATACGCATGCTCGGATACCACGGCGTATCGGCGCGGGCCGTCAACCAGCGCCAGCAACTATTGCGCCGATTGAGCAGCCACACCGGCTTGCCGATCGCGCCGGCCAGATGCGCAACCGAGGTGTCGACGCAAACGACCAGGTCCAGATTTTCCATCAACGCTGCGGTGTCGTCGAAATTGCCCAATTCCGTCGTGTAATCGACCAGCCGGGGATGCGCATGCGCCAGTCTTGCCGCTTCGTCTTGCAATTGCAGGCTGATAAATTCGATCCCGGCAAGCTCCAGCAGCGGCGCTATACGGTCGAACTGGATCGAGCGTTGCCGGTCGGCGACCCGCACCGGATCCATCCAGGCCAGGTGTTTGCGGGTGCCGCCGGCCCACGCCAGGCCGACCCGCAGCCGCGTCTTTTGGCCCAATTTTCCGCGCCAATAGGCGACCTTGTCCGCGTTTGCCGACAAATACGGCGATGCTGCCGGGATGGTCGCCAATTCGGTCTTGCATGCCAACGGCAAGCTCATCAGCGGACAGTGGTAATCGAAGGGCGGCAAGCTTTCCCCGACGCCAAAAACGCCAGCGACACCCTTGCAGCTGGCCGCCAGCGATGTCAACGACCGTTGCACTTCGAGGTGCACGGTCGCCCCGCGCTCTGCCAGCAGCGTCGCATAGCGCAGGAATTGCAGCGTATCGCCGAAACCCTGCTCGGCATGCAGCAGGATCGATTTATTCTCGAGCGGAACTTCGCCCAACCACAGCGGCGCCGCGAACTGCCGCTGGGCATCGAGCAGCCCGGTTTGCCAGCGGCATTCGTATTGCTGCCAACCTTCCGTGTAGCGTCCCTGCGACAGCAGCAGCATGCTCAAGTTATATCGAGCGCGCGCCAAATCGGGCGCCAGCGCCAGCGCGCGGCGGTAGCTTGCTTCCGCATCGTCGAACAGCCCGAGATCCCGCAGCGTATTGCCCAGGTTGCCGTAGGCCGAGACGAAATTGGGGTCGAGTGCGAGCGCCTGCCGGCAACTGGCCGCGGAGTCGTCGAGTTGCCCTAGGTCGCGCAAAACGGTGCCCAGGTTGTTATGCGCGTCGGCAAAGTCGGGCCTGAGCGCGAGCGCGCTGCGGTAGCTCGCTGCGGCGTCTTCCGGCCTCCCAAGCTCATTCAAGGTAACGCCGAGATCGTAGTGCACCTGGTGATAAGCCGGATTGATTGCCAGCGCGCGGCGGTAGCCGGCCGCCGCTTCGTCGAGTCGACCGAGATGCTTCAAGGCATTGGCCAAATTGTGGTGTGCCTCGGCATCGTCGGGCATCAGTTCGATCGACTTTTGCAGCGCCACTACCGCGAGTGCGTTCTTACCCTGTCGCAACAGAGCAGTCCCCAACGCCTTGCGAATGAACTCGGACTTGGGAAATTGCTGAGCAAGAACGCGCGCGCGGCTCTCCACTTCCGCAAAGCGCCGATTGTTGAACAGATCGATCAACACTCTCGTATCGGCCTCGGTCGGCGCCTTATTTTGGACAGCCGGTCGCGCCGCCGGAGCCTGGGTCGTGCCCTGTCCACAGCATTTCTTGAATTTCTTGCCGCTGCCGCACACGCAGGGATCGTTTCTCCCAGGCGAATATTGCTTTTTTAGCATGACCGAGTGCGAACCTTATCAAATAGGACATAAATGGACATGCTGCTATCCTACTATAAACCATGCCTTCGCCAAATACTTCGCGCGCGGATCTCTACAATCTTATCGGTCTCGATCGCTGTGCTAGCCAGGTCGATGCAAATCGCCCTCGCCGCCTGCAAATCACGATATGGGCAAACCCAGGGCGCAATTTGTAGATCGGGTCGATCCTTCCCATTCCACAAGAACATCGTCGACAGGGTGCGTTGCCGCACAGAGGCGAACATCGCGACGCGATACCATCACTTTCAATGCAAATCATTGGCTCGCTCCCAATGCGCCACATCGTTGGAACCAGCCCCACGGGGCTGTCCGCTTGACGCCGCAGGCACAATGGAAGGGAATGGATCGAACCTCATGAATACCGAACTTCATTTTTTGGCAGTCAATAATGAGGCAAATATTCAACTTGTCCTTGTCGCCCTTCTAAAAGAAATCGGCTATCTGAAAATCTCGGAGGCAGAAAACGGCGAAATGGCGTTGCGCGCTATCAAGTCCGCAAAACTGATCGGCGCGCCTATCGAATTTGTCATCACCGATTTCGACATGCCATTGATGAATGGCTTGACGCTCATTCATTCAATTCGTCAAGATCCGGAAACGAGTCAAATACCTATTCTGATGTTCTCTTCGCACGCCAACAAAGAGAATATCCTTGCCGCCGCCGAAGCGGGCGCAGACGATTACATCGTGCGACCTTTCAACGCAAGCATTCTCCGAAAAAAATTGGAAAAAATACTTGCGCAACGAAAATTAGCCATCGTCGATTTGCCTGGCGGAGCAATGGATAATCGAACGCGCAACCCGCTGACTGTGTGGAAAGGTCCGTTGGGCTGATGCTTCGCCGGCGCAACATCGGACGTTCGCACAGGCAATAACCCTCTTCGCCCACCACCCTTGGTCGTCGCTTCGGCTGCGTTCGAGCTGCGATATCTCGCGTCAGCCCGCGCTACGCGCTGTGGATAATCCCAGCAAATTCTTCAATTCGCGGAGCGCATCGCCACCCGCCCGCAACGGCTGGCATGACGATTTCGACGGCTCCGACACCGCACTGTGGCGATTTTGCTTTGCCATTTTCTAAAAAAGCGTGCTTGCGTGCAAATTTTCAGGCTATCTCCGCCCCCGCAGCAGTTACAATGACAGTCCAAAACCTGCGCAGCGAGGGACGAGGGCGTGCGCGGCCAATCCGCATCGAAGCTCAACCAGAATAGGCTGATAGTCCGGCATGGAAAAACTTGGGCACTTCCGTATCGTAGGGGTCCTCGGCGAGGGGGCGATGGGCGAGGTTTTTCACGCTATCGACAAGAAGCTGGATCGTCCGGTCGCGCTCAAGGTGCTGCACCTGAAGCTGGCCAACCAGGAATACGCGCAGTATGCGGCGCGCCTGATGCAGGAGGCGCGCTCGGCGGCGCGCTTGAATCATCCCAACATCATCACCATGTTCGACTGCGGCGAAATCGACGGCTGCACCTATTTGTCGATGGAGATGGTGAAGGGCAGGAACCTGCGCTCCATCCTCGACGAGACGCCGGTCATGCCGGTCTCCAAGGTGATTACGCTGGCGGCGGAATTGTTCGATGCGCTGGCCTTCGCCCACCAGGCGCAGGTGGTGCACCGCGACATCAAGCCGGCCAACCTGATGTTCAACGCCGAAGGCCGCTTGAAGATCACCGATTTCGGCATCGCGCAACTGCCCAACAGCGATTTGACGCAGACCAACATGGTGCTCGGCTCGCCGTTGTACATGTCGCCGGAGCAATTGGAAAGCAGCCGCGTCGATGGCCGCGCCGATATCTTCTCCGCCGGCGTGGTGTTGTACGAGGCGCTGACCGGCGGCCCGCCGTTTACCGGCAAGAATATCGGCGCCATCGCCTACAAGATCGTCACCGAAGAGCCGCCCGCGCCGTCGACGGTCAATCCGCAGGTGCCGCAATGGTTGTCCGACATCGTGATGCACTGCCTGCGCAAAAAGCCGGAGGACCGCTACCAGACCGCCGACGTGGCGTTGGCCGAGTTGCGCGAAAAGTCGGCGGCACTTGCCGGCGCGGCGACCGTCGCAGCCACCGGTGTCAGCGCCACCGTCGCCCGCGCTGCCACGGAGCACGCCAGCCCGCTGGCTGCGACCTTCAACCAGACCTATACGTCCTCGGTGGTGTTTCTCGACATCGTCGGCTATTCCAAGCTGGCCAACGATGTGCAGAGCAAGCTCAAGCAACAGTTCAATGCGCTGTTGAAGCTGGGGCTGGACCAGTTGCCGACCGACCAGCGCGTGATCGTCGATACCGGCGACGGCGCGGCAATCGCCTTCCTGACCGACCAGGTGGCGGCGCTGCGCTTTCTGGACCGCTACGTGCGCTTCCTCAAGGATTACCCGGACCTGAAGATCCGCACCGGCGTCAATCTGGGGCCGTGCCAGGTGGTCGAGGATATCAATGGCGGTGCGAACCTGATCGGCGACGGCATCAATGCGGCGCAGCGGGTGATGAGTTTCGCGCCGACCGGCGAGGTGCTGGTGGCGCGCTCGTTCTTCGATGCCGCCACCTGGATTTCATCGGAATATGCGGCGCGCCTGTCCTTCTTCGACAACAAGAAGGACAAGCACGGGCGCACCCACGAGTTGTATCGCTTCGGCGCGGCAGCCGACAAGGGAGCGGTCGACCCGACTCTCGTGATGAAAAAGGCCGAGGCGGCGCGCAGCAAGCCGTGGATCTGGATCGGCGTCGGCGTGCTGGTGCTGGCGGTCGCGCTGGGCGGCGCGCTGGCGTTCAAGTTCAAGGGCGGCCTGCCGGGTCAGCCTGCGGCATCGCTGGCGCAGTCCGATGCCGGCGCTGCGCCCACTACCGCGCCGCCGCTGCTGTTGCCGCCGCCGCCCGAACCGGCGGCCAGCCCCAAGGCGGCAGCGCTTTCCGCCGCCGACCTGATCCCGGGCAAGACTTTCAAGGATTGCCCGGATTGCCCGGAGATGGTGGTCTTGCCGGCTGGGAAATTCATGATGGGCAGCGAAAAATTCGATCCGCGCCATGCGCTGCATCCGGTCGCGGTGGCGCAGCCGTTTGCGCTGGGCAAGACCCCGGTCACGCAGGGCCAATGGCGCGCCGTGATGGGCAACAATCCGAGCGGCTTTGCCAGTTGCGGCGACGCCTGCCCGGTCGAGCGCGTGAGCTGGAGCGATGCGCGCGACTACGCGCGCAAGTTGAGCGAGATGACCGGCAAGACCTATCGCCTGCCGAGCGAAGCGGAGTGGGAATATGCCTGCCGCGCCGGCACCCGGCAGGAATACTGCGGCGGCAACGACGCCAACCTGGTGGCATGGCACGCCGGCAACAGCGGCAACACCACCCATCCGGTAGCGAGCAAGCAAGCCAATGCCTGGGGCTTGTTCGACATGAGCGGCAATGTCTGGCAATGGACCGAGGACTGCTGGAACGACACCTACAAGGGCGCGCCGTCGACCGCCACCCCCTGGACCGCAGGCGCCTGCGCCGCCGCGCGCGTGATGCGCGGCGGCTCCTGGGGCAACGACGCACTGCTGGCGCGCGCCGAGAACCGCAGCCGCTACGGGCCGAACAACTCGGGCGACAGCCTGGGCTTTCGCGTGGCCAGAGTGGTGCCGTAGTTGCGCAGTGCGGCACGGAGCTGCTGACACGCAGGTTGGGCCAGCGCTTTATCAGCCCAACATCCGTCGTTCGCAAGATCGAAGGCAATATTCGTCACCTATCCTGTTTGCGGGTTTTTCGTGATTGGATTTAGTTTTGCGTGCCGATTGTTGGGCTGATAAAGCGCTAGCCCAACCTACGATCTGTATTCGAGCAGGTATAGCAAAAATCACCACCGTCGTTCCCGCGTAGGCGGGAATCCATAGTGAGTTCGATCTCGCAAACGGCTTATGGATTCCCGCCTGCGCGCTAATCATTACCCACAAGTGCGTGCAAGTGCTTGGCTCCTCTCTGCCCGCTTGCGGGAGAGAGCGGCCCGCGCAAGGGGCCGGGAGAGAGGGTTTGTCGTACGCCCAAAAACCCTCTCCCCTACCCCTACGCGGGTCGCCCTCTCCCGCAAGCGGGCAGAGGGGAATGTAGCGCCACCACTCATGGGTAACGATTAGCGCCTGCGCGGGAATGACGGAGGGCTATATTGGAGCCAATTAACTCACCCAAAAAATGACCAGATGAACCGTTTTTAGAAATACGCATGATGCAAGTCAAAAATTGGTCGACTAGCCCCATTCTGTGCTTGACGCTGTGGTCGGCTTGTCATTAGAATCGGCCTCAGTTATCAAAGTTTTACCTTGAATTTTTGTCGCGATTTTCAGCCGTTGCGCTGCCTGCCGCAGCGCCGCGCCTGGCCAGGGGGGCTTGACATGGGCAAAGAGAAATTCCAAATGTTCGGGCGCGGGCTGACGGCAGCGCTCCTGATGGCAGCGGCGATGCCGGTTCTTGCAGGCAACCCGCCACCGCGACCAGCTGTGCATGCAGCAGCTCCCGCTCCCGCGATGCATGCACCGGCTCCCGCTATGCACGCCGCAGCGCCAATGTCGCATGCGGCACCTCCGATGGGACATGCTGCGCCACCGATGTCGATGTCGCGTCCAGCGCCTTCGATGGGACGCGCCGCACCGCCGACGCCGATGTCGCATGCCGCGCCTTCGATGGGACGTGCGGCGCCGCCGACAGCGATGTCGCATGCCGCATCGCCGATGGGACATGCCGCATCGCCGATGGCGCACGGCGGCGCTCCGGCGACACACGGCGGCAACATGGGCGGCGCGCACCCTGGCGCGCAAGCAAATTCGGCAATGGCGGCGCACGGCGCGGGAGCGCAGCACGGCGGCATGCCTGGCGGCCATTCGGCGATGGCGCAGCACGGCACGCTGGGCGGTGGCCCGCGTGGAGCGATGGCGCAGCCCGGCGCGTTTGGCGGTGGCCCGCGTGGAGCGATGACGCAGCCCGGCGCTTTCGGCGCTGGCCCGCGTGGAGCGATGGCGCAACACGTCGTCCCGCCCGAACGAGCGATCGCGCACGCGCAGATGCGCCGCGACATGCCGCACGAACGCCAATTCGTCGGCGAGCACATGCATGATTTCCATACCGTCAACGTGCGCGGCTTCAACGAACACGAGCGCGCAATCTGGCGCACCGGGCGCTGGCACAACGACTGGCACTATGGCCGCTACGGCTGGTGGTGGCTGGTCGGCGGCGTTTGGTACGAATACGCGCACCCGATCTATCCGTATCCGGTGGAAGTCGCTCCGCTGGTGGTGTATGAGCAGCCAGTGGTGACGACGAGTCTGCCGCTGTACGAAGAGCCTCGGGTAGTGGTAGCCGGCGCAGCGCCAGTGGGTTTGACGCTGCGCGAAAGCGCGATCCCGCGCTTGCCGGCAGTGCCGGCTGGATCGTACCGCTGCGCCACGCCCGTCAGCGATTATCCGGTCATCGGCACCTGCCCGAGCGGATGGATATTCGTGCCCGACGCGCCGGTAACCGTTATCGCCCGGTAAGTCCGCCTTGGCACTACACCGGACAAACCTCTAGCTAGGAGATTCAAACATGCCCGTACAGAAGTGGCAATTGGGAGCAGGAGCCGGCGTCCTCGTTCTGGCCGTCGCCGGCGGAGTCGGCTACACCGTGCTGAACAAGCCGGCCCCCGCGCCCGCCCCGGTCGTTGCAGCGGCGCCTGCCGCTGCGCCGGCTCCGGCGCCGGTTAACCTCGCCCCGACCGACAACGATCCGGTCGCCGAATTTGCCGCCACCACCGATGCCGCCGTGGTGACCACCGCCACCGCTGCCTATCTGGCGCCGAACCTGAATGCGCCGCAGTTCTATCCGTTGAAGGTCGGCACGCCGATCCAGGGCTCGGAAAAATCGAGCGACGGCAAATGGCTGTTGGCGCTCACCGCCGACGGCCAGGCCGCGTTCATTCCGATGTCGGCGCTGGGCCCCTACGATCCGTCGGCGCCCGCCCCGGCCCCGGCTACCGACGCCGCTAACCCTGCCCCCAACGCCAGCGCCAGCTCGCCTGCCGCGCTGCCGTCAGCCGCCGCCAATGCGATCGATGCGCTCAGCGGAAAAGCCAGGGTGATCGACACCGCGACCCTGACGGTCGGCGTGCAGCAGGTATCGCTGGCCGGCATCAGCGGCGAAGGCGGCGACGCTGCCAAGCAGTTGCAGAACCTCATCGACAGCAAGGGCGGCAACGTCGATTGCAAGCGGCAAGCCGGCAAATACGTTTGCAGCGAAAACGGCATCGGCGACATCGCCCGCGCCGTGCTCTACAACGGCTCCGCCCGCCCCGCTGCGGATGCCTCGGACGACTACCGCAAACAAGCCGACGATGCCAAGGCTGCCCGTCGCGGCGTGTGGGCCAAGTCGTAACGGCGCAACGCGCGGCTGCCTGCTCGACGGCGGGCAGCCCGCTTAAGGCCCGACCTTAAATTCCGTCGTAGCGCCGATTGCCGCCGCGCGCCGCGCGCCGCGCTGGCGGCTGCCTTCCCCTTCCCTATTGTCACCACTACCTGTCATTCCTGACAGTGTCGATGGCCGCCGCCGTATGCTATACCCACAGGCGAGCGCATGACCTGCCGTCGTGCGCCAACCTCGAACAACCGGGAGCATACGATGGCGGAAGAAAACAGCAAGCTGGAACAATGGTCGACGGCGCTGAAAAACCTGGTCTCGACGTTGCGGGACGCTGTCTTTTTCATTCTCTTCCTGTTGCTGCTGCTGTCACCGTCGACCATCAAGGAACGCCTGCTTGCAGCCGGCTTTACCAAGGGCAACATCGCCGGCATGGATTGGGAGGGCTTGAAGCAATCGGCCGAAGAGACCAAGGCCGCCGGTGAAGTCGTCTCCAAGGCGGACGACCACTACGATGAATTGATCAGCCGTCTGGACGAAATGGAAAAAAGCGCCAAGGATCAAACAATCAAAAACTCCTTGACCAAGCTGACGGTCGAGGCCAAAGCCTCGCAAGCCGAATTGCAGTCTGCCGACAAGGCGGTCAAGCAAAGCCTGTCGACCCAGCAAGCGATGGTGGAAGCGGTCGCGCCGTCCGGCATGTCCGAGCACGGCTGGCTGTTTGTGGGCAAAGTCAACGACCGCAAAGACCAATGGGCGCCCGGCTCGCCGGTGGCGGTGGGAGCGACCTCCCCCATGATCGCCGTCGGCGCCAAGTTGACGCTGCGCGAGGACACCTATTGGCGCGGCGAAAGCCCCGGCCTGCATGCCGACTCGCCGATCAGGTCGGTGGCGAAAATCGGCAGCGAGATCGTCGTCGACAGCGTCGATTATTCGCACGCGAAAGACAATGGCTGGTTCGTCTGGATCAACGCGCATCGCGCTTTGTGAACGCTGGCAACGCGGAGGTTGCTAGCGCGCAGCGCGTAGGTTGGGCTAACGCTTCATCAGCCCAACAATCGGTCGGTCAAAGCCACGGAAATCTCGAAAGGCCCGCGAACGGGGCGCGTAGCGAATGTTTGTCATGATCTTGCGAGCGGCGGATGTTGGGCTGGTAAAGCGTTAGCCCAACCTACGACGCTGGATCAACGCGCATCGCGCGTTGTGAACGGTGGCAGCGCGGAGGTTGCTAGCGCGCAGCGCCC
>JARLJG010000005.1 GCA_031291325.1 Burkholderiaceae bacterium
ATACCGCCGGCCAGTTGCGCATGCAGCTTGAAAGCGAGCATGCGAAGACGCAATTGAACATGGGGTATCTGGTGCATCCCAGGGATGTGAGCGGTGAGCCGAGGGGCGACGGGTTTGAGCTGCGGACGGATGATTGGGGGGCTTTGCGCGCCGCCAAAGGCTTATTCATCACTGCGGATGGTCGTTATGCGGCTGTAGGCAATGCGTTATCACGCGACGAATTGATTATATGCCTGCAGGAAGCGCTCAGTCTGGCAAAAAAACTGGGGGCCTCGGCGACGCAACATGAAGGCAATGTCAGCGATCCCAATCCGCAAGAAAAGCTCGCCAAAGCAGTCAAAGACTGGGGACACGGCTCTAACGCAGAAAAGGGCGGCAACGGCGGCCATCCGGTCGTTGCGGTCAGCTCTCCGGCAGGCATCGCGCTTGGCACGCCGCGAAGCACGACGATTGCGACAGGCGAGCACATCGACACGGTAGCGCAGAAAAATCAGCACATCACCGCCGGCGAAAAAATGAACTTGCATGCCCAAAAAGGCATCAGCCAGTTCGCTGAAAGCGGCGGCATCAAAAGCATTGCGCATCAGGGCAAGAACATTTTTCAGGCGCATTCCGATAACATCCAGATAGCGGCCGACAAGAATGTAAAAATCACTGCCAGCCACGATCACGTATTGATCGCCGCCGACCAGTATGTCGCGCTCACTTCCGGTGGCGCCTATATCAAGCTTGCTGGTGGCAATATCGATATTCATTGTCCGGGCACCGTCAGCATCAAGGGCGGCAATCACACGTTAGCTGGCCCGGCGTCCATGCAGGCGGAATTGCCGGCCTTTAAACTTGGCTTTCTGTTTGATGAAGCCTTTCTTTTGAAAAACAAGGATACAGGCGAGATTCTGGTCGGCAAGAAATACAGAATTAAACGCGCAGATGGCAGCTATGAAGAAGGGATCTCCGACGATACCGGGCATACGCATTTGGTTACTACGTTCGACGTAGAAACTATTGAAATACAAGTTCAGGGGTAAATCAAGTGACCGCAAATCAGGACACATGGAAAAATATCGGTAGCAGCAAAACAAATTCTGTCGACAATACGACACGCAAAGAGGTTCATGTCGAAAGTGACTACGGATTGACTGTAGGTTTCGAAGTTAACGACAACGACGCTTTTGTGAACGACGTGCAGAATCTTGACAAAGACTACGGACACGCATTCTTCTATCTTACGAAAAATTACGAGGTATTGGAATTCTTTAGCTTCGGCCCCAGCGGACTAGGTCAGCAGGGAAAGTTTGTCAGTCCCTACCAAAATGAGAGACCGGGAACTCCTGATTATCCCGTCTCCGAGGCTATAAAATTGTTCAGACTTAAGCTAACACAAGCGCAGGCACAAAGTCTTCTCAAGGACACCGAGAAAATCAGGGGCGAAATAATAAGCGGAAAGCGAAAATATACCGCTTATTTAAACGATACCTGCGCGGAAACCGCAAGAGATATCATAAAAAAAACCATCCCCAACATTCCTGACGGGTCTGGACAAGTTAAATTTGCGGGGCATAATAGCATTATTTCAGTTGTCAACCCGTATATGTGGCACAAGAATTTTAAAGCGAAATACAAAGAAATCTCGAGATATTCACTGGGGTATGATGCTAAACAAATATTGCCAAAGGGTTCGGGCGACCCAGTGGCATCGGAACCATTTGAGACAATAAAATGAGATGCGCACGCATATTTTTCGCAAATTTACTCATATTCATTACGACTGGACTTGTCATGGCAAATAACGCAATTATTCAAAAAACGTCGTATTTTACTGAACTTGAAAATATTCACCAAGCTGCAATTGTCGGATCGGTAATCCGAATTGTCGCGGGAGAGTCCACTTTTGAGCGTGAAGAAAATATTCTTGGGAAAGTACTTCTGAAGTATCCTAAGGACGAAAGAAAACCCATTACATTCGCCTATGATGATTTGGATATTTCAAATATAGGTTTTCACCGAGTGGACGAAAAAAGTTCATGGAATAAAGTCGAAATCTATCCGACAAATCGTAACAGCAATCCTTACCATCGTTATCTTCCTAATTTTACAAAAACTGATTTTTTGCAATTGAATCTGAAATTCAAAAACTCATCTACCGAACAGGAAAAGGATAATGATCCGAATAACCCCATTACACATACGATTCACATGTTCGACTACTCATATAAGGTGAAAGATGGTGCAGAATTGCTTGTCCGGTTTAGAGTTTCGGAAAACATGTATAAGGCGGAAAATACATACCCAAGGAATTTTGATGCGGTGTTCGTTATCCGCAACGACTAATATTCACCGCAAAACGACGCGAAACAATCTTGTGGCTGCTCTTTGCTATTTGATTGATCTCAGTTTTGTTTTCTCGAAATGACCATGCGAAATACAGATCAAAAATTAGTGCAATTAAAATAATGAAATTTATTCACCGAAGACTGAAGTTCATTTTATTGAGTTTGGCGCTTTTTTCTATTCTACTTGTACCTATTGCATATTTTTCATGGAAATTCTTCATGATCTCCAAGATGAAATCTATGTCGTGTGAAATATTGCAGCCAAAAAGGTTTGATCAAGAGCTAACGGAGTTATTGAAGAGTGATGTCTATGCGCCAAAAAATCACAACAATGCCTTTCCGTTGATGCTGGAATTTAATTTGCCATCGATAGGAATGGATCAAACAATATTCTCTATTTATTCAGAATCGGGAAAGAGGTATATTTATGTCGGCCCGTATAAAAATAGATTGTCACTAGAAATAGAAGAAAATTTTTATTTGACGCCAGAGGAAATTCCTCGTCTGCCACAAGAGGGCATGGATTCTGTCACATTCAGTTTTCTCGGCAAAAAAAATAGAACACGTTGTGTCGCTGCTCAAGACACCTTATCTCCAATATGGTTAACAAATGCAAAGGTATTTATCAATTTCTTGCCGGAGCAGGAAATTGATGAGAAGACGGGAGTTCCGATCAGATATAGCGTTGTGGTTGAAAAATAAAGTGCAATCCTTCAAAATCAACAATGCCAAACAGCGGTGACAGCACCCAATAGGTAGTCAAAGGCAACCATGTTCCAAAAACTATTCATTGCGTGTCTATGCATACCGATTGCGTGCATCGCAGATGGTGCAAATAAGGAAGACGTAAAGCAGTTTGCCGATAACGCCGACACATGCCTCCACTTAGCCGGCGAATTTGACAGCAGTTTGAGTAAGAAAGAGAAAAAAGAAATTATCGCCTCCACCAATAAATATTGCCTAAGAGCCAAGAAAAAACTAGATGCATTATTGATCAAATATAAAAATGATCCCGAGGTTCAAGAGTTAATCTCGCAGTACGACGACATAAAATATGTCAAATTGCCTTAACCGACCAGCCATGCCATTATTTTCAGTTCTTGTTTCCGTGGTCAAACCAATATGACCGCAACCACACCCAATATTCATCCCCGTTTGACTACGCTCGAAGTGCTCGGCGTCGGCTTGTCCGTCGAAATGTTCCGGCAATCGCAGGTTTGGCAAGAGATGCAAGAGCATCAAAAAGGATCGATCTTGCCGGAAGATGCGGCTGCTTACTCCAGGAAGCATGATGCGAAAGCAATCGCCACAACCAAGCGCAGCGCCAACGCGCTCGAATCTTCCGCCAAATATTTTGTCGAAAATTGGCCGATTCCGAGCGTCAGCGTTTGGCCGCGTCAGCATTCTGCGGCATCGTCCGATGCTGCCAACCCATTTAACGACCGGATTGACAGTTTGCGGGAAGCGGCAGGCATGCCGCACCACAAGATCAGCCCGTTGAGCGCATTTTTCAGCGACAACCCGGAAGAAATCCTGGAACGCGCATTCCAGTTCTTCGAGGGCTACCCGGACGTGCCGGCGCTGCTTTTGCTGATGTCGGACGGCGACATGACCCGTTCGCTGACCGGCGACGCGAGCCGCCAAGCCCATTGGGAAGACGGCCCGCGCCGCTTCGACAGCATGGCCGAATCGATGGTCGGGTTGCTGCTGGCGCGGCGCGAGCGAGTCGATGCGATCCGCGCCTTTGCCGGCCATCCAGGAAACCATCTGTACGCCCCCGGCCCGCCCAAACCCGGCTTTAAACCGAGCAAGTTCGTGCCCGAAGTCTGGACGCACGAGCAATTCCAGCAATTCGACCGTCTGCCGACGATAGCGGTTTTGCATCGTCCCGTCCGCATCACTTACCGCAAGGACAAGGACGGCAATCCGACCTTCGACCCAGGGAAGCAAGTCAAGTTGATGAGTGAGCGGCAAAAGGGAGAAGCATTCAAGATCGGATTCGACGCAGCTTTGCAGTCGATCCCCGGCGGCGAGCCGGCGCGCGTGTTTTACGACACAGCCGGCCCCGTCACCGGCGCCAACGTCATCCCGCTGGCGCAGGCGGTCACTGCAAGCTTACCGGATTTCGCCTTGTTCAAGCCCGAGACAGGGATCGATATTTACGCCCGGATCGGCAATACCGGCGCGGCCAGCCCGTTCGTGCAATGGGCGTTGGCGATCATAGCGGCATTTCAAGAGAAGGATGCCAGCATTACCGCCAATCTCCGGCAGGATGAAGAGGCAACCATCACCGTCGTTACGCCGAGCACGGACAAGCGCCCCTATACCCTTGCGGACCCGATTGATTTCCATCTGTCGCCAAACGAGCTGCTCTATACGCAGCCGGTTTCCGTCTCTGTGCCCGTTGGGGCTCCGTCAGTGCGGCAGCCCGATCAACCGGAATCCATGCGCACGCTGGCTATCGGCGCGCGCCATTTGAGCGGGGAAGAATGTCGGCAAAGCGGCATGTGGCGTTGCGACCCACCGCATTATGAGCACGGCGACACCCACTATATCCGCGCCTGGAGCACCTTCCCCCAGGTACACGTCGCCCGCAAATTGAATGCCATGCAAAAGCTGCGCGGCGAAGCGCAACTTCAAAAAGTCACGGCCCATTGGACTTTGGTATCGTATGAAATGCCGAAGTCCTGAAGACTCCCCTATCCATTAGCGAAACCACTCTATGCCTCCTCCAGTACGTTTAGGCGACTCCACCAGTCATGGCGGGTCGGTCACTTCCGCCGCTTCCCAATCCATTGCAATGGGCAAGCCGCTCGCACTGGTCGGCGACAGTTGCAGTTGCCCGATTCCGGGGCACAGCAATTGCACGATCGTCGAGGGCGATCCCAATTGGACCATCGACGGCAAGGCAGTCGCGTTGCATGGGCACAAGGTCAGTTGCGGCGCGACGCTGATTGCTTCCATCGGCAATGTCGCCAAAGGCTGAATACAGTGCATCCACGCCTGCTTGAGTATTACAACGCCGAACTAAGCTACGTGCGTGAACTGGCGCAAGAATTCGCCGAGCAACATCCAAAAATCGCCGCCCGTCTTGGCATGAATGGCGTGGAGGTGGCCGACCCCTATGTGGAACGTCTGCTGCAAGGTTTCAGCTTTTTAACCGCGCGCGTCCAGCTTGAAATGGACGAACGGTTCCCGCATTTTTCGCAACGTCTGCTCGAAGTTCTCTATCCGCACTATCTGGCGCCAACGCCATCGGTGGCAATTGTGCAAATGCGCCCCCGCATGTCCGAAGGATCGCTGGCGGCGGGATTCCAGGTACCCAGGCATTCCCCCATGTCGTCCGAGAAACTCGCAGCGGGAGACACTGCCTGCGAATTTCGCACCGCACACGACGTGACGCTTTGGCCCCTGGAAATTCTGGATGTCGGTTGCACCGGCGCGCCCGCCGACCTGCCGTTTGCAAGTTTGCGCTTCGACGCCCCCGTCAAGGGAGCGATCCGCATCCGCTTGAAAACCACCAAAGGCAAGCTGTCGGAACTGGCGTTGGATCAACTCACATTCCATCTGGCCGGCGCCGACGACATCGCTTCACACCTCTACGAAACGATTTTTGCACACGCGCTGGGCGTGATCGGCTGCGAGCCGCAGCGGCCGGTTAAATGGATGGAATTTCTGTACCCCAGTTCCATCCGTCCGGAGGGGTTCGACAGCGATCAAGCGCTGCTTCCTTACGACAAGCGCGCGTTTCAGGGGTATCGGCTGCTCCACGAATATTTTACGTTGCCCGCCCGCTACCAGTTTTTTACATTGACTGGCCTCAAAAACTGCATCGGCAAAACCGAAGGAAGCACGCTCGACTTGACCATTTTGCTGGACTGTCCCATTCACGATCTGGAAAACCGGGTGGACAAACAACACCTGGCGCTATTTTGCACGCCGGTCGTCAACCTGTTTACCAGACGAAGCGACTCGGTGGAAATCACTCCAAATCAGCGCGAGACGTGCATCGTCGTCGACAAAAACAAGCTGCTGGATTTTGAAATCTATTCGGTAAGCGCAGCATTTGGACAAGAATCCGATGGCGGCACCGAGCAGGAATTCCGCTCGTTTTTTGCGGCAACGGGAACCGATGAACGTGCCGATGCCGGCTACCATATGATCCGCCGCGAGCCTTGCGTCGTGCCGGAAGCATTGCGGCGCAGCGGCATGCGCACCAACTATGTCGGCAGCGAAGTCTTTGCGTCATTGGTCGACCGGCAACAGGAGCCATTTCCCCATACGTTGAAAAGTTTGTCGTTTGAAACGCTGTGCACCAATCGGGATTTGCCATTATCGATCCCACGTACCGGGCCGAGCGACTTCAAAATGAAATCCTCGGTCCCGATCGAATCCATCAAGATATTACACGGCCCGACCGAGCCAAGGATCGCCTTGGCCCAAGGGGAAATGACCTGGCGCATCATCAGCCATCTCGACGTGAATGCGCTGACCCTGACCGATTTGAACGACGACGAAGGGCCGCAAGCCTTGCGCGAGTTGCTGTCGATCTACGGGACGTTGGCCGGGCCTGGGCAGAACAAGCAGATCGAGGCGATCCGGCACTGTCGCATCAAACAAGTCGCCCATATTCTGCCCGACTCGCCACTAGGCTACGGCTATGGCGCCCGAATCGACCTGACAATCGACGAGACCTTATTCGGCGGAACCAGCCCTTACCTGTTTGGCGCCGTGCTGGAACAATTCTTTGCTCGGCACGTCAGCCAGAATTCCTTTACAGAAACCGTTCTACATTCGATTCAGCGTGGCGAAATCGCCTGCTGGAAGCCAAGAATGGGCAAGAGGCCGATTGCATGACCGGCAAAACCAATTTGGCGCCCATCGATCCGGACGACGAAGCAGAACCTCCTATCCAAAATGCAACGGATGCGCTATGGACATCGGACTTCTGGCGGCAATTGGTGGGTCGGCCTTATAAAGCCGATCTATTTGCCGTGCTGCGCTGGATCGACAGCCAGAACAAGGAAGGTCAAAACACGCCGTTGTTAGGCCGTGCTGCGCGCCCGTTGTTCGATGCCATCCGGCTTGGGCAGGAACCGGCACTGACCTTTGCGGCATCGACCATTGCCAGCGTCAGCGTGCCGTCGGGCGATATTCCGCCTCGCATCGATATTTACAGTTTTGGTTTGTTCGGGCCAAACGGCCCGCTGCCGCTGCACCTGACCGAGTATGCGCGCGATCGTCTGCGGCACTACAACGATCCGACGCTGGTGCGTTTCGCCGACATCTTTCATCATCGCGCGATTCTACTTTTTTACCGCGCCTGGGCCGATGCGCAACCGAGCACGAACATGGATCGCGCCGAGGCGGATCGCTTCACCAACTATGCTGCCAGCCTGATCGGTTACGGCCAGCCGGCGATGCGCTCGCGCGACGGCATTGCCGATCACGCCAAGCTTTTTTCGGCAGCGCATCTGGTTCGGCAAACGCGCAACTCCGAAGGGCTGGTAAAGATACTGCAGACTTACCTGCAAGTGCCGGTAGCGATCGACGAATTCGTCACGCACTGGATCGACATGCGGCGCGCCGACCAAACGCGCCTCAGAGATCGCGCCAATAATGGCCTTGGCAAAGGCGCGTTTCTCGGCGAGCGCATACTGGACTGCCAGCACAAGATACGGCTGCGTCTGGGACCGATGTCGCAGGTTCGCTATCGTGAACTCTTACCCGATGGAAAAGGCATCAAACAAGTCGGCGACTGGATCAGGAATTACGTCGGTTACGAACTCCGGGTGGATGTGCAACTGGTGCTGCGTAGGGAAGAAGTGCCGCAAGCCCAACTCGGCATGGGGCAGTTGGGCTGGACGGCGTGGCAAGGCACGCGCAACAAGGCAACCGATGCGGACGATCTGGTGATCGAATGCGAAATTTGAAGCGCTTTGTCCAGACAGCAACGCATGCGACGAGCGGGAAGATCGGTAGCGCCTCATGAAACTTGAAGAATAAGACGATTGCATGAGTAAGAACGAACCCATTTCAACGGATCATCATTTGAAAGCCGTATCCAATCCGGTCGACGCCGGCGACGGACCAACCGCAAAAAAATTCCCCTATTCGCCAATGTCAGGCGGATTGCGCCGGATCGGACCAGCCCGTGGATCGCGCAGCGCGGCGGGCGGCTGGCGCGCGTCGACACAGCGCTTCAGCACGGTGTACCAGTCCGATTTTATGGACGACCACTACGCCAGCAGCGAACAAGCGCACAGCGCGGCAAGGGCGTTTCACGCCGCTCTGCAAGAGCGTTTGCCGAAGCCGTACAGCAACACCGAGGGCGGTTTGCCGGGCGCAGTCAGGAAAACCTCGGGCCATCGCGTCGACTGGATCGTGTATCTGAACATCGACAAAAAGATATACCAAAAGCGCTTTTCCACCAAAAAATATGGGGAAGAAGTCGCAGAGAAATTGGCGCGGGAAACTCTAGACGCATGGCGCAAGACGCATGGGCTGGATCAGGTATGCACGCTACCATCCCGGGAGGAAATCGCGCAGCTTCTGCAAACGATCCGAGAGCGCTTTCAGTGTACGTTATCTGTTCCCAATATTGACCCCATTTCCAGAGAAATGTTGCAGCGGATGCACGCCATCGCGGATCGGGCCGGATTGGAATTCCTGAGTGCCGTATGGGAAGGTTCCGCAGGAAAGTACACGTTGCGTTGCAAAAAGGGTCATGAATTTACGCGATGGGGAATGAGCATCCTGAAGAATCCGAACGTATGCAAAGAATGCCTCGAGGAAGAGCGCCTGGAGCAAATACGAAAGATTGCGCAAGCCAAGGGAGGCCGATGCCTGGAACCCAGCTATCTGGGCTACGTGCCGCATCGCTTCGTCTGCGCGCACGGCCATGAATGGAAGACCAACCCCAGCAAGATCATCAACAGCGGCACATGGTGTCCACGCTGCGGGGCCATCGCGACGGGTCGACAACTGACGAAGAAAGACGGGCCGGAACGGCTGCAGCGCATCGTTGCCGAAAAGGGCGGCAAGTGCTTCGTCGATACGTACACGAATAGCAGTACGCGTTGCCGTATTCAATGCGCAGTGGGTCATGAATGGGAAGCGAAAGCAAGCACGGTATTCAGGGGCGTTTGGTGTCGCGTGTGCGCCAACAAGCAACTTCATGCGTCGCACATGGAACAAAGCGCAAAACGTTTCCATCAAGTGGTCAAGGAAAAGGGCGGCATCTGTCTGGAAGAGTATACCGGGGGCAACAAGCGATATCGGTTCATTTGCGGTAACGGGCATGCATGGGCCGGCATCGGCACCTACGTCACAAACGGCAGGTGGTGCCGCCAATGTGGCGACGAAGAAAAGAGGCGGCGCATCTCCGATGCGCTACGTCAATACGCGCGCGACCGCGGTGGCGTGCTCCTGTCCGAGTATGTGAATATGAAGACCAAGGTGCATTGGGAGTGTGATCGCGGCCATCGCTGGTACTCCACGCCAAACAGCAATCTCCGTCAGAAGGCCTGGTGCCCGGAATGCGCGCACATGAATCAGATTAGTCGCCGAAAATCCACGGCAAGATTGCGATATCAGGCATCGGTACTGCATTCCGGCGAGACAACCTACGCGGAGAGTGATGGAATGCTCCAGGAAGGCTAAAAATGAACGAAACAAGCATGACTGCAAACCGCCCTTACCGATGCCCAGGATGCAACGCCGAATTGCCGACAGACCTTGTGGCGGCGTTGGGCCATATGACGCATTGTGCGCCGCTACGGAACATGATCGCTATTGGCAGGGCAGCGCCCACGGCAAGACGCAAAAGAGAGGAAGCGCGGCGCCGTCGCAACGGCATCCGCGAAGGCGATTCGCGCCGGAATATCGACGACAACGCGCCGACACTGTATCGACATACGACAACATCAGATTAAAACACTCACGAGAAAAATCCATGACTCTGAAGGATATTCTGCGCACGCTATTCGGCATCCGCGTCAAGCGAGAACCGCCACCGCTTGATCGCAGGCCACTCGCCGGCAGCAACGTCGTGCGCGACAATGTCAGAATCCGCCTCAAGCATTTGATCAGCGACGAACAGTGGGAATGGTTTGCCGGTCATGGCTGGCGCGTAACCGACATGCGCACGGATCGCCGCAGATACCTGTGCGTGCCGGAAAAGGCGTTGGTCAAGTTGCTCAAAGCGGACCGGCACCGATACGGCGTTGGTGCGGGTGATCAGTCCCTTTTATTCCATTGCTCGTGAAATTGCCACAAATGAATGGTCGTAGCGATACGAGATATTCATGTGGCCATCGTCGAATTCCTCATGCATGAAGTTCACGCCATGTTTCTGCAGGTGGCGGCAAAATATTCGCGCGCCGAATTGCAAGTTGAATTCGTCCCGCCGTCCGACGTCGATATATAGCAGTCGCAGTGACTTGAGTGAGTCAAGATGTTTTCCAACGAGATAGGTGGGATCCCATTTCAGCCAGCGACACCACACAGTTTCGTTCGTTTCGGCGCTGTATTCGTCAAACGGCAGCTCGAAGCCGACGCCGCTAAGCGCGCGCGGATTCGGCGAATAGCAGGCTGCCATGGCAATGGTGTTAAGGATGATTTTGAATGTGTCGCTACGCGGGCGAATCGTGGCCAGATTGTCGTAAAACGCTTTCAAGCCGCCAAAATGTCCGATCTGCGCCGCCACCTTGACAAAGTCGGGCTTGTAACACAATTCAAAATACATGTCGCCGCTATGCGAAGCTGCAAGGCCGAATACTTCAGGATGACGCATAGCCTGGATCACGGCGCCGTATCCGCCAGAACTCTTGCCAAGCACGGCGCGATAGTCGCGTTCCGCTTTGGTGCGAAAGTGGGTATCGATGAATGGCACGACTTCCTGCACCAAATAATCTTCATAGCGCCCTGTCGCCGTCGAATTGATGTATTGGCTGCCGCCGACTCGCGTCAGGCAATCCGGCATTGCCACGATCATCGGTTGCATCCGACCGCTGCAGATCAGGCGATCGAGGCGTTGCGGGAGTGTTTCATCGCCCCAGGCGTCGTTCAACTGCATTAGGCCGCGCCCGGTAAAGCCCGATAGCACGTACGCGCTCGGGAAGCGCTTCGTGCTGCCTTCGTAGCCGGGGGGCAGGTAGATCGGCATTTGGCGCAGCGCCGGGTCGCCCATGGCATTGCCTTGCAATACCAGGCTATCGATCGTCTCAATTACTACGCGTCCATGTTGCATGTTGGCTCCAATGAAGAAAGAAACGCGCGCTACTCAGCCCGGCGCTTCCATCGTGTCCTACGCGCATAGGATTCATTTGCCCCAAGGCCGAAGCGTTTTCCATTATGCGACGCACGATGGCCGTCCAGTGGAGTGCCTGCGCTGCTAAAAGAGCAAATAGTACATCAAGGCACAATGAACATCGAATCAAAAAGCTGACGCCGCAAGAACAAATGGCATCGTACGAAAAAACCTGGAATTGGGTACCTACGGGCGCCCAATTTTACTGGCGACCGTGCATATCGTCGTTCCGGTTTCGGGGACAGCAGTTTGATGTGGAGACTTGGCTACGTTACAATCGGCTTCGGTATTGTGATCCCAGTATTGGTAGATTCATTGGTGAAATTCTGGATTGCCCCGTTTTGGCTAGCTAAGAGGATGAAGATTCGTGACATGTATCGGCAGGGGACTAGCCACTGCCGGTGGCGAAATGAGATTGGCCCGTTGCGCTGTGTTTTTGTGACCGAGGCATGTGGTCTGCAACATCAGGCGTTTTCCAGCTTATTGGGGCGGGTCATGGTAATCGACAACTTGGGTTAGAAAAATGCGCCGGCACCAACAAGTAACATCGTAAGTTGCGATCTGGCGACACGTATAGCACAAGATGCTCGGCATTTTGCGCCATGGTGGGCATCTCTAGCCACTTACGCTGGAGGAACCCAGGTCGTGAGGGCGCCATCGCTGTATGGAATGATATCGCTTTTTGTTTTCGAATCGACGGACGGAAGATTGGGGTAGGGCTGAATCCAGGATGGACAATCCTGACGCGTGACGGATTGCCCGAATTGCGTAAACGCAGAATCGAGTTTTGGAGCGTTCTTGTCGCGATCCGTCAGGTAAGGCAGGCTTGTGTTGAATTCGGCATTCATCTTGTCGATGAGGAAGCGTAGCGTAGATGTATTCTGATGCACCCAAGTTGTGCCCGCAGTTTGAAAATCAGAGGGAAATTGCCGCGAAACCAGTCAAATTTCCCTTCAGGAATCGAAAAAGCTGCGCGCAGATGTAATTCGCAAGATGGGTGGTCGCGCCGCGATAGTATGGCAAAGAATCGAATGAGCCGATCCAGGATAATTTAATTTTCGACTTTAATAGTCAATTTACGACTTTAATTGCCAATTTACGACTTTAATCGTACGGAATACAAACATCGCGTCAGTTGATGCTCGCTATTCAACAGTCACCGATTTTGCCAGATTCCTCGGCTTGTCGACATCGGTTCCGCGCGCCAGCGCGGTGTGATAGGCCAGCAATTGCAGCGGCACGGTGTGCAGGATCGGCGATAGTAATCCATAGTGTTCCGGCAGACGGATGACGTGGATGCCTTCGCTTGGCGCGATGCGGGAGTCGGCGTCGGCGAATACGTAGAGTTGTCCGCCGCGCGCGCGCACTTCGTGCATGTTGGATTTCAGTTTTTCGATCAGCGCGTCGTTCGGCGCGACTGTTACTACCGGCATTTCCTCGGTCACCAACGCCAATGGTCCGTGCTTGAGTTCGCCGGCCGGGTAGGCTTCGGCGTGGATATAGGATATCTCTTTCAGCTTCAGCGCGCCTTCCAGCGCGATCGGGTAATGCAGGCCGCGTCCCAGGAAGAGGGCGTTTTCCTTGCGCGCGAAATCGTCGGCCCAGGCGATGATTTGCGGTTCCAGCGCCAGCACGGCAGTGACGGCCGCCGGCAGGTGGCGCATCGCTTTCAAGTGTGCCGCTTCCTGTTGGTCGGACAGGCGGCCCTTGGATTGCGCCAGCGCCAGCGTCAGCAGGAACAGCGCGGTCAGTTGCGTGGTAAAGGCCTTGGTGGAGGCGACGCCGACTTCGACGCCGGCGCGCGTGATGTAGGCGAGCGCGCATTCGCGCACCATCGCGCTGGTGGCGACGTTGCAGATGGTCAGCGTATGCAGCATGCCTAGTGCGCGCGCGTGTTTCAGCGCGGCCAGCGTGTCGGCGGTTTCTCCGCTTTGCGATATCGTGACCACCAGCGCGTTCGGGTTCGGCACGCTGTCGCGGTAACGGTATTCGCTGGCGATTTCGACGTTGACGGGCACTTTGGCAACCGATTCGATCCAGTATTTGGCGGTCAAGCCGGCATAGTAGCTGGTGCCGCAAGCCAGTATCAGCACCGAGTCGATTTGCTGGAAGACGCGGAAGGCGTCGTCGCCGAACAGTTCGGGCATGATGCAGGTGACGCCTTCGAGCGTATCGGCAATCGCGCGCGGTTGTTCGAATATTTCTTTTTGCATGTAATGCCGGTAGGGGCCGAGTTCGGCTGCGCCGGTGTGCGCGTGCACGGTGCGCACTTCGCGTTGCGCGGCTTTGCCGGTGCGGTCGACGATCCAGCAGCGCTGCAATTGCAGGTCGACCACGTCGCCTTCTTCCAGGTAGATGATTTGATCGGTGGTGCCGGCCAACGCCATGGCGTCGGAAGCGAGGAAGTTCTCACCCTGGCCGACGCCGACGATCAACGGCGAGCCCTGGCGGGCGCCGACCACGCGATGCGGCTCGTCGCGGCAAAACACGGCGATTGCGTAGGCGCCGGTCAGCCGTTTGACTGCCAGCTGCACGGTGTCGAACAAGTCGCCGTTGTACAAGTGGTCGATCAAGTGGGCGATCACTTCGGTATCGGTCTGGCTCTCGAAAACGTAGCCGGCGGCTTTCAGTTCGGCGCGCAATTCGTCGTGGTTTTCGATGATGCCGTTATGTACCAGCGCGATGCGTTCGCGTGAGAAATGGGGGTGTGCATTGTGCGAGGCCGGTGCGCCGTGCGTTGCCCAGCGGGTGTGGGCAATCCCGGTAAAGCCTGCCAGGTGGGCGCTTTCGACCTGTTTTTCCAGCTCGGCGACGCGCGAGGTGCTGCGCGAGCGTTGCAGCTTGCCGTCGATATGCAGCGCGATACCGCAGGAATCGTAGCCGCGATATTCAAGCCGCTTGAGGCCTTCCAGCAGGATAGGGGTGATATTGCGTTGCGCAACTGCGCCGACGATGCCGCACATGGAAACCTCTCAACATTCGTTTGTGAATATGCTCATCGTAGAGTAATGGCATTGAAATATGCGGTCGAAATTCATATATATATGAATTATTTATTCATTGAGCTAATATTATGAAGTATTAAATCAAATAATTGATTTTTATTTCCGTAAAATTCAAATCGTGAGGGCGCATGAAGAATGATGACAGCGGCACCTTGCTGGATGAGCTTGACCGCCGCATCTTGAATGCGGTGCAAGACGATGCATCGCTAACCAATATCGAGCTGGCGGCCTTGGTGCATGCGTCGGCGCCGACCTGCTTGCGACGCGTCAAGCGCTTGATCGATTCCGGCGTGATCGAGCGGCAGGTGGCATTGCTGGCGCCGCAAAAGGTAGGGGCGGCGCTGACGGCGATTGTCGAGATCACGCTGGATCACCAGGCGGCGGAGAAACTGACGGAATTCGAGGCGCTGGTGGCGCAAGATGCGGCGGTGCTGCAATGCTACCGCGTCTCGCCCGGCCCCGATTTTGTGCTGGTGGTGCAAGTGGCGGACATGCCCGCTTATCACGCGCTGGCGCACCGTTTGTTTGCCGCGCACGCCAACGTGCGCAACGTGCGCAGCTTCTTCTCGATTCACCGCAGCAAGTTCGAGACCCGCATCGCGGTGTGAGTCGCTGCCTTATGTCTTGATCTTGGCTGGCCGTTTCCAATGGTCGAGCGTCACTTGCCTGGCGCGCGATACAGTCAGCTTGTCGGCGGCGGCGTCGCGGGTAAGCGTCGTGCCGGCGCCCAGCGTCGCGCCTTTGCCGACCGTGACCGGCGCCACCAGTTGGCTGTCGCTGCCGATGAAGACATCGTCCTCGATTACCGTGCGGAATTTGTTGACGCCGTCGTAGTTGCAGGTGATGGTGCCGGCGCCGATGTTGACGCGCGCGCCGACCGTGGCATCGCCGACGTAGGCCAGATGATTGGCCTTGCTGTGCGCGGCGATCTGGCTGTTTTTGACTTCGACGAAATTGCCGATATGGACATCTTCAGCCAGGATGGTGCCGGGGCGTAGTCGAGCGTAAGGGCCGATTTGCGCGCCCGCGCCGATTTGCGCGTCTTCGATATGGCAAAACGGCTTGATGTTAGCGCCCTTGGCGATGCGCGCATTCTTGATGACGCAATGCGCGCCTATCGAGACACCTTCTTCCAGTTCGACCTTGCCTTCGAATACGCAGTTGACATCGATGGCGACGTCCTGGCCGCAGGATAGCGCGCCGCGCACATCGATGCGCGCCGGGTCGGCCAGCGTGACGCCATGCTCCAGCAGCGCCGTTGCCTGCTGGCGTTGGTAGATGCGCTCCAGTTCGGCCAACTGCACCTTGCTGTTGACGCCGAGCGTTTCCGCGATTGCATCCGGTTGCGCCGACACCACCTGCACGCCGTCGGCAACGGCGCGGGCGACGATGTCGGTCAGGTAATATTCGCGTTGCGCATTGTCGTCCGACAGCGTAGCCAGCCATTGCTTGAGTTTGGCGGTCGGGGCGACCATGATGCCGGTATTGATTTCGCGGATCGCGCGCTCGGCGTCGGTCGCGTCCTTTTGTTCGACGATGCGGACAATCGCGCCATGCTCGCGCACGATGCGGCCATAGCCGGTTGGATTGTCGAGTTCGACCGTCAAGATCGATAATTTGTCGGTTCCGGCGCTGTCCAGCAGGCGTTGCAGTGAGGTCGCCGTGGTAAGCGGCACGTCTCCGTATAGAATAAGCGTAGGGGCGTCGTCGCGCAAATGCGGGACTGCCTGCAGCACCGCATGGCCGGTGCCCAGTTGCGGTTCTTGCTTGGCGAAGGCGATGTCGGCCGCTTGCAGCGCTTGCGGAACCGTTTCGCCGCCGTGCCCGTAGATGATGGTCAGGCTGGCGGGGGACAATAAGCGGGCCGTGTCGACCACATGCGCCAGCAGCGGTTTGCCGGCCAGCCGATGCAATACTTTTGGCATTTGGGAGTGCATGCGCTTGCCCATGCCGGCAGCGAGAATGACGACGTTCATAGGAGACCAATCAGAATAATGCAAAATTTTATCACGCGACCGCCTGTGCGCCTTCTAAAACTAGGATGCATTTGCTTGCTGGCCTTAGTCCTGGCGGCTTGCAGCCTTGCGCGATTCGGTTACAGCTACGGCGATACGGTGACCTATTGGTGGCTGAACGGCTATGTCGGTTTCGATGCCAGCCAGAAACCGTGGGCCAAGCAACGTATCGGCGCGCTGTTTGCCTGGCACCGGCGCACGCAATTGAAGCATTATGTCGCCTTGCTGACCGGCGCCCAGCGGCGTTTGCAGCACGAAGTCACCAAGCAGCAAATGCTCGACGATTACGAAGAGTTGATCCAATGCGGCGACCGCATCGTCGACGAGATCGCGCCCGATCTGGCCGATCTGGCCTTGTCGATCAAGGCCGGGAACCTGGAACATTTGCGGCACAAATTCGAGTCGAACAACGAAAAATATCGCAAAGACCATTTGCGCGGCGATCTGCAAGACAAACAGAAATCCCGATACAAAGACGTGATGGAATGGGCAGAATACTGGTTCGGCGATTTCAGCGACGAGCAGGAAGCGGTGATCCGGCGCGCCTCTGACCAACGGCCGTTGAATAACGAGCTGTGGGCAGCCGACCGGGTCGTGCGACAACAAAGCCTGATTGCGCTGGTGCAGCGGATCCAGCAAGAAAGAATGCCGCGCGCGGTCGCAGCGGAAACGATCAAGAGCTATATCCGCGACAATTACATGTTGCACGCCGGCGCGACCCCCGAAATGAAGACGTTTTACGAAGCGTCGAAAGACGGCGCAGCGCAGTTGGTCGTGACGATCGTCAATATCGCGACGCCGAAACAAAAGGCGCACGCCATCGCCCGGTTGCAGCATTGGATCGACGATTTCAACGCATTGGCCGACAAGGCCTGATCGGACCCTCTTGAATACAGCAACGGCATGGATAGCACGATAAATTTCCAAACTTCGGTGGCAATGACAAAGAAAGACTTGTTTCTCTGCTTTCTTTACATGGGCTTGGTGGGCTTCGGCGGCGTCTTGCCGTGGGCGCGCAGGATCTTGGTCGAACAGCGCAAATGGCTCACCAGCGACGAATTTGCGGAGGCCTTGAGCCTGGGCCAAATCCTGCCTGGCCCCAACGTGGTCAACCTGTCCATCATGGTTGGCCGGCGCTTTCATGGCGCTACGGGCGCAGTGTTGGCGCTGTGTGGATTGATGCTGGCGCCGTTGGCGATCATCTTGATCCTGGCGGAACTATACGGCCACTATGGGCAAGTAGTTGCCGTGCAACATGCCATACGCGGCACCGCCGCTGCCAGCGCCGGGCTGATCGTGGCGATGGGGTATAACATGGTGACCAGGCAAGCGAAGACCTGGCGCACCAGCGGCGTGACGGCACTGGCGTTTGTTGGATCGGGCCTGCTGGCCTTGCCGTTGCTGATGGTCTTGGGCGTGTTGGTGCCGCTCGGCATATTTCTTTCCTGGTGGGATAAAAAATGAATTCTTCGCGCTCTTTGGCAGAGGTAGGGATGTATTTCCTGGTGCTGTCGATGATGGCAATCGGCGGCGCCAATGTCTTGATCCCGGAGATGCATCATCAATTGGTCGAGGTTCGCGGCTGGCTCTCCAGCAGCGAATTCGTGTCGCTGGTCGCATTGTCGCAAGCTGCGCCCGGGCCGAATGTATTGATTGTCAGCCTGCTCGGATGGAAATTTGCGGGCATCGCCGGAGCCTTGGTGGCGACGGCGGCGATGTGCATTCCTTCGGCATTGACGACGTATTTGTTTGCCGGTTTCTGGCAACGCTTCCAGCAGGCGCGCTGGCGCATGGTAGTGCAAGGCGGTCTGGTGCCGGTGACCATCGGCTTGATTCTGGCGAGCGGCTACGTGCTCACGCGCGAGGCCGACCACAACTGGGTCGCCTATTGCGTCACTGCGCTGACTGCCGCGTTGGCGGTAAAATCCAAAATACATCCGTTATGGATGTTTGCTGCAGCGGGGATTCTGGGCGTTTTCGGCTGGATCTGATAGCTGGCGTCACACCGCGCTGTGCAACACCTGATCGCTCCACTCGAACGACGCCACTTCCAACTCGTACAGGTCATCGTTCGACAATTCCAGTTTCCTTAACATCGGCCTTAGCAAGGGCTCGGCCTCCTCGATACGCTCCAGATATTCGGCAAGCTTGAGCAGGTCGCCGTAGAAGCCTTTGCGCGCGTGCAGGGCAGCGCCGACTTCCTCGACCACCGCGACCTGTTCCAGGATGGCGTGCATCGGCATGCCGAACAAGGCATCCATCAGCGACATGATGCCGACCGTGAACGCGGTGTCGGCGACATTGCGATTTCCCGGACGCAATTTGCTTGCCATCAACTCCAGCATCTTGCCGCGCGTCGCCGCCAGCAATAAAAGCGGGGCCATGTTTTGTCCGCTCTTGCAAGGCTCTGCATAGAGCATGATTTGCAGCCAGCGGCGCAATTGTTCGCGCCCCAATACGATGAACGCCTGGCTCAGGGAATCGATCTGGCGGCGCACGCCGAACGCCGGCGCATTGGCCAGGCGAAGCAAATTCAGCCCGAGGGACACGTCGCGCTTGATCGCCTTCTCGATAGCCGCGCTGTCGGCGTCGGAATCCACCAGATTCATCAATTCCATCAACGACAGCTGCGATGGAGATAGTTTCTTGCCGCTCAGGATCGACGGTCTTGCGAAATAATATCCCTGGAAATAATCAAAGCCGAGATCGAGGCAAATCTTGAATTGGCCGACAGTTTCCACTTTCTCCGCCAGCAATATCTTGCCGGCGAGCTTGAATTGAGGCGTCAATTTCAGCAAGGCGCTCAGTGGCATGTCGCGCAAATCGATCTTGACGATATCGACCAGCGGCAGGAATTTGCGCACGTCGTCGGAGTCGGTAATGACGTCGTCCAACGCAAAAGAAAAGCCCTCCGCCCTCAATTCGGCGATACGGGCCAGGACTTCCGGGGTTGCGGCGACGGTTTCGACGATTTCCAGCACGACTTTTTCGCGCGGCAAGAACTGAAAAATGTCGCTCATCAACACGGCGGCATCGACGTTGATGAAGCCGCAGACGTCGCCGACCACTTTTTCTATCCCCAATTGCGCGGTGTGCGAGATTACGGAAGCGGTGGCCGACAAGTCGCTAGTGAAGTTGGCTCCGCCCACATCGCCATTGCGAAACAGCAATTCGTACGCGTATAGCTCCTGATTGCGATCCAGGATCGGTTGACGCGCGAGGAAAAAATCTCGGACGCGAAGTGAGTGCGCAGTGGCGTCGGACATGAAACGGGCTCGCTCTCAATGTGGCAATTCTTGCCGTGGGTTCGATTTTCCCCCTACTTTAGCCGATTTCCTTTTCTTGTTCGTGACTTTCAATGTTGCGCTGCGGTGAGTGGTGGTGGCAATCCGTCAATCTGACTTGTTTAGAAAGCTATACGTCTAGCGGACTTCCTTCGACAAATATCTTCAATTCTCCCGCGTGAAATTGCTGCCATGTCTCATTGGTGGTCAATGGTTCGGTGACGATGATGGCGACGCGATCGTTGGGCGTCGTGACTTGCGAAAAGTCGACGCTCAAATCATCGTCGGCCAGCGTGGCCTGGGCAAACGGATAACGCCGCACCAGGTAAAACAACTTGGTGGAACAATGGGCAAACAGCGCTCTGCCGTCCGACAGCAGCATGTTGAATGCGCCATAGGCGGCGATGGCGGCAGTCAATTCCTGCAACGCATCGCGCAGTTGCGGCAACTCGGGCGGGCAGTCGCCGAAGCGGCGCCGCAACTCTTGCAGCAGGTAGCAAAACGCCCGTTCGCTGTCGGTGCTGCCGACCGGGCGATAGGGCCCGTCTTGCAGCGGCGCGAAATCCTTCAAATCGCCGTTGTGCGCGAAGACCCAGTAGCGTCCCCACAATTCGCGCACGAACGGGTGGCAATTTTCCAGGGCGATCTGGCCTTGCGTGGCTTTGCGTATATGGGCGATGACGTTTTTGGATTTTATCGGCCAACGCCGGATCAAGGCGGCAACCGGGGAGGCGACTGCCGCTTCGTGATCGACAAAATGGCGCACGCCATCGCCCTCGAAAAAGGCAATGCCCCAGCCGTCCTTGTGGATGTCGGAGCCGCCGCCGCGCGTGGCGAAACCGGTAAAACTGAATACGATGTCGGTGGGAACATTGCAGTTCATCGCGAGCAATTGGCACATGATTGGACGAGGTAAAGGGGTAAAAAGTGCGGGCTGTATTAAATCTTCAGCCAAGGGTCGCGTTCCGGGTGGGGAAATTGGCTGCTCATGAAGTCGACAAAACTGCGCACGGTCGCCGACAAGAGCCGCCGGCTAGGGTACACCATTATCACGCTCATCTGGCCCAGGTGACGGTCGGGCAATAAGCGCACCAGGCGGCCCGACACCAGATCGTCGCTCAAGCTAAACGAGGGTCGTATCATGATGCCCATGCCGGCCATCGCGCACTGGCGCAGCAACTCGCCGTCGTTCGACACCATTTTGCTGGTCACCGGAATATTGGTCGTGATGCCGTCCTCACCTTTGATCGGCCAACGATGTTGCAATTGTTCAAACGAGAAATTCAGGCAGGCGTGATGCGACACATCTTCCGGAACCTGCGGCGCGCCGTGTCGTTTCACGTAGTCTGGAGAAGCGCATAATAACAATTCGGTCACGCCGATCTGGCGGGAAATCATACTCACATCGAATTTTTGAATACCGATGAAAATGCCGACGTCGAAGCCATCCTCAACCAGATCGACAGTGCGGCCCGACAACGTGACATCCAGCACGACATCGGGGAATTTTTGCGCATAATGCGGCAATAATTTTGAAAGTTGCAGTTGCCCGAAGCCGAGGTGCGAATAGACGCGCAAGGTGCCGGACGGACTTTTTGCGTGCGACGAAGCGATCGCGTCGGCGTCGTCGATATCTTGCAATATCTGCCGCACCCGCTCCAGGTAAGCCATGCCGGTTTCGGTGAGGGATAGTTTGCGCGTGGTCCGGTTCAACAGGCGCGTGCCAAGGTGGCTTTCCAAATCGGCCAGATGGCGCGTGACGACCGCATTGGAAAGATCGAGCTGGGCGGCGGCGCGCGCAAAACTGCCTTGCTCGACCACTTTGGCGAATACCCGCATCGACTGCAAGCGATCCATGATTTGATTTTTTTATTGTTGCTGATATGGGAATAATATACGCGATTATTTCCATTTTTGCGTACAACGCAAGTAGAAACGCCTATAACTCAACGCGGCAGCGCCACAATGCATGGCCGGACACTTGATATTTGTGCTCGAAAGGGGTGATCGGCTCGGCCCCGGAGTAGGGCTCCGCAGCAACCGTCGCCGAGGTCAACTGCGTCAATGCCGCGCAGCATTCTTCGATATATATCTTCCAATTGCTGCGGCATTCCAGGTATCCGCCCAAGGCAACCACGGTCGGGAATACCGGATGGCCATGCCAGCGGCGCTGCAGTTGCCCGATTTTCGGCCACGGGTTGGGGTATAACAGGTAATGGCGGGCCGGGCGAATCGCGTGCAAATGCATCAGGCGCCAATAGTCGACCAAGTCGGCGCGCACCCAACTGCAGTTGCCCGGCTCTTGTCCCTGCCATTGCGTGTTGCGGGCCAGGCGGTCGGCCGACTGGTCGACGCCGATCACGTAGTGATCGGGAAACTGTGCCGCCAGGTGCAAAGTCGACAAGCCGACGCCGCAGCCGGCATCCAGAATCAGCGGCTTGCCGCCATCGCTTTGCCACGCGGCGATGCTGCGCTCAAAGGCGGCGCGGTTGTAGTCGGTAAACGGCTTCTTGAACTCGGTCGCCGCGTGTTTGGCGACCAGCGCGTGCAGTCCTTCGTGGATGTGGGTTTGCGAACTGGTGACGGGGGTGGAATTGGCACGCATCAGAAGTGCCGAAAGCGGCATTGACCCGGAGCTAGGGCGATGGGATTACCATCGATTTCCGCTCCGGTTTGGGTTGAAGGGCGAAAGTTAGTGGAGTACGACCCGATTGCCCATCATGGCATCGTATTTCCCCAGGAAGTCGTCGATATCTTCGACGCTCGGTTCGGACGCAATCAGCGTGCGCACTTTTTCGCGGAATGCTTCTGCCAAGGGGCCGGCAATAAAGATTTCCCGCTTACCGGATTTATCCATGATTTCATAGCCGCCCGAACGCAAAGCCTCCTGATCGTGGTCGACGCCGAATTCGACGACGCTGTACTGCTCGCTGTTGTAGATCAAGTTCATGGTGTGCTCCTTTGCCGATTCGCTGCGGGGACTACTTTGTTAACGCTGAAGGTGGAGCTGCGGTGGACGGATTTCAAGTTGCCGTAAAAAATGTTACAAAATAGTGACAACTACGATTACAACTTGCTTACCACCTATTTACGGCATTTTCCGGAAAAAATTGAATCGATTAATTGCCCATGGGATACGGACTAAGCATCAATTGTCTTGTCGACATCGATGTGATCGCTTAGTGTCAAAAAAGCATCGTAAGGTTCCTGAGTCAGGAAAGCGCGAATTTGCTTGAGATGGGTGCTGTCCGCGATGGCGATAAATAGACGCGATGGCGGCTTGCGCAATAGCCGGTTGAGTGTCACGCGCAAGGTCAGATTGCCGACGCAGCACATGCAGCCCGGTGCAATGCGGATGATTTGCAACGCGCTCGAAGCGCGTGCATCCAGATCGCCGGTGCCCGACGCCATGCCTTCCAGGATCGCTGCGCTCGGCACGGCGGGATCGACTGCCGCCGCGATTGCTGCTTCCCGCATGGCCGCACGACCACCGATGACCAGCGTGGTCGGCGTCATCCGCCTTTTTTCGATAGTTTGCCGGGTTCGACGCCCAGTTGCTTCAATTTGCGGTACAGGTGCGTGCGTTCCAGGCCGGTCTTCTCGGCCACCCGCGTCATGCTGCCGCCCTCGCGCGTCAAATGGTGTTCGAAGTAGGCCCGCTCGAATGCATCGCGCGCCTCGCGCAACGGCAAGTCGAACGACAGCGAAAACAATTGCGTTTCCTGCGGCAGCATCGAGATCGACGACATCGTCGATGGACTGTGCATCGAGGTGGTGGCGGCATAGGAGACGTCTTGCACAACCCGGACGGTTTCTACTTGCGGTGCGGACGAACGCACCTGAAAATTGACCGGACGCACGCTCTCGACCGAGCGCGAGAGGCCTTGTTGCACTGCTTTCAATAATTTTTGCAGCGATATCGGCTTTTCCAGGAAGTTGAGCGCGCCGATACGGGTGGCTTCCACTGCGGTATCGATGGTTGCGTGGCCCGACATCATGATGACCGGCATGGTCAGCAGACCGTCGCGCTGCCACTCCTTCAATAGCGTAACGCCGTCGGTGTCCGGCATCCAGATATCGAGCAATACCAAGTCGGGTATGCTGGCGGCCCGGGATTCGCGGGCTTGTTGCGCATTTTCTGCGGTAACGACGACATGACCCTCGTCGCCAAGAATTTCCGAAAGGAGTTCCCGTATCCCCATTTCATCGTCAACAACTAGGATATTTGCCATGTGCGTGCCTTCATCATTTCAATTGCCTCAAATCTGTGGAGCCGCCCCCCCGGAAACGATCGAGAGACCGTTTTTCGCACCCAGGCATGCTCATTTCAAATTAGTTATTCAATCGGTGCTAACTTTAACAGCAAAATTGACACCTTTGCACCGTTTGCGTCGGTTCGATTCTGAATATCTATCCGCCCACCGTGTTCATCGATGATTTTTTTCACCAGCGCCAACCCCAATCCGGTTCCGCGCGGCTTTGACGTGATATATGGCTCGAACGCCCGCGTCAGGATTTTCTGCGAAAAACCGGGCCCGTTGTCGGCAATCGAAATGCGCACGGCCGTGCAGATTTGATTGTTTGAACCCTTGTAACGAATCTCCTCGGTCGCTAAATCGATGCGCGCAGGATGCTGCGGATCGGTTTGATCACTGACTGCATCTTGCGCGTTTTGCAGGAGGTTGTGTATGACCTGGCGCAATTGTGTTGCATCGCCCATCACCAGCGGCAGTTTGGGCGCCAACGCAGCCTTGATCACGTCGCCTTCGTCGTCGCCCAGATATAGGTGAAGGATTTCTTCAATCAAGGCATTTAAATCCAATGCGGATAATACAGCGGTCGGGGTTTTTGCATATTCGCGGAAATCGTCGACCATATGTTTCATTGCTGCAACCTGGTTGACGATGGTGGCGGTGCTCTTGGTGAGCATCGCGGCGTCGGCAGGTGAAAGTTTGTCGGATAACTTCATTTGCAGGCGTTCTGCCGATAGCTGGATCGGCGTCAGCGGGTTCTTGATCTCGTGCGCAAGCCGGCGCGCCACCTCGCCCCAGGCGAAAGCGCGTTGCGCCGAAATCACGTCTGAAATATCGTCGAACACGACCAGGTAGCCGATGCCGTCGGCAACCGGCAAGCGCGAGCCGCGTGCCAACAAGGTGGTTTGGGTATCGGCATCGCCGCTTTCCTGGGCGCGCGGGATCTCGATTTGATGTTGCCAATGCGCATGCGTCTGGTTGGTTTGATCGGCGGCCGATTGCGCGCTTTGTTGCGCGAAAGCTTGGGTGATTGCAGCCGAAAAAGCCTGCAATTCGGTGATTTCTGCCAGCGGCTTGCCCAAATGGCTTTCGAATGCGTGCTGCAAAATGCGCTCAACCGACTCGTTGCAGCTTACCAGCACGAACTGGCTATCCAACACCATCACGCCGGCCGACATATTGGCCAATACCGATTCCAGGTAGGCTTTTGCGTTTTCCAGCGCAGCGCGATTTTGCTCGACCGAGGCGCGCGCATCGAATAACTGCTTGGTCATGGTGTTGAACGACTGCGTCAAGGTGCCCAATTCGTCCGAGCTGGCGATGATCGGACGCGGCGACAAATTGCCTTCGGCGACCGCCTTGGTTCCTTCGGCCAGCAATAGCAAGGGCTTGGCCAGATTGGTGGCGATCAAAAAGCCGGCGGCGATGGCGCAGAATATCGCCAACAATAAAGTCAGCGTCAAGGTCACGATATAGATTTTGCGCAGGCCGGATCGACCCAGCGAGCGTTCGTGGTACTCCCGCGAGGCGACGCTCAAGGCTTTGGTGTTGGTCGCCAGGCTGGTCGATACAGGCTGCAGCAGTTGCAGGAAGTGCGTTTGCCCCTGCACCGACAACTCGCTGCTGGACGAAGGTATCGCAACGATGACCCGCAGGCGCAGGTCGTCGCCATTGCTACCGACGCTTTCCAACGCCGAAAAGCCGCGCGTCAGCCGTGCTTGTTTGAGCATCAAATTGGTGGGCAGATCCGGCATCAGCGTATCGATCTGGCCGCCGACATTGGCGATCACCCGGCCATCTGCGGTGACGACGCTGACTTCCTGCGCCGGGTTCGATTCGTGCCATTTGGCCAATTGCGCGGTTTGCGCGGAGTCGGGCAGGTCGGAAATATCCAAAGCGACGCTGCGGCCCTTGGCCAGCAGCTCGTTGAGTTGCGAATCGAGTGCCGCATGTCCCAGGTTCAAACCCGAATCGAGCGCCGTTTCAACGCTGACGTTGAACCACGATTCGATCGAATGCGATACGAATTGCACCGAAACCAGGTAGATCACAGTGCCGGGGAGGATGCCGATTGCGGCGAACAAGAACACCAGGCGCGCCATCAGCCGCGAGCCGAACTGGCGCTGGCGGAAATTCCTGTAGAGCCGAACGATCAGCGCGACAACCGAAATCAACAGCACGCCCGCGAACAACGCATTCAGACCGAATAGCCACGGATAATTCTGCTCGAACGCGGCGGAATTGTCCGAAGCGGAAACCAGGAGGAACAGCAGGATGCCGATGACGGGGCCACCCAGCAACAGCATATACCTCAAAATTCGCCCCACCGCTATTCCACCTTGAAGGGAAAGTTTTTCCAGTCGGAGGCAAGCCGCCAATCGCTATTGTTATAGGAAATGATATGAATCGGCGCGGAAACATAGTCCAGGTCGAGCCGCATGCGCAACGCCACGTTATACGTGGTGCCGGACTTGAGCGCGCTGCGCTCGGCCACCACCCATCGGCTGGGTCGGCGCAGCACGGCCAGCGCTTCCTCCAGCGTATGGAAGCTGCGCTGGATGCCGCCGATCACCGAGGCTTGAAATTCATTGGTCAGCAAGTTCTTGGAAATGGTGACAGTCCTTTGCGCACTGATTGCCGTTTCGTCGAACCACCACCAGCGCGGGCGCGTCATCTCGACTTGCGTGGTGAAATACAGCGGAATGCCGTGATTGATCGCATCTTCGAGCGTGCGATTCAATTCGAAGGAAAAAGTGGCGGACAGTCGATAACCCTCGTCCGAACTTTCCAGATGCGCCTGGGCAATGTCGATCCCTTCGGACGCGCAGGCGCAAACGTGCACAAACGACAACGCCAAGAACAACGCTGCCAGCAAGCCGCGATGGAAAGAAAGAAAAATTCGTCGTGTCACGCGTGCCAAAATGCGGATTGCATCCGCTTCAAAAGGTTAGTCGACGCGGCACTTCAAGTCCCGCAGATCCAAGGGTCGAGCCGCTATTAGACCAGTTTTGCGGTCAATTTCCGCATTTTTTCGGTGCATAGTGCGGAAAAACGATGCAAATTATGGTTTTTGGCAACAAAACCCGATCGATTTGGATTGCCCAGGCTGCGCAAAGTTCGCTTATTCAGGTGCCTTTTGGAACAGTGCATAAAACAAACCATCGCGATCATACAGGGTGTTGGCGGTGGGGAGCAATTGGCCGGGCGCCGGCAAGCGGATCGCCTGGTTACGCACGGCAAATGCGGCCGCCTGTGCTTCCGATTCCTGCGGCCAAAGCGAGCAGGTGACGAACAATAACTTGCCGCCCGGGCGCAACATGGACCATAAGTTGTCGAGAATACCTTGCGCGACCTTGGCCAATTGGCCGGCGTCGGCCTTGCGGCGCAGCCAGCGGATATCGGGGTGACGGCGCACGATGCCGGATGCGGTGCAGGGAACATCGGCCAGAATGCGGTCGAAGGCACGCCCATCCCACCAATCCCGCGCGCCGGCATCGCCCACCTTCAATTCCGCATGAAGTTGCAATCTTTGCAAATTTTCATCGATGCGCGGTAAACGCCGGCTGTCGCTGTCGAGCGCCAGCAAATCGACATCCGCGCATTCGAGTATATGGCCGGTCTTGCCGCCCGGCGCGGCGCAGGCGTCCAACACCCGCATGCCGGCTTGCAGATCGAGCAAGGGCGCGGCCAATTGCGCGGCCGCGTCTTGCACCGACACCTGACCCTGTTCGAATCCGGGAATCCGGTTGACCGGCACTGCCTGCGCCAAGCGCAGCGCAAACGGGCCGACTTGCGTGGCGGCGATGCCTTGTTCGGACAGCGAATGCAAATAATCGGCGACCGCGATCTTGCGGCAATTCACGCGTAAAGTAAGCGGCGGCAGCGCATTGCCGGCGGCGAGGATGGCTTGCCAGTCGCCGGGATAGGTCGATTTGATCGCGTCGATCCACCAGGCCGGGTAATTCCATTGCGCCACCGGGTTGTGCAATACCTGTTGCAGCAGCGCCTCGCGTTCGCGCAGGAAGCGTCGCAGCACCGCGTTGACCATGCCTTTGGCATGCGCGATCGACAAGTCCGACGCGGCTGCCGTCACCGCTTGATCGACCACCGTGAATGCATTGTATGGCGCATCTGCCGCCGGCACGTCGGGGTCCGAGATCAGCGCCAGCGCGCAGCAGAGCAAGCCGTGCAACAGCGCAGGTTCGGGCGCCTTGGAGGTCATCGCCGCCAGCAGCGCTTCGGCCCGACCCAGATGGCGCATCGCGCGATAAGAGATATCCTGGATCGCGCCGCGCGCTTGCGCCGGGGCCGCGCTCGCGGCAAATATCCGCGCTAGCGCTTGCGGCAGTGCCGCGCCTGATTTTACGGCAGCCACCGCTTGCGCGGCGCCATGCAGGCAAAAAGCAAGTGAATCGGTCTTCAAAGATGCGTTAGACATTTAATAATAGGAGCGGTCACCGCTGCACAAAGCGAAAGGAGGGATTGTACCGGGCGGGGAGTCGATGCGCGGTCGACCCCATAAATTTCAGTGAATCCCGCCGACGCAGCGTTGGCGGGGATTTTAATGTTGTAACAGCCAGTTCTCGACGTCGTCGAAAACGTCTTTGGCGTCGATCTCGTTGAATATCTCGTGATAGTGCTGCGGATAAACATGGATGGTTCCGACGCCGTCGGTCAATCGAGCATAAAACGCCTGACTGCCGCTGGAATCGACGATGTGGTCGTCGCCGGCGATCACCAGCAAGGTCGGCACGGCGAGTTCGGGCGCTTTGGCCTGCGCAATTTCGATCGACTTCAGCATGAAACTCAATAGGCGGGCGCTGATTTTTGAATGGACCAATGGATCCTTCGCGTAGGCGTCGACCACTTTTTGATCGTGCGACAAGAAACCTTGCTCCAGCCCGTTCGGCAGCCCCAGTCCGGGTGCGACGGCGCTGAGGATCTTGAACAAGATCTTTTGCACCGGGTTTAGCGCGATAGTGAGCGCTGGCGACGATAAAATCAAGCCGCGCAGCGGCGACTGCGCTTCCACCGCGAAGCGCGCCGCGACCAGGCCGCCCATGCTGTGCCCAAGCAGGAACGGCGTGCCGCCGAGCTGCTGCGCGAAATCGTCGAACACCATCTTGGCGTCTTGCAGCAGGCAATCGTCGTTCGGAACGTCGCCGCGCGGACCGCCGGAACGACCATGTCCGCGATGGTCGTAGGCGCGAACCGTGAAACCCAGATCGTTGAAAAAGCGCGCCACGTGCTGGTAACGCGCACAATGCTCACCCAGTCCGTGCATGACGACAATGCCGCCGCGCGGCGTGATGTTCGACTCCGGGCGCCAATCTGTGACAAAGATAACCGTGCCATCGGCTGCCTTGAGTTCGCGTTCCTGGCTTTGCATATTTAGACGCCCCAAAGGACGTCGTAGCCGTCTTTTTGCGCGGCGCGCAGCATTTCCAGCAACGGATAGGCGCGCGTCGCAAAGCTGACGTATTGCGACGCCTCGTGGTCGTGATCGTCGTCCAGCTCTCCGGGGTGGGCAACCACGTCGCGCTTGACTTCTTCGGTCGTCGGGTGCACCTTGCTTTCAGCAATCACCACTTCGAGCTTGGCGACCGCATTGGCGGCCTCCGCAGCGGTAATCACGCCGCGCTGGACATCTTTGCCGATCAATTCGAGCAGCGGTCTGGCGTGTTCTTTATACATCACCACTTCGGCTGCAGCTTTCGATTTAAAGGTAACTAACATAGAGCCTCCTGTATTGTTTGCAACTTCGACCATAGCACGATTATGAGCGCCGGCAGTCGTTCTGGCAATGCGCTTGCGTGCATTTGGCGGCAAATGCGTTTCACGTCGCGCGCCGCCGCCGGCGACTCGGCGCTGACCTGGCGCAACGCGCGCGAGGCAGGATGTGGCGACTTCGATACATTCGCTGGCGATTGGCGTGAGGGTGTATTATGCTGAAAATTGCAATATAAAATTCTTTCGCCAAATGGCGGGAACGACTATGTTGAAATTCAATTTCTCGGTTCAAACCCGTGGCGGCTCCAAGATTGTGAGCGTGGTGATCGCCGGCCAGGATCAGGCCGACGCCGAACGCAAATTGCGCCAAATGTACCGCGATTGCCAGGTCTTGAGTGTGGAAACCAAGGACATCGTGGAAAAGCAGCGGCAGGCGGCCTCGTTCGAGGACATCATATCGATTATCTCGAAATAGGCGCTTGAATTGCGCAGAATCGCCGTTCCCCGGATTATTCGATAAATCCGGCAGCCAGCAGTTCTTCCAGCAATTCGTCGTAGTCGTGCGCGCCACGGCTGTTGGGGGCGTGTTCGAACACGGTCTTGCCATACGCAGGGCTTTCCGCCAGACTGACGTTTTCCGCAATGCGCGTATGGCAGACTTCGCTGCCGAATTGCTCTTCCACCGTGCGCAATACATCCCAGGCCATGCGCCGCCGCCCGTCGAAGCGCGTCAATAGGTAACGCCGGTTCACACGATGTTTGAGAACCGGCTCCAGCGCGTTGAGCGTCTTGGCGATTTGCAGCGCGCCCTTGAACGACAAATAGTCGGCTGAAATCGGCACGATGACGCAATCGCTGGCGAAAATCGCGTTCAAGGTGAGCACGCTGACCAGGGGCGAGCAGTCGATCAGCAAGGGTTGGCCGTCGCGCGCCAGCTTTTCCCCGCGCAAGGCGGCATTGAGGCGATTGACCACATTGTAGCCTTTGCCGTAGAGCGAATCGACCTTCGATAATTCCATATGCGACGGAATCAGGTCGATGCCGTTTTGAGCGTGCTGCAACAATTCGCGCAGCGGACGGTTGCGCTGAAACAGGCTGAGCACGGTGTCGTCGCCGGAACCGGCCTGCACGCCGGCGATGGCGCTCAACTGTGCTTGCGGGTCGAGATCGATCGCATAGGGTGCGCGCGCGCGACGCGCCAGCGCAGCCGCAAGATTGAGCGCCGTGGTGGTCTTGCCGACGCCGCCTTTCTGATTGAATACCGAGACGATAGTCATAGAACTGCATAGTAGCGCAGACGGGGAAAATATTGTATATCCCGCATCTGGCAGCAGCGCCGGCAACAACAATTGATGCAATGCTGCTCTTCGTGCGAGAAAGCTGATTTTCACGCGCCGTGGTCAGGCCCAGTACCCCGAAACACCCGCATGCCTAGAATCACGCCGGCCACCAGCAGGGTCGCGCCGGCCTCGATCGCGCCCAGCGAATAGCCGTCGTGCGCATGCGCGGCGAACGCATGCCGCACCAGCCGCGCCGAATACAATTCCACGCCTGGCAAGTGCGGACCGGCCTTGAAAGTGACGAATCCGGACTGGTGGTCGAACAGGTCAAAAAATCGAGCGCGTGGTCAGCGTGGTGAAGCGTTCCAGCGCCGTCACCCCGGCCAGCGAATTGCCGGCGGCGTCGAGTCCGGGCGACCACACGGCGATGGTCAACTCGCCCGGCACCAGCGCGACGATGCCGCCGCCGACCCCGCTCTTGGCCGGCAGCCCGACCCGATAGGCAAAATCGCCGGCAGCGTCATAGGTGCCGCAGGTGAGCATCAACGCGTTCAAGCGCTTCGACGAGCTATAGTCCAGAATGCGCGTGCCGTCCCACGGGATGCTGCCGTGATTGGACAGGAAACTGGCGGCGCGCGCCAGTTCGACGCAATTCATCGTGATCGAGCACTGGCGGCAATAGCCGTAAATAATGTCTTCGACCGGATTGTGCAAGTTGCCGAAGTCTTTCATCAAATGCGCGATCGCGTAGTTGCGGTGCGCGGTTTGATGCTCGGAAGCCGCCACCGTGCGGTCGAAATCCAGGCCCGGCTCGCGTGCCAGCATGCGCATGAATTGCAGCAGCGCGATATCGGCCTGCACGAAGCGCGCAGCCAGGATGTCGTGGATCACCAAGGCGCCGGCATTGATGAAGGGATTGCGCGGAATGCCCTGCTCGTACTCCAGTTGCGACAGCGAGTTGAACGGATTGCCGGAAGGTTCCCGGCCAACGCGGCTCCAGATTTTGTCGCCTTCGCGCGAAAAGGCCAGCGCCAGCGCAAACAGCTTGGTGACGCTTTGCGTCGAAAATCGGGTATGCGCGTTGCCAGCGGTGTACGTGCGTCCATCCAGGCAATACACGGCAATGCCGAATTGCAGCGGCGACACCGCCGACAATTGCGGAATATAGTCCGCAACTTTCCCTTTCGGCAGCAGGTCTTTGACCTCTTCGCAAATCGAATCGAGGATGTGTTGGTAATTAATTGCCATTCTTGCTCATCAATCCTTGTGCACGTGACGTATCGTACCATTTGCCGCAACTATTCATGGCAAGGCTTGGGGCGCCTGTCGACTTGCGCAGAAGAAGGTGTTTTCTCGCCGCAAGTTGATACAATGCTTTTAATTCAGGAGAAGCTCTCCTCGCGGGCGAGTATTTTCTAATAATTAATCACTTATCGTCGTTCCTGTGAATCGCAAAAGCCATGTTGATTGATTTCGCTGCAGATCCTCGCCAAGCGGGTTCCAGATTGTCGGCCTTTGTCGTTCCGCGTCCATTGGTTTGGGTTTCCACGCGATCGCGCGACGGCGTCGGAACGGTGGCGCAGTTCGGTTCTTTTCAAATGATTACGGAAGCGCCGCCGACGTTGATGATTTCCGCATCGATGCAAGAGAACGGCGCGCTTGCCGACACCGTGCGCAACATCATTGAAACCGGCGAATTCGTCGTCAGTCTGGTGCCGTATTCGCTGCTCGAAAAAATGCGTGGAACTTTGCCCGGCAGCGTACCGGATGTCACCGAAGCCGGGCTACGCGGCGTTGCCACGCAGGCCTCGCAACGGGTGGCGCCGCCGCGCGTCGCAGGCGTCCCGATCAGCTTTGAATGCCGACTTGCGTCGGTTCAGCCTTATCCGGAATCGTCCGCATCGTGTCATTTGATTTTTGGCGAAGTATTGATCGCCCATATCGACGACGGCATCCTGGACGAATATGGGCAAGTCGACCCCCGATGTTTGGACGCGGTATTGCACTTGGGGCAAGACTGGTACGGCCGCATCGATTGGCAACACGACTTGCGCATGCAGCCTGCGCAGGCGGCGGGCGGGCCTGCGGACGTGGCGATCGACGACCATGCGCTGCATGAAATGTTTTTACGTGCTTACGACCATCATAGCGCCGGGCGCTTGCAACAGGCGGCATCGCTTTATCGGAAGCTTTTGGTGCGGCAGCCGCTGCATGCCGACGCGATGAGTTTCTTGGGTTTGACTGAGCATCAATTGGGCAAGCACGAGAGCGCGTTCCAATTGGTGCGGCAAGCGATCGGCATCCAACCGAGCAATCCAATGTTTTACCGCAATCTCGGCACCGTGCACAAGAATACCGGGAACACGGATGCCGCAATGGCAGCCTATCAAAAAGCTTTGACGATTGAGCCGCGCTTTCCCGAGGCGTTGTTCGAGCTGGGCGATTGCTTCCGGGCGCAAAACCGTTTGGCGGAGGCCGAGTCCGTATTTCGGCAGGCTGTAGTCGTCAAGCCGGATTTTGTCGAGGCCTACGTCAATCTTGGTGTCGTTCAAAAAGACCAATCCAAATATGTCGAGTCGGAGACCAGCATCAGGAAGGCGCTGGAAATCGATCCATATTCGGTCAACGCGCATAATAATCTCGGGGTTCTGCTGCAAGAACAGGGCAAGCTTGTCGAAGCCGAAGCGAGTTGTCGCCGGGCCATGCAAATTGCGCCGAATTTTGCGCTGGCCCGCCACAATTTGGGCGTCACTCTCCGAGAGATGGCGCGCTTCGCCGAAGCCGAGGAATGTTGCCGGCATGTGCTGGACATGGAACCGGAGCATGCGGGCGCGCAATTTCACCTTTCGTTCCTGAAGTTGCTGAAAGGCGATTTCATTCCAGGGTGGCAGAAATACGAATACCGGTGGCTGCTGCCGGGGCATGAACCGAAGCCTGATTTAGTCGAACCGCAGTGGCGCGGGGTAGAGGATATTTCTGGAAAAACGGTCCTGCTGTATTCGGAACAGGGATTTGGCGACACCTTGCAGTTTTCCCGCTATGCAAAATTGGTGGCCGCTCGCGGCGCGACGGTCATCATGATCGTGCCCGAGCCGCTCAAGTCATTGATGGCGCGCTGCGAAGGCGTCAGCTTTGCACTCACCGGCGCCGAGGATTCGCAGCCGGGATTCGATTTTCAATCTCCGCTATTGAGCCTGCCGCTGGCATTCAAAACAGAATTGGCGACCATCCCGGCCGACATCCCGTATCTGTCGTGCGATCCTGAACTGGTGCGCTTGTGGCAAGCGCGATTGGGCCCGAAAAAAGCGCTGCGCGTCGGCTTGGTATGGGCCGGCAGCGCTCGCAAGCACTTGCCGGTGGCGCATGCGGTCGATCGCATGCGCAGCATTCATTTCGATCAAATGGCGCCGCTATTGGAGATTGAAGGCATCGAATTTTTCAGCCTGCAACTCGGCGAAGAAACCAGCACGCAGATAGAGGGCAATACAAAGATAAGAAACTTTACCGGATTGATCCAGGATTTCCACGACACCGCCGCGTTGATTGAAAACCTGGATCTGGTGATCAGCGTCGACACTTCGGTGGTCCATCTTGCCGGCGCGCTTGGCAAGCCGGTGTGGATGCTCAACCGCTTCAACACTTGCTGGCGTTGGCTGTTAGAACGCGAAGACAGCCCGTGGTACCCCAGCATGCGCATTTTCCGGCAGCCGAAATTCGGCGATTGGCGCAGCGTGATGGAAGAGGTAGAAATTGCGTTACGCGAATTGCAGGCCAGTTCGGCGCTGGCGGACAGCTACCAACCATCGGCTTTGCCCTCGGATTCTGCCGCGCAGGGAGAAAAGTCCGCTTCAATTGCGTCAAGTTCCGCGAACCAGATTGCATCGGATCTGCAGATGGCGGTCGGGCTCCACCAAGCCGGGCGCTTGCGGGAAGCGGAAGCGCTGTATAAGAGTATCCTCGCCGAGCAACCGCGTCATGCCGATGCGCTGCATTTTCTCGGCATGCTGGCCCATCAGACCGGCGACAACCAAGTTGCGGTCAAATTGATCGCACAGGCAATCGACGCAGCGCCGGGGAATCCGTTATTCCACTATAACCTCGGCACAGTTTACCGGCACATGGACGACTTGCCGTCCTCGATAGCAAGCTATCGCAGGGCGATCGCGCTGAAGGATAACTTTGCCGACGCGCACTATAAGTTGGGCATCAGTTTTCAGCATGCGCGGCAATTGTCCAATGCGGAGACCAGTTATCGCCGCGCGTTGGCGCTGGCGCCGAATCTGGCCGGCGCGCACAACAACCTGGGCAGCGTGCTGCGCGATGCGGGCCGAATCGGCGAGGCCGAGGCCAGCTACCGGCAGGCGCTGCGCATCAAGCCGGATTTTGCGGATGCCTATTTGAATCTGGGCAACGTCTACAAGGATGCGCGCAAGTATGCCGACGCCGAAATCAATTATCGCCTGGCATTGCAAATCAATCCGAATTACGCGCTGGCGCATAGCAACCTGGGCGTCATCTTGGTCGAACTCGGGCGATTTGCGGAAGCGGAACAATGCTATCGGCGCGCGCTGGAGCTGCAGCCGGATTCTGTCGAAATTCACACCAACCTCGGTTTCGCAATGGTGGAACAACATCGATTTGCAGAAGCGGAAACCAGTTTCCGGCACGCCTTGCAACTTAGTCCGGATTTTCCCGATGCTCACAATAATCTCGGCATCGCATTGCGGGAAGAAGGGAAGCTTGCGGAATCTGAGGCAAGTTTCCGGCGCGCGCTGGAATGCAATCCCCGCTTTGCCGCAGCGTATAACAATCTGGGCAATCTGCTGAGGGATGTCCATCGCCTGCAAGAAGCGGGAGCCGCCTACCGCCACGCGCTGGAAATAAATCCCATGTATTACGATGCGCATGTGAATTACGCGATGGCTTTGCTGCAAGCCGGCGATTTCCTGCGCGGTTGGAAAGAATACGAGTATCGCTGGGATGGCAAGAACAACGAATCGAAGCGCGGATTCCCACAACCGATGTGGCAGGGGGAAGCCTTGCAGGGCAAGACGATTTTGCTGCATGCGGAACAGGGATTGGGCGACACCTTGCAATTCGTTCGTTATGCCAAGTTGCTTGCAGAACGCGGAGCGACGGTCTACTTGCTGGTTCCCGCTTCGCTCAAGGCGCTGCTGGCAGGCTGCGGCGGTGTAAGCGCCGTGTATGCGCATGGTGAACTGCCTCCGCCATTCGATTTTCATTGTCCGATGATGAGTCTGCCGCTCGCGTTCAAGACGGAATTGAGCAGCATTCCTGCTGCCGTTCCGTACTTGGCAAGCTCGCCATTGAAGCTTGCCCGATGGCGCGAAATACTGGGCGCAAGGACAGCCTTGCGGGTCGGCCTGACGTGGGCCGGCAGTTCGCGCAAGGATCAACCGGCCGCGCATTTGCTGGATCGCCAGCGCAGCATCCATTTCGATCGATTGCTGCCCTTGCTGGAAGTGCCGGGCATACAGTATTTCAGTTTGCAACTGGGCGATGAGGCGCGCGCCCAAATGGCTGGCGATCGGAACGTGCTCGGGAACGTGCTCGGGAATGTGCTCGATTACACGGAGCAATTGCGCGATTTTGAAGATACCGCAGCGCTGATGGAAAATCTGGATCTGGTCATCAGCGTCGACACGTCGGTAGTGCATCTGGCGGGCGCGCTCGGCAAGCCGGCCTGGTTGCTCAACCGCTACAACAGCTGCTGGCGCTGGTTGGTAGAACGCGAAGACAGCCCGTGGTACCCGACCTTGCGGATATTCGGACAACCCGCGTTGAGCGACTGGGACAGCGTGATCGACCAGGTCAAAGCGGCGTTGCAGCAGTTGGTGCTGGACGCGTATGCGGAGCGCGCCGAGGTTTCGACCGCGTCAGGCCAAGCCGGATAATCCGCATCTGTTGCTCATTGCTCGCGCAACGCGCGCCGATATTGTATCGCCTCCGCTACATGCGGCTGGCCGATGGTCGCGCAGTCGGCCAGATCGGCGATGGTGCGCGCGACTTTCAATACGCGGTGATAGGCGCGCGCCGACCAGTTCAGACGCGTCATGGCGGCGCTCAACAATTGCTCGCCGGCGGCGTCGGGTTTGCAATGGGCCTCGATCTCCTTGGTTGAAAGGGTGTTATTGCCCTTGCTCTGGCGCTGGAGTTGCCGCGCGAACGCCTGTTCCACCCTGATCGCCACTGCCGCCGACGATTCACCGCTGGCCTGCTTCAACAAGTCTTCGTGCGGCAATGCGGGAACCTGGATTTGCATATCGATGCGGTCGAGCAGCGGGCCGGATATCCTGCCCTGATAGCGCGCCACGGTGTCGGGCGTGCAGCGGCATTTATTCGATGGATGTCCATAGTATCCGCACGGGCATGGGTTCATTGCCGCCACCAGTTGGAAGCGCGCCGGAAAGTCCGCCTGCCGCGCCGCGCGCGATATCGTAATCTGGCCGGACTCCAGCGGCTCGCGCAAGACTTCCAACACCTTGCGGTCGAACTCGGGCAATTCGTCCAAAAACAAAACGCCTCGGTGAGCCAGAGAAATCTCGCCGGGGCGCGGCGTGCTTCCGCCACCCACCAATGCGATCCCCGAAGAAGTATGATGCGGCGCCCGATAGGGACGAGTCTTCCATTTGCTGGAGGAAAAGCCGCTGGTCAAGGATTGCACGGCGGCCGATTCGAGCGCCTCGTCGTCGGTCATCGACGGCAGGATGCCGGGGAAGCGCGCGGCCAGCATCGACTTTCCGGTGCCAGGCGGGCCGACCAGCAAGATGCTGTGGTTGCCGGCGGCAGCGACTTCCAGTGCGCGCTTGGCCTGGATCTGTCCTTTGACGTCGGCGAAGTCGGGGTAGCGTGGGCGCGCTGCGGGGATGACTGCAGTATGCCGCGTCAGTCTGGCGTCGGCGTCGGCGGCGGCAAAATGCGCGCAAACATGCAGCAGCGAATCGCCCGGGAAAATGGTCGCATTCTTGACCAGCGCCGCTTCGTCCGCATTGGCGCGCGGCAGGATGAACGAGCGCTGCTTGCCGGAGGCGTCGCCGGCGCGGTGCATCGCATACGTCATCGCCAGCGCGCCGCGTATCGGGCGCAGTTCGCCGGACAAGGAGAGTTCGCCGGCGAATTCGTACTGGTCCAGCTCGTCGTCCGGCATCTGGCCGGATGCGGCCAATATGCCGAGCGCGATCGGCAAATCGAAGCGCCCGGATTCCTTGGGCAAATCCGCCGGCGCTAAATTGACCGTGATTCTGCGGGCAGGAAATTCGAACTGCGCATTTTGCAGCGCGGCGCGCACGCGATCCTTGGATTCCTTGACCTCGGTCTCCGGCAAGCCGACGATGGTGAAGGATGGCAAGCCGTTTGCCAAATGAACTTCAACCGTGACCTCCGGCGCGTTCATGCCAGCCAGCGCGCGACTTTTCAAGACAGCTAAGCTCATCGAATTTCCTGCAAAAGGGGTGACCCGTTTGGAATCGCAATTGCGAGCGCCCGCCTGCCAAGCATCTTTCTATCGAGCTATGGGTAGCACTGACAATCTGCACGACGGCATGCCGAATCGCGCATCGCGCAAACGGCTACGGCAAGCCTGACTTGATAATACACTGTTTATATGTACAGTTGTTGGATTTGTTGTCGATATGGCTATCTGAATGCGTAAAGTTAAGTGCAATCGATTAATTCAAGCCGATTTACAGCGCAACCGTGGCGTCTCATTGCGCCTTTTTTAATTGCGCTTCCAATTCCGTCAGGCGCGCTTCGAGCGCATCCAGTTTGGCCCTGGTCTTGGCAAGAACTTGCGTCTGTATGTCAAATTCTTCGCGCGTGACTAAATCGAGCTTGGAAAATCCTTGTGTGAGCATGGCTTTGACATTCTTTTCTATGTCCTTCGCCGGAGAGTTTTCCAATGCCTGATTGATTTTCGATTGTAGATCGTCAAAAAAATTTGTTCTGTCCATTTTGATTCCCTTATTTTCAAGAAATGCACCAATTCCAATCAAAATAATCGAAATGTGCATTTTTGGTGCAATATATCGCCGGTCGGTCACAGCTGATTCGACATTGCGTTCCAAAACGGTTATTTCTGCACCGTTATTGTTCGGGTCGAATCGGTGCATATTTAGCGATCTATTTTATTTCAACAATCGAGCCGGCAAGGCTCCTGCAACAAAACAATTTGTTGTCTTGACGTGTTTTTCTTGCAAACAATGCAAGGAGCGTTTAGGGCAGCATAGTCTCATTCGGTCATTTTTCGTCGACGGCTTAGGGGTGCCGTGGATTATTCAGCTATGGCCCGGTTTATGCTTCATATGTGCGGTGAAAGACCAGTTTGGCGCATCGGAGGGCAAGCGCAGTGTGAAAGCCATCCAGGCATACAAAATTTGGCAATAGCAGAACCGCATTATTCATTAGTAAAACTTTTTAACCGAGGTCAGTATGAAATTGATAACTGCAATCATCAAGCCGTTCAAATTGGACGAGGTGCGTGAAGCCTTGTCGCAAATTGGGGTGCAAGGCATCACCGTGACCGAAGTCAAGGGATTCGGTCGTCAAAAGGGGCATACCGAGTTGTATCGCGGCGCAGAATATGTCGTCGATTTTTTGCCGAAAACAAAAATTGAAGCTGCGGTGGATGATGCAATTGTCGAACGCGCAATCGAGGCAATCGAAGGCGCCGCCCGCACCGGCAAAATCGGCGATGGCAAAATATTTGTCTACGACCTGCAACAAGTGGTTCGCATCCGCACCGGCGAAACCGGCAACGACGCACTCTAACGGGGAAAAGAATGAAAAAACAATTTGCATCTCTTGTCGCAGCAAGTGCCTTGCTGTTCGCAGTCGGATTCTCGACACCTGCGGCGGCTGACGACGCGTCGCCGGCGAAGGCAAGCGCTAGTGCGACCGTCGCCGCCCCGGCGGCAACCACCGTTGCATCCACACCAGGGGCGACTGCACCGGCTCCTGCAGCGGCTGCGGCGGCGCCTGCGGCAGCAGCAGCCCCGGCGGCGCCGACTCCAAACAAGGGTGATACCGCCTGGATGTTGATCTCGACCGCGCTGGTCATCTTGATGACCATACCGGGTCTGGCCTTGTTCTACGGCGGCTTGGTGCGCTCCAAAAACATGCTGTCGATCTTGCTGCAAGTTTTCATCATCTTCGCGCTCATCATCGTGCTGTGGTGCATCTACGGCTACTCGTTTGCTTTCACCGAAGGCAATGCGGTGATCGGTGGCACCGACCGCTTGTTCCTCAGAGGCATCTGGGATCCAGTCAAGGCGACCTTCGCCACGGCGGCCACCTTCAGCAAGGGAGTCGTCATTCCCGAGTTCGTCTACGTGGTGTTCCAGGCGACGTTCGCGGCAATTACCTGCGGCCTGATCGTCGGCTCCTTTGCCGAACGCGCGAAATTCACTGCAGTCCTGGCGTTCATCGTGCTGTGGTTCACCTTCTCGTACCTGCCGATCGCCCATATGGTCTGGTTCTGGCCGGGTCCCGACGGCATCAAGGATGCGGCAACCCTGGCCTCGGAAACCGCGAAGGGCGGCTGGCTCTGGCAAAAGGGCGCGCTTGATTTCGCCGGTGGCACCGTGGTGCACATCAATGCGGCCGTTGCCGGTATCGTCGGCGCGTTCGTGGTCGGCAAGCGCATCGGCTACGGCAAGGAATCGATGGCGCCGCACTCGTTGACCATGACCATGATCGGCGCATCGCTGTTGTGGGTGGGCTGGTTCGGTTTCAACGCCGGTTCCGCGCTGGAAGCCGCCGACACTGCCGCATTGGCCTTCGTCAATACCTTGCTGGCAACCGCTGCGGCCACCCTGTCCTGGGTATTTGGCGAATGGATTATCAAGGGCAAGCCATCGATGCTGGGTGGCGCTTCCGGCGCAGTCGCCGGCCTGGTTGCGATTACCCCGGCTTGCGGTTACGTCGGCCCGATGGGCGCGTTGGCCATCGGCTTGCTGGCAGGCGTCATCTGCCTGTGGGGCGTCAACGGCTTGAAACGCCTGCTGGGCGCTGACGACTCGCTCGACGTGTTCGGCGTGCATGGCGTCGGCGGCGTGCTGGGGGCATTGCTGACGGGCGTATTCGCAGCGCCATCGCTTGGCGGGCAAGGCGTGTACGATTACGTCGCCAACAAGATTGGCGCCGATTACTCGATCATCGACCAATTGAAAATTCAAGCGACCGGCGTTGGCGTGACCATCGTTTGGTCTGGCATCGTCGCCTTCGCAGCCTACAAGCTGGTCGATCTGGTCATCGGCATGCGCGTGCCGGAAGAAGACGAACGTGAAGGATTGGATATTGCAACTCACGGCGAGTCGGCCTATCACGCCTGATTAGCGAAGCTTGACACGTCCCTAAGACTCGTTTCGGCGAGTCTTCCCAGCGCCTCTTTGCAGAGGCGCTTTTTTTTTGCGGCGGGTCTTTAAATCTTGGCATTTGGCCACATTTGTGGAATTGAAATCGTGATTTCGCGGGCCGCGCCATGAGGAAAAAATTGCTGGGTGTTCAGTGAATTTGGGGGATTTTGCGTTATTTAAGCGAAATTATCGTGATTAGCCGGATGATATTTCGATAGGTCATCGTTATATTGCCGTCAGGTAGGCAATTTTTAGCGGTGCCCCAAAGCGTTTCCCGCTAGAATCAACGACATGGTCAAGGCTTCGTCATAAGGTTTTTATATGGTTCCCCATCTCGTCACCGCCCTGAACGGTCCTTTGCTCGATCTGGAAAAGAAAATTCTCGGCGCAACTCCGGCCATCGAGCGTTGGTTCCGGCTGGAATGGCAAGAACACACACCGCCATTTTATTGTTCGGTGGATTTGCGCAATGCCGGTTTCAAGCTGGCGCCGGTCGATACCAATCTGTTTCCCGGTGGATTCAACAATCTGGCGCCGGAAATGTTACCCCTGGCGATCCAGGCGGCGATGGCAGCCATCGAAAAATATTGCCCGGATGCCAAAAATTTGCTGCTAATTCCGGAGCGTCATACCCGCAACGCCTTTTATTTGCAAAACGTCGCGCGCCTGACGCAGATTTTCCGGCAAACCGGCCTCAACGTGCGCTTGGGTTCCTTGTCGGAGGATGTCAAGGAGCCGACTTCGATCGAATTGCCCGACGGCAGTTCGATTATCCTGGAACCGCTGGTTCGTTCCGCCAACGGGCGGCGCCTGGGTTTGAAGAATTTCGACCCCTGCACCGTCTTGCTCAACAATGACTTGTCGGCCGGCATTCCGTCGGTGCTGGAAGGCCTGACGGAACAAAACCTGTTGCCGCCCTTGCACGCCGGTTGGGCCGTGCGGCGCAAGAGCAATCATTTTTCCGCCTACGACGATGTGGCGAAAAAATTCGCCAAGCTGATCGATGTCGATCCGTGGATGTTGAATCCCTATTTCGGCAAGTGCGGCGAAATCAATTTCCACGAACATGCCGGCGAAGATTGCCTGGCAGCCAATGTCGACGCGCTGCTGGCGAAGATCCGCAAGAAATACAAGGAATACGGCATCAAGGACAAACCGTTCGTGATCGTCAAGGCAGACGCCGGCACTTACGGCATGGGGATCATGACGGTCAAGGATGCCAGCGAAGTCAAGGACTTGAATCGCAAGCAGCGCAATAAAATGGCGGTCGGCAAAGAGGGCTTGCAGGTCAACGACGTGATCATCCAGGAAGGGGTATACACCTTCGAGCGCATCAACGATTCGGTGGCCGAACCGGTGGTCTACATGATCGATCGCTACGTGGTCGGCGGCTTTTACCGGGTGCACGGCGAGCGCGGCAGCGATGAAAATCTCAACGCGCCGGGCGCGCATTACGTGCCGCTGGCGTTTGCACAACAGCACACATTGCCGGATTTCCAGGCAAAACCGGGCACGGCCGCGCCGAATCGTTTTTACATGTATGGCGTGGTGGCGCGGCTCGCATTGTTGGCGGCGTCGCTCGAATTGGAAAAGACCGACCCCAATCCCGAAGTATATTAAGGATCGACACGCATGAAGATCGCTTTTCTGGCAGACCCCCTGTCAAGCTTCAAGATATACAAGGATACGACGTTCGCGATGATGACCGAGGCGCATAAGCGCGGGCATTCGGTTTATGCGTTCGAGCAAAAGGACATGGCGATCCACAGCGGCGTGGTGACCGCCAACGTGGCGCGCATCGTCTTGACTGGCGATGCGCACGACTGGTTCCGCGCCGAGCCGGTGCAGGCGATGGGCTTGCAGGAATTCGATGCGGTCATCTTGCGCAAAGACCCGCCATTCGACATGGAGTACATCTATGTCACCTACCTGCTGGAGCTGGCCGAGGCGCAAGGCGCGCGCGTGTTCAACAAGCCGGCGGCGGTGCGCAGCCATAATGAAAAACTGACCATCACGCAATTTCCGCAATTTATCACGCCGACGCTGGTTACCAGTTCCGATGATCGTCTACGCGCGTTTCATCGCGAACACAAGGTCATCATCCTCAAACCCCTCGATGGCATGGGCGGCACCGGGGTGTTCAAGGTCAACGAAGACGGCATGAATCTGGGATCGATCATTGAGACCTTGACCGATAATGGCGCGCGCACCATCATGGCGCAACGCTATATTCCCGAGATCGTGGCCGGCGACAAGCGCATTTTGGTGATCGGCGGCGCGGTCGTTCCACATTGTCTGGCGAGAATTCCGCAGGGCGACGAAATTCGCGGCAATCTTGCCGCCGGCGGCAACGGCGTGGCGCGCCCGCTTTCTGCCAGGGATGTGGAAATTTCTTCGACGCTGGCGCCGATATTGGCGCAACGGGGCTTATTTTTGGTTGGACTGGACGTCATCGGCGACTGTTTGACCGAGGTTAACGTCACCAGCCCGACCTGTTTTCAAGAAATTACCCAGCAAACAGGCTTCAATGTGGCCGGAATGTTCATCGATGCAATCGAAAATTCACATTGAGCCGCTATTTTCTGGTGCAGAATATGCAAAAATAGCGAAGCCCGATTGCCGATGTATCCTGCGGTAACTACTTGTCTCTTTTAAAATAAACTAATGGTTGGTATCCTGCTCCTGACTCACGCCCCGCTTGGCGAAGCCTTCATCGCGGCTGCGACCCATGTATTTCGCGGGCGCCCGGAGCGGATCGAGGCCATCGATGTCTGTGCGGATCAAGATACCGGTGAAGTCAAACGGCTGGCGCATGATGCAATTGCGCGGCTTGACGATGGCAGCGGCGTGCTGGTGATTACCGATGTGATGGGCGGCACGCCATCCAATTGCACATTGTCGCTGGCGCAGGCCAGTTCGGTGGAAGTCATCGCAGGAATCAGTTTGCCGATGTTGTTGCGGGCGTTGACGTATCGTCACGACACGCTCGACGTAGTGGTGGAAATGGCGCTGGCCGGCGGTCAAAGCGGCGCAGTGCGGGTCGATAACCGGGTTCGTCTTTCTCCAAACTAGTGGGCCGGCAAACGGCGCATGGAGATAACCAGAACAGATTGAAACAGAGAATAAAACAGAATGATTGAACAAGAAATCGAAATCGTCAATAAACTCGGCTTGCATGCGCGCGCCTCTGCCAAATTGACGCAACTGGCGGCCAAATTCAAATGCGACGTCTGGATGACACGCAATAAACGGCGGGTAAACGCCAAATCGATCATGGGTGTGATGATGCTGGCAGCCGGAAAAGGCGCGAAAGTCACGCTGGAAACCGATGGTCCCGACGAAAAGGAATGTTTTGACGCGCTCGTGTTGCTGATCCAGGACAAGTTTGGCGAAGGCGAATAAGCGCGCGGATCGCCGGGATGTAAGACTGCGCACCATTATATGACAGACCGATAACAGGCCGAACCTCATGGCATCGTTTACGCTACACGGCATTTCAGTCTCACGCGGCATCGCAATCGGCCGCGCCCATTTGTTGGCGCCGGCCGCGCTCGACGTCCAGCATTACCTGATCGGCGAAGAGCAGGTCGAGGCCGAAGTCTACCGGCTGCAACATGCGATCGTCACCGTGCACAAGGAATTGCAAACGATCTGGAGCGAACTGCCTAAAGACTCGCCGGCTGAAATCGGCGCCTTCATCGACGTGCACGCGCTGATCTTGTCGGACCCGATGATTTCCGACGTGCCGCTCGACATCATCCGCAACCGCCATTACAACGCCGAGTGGGCGCTGGTCACGCAGATCGACGAATTATCGGCGCAGTTCGACGAAGTCGAAGATGCCTATCTGCGCGAACGCAAGGCCGATATCCAGCAAGTCGGCGAGCGCGTGTTGAAGGTCTTGACCGGTTCCGCGAACACGCTCGCCACGCTGGGCGCAGGCGGCGACGGCAGCGCGCAAATGATCGTGGTCGCCCACGACATCTCGCCGGCCGACATGCTGCAATTCCGCAACCGTTCCTTTTCCGGATTCGTCACCGACGTCGGCGGGCAGAATTCGCATACCGCGATCGTCGCGCGCAGCCTCGACATCCCGGCGGCAGTCGGCATGTACAACGCCTCGTCGCTGATCGAGCAAGACGATTGGCTGATCATCGACGGCGACGCCGGCGTGGTGATCGTCGATCCGTCGCCGCTGGTGTTGTCGCAGTACCGCGAACGCCAGGCGGTTCAATTGCGCGACCGCAAAAAGCTCGGCAAGCTCAAGAAGACGCCGGCTGTCACGCGCGATGGCGTCGATATAACGCTGTTGGCCAACATCGAATTCCCGGAAGACTGTGCGGCGGCGCTGGATGCGGGCGCCGCCGGCGTCGGCCTGTTTCGCTCGGAATTCCTGTTCATGGGCCGCAGCGGGCATGTCAACAAGCTGCCATCGGAAGAAGAACAATTCGAGTCCTACCGGCGCGCGGTGGCGGCGATGAAAGGTCGGCCGGTCACCATTCGCACCCTGGATATCGGCGCCGACAAGCCGCTAGACGCAGCCGAACAGACTGCGTTGAATCCGGCGCTGGGTTTGCGCGCAATTCGCTACTGCCTGGCCGAGCCGCAATTATTCCTGACGCAATTGCGGGCGATTTTGCGCGCCTCCGCATTTGGGCCGGTCAAGCTGCTGGTGCCGATGCTGGCGCATGCATTTGAAATCGACCAGACCCTGGCAATGATCGAGCAAGCCAAGGCGCAATTGCGCGAGGCGGGGCAAAAATTCGATCCCAAGATCCCGATTGGTGCGATGATTGAAATACCGGCGGCGGCGCTAACGCTGCCGTTGTTCATCAAGCGCATGAATTTCCTGTCGATCGGCACCAACGACTTGATTCAATACACGCTGGCCATCGACCGCGTCGACCACGAAGTGGCGCATTTGTATAATCCGCTGCATCCGGCGGTTTTGTATTTGCTGTCGACCACCATCGCTGCCGGCGCCAAGGCCGGCATCCCGGTTTCGGTGTGCGGCGAAATGGCCGGCGACACGCGTCTGACGCGGCTCTTGCTGGGCATGGGATTGCGCGAATTTTCGATGCATCCGGCGCAGATATTGGCGGTCAAGCAAGAAGTGTTGAATAGCGACTTGCAAAAGCTGAAGCCGAAAGCGGCAAAAATCCTGCGCACCTATGAACCGGCGGCGATAGCGGCGGAGGTCGAAGAGTTACGATTGGTTTGACGCGAACCGCCGAGTTCGCTATGCTAGCAGTGCTTATAGTAATAGTAATGCGCCGATTTGACCGGTTGGTTGCCAACCTCAGCTTGCGGGCGCAAGGGAATGCCTGCGAAGGCCTTCCCCAATAAATACGGCTAAAGCGTGCTTGCATCACAGCCCGAATCTTAGCCCGACAAGCGAACGCTTTCGGGCTTTTTTGTTTTAGGGGGCCTTTACGAGCTGATGTTACGCACTGATGTCGAAAGATGTCGGGAGTAAGTCCCTTCCCCCTTGCAGGGGGAGGGTTAGGATGGGGGTAGAGCGTCTAATTTACAGCACGGCGTATCTCGACCACTCTACCCCCCTCCCTACGCGGGCCGCCCTAACCCTCCCCCTGCAAGGGGGAGGGGACTCATACCGGGCAATTTGAGCGTCAGCACGTAACGTCGGTTACGAGATTGAAGTTGGGGCGGCGATGCGGCACAAGCAGCGCCGCAACTAAATTGGATATTTATGTCTGCACTTGGAGTAGTAATCCCGCAATCGATGCATTTCGCCGCGCCGCTGCCGTTGCAAAGCGGCGCGCAGATCGGCGACTATACGTTGATGTACGAAACCTATGGCACGCTCAACGCCGCGCGCTCGAATGCGGTGCTGGTGTGCCACGCGCTGAACGCATCCCATCATGTGGCCGGGCTGGCCGACGCCAACGACCCTAAAAGCGCCGGCTGGTGGGACAACATGGTCGGCCCCGGCAAGCCGCTCGACACCGACCGTTTCTTCGTCATCGGTGTGAACAATCTCGGTTCGTGCTTCGGCTCGACCGGGCCGATGCATACCAACCCGGCCACCGGCAAGCCGTATGGCGCGGATTTCCCGGTCGTCACCGTCGAGGATTGGGTCGATGCGCAAGCGCGCCTGGCTGACGCGCTCGGCATCGAACAATTCGCCGCCGTCATGGGCGGCTCGCTGGGCGGCATGCAGGCATTGGCCTGGAGCACGCGCTATCCGGCGCGCCTGCGGCATTGCGTGGTGATCGCCTCCACCGCCAAGCTGTCCGCGCAAAACATCGCGTTCAACGACGTGGCGCGGCAAGCGATCCTGACCGATCCCGATTATCACGGCGGCGACTTCTACGCGCACGGCGTGGTGCCGAAGAACGGCTTGCGGGTCGCTCGCATGGTCGGGCATATCACCTATCTGTCCGACGACGACATGGCGGAGAAATTCGGACGCGATTTGCGCACTGGCAAATATCAATTCGGCTTCGGCATCGACTTTGAAATCGAATCGTACCTGCGCTATCAGGGCGACAAGTTTTCCGAATATTTCGATGCGAATACCTATTTGCTGATTACCAAGGCGCTCGACTATTTCGATCCGGCGCGCGAATTCGGCGGCGATTTGACCAAGGCGCTGGCCAATACGCGGGCGCAATTTTTGCTGGCGTCGTTCAAAACCGACTGGCGCTTCGCGCCGGCGCGCAGCCAGGAAATCGTGCAGGCGCTGGTCAACAACAGGCGGCGCGTCGCCTATGCGGAAATCGACGCGCCGCACGGCCACGACGCCTTCTTGCTGGACGACTCGCGCTACATGAACGTGGTGCGCGCGTACTACGAAAAAGTGTGGCAAGAGACGCAAGGAGGTGCGCAATGAACTTCAAGCAATTGCAAGCGCTGCGCGCCGACCTGGCCTTCATCGCGCATTGGGTCCGGCGCGGTTCGCATGTGCTCGATCTCGGCTGCGGCGACGGCGTGATGATGGATTACCTGCAAACCGACAAGAAGTGCAGCGGCTACGGCATTGAAATCGACGATGCGCTGATACCCGAATGCGTGCGCCGTGGCGTCTCGGTGATCCAGCAAGATGTCGAATCCGGCCTGGCGATCCTGGCCGACGACGCCTTCGACACCGTGCTGTGCCTGTCGGCCCTGCAAATGATGAAAAACGTCGAAGGCACGCTGCGCGGAATTGCCCGCGTCGGCAACGAAGCGATCGTCTCCTTCCCGAATTTCGCCTATTGGCCGCACCGCGTGGCGTTGCTGCGCGGGCGCATGCCGGTGTCGAAGTCGCTGCCCTACGAATGGTACGACACGCCGAACTTGCGTTGCGCGACGATCTACGATTTCGAGGAGCTTGCCAATAAGGTGGGGCTGGAAGTGGTCGAACGCGTGGCGCTCAACGAGGGCGCGCCGGTGAACTTCTTGCCCAACTGGCGCGGCAGTCTGGCGGTGTTCAGACTGAAGAAAAGCAGTGCTGCCCAATGACGCCATCGATGAACAAGGATGCGGTTACATGGCATAGTTATTTGAACCGCCGCATGCTGACTCTGGTTTTCCTGGGGTTTAGTTCGGGGTTGCCCTTATATATCCTGATTAATCTGTTGCAGGCTTGGTTGGCAAAAGCGGGTCTGGATGTCAAAGCGCTGGGCTTGATTACCTTGGTATTTGCGCCTTACACCTGGAAGTTCCTGTGGGCGCCGGTCATGGATCGGTTCAATTTCGGCAGCCTCGGACGACGGCGCGGCTGGATGGCGTTCACCCAATTCGCATTGTTCCTGACCATCGGCTTGATGGGAACATTCAATCCGCTGACCCAGCTTCCGTTGATTGTCGCTTGCGCAGGTCTGGTTTCTTTTTTGTCGGCGAGCCAGGATATCGTCATCGATGCCTATAGCCGCGAGATTCTATCCGACAACGAGCAAGGCCTGGGTGCGGCAGTCAAGGTCAACGCCTATAAAGTGGCCGGCATGGTGCCGGGCGCACTGTCGCTGATTCTTGCAGATCATCTGAGTTGGCCGGTAGTATTTTGGATTACTTCCGCATTCATGCTGCCCGGCCTGATCTGCACCTTGTTGATCGACGAGCCGGAAATCTATGGCGAGCGGCCCAAGAATCTGCGCGAAGCGGTCATCTTGCCGATACGGGAGTTCATTTCGCGGGATGGCTGGAACAAGGCGGCGTGGATACTCGGCTTCATTTTCCTTTATCGCATAGGCGATGCGATGGCGGCGACCTTGGCTACCAAATTCTTGATCGACCTGGGATTTCAATTGACGCAAATCGGCGCAGTTGCCAAGCTGACCTTGTTTTGGGGCAGCATTGCCGGCGGCATTGTCGGCGGCGTCTGGATGATACGCCTGGGCATCAACCGTGCGCTGTGGATTTACGGCGTTATCCAGGGCAGCACCAGCCTCGGTTTCGCCTTGCTCGCCCATGTCGGCCCGAACATGTTGCTGTTGGGCTGCACCTTTGGATTCGAGGCTTTTGGGGTCGGCATGGGCACAGCCGCATTCGTCGCCTTTCTCGCCAAGACCTCGGATCGACGCTATACCGCGACGCAGTACGCGCTGTTTTCGAGCTTTGCAGCGATTCCGCGCACCTTGGTCACCGCCTTGATCGGCTATATCGTCGCCGCGACCGGATGGACCAATTTTTTCATCCTGTGTTTTTTCCTGGCCTTTCCCGCCATGCTGCTGCTGCCGAAGGTCGCGCCGTGGAATGGCACAATCGAAAAATAAGGCCTATTCCGTATATTCGATCGTCAACGGCGCGTGATCCGAAAAGCGTTCGTCCTTGTAGATGCCGACCGCTTTCGCCTTGCCCGCTATGCCAGCAGTCGCCACATGGTAATCGATGCGCCACCCGACGTTCTTGGCCCAGGCTTGGCCGCGATTGCTCCACCACGTATATTGCTCGGGCCGTTGGTCGACTTTGCGGAAGACATCGACCAGATGCAGCTCGTCGAATACGCGTGACAGCCACGCGCGTTCTTCCGGCAGGAAGCCGGAATTCTTTTGGTTGCTTTTCCAGTTCTTCAGGTCGATTTCCTTGTGAGCGATATTCCAGTCGCCGCAGATGACGATTTCGCGCCCGCTTTTGCTGAGTTTTTCCAGGTGCGGCAGGAAGATTTCCATGAAGCGGAATTTCGCCTGCTGCCGCTCTTCGCTCGACGAACCGGACGGACAGTACACCGAAATGATGCTCAAATTGCCGAAATCACATTGGACGTAGCGCCCCTCGTCATCGAATTCCTTGTTGCCGAAGCCGATAACCACTGCATCAGGCTTCTTGCGGGAATAGATGCCGACCCCGGAATAGCCTTTTTTTTCCGCGTAATGGAAGTTGCCGTGGTAGCCGGGCGGCGCCAGCATGTCTTCGGACATGTCGCCGGCCTGGGCTTTCAGTTCCTGCACGCAGACGGCATCGGCGTTTTGCTTGGCCATCCATTCGAAAAAACCTTTTTTTGCGGCGCTGCGCACGCCGTTCAAGTTGGCGGAAATGATCTTTAACATGGCGATATCGGTGATGTTGGAGCGGCAAGCATAACTCAAGCGGTGCATTTTTGCCTCGCGAAGAATAATCGCCATTTCAAGGTGAATGGCGCAAATTCCATCTAAAATGCCGGATTCGGCAGCTTTTTGGTTGCCCAGGGATTTTTATAGGTAAAAGGTACGCTATGCGCGCATAGCATGCAAAGTAGGGTGGGCACGCTTTTGTGCCCACGCGTAAGCGGCAAAATCCTTTGCTCAAAACCGTGCCCACCCTACCAATAAATTATTTTTTGGGGCAAT
>JARLJG010000041.1 GCA_031291325.1 Burkholderiaceae bacterium
ACTCAACAACATCAGCAAGAAATGGACGATGCCGCTGCGGGACTGGAAAGGTGCGCTAAACCGCTTCACAATTCAGTTTGAAGAACGGATGACACTAGCTTAAACGAAACCCCGTTTACACAAAATTCCGCACACCCCCGGTTGGCGGGCAAGGTTTCGCGTTCTTTGTGCCGTGGGAGGCAAATTATATTGACGATAAGAGCTATGGTCAGTCGTTTTTCTGGCCGTTTGCGGCCCCGATATTTGGCGTGGCATTTATTGTCGCGTTCATATTCATAAAAGGCGTGAAAAAGCGCATAGCAAGTTAGCGCTTCCCATGCGCTTTTTCGCGCCGCCGCTGCTATCAGACCGTCGATTTCATCTCGCCATCCTCCAGCGCCGCAATTCGCGCCTCTAAAACTTCCGTTTCCAGCGCCTTCCTGCGCGCCTCTGCAATCCCGGCCAAGGTCGCGCTTTCGCTCGGTAGCAGTTCGCCGCTGGCGACCGCCGCTTGCGACCGCCGCTTGCGCCAGCGCCACGCCTTCAATCGTCGTCGTATCCGGCAAATCGACATTAACCGGCCTTTCGCGCATCAACGATAGCCACACTTGCGATGACGCGGGCCTTGCCTTTCCTACCCGCGAAGGGTAGGCTTGTGCGCAAAATGTTCGGCGCCAAACCTGAAGATTACGGAGTCACCACAATGAAGAGTAAAAAGCCAGCGAAAGAATATATTGCAAAAGCAAAGCTTCTGTCCAGGGAAGATGCGGAACGTGTATTCGCACGAATGCGTAAAAGATACTTTCGCCGGGCGACCGATGGCGATCCGGTCGAAGCCGTGGCTTTCCAACTTCAGCACGAAGACGAACAATTGAAAGAGTGGCGCAAAAAGATGGAAAAATTGAGGGCGGAAGAGCAGGGCAAATGACCGCCCGGCGCCGCGCGGATGAAATCAAAAGCGGGACGGCATCGCATTCAAGCTGACACAAGCGGGAGTTCTAGAGCGCCGCTTTTAGGATGATGTCGCTGATCCCTTTGATTCACGCTTCGAGTCTTGAAGCGAATGCGTCAATCGAGATTTCTGCGATCCCTTCGATTAATATGGAACGGTTGGTTTTTGCATGGAAGTCTACAGTAAATGAAATATCGTTCGGTTGGGCGCTACGGTTCCGTGGCACAGGTTTTTCATTGGCTCACGGCAATCGTCGTGTTGATTGCGTTCATCTTCGGCCCGGGAGGATCGGAACAGCATGTGTATTCGTCGGCGCGCGACTTCGACCGGCAGCTGCACGAAACCCTGGGCCTGTGCGTGTTCGCGCTGGCAATCTTGCGGGTTCTTTGGCGCGCGTTCGACACGCACCCCGCACCGCCTCCAGCATCGCGCTGGATGCTCCTGGCATCGAAGGCGGTGCAATTCGGATTGTATCTGCTGATGTTCTTGCTGCCTTTGACCGCCATTTGCGGCGCGTGGCTGGAAGGGCATGCACTGACCTTGTTGGCCTCGGTGCAAATTCCCTCGCTGGTCGGCACGGCGCACGATACCGGCGCCGTGATCGCGGAAATTCATACCTGGCTCGGGGATGCGATTCTGTGGCTGGCCGGACTGCATGCCTGCGCCGCGCTTTACCATCATTTCATCGTCAAGGACGGCGTGCTGGTTTCCATGCTGCCTGATTGGTTCCGGTGAATGTCGTGCGCACGGATCAATGACCGCGGTCTGCTTAAACACCCTGGGTCTGGTCCCTCTGCTTTGCCAACACTAAATGAACCGAATCATTTTCCAAAGCTTATTTGGCGCGGATCCCTTGCGTGAATTTATGGGCGACCTGCTAATAGACTCGAAGTCTACTACTTGAATGACACTGGAATTAACCCTTTGCACGCGCAATGCGGAAGCCGCTGAGTGATCGTGTTCGGCTAGAGGAAATGGTTATTCTGTGCCATGATAATGCATCGACCGGCATTTAAAATTGTCCAACTCAGGAGACCTGCTTGACGAACTATCTCGAATCCGCGAAAGCCGCACTTGAAGCGGAGATTGCCCACGCCAAACAAGGTGTTGCCCATTTTTCCACACGCGTCGAGGCGCTTGAGAAAACGCTGTTGCACATCGTCGCGGTCGATGGCGGCGTGCTTGATGTGGAGCGCGCGGAAGCGGCAGCATCGATCAAGGGCGCCAAAAAATCCAAGCCGGAAACGGTAAAGCCAATAAAGCCAATAAAGCCGGTCAAGAAGGTCAGGACTCCGAGAGCGGCCAAGGGTGACAGGGAGTTGCCTTTCACAGGAGGCAATTATTGGTACGGTCTTGTAACAGTGGAACCGCAATCGGCAACTGAGATTTTACAGAAGGCAATCAGTAAGCTTGGGTTTGCACCAGACAAGGATCAGATCAGGAAGCTGTCGTTTCGCCAGACCTTTGCATTGAACGAGATGGTCAATTTGAGACGAATTAAAGATTCCGGCACGGGCAGGGAACGGCGATTTTTCAAAGCATGAAGGATAGCCTGATAAGGGCACTCGAATTGTTATATCGGCCGCGTCGACGACCCTGTTGGCACTGGATGACCGAATCGAGACCGGGTAGCGGCGGAACGTGCAGAGTTGGATTTCCCCATGCGCGCAATATAGATTGATCCGTTCGCCGCAGCAACTGCGTGGCACGGTCAACATGTTTTTTTGAGCGCCGCAAGGTCGCCACGACTGCAAAGGACTACGTCTTCGGCGGTCGCGCGGCATCCAGGAAAGCATGAATGATAGGGCTGCTGTCGAGCAAATCGGGAAACCCGCTTTGCAGCTCGGGATGCCACTGGCAACCGAACATATAGCCGGCGCCGGTCCAGCGGATCGCTTCGATCACGCCATCATCCAACGCGCGCGCCTCGACCGTCAGGTCGTTGCCGAGGGCCTTGATCGCCTGATGATGAATGCTGTTGACGCGGCATATGCGGTCATTCGGAAATTGCGCGGCCAGAGGCGAATCGGCCACTATCTCAATCGCATGATGGAGACCGTCGTAGAGCGTGTCGTCGCGATGCAGCGCGGCGTCGGGGTATTGCTCCGAAATATCCTGGTACAGCGTGCCGCCGCAGGCGACATTGATCAATTGCGCGCCGCGACAGATGCCCAGCACCGGCTTGTGCTGAATCACAAATTCCCACATCAGTTCAAGCTCAAACAAGTCGCGCGTGCGGTCGCCAGCCCATTCGGGGCGCGTCGGCTGTTCGCCATAGCTTTCCGGACTGACGTCGGCGCCGCCTTGCAACACCAGGCCATCCAGCGCGGATACATAATCGCGCACGGAAATTGCGCCACGGCTCACTTTTGCGTTTTGGCTAAGCGTCGGAATCATGAATACCAGCGCGCCGTGATTCATGATCCAATGCGGCAAGGATTGCTCAAGATACTGCAGCGTCTTGCCATGAAAACCGAGTTCGCGCGGCGGTGTATGCAACAGTCGCGCCGACAGTCCGATGCGCAGCGGTTGGCTGTTCATGAACTCACGATCTCCAGAGGTCGCATTGCCGTTGCACTACCTCCGGCAACGAGCCCGTGGCCTGCCTGGCCGCGCGCAGCAGCGTCGCATCGTTGTGTCCGGCAAGCACATCGGCGCGCAAGGCCCGACAGGCTTCGTCGGCACGCAGTTCGATTGCATGCTGCTCGATGCGGTCGAAGGTCTTCAAGATGTCCTCGCCTATCGTGCGGTGCTCGTGGCTGCCCGGGTCGACGTAGGTTCCCGCGTAACCGAAGCGGCACGCCTGGAAACGGTTGAAAGTGTAGGCGAGGTAATCGTCGTCGCTCGGACGAAATGGCCGCTCGACCATCAAGTAACGCGCGACGCTTTGAATATAGGCGGCGATCTGGGCCGCCCGCTGCACGGTCAGCGGGGTGTCCATGACGCGCACTTCGATTGTGCCGTACTCCGGCTTGGGCCGGATGTCCCAGTAAAAATCCTTCATGCTGTTGACGACACCGGTCGCGGTCATCTTTTCGAAATACACTTCAAACTCGGCCCAGGTCTCGACGAAAGGCATTCTCCCGCTTAATGGAAATGCGAATACCGAATTCAATCGGGCCGATTGAAAGCCGGTGTCGTCGCCCTGCACGTAAGGCGACGAGGCGCTCAGCGCGATGAAATGCGGGATATAGCGCGACAGGCCGTGCAGCAAATACAGCGCAACGTCTGGCCCCGGACAGCCGATATGCACATGCTGGCCGAAGATGGTGAACTGCTTGGCCAGATAGCCGTACAGTTCCGACAGATACTGGAAGCGCGGCTTGTCGAAGATCTTTTGATCGCCCCAATGTTGAAAGCCGTGCGTGCCGCCGCCGCAGATGCCGATATTGAGACGGTCGGCGCTGCCCACCAGGACATCGCGGATAGCGGTCAGTTGCTGCAACGCATCCGTGTAGTTCTCGCATATTCCGGTGGCCATTTCGATCATGCTGAGAGTCATTTCCGGCTTGATATCCATCGCCAGATTTTGCCGCTCGACATCGCGCAGCAAATCTTCGGCCGAGCCGACCAGATCGTAGTCGTGCAGATTCACCAGCTGCAATTCGAGTTCGATGCCCATCGTGAGCGAGCGTGACTCGGTGAACGGTCCCAGTGCCATTATGCTTTCCTCTCGTTGGATTCGTTGCAAAAGCGCAGCGCCCATTGCACGCCGATCGGGCCGAGCAATTGCAGCACGGCGACCATGCACAACACGACTGCGCCGACTTGAGCGCCAAATTCAGGATAGAGTTTGCCGATGTCGTCCACCAGCAAGAAGGCAAGCGCGGACATCGGCGTCAACGCCACCGCCAAGGCCAGCACCTGGCGGCGGCTGAGGCCGCTGACGCCGCCGAACAGCGCTATGCCGACTCCCTTGCCGAGCACGCGCGCGGCAATTACAGCCAGGGCGGCAATGCCGCCGGTGACCATTGCCTCGGCAGTCAGCGTCGCGCCGGTCAGCACGAATAAAAGAATCACCAGCACCGCGCCGATACTGCCGAACTGGCGCGGCCATTGCAGTGGCCGACGATCCGAATTTTTGAGCATCACACCGGCCAGAAGCGGCGCCAGCATGGTCGGCAACGCAAACACCTGCAGCAAGGACACGGACAACAGCAGCAATCCGAACAGGATGACGACCGCCTGCTCGTCGGACAGGTCGAAACAGCGCCGCAACAAGCGGAATACCACAGCGATCATCGCGCCCATGAACAAGGAACCCAGCAGCAGGTATGCCGGATGCAGAACTGCGGCGCTCCAGTCGTTGCGGAATGCGCCATGCATCCCGCCGACGATCAATTTGGAGAGTATCACCGAGTACAAGACATTTAGAGCGGTGAATACATAGAGCCGTTGGGTGACTTGCCCTTCCGCTCGCAATTCAGTCGCAACCCGCATTACCACGGTGGGCGAGGTGCCGATGGCAATCGCGCCGACGGTTGCGGCGAAGCCTGGCGTCGCGTCCAGCAGGCGCAGCACGGCAAATGTGGCGATGAAGGTCAGGCCGGCTTCGGCCAGGCTGGCCGGTATGATCCACGGGTTGGTCCGAAACCACTTCAGATCGACGCGGTTGCCGAGTTCAAACAGCAGAAGGGCCAACGCCAGATCGATGACGATCCGAAACGTGGCGATGTCGTGGGCGCCGAACCAGCCCGACAGGGCAGGGCCGAGCAGCAAGCCGCCCAGCGAGTAGCCGGTGACGCGCGGGAGGCGAGTGAAACGGGCCAGGCCCTCGCCGACGAGACCGGCAACAAGCAGGGCCACTGCTATGCTCATCACCTCACTGTGGTGTAGCGACCACGCCGGCAGAAACAGATTTTCCATTGTCGTCCTCCATCGCGATACGGCAAAATCGTATTTCGACCTTGCAACGCTCGGCAACGCCATAGTCCCCGTAACCGCGATGCCGTTCGGTGCGCCGTCACACTTAAGTGAAAAGATTTCGCGAACACAATGTTGCAACTGCGAAAGCCGCGCAGAGCTTTTCGGACCGAACAAGCAGCCAAAGAAGAAAAGTGTTCGACAAGTTCAAGTTTTGAAGGTTCCCTGTTGCCGCCGACCGAAAATTGCCCCGCTTTTAGGGGACAATATTCATTCGGCGCGAACAGAAGAGGGTGAATCAAGCATGCCAACCATGATTTGGCAGTGCATCATCCCGTTGGATGAAAAAATTTACGGCGGGGCGAACGGGAATTTTTCGCCAGTTGGTCGATTGCGATCGATGGAGACGGGTGCAGAGTGCAACCCCGCCGTAACCCCGGATGCCAGATAGCAAAAAAGGATTACCCGCCGAAGCGTGTAACCCTTGTTTTATTTTGCTTTATTCTGGTAGGCCGTGCGGGATTCGAACCTGCGACCAACGGATTAAAAGTCCGCTGCTCTACCAGCTGAGCTAACGACCCGAAAGTCCGCTATTATAAATAGGTTTTGTTCCCGCTGTCAATTGGACTTGACGATTTAATTGGCCGGCGGCGCCTCGCATTGACGCCGGCAAGAAACCGGACGCCAGCCGGATGATCCGACAAGGGCGGGGCCGATGCCGGTTCCTTCCTGCCGGGGTGCTACTTGATCGAGTGCAAGCGCTCTTTTGCCGTCGCCGCCGAAGGCGAGTTGGGGTATTTGTCGATCAGGGTATCGAGCGCGCGTCTTGCGCCGGCCTTGTCTTTCAGTTCGACGTAGCAACTGGCGATATTCAACAATGCTTCCGGCGCGCGCGGGCTGTTCGGAAAATTCTTGACGACCGCTTGTTGCGCTGCCAATGCATCGCGATAATCGTTTTGCACGTAGAAGCTGTTGCCCAGCGCGTATTGCGCATTGGCGGCGAAGGCCGATTGCGGATAGCGCCGCAGGAAATCGTTCAACGCAGCGCCTGCGCCTTTATAGTCGCCGTCCTTGAACAAGCCCATCGCGTTTTCGTAGGTCTTTTGCTCGCCCGGATCGACTTCGGCTTCCTGGCCGTCGACCGTCACCTTCTTCGGCTCGAGATTGCGCAGGCGCGTGTCGAGGTCGATGTAAAAGTCTTTTTGCCGCTTCTGCGTTTCGGCCAAGTCGTTGGTCAGCACTTCCAGTTGGCCGCGCAATTTGGCGATTTCCTGCCGCAATTGCTCGTTTTGGTTGACCAAATCCAGCGTTCCGCTTTTGTCGGCCTTGTCGGCCAGCTTGGCGTCGACGTCTTGCCGCATCGTGTCGATCTTGGTGCGCAGGTCGAGTATCGCCTTGCGTGCTTCGTCGTCGTCAAACAAGCCGGCGCTGGCCGGGAAGGAGGCCAGCGAACATGCGGCCATGAAGGCCGCCGCAATCGCATTCTTGGAAATGCCCATCATGGTTATTTGTTGACGATGTCGGCGCGGCGATTTTGCGCCCAGGCTGCTTCGTCATGACCGGCCGCCTTTGGCTTGGTCTTGCCGAACGACACTGCTTCCATTTGCGCATCCGAAGCGCCCAGCACTGCCAGCGATTTGCGCACTGCTTCTGCGCGTTTTTGACCGAGTGCCAGGTTGTATTCGGTGCCGCCGCGTTCGTCGGTATTGCCTTGGATCAGGACTTGCACATTCTTGTGGCTCGACAGGTATTTGGCATTGGCTTCGATGACTGGCTTGCCGTCGTCGCGCACGACGTAGCTGTCGAAGTCGAAATACACGCTGCGGTCAGCCGTTTGGTTGTCGGTCGGCTGCGTAACGATCGTTTGCACGTCGTGCTTGTCTTGTTGCGTTGGAGTAGTCGAGCCGGTGGATTGCTCCGTCTGCGGGGCTGCTTTTTCTTCCAGTTTGGTCGACGAGCAACCGGCGAAAAGAACGCTACTTGCAACGACCAGTGCCAGGGCGGGGATGTGACGCATTTTATTTCTCCTGTTTGTAAAACTGCATTATTTCATGAATGGACCCCAAGTGGGTTCGCGAATATCGCCCACTTGGGTGGTTAATTGGTGCTTCACGCTACCGTCTATCGACACAACCGCTAGTGTGCCACGGCCACCGGACTTTGTGGCGTACATGATATACCTTCCGTTCGGCGAAAAACTGGGCGTATCGTCGCTGCTGGAGTCGGATAGCCGCAATTCCTGCGATGTCGCCAAATCCAGCACGTACAACTGATATTGCCCTTCGCGCCGCGAAATGAATGCCAGCGTCTTGCCGTCCGGCGAGATACGCGGGCTGATATTGTAATCGCTCTTGAAGGTCAGGCGCTGCGCCGACCCGCCGGCGACGCTCATTTTGTAGATTTGCGGGCCGCCGCTGCGGTCGCTGGTGAAATAGATGCTTTGGCCGTCCGGCGAGAAGCGCGGCTCGGTATCGATGCCGCTGCTGTTGGTGAGTCGATGCAAATCGCCTCCGCTGGCGCTGACCAGGTAGATTTGGGTCGAGCCGGAGAGGGTCAGCGCGACGGCCAGCCGGCTGCCGTCGGGCGACCAGGCGGGCGCCGAATTGTTGCCCTTGTAGTTGGCGACCACGGTTCTTTCGCGGGTCACCAGGTTTTGCACGTAGACCACGGGTTTGCGGTTTTCAAACGAGACGTAGGCTACCTTGGTGCCGTCCGGCGACCAGGCCGGCGAAATGATCGGTTCGTTCGAGCGCAGCGCGTCATGCACGTTTTCGCCGTCGGAGTCGGCGACCTGCAATTTGTATTCGCGGCCCGCTTGTGTGACATAGGACAAGCGGGTGGCGAAATCGCCCGGCACGCCGGTCAATTTTTCGTAGATGTCGTCGGCGATCTTGTGCGCGGTCAGGCGGGTGTGGTCGGCGCTATCGGTGAGCGCAAAGCCGGAAAGTTGCGTTTGCTTGCTGACGTCGAGCAGGCGATAGCGGACGTCGAAACGGCCATCGGCCAGCCGTTGCACGCTGCCGACCACCAGGTCGAACGCGCCGCGCGCCTTCCAGTCTGAGAATTTGATGGCGGTCGTTTCGGACATCGTGTTGCCGGTGTCGATGATCTTGAAATAGCCGCTGCGATCCAGATCGGCCTTGATGATTGCGCTGACCTGTTGCGGCGCGATGTTTTCATCGGCGAAGCCGGCAATGGCGATGGGGATCTGGTTTGAGCCGACGCCGGAAATTTCGATGCGCAGCTGCGCCTGTGCGCTGGCGCAACAGATTGCGATGGACACCGAAGCGAGCGCGATTAGTAGTCGTTTCATCATGAGCTATTGGTCTTTCGGTCGATAAATGATAGGCATGTCCTGCGGCACTCTGCCGGAATTATCGGGCGGATAAGGCGCCGCCAGCTCGATTGCGCGGCGCACCGCATCGTCGAATTCCGGTATCCCCGACGATCTGATCTTGCGCATGCCTGCAACCTCTCCGCTTGGCAGCAAGCGCACGTCGTATTCTACCGGATCGTTGTTCTCGCTTGACACCGCAATACGTGTCAAGGACTTGATTTTCGCTTTGACGCGCGCGGCCCAGCTGGAATCGACTTTGCCGCCCTCCGAGCGGGCTGCAGTGCCGCTGGCGTCGAACTTTGCAGTTTCGCCCGTGATGCGTTTGATCTCCGCGTCACGTTGTTGCGAAATTTTTTTCCTGTCTAAATCGTCTTGCTTGCGCTTGTCGTCGGCCAGCCTCTTTTTATCGTCCTTTTCTTTCTCTTTTTCTTTTTCTTTTTCAGCAGCGATTTTCTTTTCAGCAGCTTTTTTCTTTTCTTCCTCTGCTTGGCGGGCGATTTCTTCTTTTTGGTCTTGCTTTTCCTTTTCATGCCGTTTCTTTTTCTTTTCCTGTTCAATCGCGATTTCCGGGTCGACTGCGACCGGCACCGGCTTGACTTCGCGCGGCGCTTCCTTTACCACCGGCTCCGGTTCGGGCGGCTGTGCCTGCGGCGGCGCTTGCAACAACTCTTTCTGACTCCACACTTCCGCTTCGATGGTTTCCGGCTTGTTGTTGACCCAATTGACACCGATCCACAAAAACGCCAGCAATAGCACGTGCATCAGCACTGCCAGAGTGATCGAGGCCCAGCGCCCCGGTTCTTCCGGTACGGTATAGGGAACGGCGTTGCTTATCATTGCTTGGTCGCTAATCCTACGCGGTTGATACCGAGTTTCTTGGCGTCGGAGATAACCTGTATCACGTCGTCGTACTTGATGTCTTTTTCCGCCGCAATCATCACCGGCATGTCGGCATTGTCGCCGTGTAGCGCGCGCAACTTGCTCAGTAGCGCCGCATGGTCGGCCACGGTTTCAGTTTCGTCGCTGTTGTGTTTCTGGCCCTTGATGCCGACCGTCGCTTCGCCGTCCAGCTTGAGCGATATCTGGATATATTCTTTCGGCGGCAGCGCCGATTTTTCCGCTTTCGGCAGATCGATCACGCCCGGATTGGTCAGCGGTGCGGCCACCATGAAGATGATCAGCAATACCAGCATCACGTCGATATACGGAACGACGTTGATTTCGGCCTTGAAGGAGCGCGGCCGGCCGCCGCGCATGCTGGAAATTCTCGCCATTGTGCGCTCCTAGCGGACCTGCCGCTGCAGGATATTGAGGAATTCCTCGATGAAGCTCTCGAAGCGAATCGCCAGGCGGTCGATATCGTGCGTATACCGATTGTAGAAAACCACTGCCGGAATCGCCGCAAACAAGCCGATGGCGGTTGCCACCAGCGCTTCGGCGATGCCGGGCGCAACCGCCGCCAGCGTCGCCTGCTGCACATTGGCCAAGCCGCGAAATGCGTTCATGATGCCCCATACGGTGCCGAACAAGCCGACATACGGCGACACCGAGCCGACCGACGCCAGGAAGGACAGGTGCGACTCCAGCGCATCCATTTCGCGCTGGTAGGCGGCGCGCATCGCACGGCGCGCGCCGTCGATGACGATGCCGACATCGGCGCCGGGCTTGTTGGCCAGCGATGCCTTGGTCTTGTGGAATTCGCTCATTCCCGCCTCGAAAATTCTTTCCAGCGCGCCGATCTTGCCGTTGCTGTGCTTGCGATTGGCGGTCGCATCCTGATACAGCACGTTCAGATTGCCGCCCGACCAAAAGCTGCGCTCGAAGTCCTCGGTCTGGCTGCGCGCGCTGCCGATGGCGAACATTTTGCGGAAAATATAGACCCAGCTCATCAGCGACACGCCCAGCAACAGGGCCAGGACCAGTTGCACGAGTACGGAAGCGTCAGTAATCAGGGAAACAAAGGAAAGGTCGGTGGTGACATTCATGGAAGATAGATGGTTGTGCTGTGTAGGTTCGATCGAGCCGAAAGCGAGCACCATTTTGGTGCTCGACAGTTAATATTTTTTTCCCGCAGTCGGTGTTTTGGCCGCAGATTTATTCCGTTTTCATTTTCCCCGATACCTCGCTCGGTATCTCGCAGGGGCGATACGTATCTGCGCTGACGCACCCCACCTTGATTTCCCCCGTCGCCAGCAATTCCGGCGAGCCGCTGCCTACGCGCCATGCTTCTTGTACAAATTGTATGGATGCGCGCCCCAAACGTCGGACAACGACCGTCACATTTAGTTCATCGTCAAGTTGCGCCGGCGCGTGGTAGTCAAGCGCCGCGCTCTTGACGACGAAAATAACGCCATGCGTTTGCGTCAAAACTTGCTGGTTGACGCCGGTTGTCCGCAGCCACTCGGTTCGTGCCCGTTCAAAAAATTTCAGGTAATTCGCGTAAAAGACGATGCCGCCGGCATCGGTATCTTCATAGTATACCCGGATGTTCCAGCTAAAATTTGAATGCATGGTAAATTGGATGGGAATCAATCTTCAAAAATTGGCGATATTGGATTGCATGAAATTTAATTTCGTTTGATCGTGAACGGTGAAAATCCTTGGCAAGTTGGCATCATTTCAATGTAGTTGATGTTCACGTGCTTCGGCAGCGTGGCAATCCAATAGGCGCTTTCGGCAATATCGTCGGCACTGAGGGGCACGGTGCCCTCATAGACCTTGGCAGCGGCGGCGTCGTTGCCGTGAAAGCGGACGTTGGAAAACTCGGTGCCGCCCGACAGTCCGGGCGCGATATTGGTCGCCCGCACGCCGGTGCCGACGAGATCGGCGCGCAGGTTGAGCGTAAACTGATCGACAAAAGCCTTGGTCGCGCCATACACGTTGCCGCCGGGGTAGGGGTAGGCTCCGGCGGTTGAGCCGATATTGATGATCGTGCCGGACCCGCGTGCCACCATCGCCGGCAATACCAGGCGCGTCATCGTCACCAAGCCTTGGCAATTGGTTGCGATCATGGTTTCCCAATCGTCCAGCGACGCCTGCTGCGCCGGTTCGGTTCCCAGCGCCAGTCCGGCGTTATTGATCAACACATCGATTTGCTGCCAATCGGCCGGCAATACCGCCAGGGCGTCGGCGATCGACGCCTTGCTGGTCACATCCATGGCGACCGGCAATACATTGGGCGCGAGTTCGGCGGCTAACTCTTGCAAGCGTTCGAGGCGGCGTCCGGTGGCGATTACGCGGTGTCCGTGGCCGGCGAATTTGCGCGCCATCGCGGCGCCGAAGCCCGACGTTGCGCCGGTAATGAAAACGATCATGATCATCCTTTCGAGCAAAATGTGACGAATGGCGAATTGTAGCTGGAAAGTCGGATCGCATAGTCGGCACGACGATGTTTTGCGTAGGGCGGCCGAGCCATGCCGTTCCTTCCCGAAATTTTACCTTTTGTCGGAAATGCCTTTGTTTCGTGCGGGCAACGATGCTATAACGTGAGGGAAGATGCGGCGCATGGATTTTGAATGATGTTAAATTGCCATGAATTGGCTGGCCGCCGGTAGCTTGATGCGCGGTTAATTGGGGATGCACGATGTCGGATAGGCTCAATTGCGGAACGAACGGACGAATGCGCTTGCCGTGGCGGGCATCTACAGGGTTCACCTTGGTTGAATTGCTGGTTACGGTAACGATTGTGGCTATCCTTGCGGCAATCGCCGTTCCGGTGATTAACTCGAATTCGCCTGTGACAGAAGCCAATGCCTTGTATTACACCTTGCAGTTCGCGCGTGGCTCCGCGCTCAAGCAGTCGCAGAATGTGGTCGTTTGTGCATCGTCGGATGGGGCGAAATGTAGTGCCGGTTCGTCGTGGAGCGGAGGTTGGATCGTGTTGGCTCCAACCAGCAACTCATGCGGTGACCTTGGAGGGCATGCTGGCGACATCGTTCTGCAAAAGCAACCGGCGTTTAGCAACACCGATACCGCTGTCTTTAATCAGACTGGCGGAAATACGAATACCCAATTTTGTTTTACGCGATTGGGGTTCTCCATGTCCAGTTTTACCGGTTGGGTGAAATTCGATTCCTCCCCAGTCAATACGGGGCGCGAACGGTGCGTGATGGTTTCTGGCGTCGGTCACGTGCAAGTCATTAAGAATGGGCAAACCGATGCCCTCGGTGTGGGGCCATGCCAATGAAAAAATTTCTTTATTTATCGCAACGGCACGGCATTCAGCGTAACACGGCTGGATTTAGTCTGATTGAGGTGTTGGTTGCCTTGGTGATCATATCGATAAGTCTGCTTGGTGTTGCCGGCATGCAAGCGCTATCCTTTTCCAATACAGGGGAATCCGGCTACCGCAGCATTGCGGCGACGCAGGCGGATAGCATGGCGGCGACCATGTCGGTCAACCAAATGTATTGGCAAACGACGACGGTGCTACCTGTGGCACAGGTATCCAGTGGGGGAGTCACGCTTGGCGGAGTAACGCAGACTCCGGCCAACTGCACTTCCAACGGCGGAGGGCAGTGCACCCCGCAGCAGATGGCCGTATACGATCTTGCATTGTGGGCAGCGCAATTGAACACGGCATTGCCGAGCGCGACCGGCACCATAACGTGTGCACTTCTTAATGGAGAACAAACGTGTACGATTTTTGTGCAATGGTATGAGAAGAATATGGTGCAGAATCAGCAGTCGGGCACTGCGTTGGCGGCGACCTCCACGCCGTCCGATTTGACGTTGATGGTGCAGCCATGAAACGCCTCGACATATCAGCAAAGACAAGCGGTTGCGCGCGGGGTGTCGAAATGTGGTATCGCCATCGCGCCGAAGGCGGATTCGGTTTGATCGAATTGATGATTGCGATGCTGATTGCAATGTTTTTGGTGTTGGGGCTGGCGGTGATGGCCCAGAATATGCAGGTCAGCTTCACGACCCAAGCGCAGTATTCGGTAGTTCACGACAAAGAACGCTTCGCCTCAGCCTTGTTTGCCAACGTCCTGCAATCTGCCGGTTACTTCACTATCACGATCCTACAACCGTCGGGAACTCTTACAGCGATAGGCACTGTACTTCCGGCAGTGCCGACGCCTAACGGCTCTGGCGGCACCTATGCGACCGGGCAATACATTTACGGGACTACTGCGGCCACTGGTGCTACGGCGGTCACCGTCCCAGCCAGTCCATTCGGAGCGGGGCCGGATCAGTTGAATGTGCGATTTGAAGACGGCACCACTAGCGCAGGCGCGATTGACACAGCCGGCGCGACTTGTCTAGGTGCAGTTTCGCCTACAGCGGTAACCATCTATGAAAGCGTGCTTTCGATTGATGCCGTCAAGCACAATTTGCTGTGTCAGGTTGGCATAAACGGCGCGGCGCCTACCGGATTGGGTGCCGCCAGTTCGACGGTGTTGATCGACGGCGTTTGCAACATGCAGGTAGCGTATGGCGTGGCAACTCAAGGCGGGATAAACCTACCTTCCGATTTGGAATACTATCGGGCCGCAGATATGTCTAGCGGGCAATGGGCGAACGTATCGTCGGTGAAGATTCAATTGACGTTGGCTCAAAATACGAATATTGCGGCTCCCTGCGCTGTTGGACAGACCACTTCTTTTACCGAAACTTATCAGGTGATGTATGACGCGCGCTGACCTTATCTTGCCCGCATGCTTGCCGCAGCGGCCCATGCCGGCGTCGGTTCGTGCGCGCCAGAGTGGCTATGTCATGGTGATCAGCATGATGATGATCCTTTTGATTACGGTCATGTCGATCTCGATGGCCAAGACGTTCTTTTTGGAGGAGCGCATGGCCGGGAGTCTGCGCGAGAAAAGCCGCTCCTTCGCCGCCGCGCAGGCCGCCTTGCGTTACGGCGAATGGTACCTGACGCAGAATGCCGGCGCCGGGGTCGCGTGCCCCACATCGGGGTCGCTTACCGCTACTCCGATATGCAACAATGCGATGCCGCCCGTCAACGCACCCGGTACCGGCGCCCGGCTATTCCCAGCTTATTTTGAGGCAACAGTTCCAGTGGCTCTGAATGTCCAATTTTTGGCAACCCCCACGAAGGATTCGTTTTGGAACCCTCCTGGCATCTATATTAATTTCTTGGGGCCGACCACTCAGCCGCGTGGCGCACTTTACCAGATCGATGCGTATGGTTATGGCGGCACCCAGCTTTCGGTATCCGAGGTTCAAAGCACTGTTTGGATTGCTTGTTCTAACCGTGGTGTAAAGGGCTACAACTCGGTTTGTTAGTGAACTCAAGGCGGGTTTGCAATAGTGTAACGATTTGATCGGTGATTCTTGCGTCTGGATATAACCTTGAGTTAGTCCAGGCGAAAATAGGAGGTTTGAATGGATTTCCAACGCAAAGTGATGAGCCAGTCGGTGATGATGGCGATGATGTGTCTTGCCGGCTCGTCCGAAGCCCAGGTGACGGTGTCGGACGACTTCACGCAGGGCGCAAATCAATCGCCCTGGACGGTGTCCGGCGCGGCTTGCCTGACGGCTGCTGCATCGCCGCTCCCGAGCGGGATCACGAAATTGGCGACGGGCGCTATTCCGACTTGCTCCACCAGCGGTCAGCTCGGTGGCTATGGCGATACGGTGTACCCTGGTGGGTACATGGCGGCAGGCAGGAACGATCCCGGTGGGAATGGGGCGCTGCGCCTTACTAATGCGGTCGGCAGCGTGGCTGGCTCGATCATCTATAACAGTGTATTTCCTTCCAATGCTGGTATTTCCATCACCTTTACCGCCGTTTCATACGACGGCAACAGCTATGCTGGTGGCGGTGAAACGAACGGCGCCGACGGCTTGAGTTTTTTTCTGCTTGATGCAGGCGTTTCCCCGACTGCGATTGGTCAATATGGCGGCAGCTTGGGCTACTCCTGTGCGCAAGGTAAAGGCGGTGGCGCCACCGGCGGCTATATCGGGCTGGGGATAGACGAATATGGCAACTTCCTCAATAGCGGTGACAACACCGCTACCGGGGTGGCAAACACTACAGGCAATTATGGGCAGTTTCAGGGTAACCGCATCGGTGTGCGCGGCGCCGGCATTGTCAATTGGCAACAACTTACGAGCACGTATCCGACATATTATCCGAGTTCGTTGAATTCGACGCAACAGCAAACGGCCGTCGAAACTACCTGTAGTACGGGCGTCGTGTGGAACTACAGTAACTACAATAGTCCGACGCCGGTTCCGGCCTGCTACACTTTTGCGCAACTCAATGCGTTGTATCCCTCGTATTACCCAGCCACATTGAGCGCATCCGATCAAGCGGCGGCGGTGTCCAAGTCCTGTAGCACCGGCAACGTGTGGGATTATAGTTATAGCAATACCGCTCCCGACTATAGCACCTCCGGCAATCCATATAACCTTGGGCAATGCCTTAGTTATGCGCAACTCGAAGCGATCAATTCTTCCTATTACCCGGCCAGTCAGGCCAGTACCACCAAGGGCGCTAACGCGGTGGCAAATACGTGTTCCACCGGGAAGCTTTATAAGTGGAGTAGTTCGAGTTCTTCATTTACGCAAACCAGTTCGTCCGTCTCGGTTCCGACTGCGGTGCCTCTATCTCTCCAAGTGCCGGACTATGGGGTAATCCAATACCTCAATGCATCGAATCAAACGGTCCCTGCGAGCGCGGTATTGTCGGTGCCTATCGCGACCGAGTCCGCCGGACCCAGAAATGCGGCCGGCACATACACCGGCGCCACGGAATATACCTACAAATTGACCCTGACGTCCAACGGCCTGCTATCGCTCACCTATACCAGCACGGCCGGTACCTCCGGCACCGTTGCCTCTCTTTGGCCGATATTTGCCTCTAATGGGACGTTGCCGGCCAATTTCAAGTTCGGCTTTGCCGCGTCGACCGGGGGCGGCACGAATATCCATGAAATCACGTGTTTTCAAGCGGCGCCGGCTGAAGACACGGATTCGTCCGCAGCTGTCAACGCGGTGCAAGCAGGGCAGGTTAAAACCAATACTGCCGTGTATCTCGCTTATTATCACACCCACAACTGGTGGGGGCAATTGACCTCGACATCGCTGACTTATAACAGCACTACCGGTCAGATTGTGCCGTCGACGACCGCAAATTGGGATGCTTCCTGCGTGTTGACCGGCGACCAGTCCGGTACGACTTTGCCGGGCGCAAATTGCGGCGCCACCAGCTCCACGTCGGACACGGCCACCTCGCCTAGCAGTCGGGTAATGTTGACCTACGATTCGGTCGGCAACACAGGTTTGCCGTTTGAGTGGAGTTCTTTGACAGGCGCCGAGCAAAGCTTGCTTAACGACGATAGTCTCGGACAGAAGCGTGTGGCTTATTTGCGTGGAGATCGTACTAACGAATATACCGCGTCAAATCTTACTGCGCCTTTCCGTGCCCGCACTAGCGTGCTGGGCGATATCGTCAACTCCAGTCCATTGTGGGTAGGCGGTCCTTCCGAGTATATGCCCAGCGGTGCATGGTCCGACTACTTATACCCTACTGCGGCAATGCCGGAAAGTACCAATACCTACGGTTCGTTTCAGTCTGCTTATAGTACGCGTTTGAATGTCGTCTATGCCGGCGCAAACGATGGTTTCGTGCATGGTTTCGAGGCCGGGAGCTATGTTTCCTCCACTGGCGGCGTGACGACGCCGGGTCCGAGCACCACGAATAACGGCGCGGAAGTCATTGCCTTTATGCCTGCCGCCGTTTTGTCGACGATCCATAACACTTCAAACCTGACGATGGACTATTCCAATCCTTCATACGGTCATAATTATTCTGTCGATGCGACACCGGGCGAAGGCGATTTGTACTACAAAAATGCATGGCATTCGTGGCTGGTTGGCGGTTTGGGCGCGGGAGGCTCTTCGATCTATGCGCTGGATATCACGAATCCGGCTAATTTTGCCGAATCCAATGCGTCTAGCCTGGTGATCGGCGAATGGTCGAACGCATCGGGATCGCTTGGCTCCCATCTGGGAAGCACTTACGGTATCCCGCAAATCGGACGGTTTCATAGCGGGAATTGGGGTTTTTATTTCGGCAACGGCTATAATTCTGCGAGTGGCGTCGGCGGCGTGTTTATCGGGCAGGTGAGTCAAACCACTGGCGCGGTGTCATTTACCTTCCTGTCGCTGCCATCGAGCGTGACGGGGGCGAACGGTATCTTTAACGTCACCGGCGTGGATCTTGATGGCGACGGCATTATTGATTATATTTATGCTGGCGACTTGCAGGGCCATGTCTGGCGTTGGGACGTGACAGGGAATAGCACTACAGCCTGGCCGACCAGCACGCCGATTCTTTTGTTCCAGACAGCCAGCGGGCAGCCGATCACGACCCAAATACAGCCTGTAGCCGTGCCCAATTCCAGCGGGTTTCAGCGATTGATCATTGCCTTTGGAACCGGCGAACAAATTCAAACCGGTCAGAACCCGAATTCAAACACCTATGCGCAGGGCCAGCAATCCCTCTATGGAATTTGGGACGGCAATATGGCGTCCTGGAATGGGAATTCTCTGACCTCGGATGCAAATAAATATGATCCCTATCCAAGCTCGATTACCGTTTCCCCAAGCACGACAGCTACCAATATAGTCCAGCCGTTCACGGTTCCGATAGCGAATTTGATGGCGCAAACGACTACTTCCGGTTCTTACACGGCGTCGGGAGTGGTAACTTATTACCGCACCATCAGCAGCACCACCGCGCCATGTTGGGCCGATGGCTTGACGTCTTGCCCGAATGGCGGGACCTACCCGCAATACGGTTGGACCTATAATTTCCCCACTGTTACCGGAGTGCTAAATCCGGAGCAGGTGATAGCCAATCCGATCCTTTCTCAAGGAACCTTCATCGTCAATTCCTACATTGCTTCAGCCACGCAAGCGTGCACTGCAGCCAATCCGACCGGTTGGACCACGAGTCTCAATCCGGCAACCGGCGGGGGATTCCCGGCGTCCTTTTTTGTCAATTCGCAGGGTGTCGTCGAAAGTGCGGTGCAGACAGGGGCGACCGGTAGTCCATCGATTGTTTCGACCAGTGCGGGTAATTTCGTGATTACCAATACATCGAATTCAAATGGCGACAGCACTGGCGGCGTTGTTGGCGCCGGTTCAATATATGGCGGCGCAGGAAATTTCCAGAACCAAGGGAGCTTCCGATTGAATTGGTCCGAAGTTCGTTGACAAGGAGGTATACGGAATGCGTCAAATATTGAAATTTCGCGAATATGCATCAGCAGAACGGGTGGGTGGTATTCAATTCAGGCCGGGCGGTTTGCTATCTGCGCGCGGTTTTACATTGATCGAATTGATGGTGGTGGTGGCGATCATTGCTATTTTGGCCGCGATTGCGATCCCTTCATATACCTCGTCAGTGCAGAAATCGAGACGTTCTGCAGCGAAAACCGCGTTGCTTGACTTGGCGACGCGCGAAGAGAAGTTTTATTCATTGAATAATGCCTATTCGTCTACTCCCTCTGACCTTTTTGGAACCGGTGCTGCCCCATTTCCGATGAATGCGCCTCTGACCGGTCAAGCGTTCTATCAGGTTAGCTTTAACAATACTTATCCTATCACTACTGCGTCAGGTACTTCGCCAGCGACATTCGCGATCCAAGCCGTCCCAATTAACGCGCAAGCCAATGACCAGTGCGGCACGTTTTATCTTAACAGCGCCGGTCAGGAGTCGGTTTCGACGACTGCCACATCATGCTGGTGATAGCCGCTCGTCAAGATATGGACTTCAGCGGCTTTTCTTTGATCAAGGTCTGCCGGGAGGTGTGACCGTCACGTCATAGGTCATGTCGCAATCGACCGCGACGCCGCCGATTTCCCCAGGACGGAAGATCGACGTATACGCGAGTGCGGCAATCTTATCGGTCGATCTTTTGTCCAACGTGGAACTTTCCACGATGGCTCTTAGTACCGTCCCATCGCGGTAAAGCGACAAGTGCAGTATTACGTGGCCGGATATGTTTTCTTTCGGGTTGGCATCCAGATAAGTTGGGCTTAGCACAATGCGTTCCGGTCGCTTATCTAGCGAATCGCAATCCAGAATGCCGTCCTTCAACGATTCTTCTTTCGGTTTTTCTTCAGTCTGCGGCTTTTTTTCGGGAGGCGGCGGTAATTGTTCCACAATAACCTCTGGCGGAGTTTTGGGTTGTTCCACTTGGATGCTTGCCTCTGGATTGGTTGCCAGGCTTACTTCGATCGGTTTGAGCGGTTGCTGTTGGAGATTTGTTGCTCTTTTATCGCTTGAATTATTTCCCGCAAACAAATTCATCGTCAAAAAGAACAACAACGCACCATGCACCCAGAGCGACAATAGGGAAAACGCGATGCGCTTTCCCATGTTGCGAACGCGCTCATTTGCGAACCATGCTTGCAGCGACAATTGCCTCTCCTATATTGCCTGAAATGACGTGTTTTCCTTCGGAGCTCCATTCTATCCGACCAGCCGTTGCCGGTAATTATTTCGTCGGGCGAGGCCAACACCGCCCTTGCCGAAATCCCGTCCATAATTTACAATCAGCGCACCATTTCGTCTCACGTGACTGGCGAAAGTGCCAAGCTGTTGTTAGCTTGGCAATGAGGTGGGTATCCACCGGGGAGCGTGAGATTTCACAAAGCCGTGCGCCTGGGTAGCCAAGATGGTTCGATTGAGGCTGCCTTTCCGCAACTCCGGCCCTCATTCGATTGAGCTTTTCCTGCGCAACTTAATCGATTGGAGTACACCATGTTCAGCAAAGACCATACCCTGGCCAACGTCGATCCCGACCTGTGGGCTGTCATCCAGCAAGAAAATACCCGCCAGCAAGACCATATCGAGCTGATTGCGTCCGAAAACTACACCTCGCCGGCAGTGATGCAGGCGCAAGGTTCGCAACTGACCAACAAATATGCGGAAGGCTATCCCGGCAAGCGTTATTACGGCGGTTGCGAATACGTGGATGTCGTCGAAACCCTGGCGATCGACCGTATCAAGGAATTGTTTGGCGCGGAAGCGGCCAATGTGCAGCCGAATTCCGGCTCGCAGGCGAACCAGGGCGTGTTCTTTGCCGTGTTGAAGCCGGGCGACACCATCATGGGTATGTCGCTGGCCGAAGGCGGGCATTTGACGCATGGCATGGCCTTGAATATGTCGGGCAAATGGTTCAACGTGGTTTCCTACGGCTTGAACGAGAAGGAAGAGATCGACTACGACGCGATGGAGCGCCTGGCGCGCGAACGCAAGCCGAAGCTGATTATCGCCGGCGCTTCCGCCTATGCGCTGCGCATCGATTTCGAGCGTTTCGCCAGGATCGCCAAGGAAGTCGGCGCGTATTTCATGGTCGATATGGCGCATTACGCCGGCTTGATCGCGGCAGGCGTCTATCCGAACCCGGTGCCGCATGCCGATTTCGTCACGTCGACCACGCACAAGTCCTTGCGCGGCCCGCGCGGCGGCATCATCTTGATGAAGGCCGAGCACGCGAAGGCGATCAATTCGGCGATTTTCCCCGGCATCCAGGGCGGCCCGCTGATGCATGTGATCGCCGGCAAGGCGGTGGCGTTCAAGGAAGCGCTGACGCCGGAGTTCAAGGCCTACCAGGAGCAAGTCGTCAAGAATGCCGATGCACTGGCCAAGGCCTTGATCGCGCGCGGCTTGCGCATCGTCTCCGGCCGCACCGAATCGCACGTGATGCTGGTCGACCTGCGCGCCAAGAAGATTACCGGCAAGGCTGCCGAAGCGATCCTCGGTTCCGCGCACATCACCTGCAACAAGAACGCGATTCCGAACGATCCCGAAACACCGTTCGTGACTTCCGGCATCCGTTTGGGCAGCCCGGCGATGACCACGCGCGGCTTCAAGGAAGCGGAATCGGCCAAGGTCGGCGAATTGATCGCCGATGTGCTGGATAATCCGAACGATGCCGCCACCATCGAGCGCGTCAAGGCCGAAGTGAAGAAGTTGACGGATGCCTTCCGCGTGTACGAATAAGCAAGCGGGCAAGTAAGCAGGATAGAGCAATGCGATTCGCTTTGCATCGCATTGCTCGCTCTCCGATGTAGTCACACCAGCGGCGCGAATTGCAATGAAATGTCCATTTTGCCAGCATAGCGATACCCAAGTCCTCGATACCCGCGTCTCCGAGGAGGGCGATGTCATCCGCCGTCGCCGCCGCTGCGCCCAATGCGACAAGCGTTTTACCACCTACGAGCGGATCGAATTGACGATGCCGTCGGTGGTCAAGAAAAACGGCAGCCGCACCGAATACGATCCCGCCAAGCTGCGCGCCAGCCTGACGCTGGCGCTGCGCAAGCGCCCCGTCTCCGCCGAAGCGGTGGACGCGGCAGTGCACCGGATCGAGGAGAAATTGCTCTCCAGCGGGCAGCGCGAAGTGCTCTCCGGCCATATCGGCGAGTTGGTCATGCGCGAATTGAAGCGCCTGGATAAAATCGCCTATATCCGCTTCGCCTCGGTCTACAAGAGCTTTGAAGACGTCGCCGAATTCCAGGATGCGATCGCCGAAGTGGGGCGCGAGCGCAAGCCTTCCGGCAAATAATATTATGGGCATCGACTCGTGAACATTTCCGACGATTTGCAGGGCATGTCGTTGGCCTTGCAGTGGGCCGCCAAAGGCATGTTCAGCACTACGCCCAACCCGCGTGTCGGCTGCGTGATCGTCAAGGATCGTCAAGTCATCGGCGCGGGCCACACGCAACCGCCGGGGCAGGCGCATGCCGAAGTGCAGGCGCTGCGCGACGCGGCGGCACGCGGCGCCGATGTGCGCGGTGCCACCGTCTATGTCACGCTCGAGCCGTGCAGCCATTTCGGGCGCACGCCGCCGTGTGCCGATGCGCTGATCGCCGCCGGCGTCGGCCGCGTGGTGGCAGCCATCGGCGACCCCAATCCGTTAGTGGCAGGGCAGGGTCTGGCGAAACTGCGCGCCGCCGGTATCGACACCCTGTGCGGCGTGCTGGAGCATGAAGCGCACGAGATCAACATCGGCTTCTTTTCGCGCATGCAGCGGGGGCGACCGTGGGTCAGGATGAAAGCGGCTGCCAGCCTGGACGGCAAGACTGCGCTGCACAACGGGCAAAGCCAATGGATTACATCGGCAGTCGCCCGGCAAGACGGCCATCGCTGGCGCGCGCGCGCCTGCGCGATCTTGAGCGGCATCGGCACCGTCAACGCCGACAACCCGCAACTCAACGTGCGCGGCATCGACACGCCGCGCCAGCCGCAGCGCATCGTGGTAGATAGCAGGTTGCAGCTCAACCCACAGGCGCGCGTGCTCGACGGCGGCGGCACCTGGGTAATCGCAGCGCAGCCGAATGCAGAGAAAGAAGCGGCGCTGCGCGCACGCGGCGCCGAAATCATCCTGCTGCCCAATCCGCAAGGCAAGGTCGATTTGCCGGCGCTGATGCTGGAACTGGGGCGGCGCCAGATCAACGAATTGCATCTCGAAGCCGGCTACAAGCTCAACGGCTCGCTGATCCGCGAAGGCTGTGTCGACGAATTGTTGTTGTATCTGGCCCCGGATTTATTGGGCGATGCGCAAGGCTTGTTCGATTTGCCGCGTCTGGACAGTCTGGAAGGCCGCCGCGCGTTGAGCTTCCACGAGGTCACGCAAATCGATACCGATTTGCGCATACTGGCCCGTTTTAAATAACCTTGTTTTCGGAGTCATCACCATGTTTACAGGAATCGTTGCCGCCATCGGCAAAATCACCTCGATCACGCCGCAAGGAGCGCAAACCGACGCCGGCGTGCGCCTGACGCTGGATGCCGGCGGCTTGCCGCTGGCCGACGTGGCGCCGGGCGACTCCATCGCACTCAACGGCGCCTGCATGACCGTGGTCGCCAAGACCGAAACCGGCTTTTGCGTCGAAGTCTCGCGCGAGAGCTTGAATTGCACCGCCGGCCTGGATGCGCTGGGCGAGGTCAATCTGGAAAAGGCCTTGACGCTGGCCGACCGCCTCGGCGGCCATCTCGTCTCCGGCCATGTCGACGGCCTGGGCGTGGTGCGTAAATTCGAAGCGATCGGCGAATCGCACGAACTGGTGATCGAAGCGCCACGGGAAATCGGCAAATACCTGGCCTACAAAGGCTCGATCGTCGTCAACGGCGTATCGCTGACCGTCAACCGCGTGACCGACACCGACACCGGCTGCGAGTTTTCGATCAACCTGATCCCGCACACGATCGAAGTGACGACCTTGAAGCATTTGACGGTCGGCGCCAAGGTCAACTTGGAGGTTGATTTGATTGCGCGTTATGTTGAACGCATGTTGACGCTTCCCAATACCGTCGAATAGCGCCGTAGAGCGTCGCCAAAGCGGTGTTAAGCAGCACAATTCGGGTAAAATGACGTTTTTTACCGCTACGGCTTTGGCAACCCAAGGCCGTTTTTCTTTACCATGACAGTCCGCACCCGTTTTGCCCCTAGCCCGACCGGCTACCTCCACGTCGGCGGCGCGCGCACCGCGCTGTTTTCCTGGGCCTATGCCCGCCATTTCGGCGGCACTTTCATTTTGCGCATCGAAGATACCGACCTGGAACGTTCGACGCCGGAAGCGGTGCAGGCGATCCTCGATGGCATGCAATGGCTCGGCTTGACGCATGACGAAGGCCCGTTCTATCAAATGCAACGGATGGAGCGCTACCGCGAGGTCATCGGGCAAATGCTGGCGGCGGGCACCGCTTACCATTGCTATTCGTCGAAGGACGAAGTCGAAGCGATGCGCGAGCGGCAGCGCGCTGCCGGCGAAAAGCCGCGTTACGACGGCACTTGGCGGCCGAAGGAAGGCAAGACCTTGCCGACGCCGCCGGCAGGCGTGCAGCCGGTGGTGCGCTTTCGCAATCCGCAAGATGGCGAAGTGACCTGGCATGACGTGGTGAAGGGGCAAATCACGATTGCCAACCGCGAGCTGGACGACTTGGTGATCGCCCGCCCGGACGGCACGCCGACCTATAATTTCTGCGTTGCGGTCGACGACTGGGACATGCGCATCACTCACGTGATACGCGGCGACGACCACGTCAACAATACCCCGCGTCAGATCAATATTTTGAACGCATTGGGCGCGACGCTGCCGCAATACGGCCACCTGCCGATGATCCTCGGTTCCGACGGCGAGAAGCTGTCCAAGCGCCATGGCGCGGTCAGCGTGATGGATTACCCGGCGCAAGGCTATCTGCCGGAAGCGATGCTGAACTATCTGGCGCGCCTGGGCTGGGGTCACGGCGACGACGAAGTGTTTTCGATGGAACAGTTTTGCGCATGGTTCGACCTCGACCACTTGTCGAAATCGGCGGCGCAATTCAATACCGAAAAACTGGCGTGGTTGAATAACCATTACATCAAGCTGGCCGATCTGGCGCGTCTGGAAGCCTTGGTGCGGCCAGAGCTGGAACGGGAAGGCGCACAATTCGACGGCGCGCCGAACCTGCAGGCGGTGATCGCGCTGCTGCGCGAACGCGCGCATACGATCAACGAGTTGGCCGAGACCGCGCACATGTTTTATCGTCAACCGCAGCCCGATGCGGCGTTGTTGAGCCAGCATTTGACCGAGGCGGTCAAGCCGGCGCTGGCGCAGTTTGCCGAGCAATGCCAAAGCGTCGAGTGGAACAAGGCAGCCTTGTCGGCCATGCTGAAAGAAGTGCTGGCTGCGCATAAGCTGAAAATGCCGTTGCTGGCGATGCCGCTGCGCTTGTTGTTGACCGGGCAATTGCAGACGCCGGGGATCGATGCGGTGCTGGAATTGTTCGGCCGGGATATCGTATTGGCGCGCCTGAAAGACATTTGAAACGATTTTCAAATTGGGGATTTACACAGAGGCAAATTCTTTGCTATAATTTCGCTTCTGCGCAGGGGGTATAGCTCAGCTGGGAGAGCGCTTGCATGGCATGCAAGAGGTCAGCGGTTCGATCCCGCTTACCTCCACCAGCAAATCTGGTAGCAGAAGTTAGCCGTAGTATGTGGTATCAGCCGAAGCCGGGCTGAAGGCTGGAAGTAGAGACAGGTTACTGTCCCCATCGTCTAGAGGCCTAGGACATCACCCTTTCACGGTGAGTACGGGGGTTCGAATCCCCCTGGGGACGCCAGGATTGATTCGGTTTCAGTGAGTGCTCGATTAGGGCAACGTAATGCACTGAAGCGAGGAGTTCGGCTTCTACAATAAGGGTCGCGCTGCGCGGCCCTTATTGTTTCAGCGAGATAAGCGCCTGTTGCCCAGTTGAACAGCAGCGAAAAGTAGTAAGAAAAGTTATAGTCCCCATCGTCTAGAGGCCTAGGACATCACCCTTTCACGGTGAGTACGGGGGTTCGAATCCCCCTGGGGACGCCAATCAGGTATGAATCTACGAACCGGTGCGTCGGGTTCGATTTTACCGTTTGAAGCCACCAGATTCGCCATAGTCCGGTAATCCCCCGATACTTTCAGAAAATCCTCCGAAACCCGGATTTCCTTTACCGTCGTACCACGATAGGCCCGACTGAACGGCGTCGAGGTCGAGAAACGCTTGTTCATGACATTGGCGACGGCTTCGATCTTTTGAGGCGTCGGAGTTTGCAGCGGGGTTTGCTGCTTGCTTTGCAGCGTTACCAATTCTGCCGTTATAGCTTCCCTGCGGCTCTTATGCTGATGCACACGGCCCTTTAGGCGATCATCCAGTTCAAGAACGCCTTTTTCGATAGCCTCAAAAAGCTTGGTTTCGGCTTGTTCGATTTCTTTGAGTTCGGATTCAAGCTTCTTAGCTTTGAGTCTATCCTCGCCGCCGTGCCGGCTGGTATGCTTGCGCAAAGCGTCGATGACACCCCTGATATATTCAGGCGTGTAAATCTTCTGCCTGAAGGCGTCCAGAACGAGGTTATCAAGGATGTCCATACGATAGGCTATCGATTTGCAGGCCGTATTGCCCTTGCTCAATCGGCTTGAGCATTTGTAATAGCGGTAAATGCGAAAAACAATGAGAGGAGATAATGTTCAATGGCCTCTTGTTCGGAACTGTGAAAAGCATGCAAGGCTCCCTCGACAGGTTCAGGAAATTCGAGATGCCGTCCGCTTTGTGCATCGAAAAGCAGGAACAACTCATCCAAATTTGCCGTAGCTACGTTACGGATAATCCCAAACAGGGATTCGAACCGGTTGCAAAGTGCTTCTTGCGCTGTATTCAGGCCAAGCTAAAGACAATGCGCTTCCGGCTGTCGTCCGTTTTCCACGCTCTTTCGACTTCGGATAAGGAAATAACTTGGGTGGCGACCGTGAATCTAGCCGGTATTGCTGCCGCAAAGACTTCGCCAATAGCCTTAATAAGACGGTCAGGCGAAACGCTGCCAATGCCGCTGCCCATAAGCTCAATGGCAGAGGATCGCAACACAGCAGCCGGCAAAGTGATGTCTGTGCCGCTCATAGAGCCGATCTGGACAAAACGGATAGGAACGGCGTCTTTTCCGGCCCTGGCTCCCGCAATCAAAAGACGTTCGGCGCTTTTGCCCCATAGATAGTCCAACACAACATCTACGCCTTCCGCAAATTGCTCTTTAAAGCCACTCTCAAGGGCTTCTTCATCTTCAATCAAGGGGATCGTTACATCGGCACCGATGGCAGCGAGAGAATGCAAGGCATCAACATTGCGTCCTGTGGCGATCACTTTCTTTGCCCCTAAATGTTTGGCAATCTGAATGGCCAGTCTTCCTGAAATGCCGGTCGCACCATTAATGAGGACAGTTTCACCAGCTTTAAGTTTCGCGCGTTCAACAAAAGCAGCCCATGAGGACATGCCGGGATTGGCAAGTGCGGATGCCATCACATCGTCTAGCTTATCGGGGATGGGTACGCATTGCTTGGCTGACACGACAGATTTTTCAGCCATGCCGCCAAAAGGCGTTCTCGGCAAAACGAAATAAACCCTTTTTCCATCCTCAAGCCGTCCGACTCCATCGACACCGGCAATAAAAGGATATGTTCCAGCCGAACTGTAATGGCTTCCCGACGCTCGCCCCTTGGTCAAATGCGTCAAGGCTGCCGCTGTAACGGAAACGATGTTTTCTCCAGCATTGGCCTTTGGCTCTTCAAAATCGCCATAGACTGGGGCTTTACCGGCTGCTTCGACAATGGCTGCTTTCATGGCTTCATTCCTTCGGAATTATATGTGCAATACGCACATAATATGTATTTCCAATGGACAGGTCAAGAAAATATGTGCATAATGCATATATGGATAAGGAATTACGTAAACTTCACCAAGCCGTGCTTGACCTGACCGGGCTTATTAATCAGCCTCGGCGGGACGATGTTATCCTTAAAGAAGCCAATGTATCCCTTGATCGAGCGCTATTCCCCCTGTTGGTGCGCATAGAACGCCGGGGGCCGATTGGAATTGTCGAATTGGCCGGAGATGTCGGGCGTGACTACACAACCGTCAGCCGACAGGTATCTAAACTTGAGAAGCTTGGCTTGGTTGAACGAAATACCAGCCAACAAGATGCCCGTGTAAGCAATGTTGCCGTTACCAAGAGAGGGCTAAAAATCACAGACTCGATTGACGCGGCTCGTGAGCGTTTGATGAACAAAATCTTTCAGGACTGGAGTTCAAAAGACAAGAAAGACTTGGTTCGCTTATTGAGCATGTTTGTTGCTGATATTACTGGTGCCAAGGCAAGTAGCGGGACTTCCGAATAACAAATCGGTTTTGCTCATGAAGCATAATCCCAATCAGGGATTCTAACCGGGAGTCAGCGGCAAAATTTCGTGAAGATTCAAGACATGATTTCTAAAATCTCTTCTAATTACATCTATTAGGGGACGGTTACAAGTTCAAAACCTACGCGTAGTTCATTCGATCAAGATCGGCGATCAGCCCCGGCCCGGTCGGATTCCAGCCCAGTTTCTTGCGCGTGATGGCGCTTGAAGCCGGCATATCGAATCCAGCGAACATGGCAAGCCAGCCGAAATGCGCCTGAACTTCTTCTGCAGAAATGGATTTTACCGGCACCTTCAAACCGCGACCGATGGTTTCGGCAATCTCCCGCATCGTGACGCCTTCCTCAGCCACCGCATGATAGCGCGCGCCTTTTTCATGTTTTTCAAGCGCCAGCCGATAGAGCCGTGCTACATCGGAAGCATGCGCCGCAGGCCAGCGATTTCGTCCATCACCAATATAAGCGGACACGCCTTTCTCGCGCGCAATCGGGATGGCAAAAGAAATCAGCCCTTGCTTGGCGGTATCATGCACCTGCGGCAAACGCACCACCGATACATTGACGCCGCACGCCAATATCGCATTGGCCGCTAGTTCCGAAGCAATGCGCGGATTGGGATGGTCGGTATTGAAACCATCTTCCGTCGCGGGTTTGCCATGTTCCATAAGACCTATGCCAGTGCCAGAAGTGATGAGGATCGGGCGATCGGAACCAACAAACACGGAGCCCATTGCTTCGATGGCGCGTTTATCGTTTTCGCAATTTTCGATGAATTTGGAAAAATCGTGATTGAAGCCAAGATGAATTACACCATCCGCAGCCGCCGCACCGGAACGCAGACTTTCCAAATCCTCGATATTGCCGCGATGCGTCTCTGCACCGGCGGCGGCAAGTGATTTGGCCGCTTCGTCCGAACGAGCCAAGCCAAGAACTTTATGACCGGCAGAAATGAGTTCCTTGACGACGGCTGCACCTATAAATCCGGTAGCACCGGTGACGAAAACACGCATGAGAAAACCTCCGACTGATATTGAACGCGAAAGCATTATCGTCTTATAGTATATTAGGTTAAAGTAGTGACTTTATACGGGTATAATAAGTAACAGGATAGCATGCTGAAAACGAAAGAAAATCAGCTTGGCCTTTATCTGAAGGATCGACGTTCAAAGCTTGATCCGCAAGCGCTTGGCTTTCCAATGACACGCAGACGCACGCCGGGATTGCGCAGAGAGGAAGTCGCCGGGCGAGCCAATGTCAGCGCGACATGGTACACATGGCTGGAACAAGGACGCGGTGGCGCGCCTTCTGCCGATGTGCTTGATCGCATCTCCCGCGCCTTGATGCTCACAGAGGTCGAGCGTGAACATCTTTTTCTGCTTGCCCTGGGACGACCGCCCGAAGCTCGCTATAAAGCGGTCGAAGGAATTACGCCGCGGTTGCAACGTCTTTTGGATGTATTGGAAATTAGCCCGGCGTTCATAAGAACGGCGACATGGGATATTGTTGCGTGGAACCGAGCGGCTTCCGTTGTGCTGTCCGATTATAGCAAACTTGTACCTTCACAACGAAATATCCTGAAACTCATGTTTGCCAATTCCCATGTCCGGTCTGCACAGACTGACTGGGAAAGCGTGGCACGATTTGTTGTTGCGACGTTTCGCTCTGAAACGGCACGCGCGGGGGCAACCGAAAACGTCAAGGCGTTGGTCGAGGAACTTTGCGCATCGAGTCCCGAATTTAAGGCGCTGTGGCAGGATAACGATGTGCGCGGGCACGGCGAAGGCACAAAGCAGCTGCGTCATCCGGTCGCCGGACTTATTACGATGGAATACTCTGCTTTTGCCGTTGACGGTCGTCCCGATCTTGCCTTTGTGGTTTACAATCCGGCAACAGCAAAAGACGCTGATAAAGTTCGGAAGTTGCTTAAATCCTCATCAGTGAAATCTGGATAATGCAAAACAGGGGCTCGAATCGGCGTTTTGCCTCATGGAGCCATTTCTTCAGGCTGCTTAGTGCCTGATTTTGGACGGGTCGGGCTGATAGGTAATGTCAGTTCCCAGTTCGTGGATTCATCCTGCCCAGGACGCCAGGATTGCAAAAATGCCCGCGCATGCGGGCTTTTTTGCGATCGTGGCGGCACCAAGTGAGCCGCCTGCGCGGCTCACGCGGGGGATTTGAAGCGAATTGCTTGCAAGCGGATGGCCGCCCCGCGATTCCGCAGCCCACGGCATGTAGGCGAATACCCCAGGGGACGCCACGATTGCAAAGATTTTGCAAGTGCCCGCCAGCAGGCCGTCGCTCTAAATGATACGCATTTAACAGTCAAGTAATAAATGCCGTTGCTTGACAGTTGGCAATCCGCGATAATGCTATCTTGCCTCTTATTGCTTGGCTATGTCCCAGTTACTTCCGAATTCTATTGAAGACCGCTTATACGTACTGCGTACCCGTTGGGAACATTACGTGGCAGACGGTCGTTTCGAGCAATTCATCGAATTTGCGGTAGCCGTCAACAGTCTGGCTGAATATTTCTCGAGGCTGCGCTTGCCGGGCCTGGTGCGCTTGTGCGAGGGGCTGGAAAATGCCGCGCTGGCCAAACTCGGCGACGAAACCACGCATCCCATCGCCCGCCAGCATGTGCTGTCCCTGCAGCGCCAAATGGATACCCTGTATGGTTCGGTGCTGACCTCGCGTCCGGTCAACACGGAGCGCCGCGCCGAAGAGCCGGTGCAGCCGATTCCCGATATCGATTGGATCAAGCCGCGCTCGGTGTGGATGATTTCGGCGCCGGAAAAGAGCGATATGGCCGATGCATTGAGCCGCCAATTGCAGTTTTTCGGCTTCAAGATATTCGAGCTGGGCTGGCACAGCGGAGATGCGCCGGAAGATATGCCGCTGGCCGTCTTGTTCATCCCCACCGAAGAAAATACCCGGCCGGAAGAGTTTGCGCGGATTGCCGAAATTCGCGCCAGTTGTCCCGCCAGCCAATTGATCTACCTGGGCGCGCAAGCGTCGATCGAGCCGATCGTCGCATTGATGCGCTCGGGGATCGACATCACGATTCCGGTCGAAGAACAATCGTCGATGGTGTTGAATTGCATCCTCGATCTGGTCAAGACCAACGAACAGGAAAAATACCGGGTGCTGGTGGTGGAGGATTCGCGCGTGGCGATGGCGCTGATCCAGCGCACGCTGGCGCAGCATGGCATCGATACCCAGGCAATCAACGAACCCGGCACGCTGTTGACGGTGCTGGAATCGTATCGGCCCGATTTGATCCTGATGGACATGTATATGCCACGCTTCAACGGTGTCGAAGCGACGCGCGTCTTGCGCCAGATGGCGGCGTACAGCTCGCTGCCCATCGTCTACCTGTCGGGCGAATCGGCGGTCGGCATGCAGGTCGAAGCGCTGCGGCTGGGCGGCGATCAATTCCTGATAAAACCGTTCAATCCGGTGCTGCTGGCAGCGGTCGTCAAGACCAAGATCGAGCGCTTCCGCGAGACGCAGCGCTCCAGCCGCCTGGACGGCTTGACCGGCCTGTTGAATCACACGGCGGCGAAGTCGCGCCTGAAGACCCTGGTCGGACAAACCGCAGAGCGCGGTTCGATCACGGTGGTCATGATCGATATCGATAATTTCAAGTCCATCAACGACACCTACGGCCATCCGGTCGGCGACCAGGTGATACGCGGCCTGGCTTGGCTGTTGAAGGCGCGTTTGCGCGCGATCGACTTGATCGGACGCTACGGCGGCGAAGAGTTCCTGATCGCCTTGCCGGATGTCAGCCCCGAGCAGGCGAGGGCAGTCATCGAACGCATCCGCGTCGATTTTTCCGCGCTGCCGCACGCCCATCCCGGCGGCGCGCTCTATGTCACGTTCAGCGCCGGCGTGGCGTCGTTTCCCTACTTCGATACGCCCGCCAGCCTCACCGAAGCAGCTGACTCGGCGTTGCTGCAAGCGAAGCGCCTGGGACGTAATCGAATCGAAAAAGCGGTCAATTGATCTTGCACCTTGCGGCGGATTCGATCGCCGCGCCGCGCAGATATCGAATGAATCTAGGAGCGCCAACGTGCCAACACGCAATCCACGCCAATTCCTGCTCGACCTGTACGGCAGCGCAGTCGACGCGGTCAGCGCCGCCAAATGCTTGCCGCCTTACCTGCCGCAACCGGCAGCAGGCGGGCGCACACTGGTGATCGGCGCCGGCAAGGGCGCGGCGGCGATGGCCAAGGTCGTCGAGGAGCGCTGGTCCGGCCCGCTGGAAGGCTTGGTCGTCACCCGTTACGGCCACGGCGCCGAATGCAAGCGCATCGAAGTGGTCGAAGCCGCGCACCCGGTGCCGGATGAAGCAGGGCGAGCGGCGGCGGCGCGCATGTTGCAGATGGTGGGCAGTCTGAGCGAAAACGATTTGGTGCTGTGCCTGATTTCCGGCGGCGGCTCGGCGCTGCTGGCGCTGCCGGCCGACGGCATCGCGCTGGAACAAAAGCAGGCGATCAACAAGGCCTTGCTGAAAAGCGGCGCTGCCATCGCCGACATGAATTGCGTGCGCAAGCATTTGTCGGCCATCAAAGGCGGACGCCTGGCGCTGGCATGCGCGCCGGCGCGGGTGGTGACGCTGTTGATTTCCGATGTGCCGGGCGACGATCCCGGCGTGATCGCCAGCGGCCCGACCTTGCCCGATCCGACCACGTGCGCAGAAGCGCTGGCGATCTTGCGCAAGTACGACATCGCAGTGCCGCCCAACGTCTTGCAACACCTGGAATCCGGCAGCGGTGAAACGCCCAAGCCGGACGACGCCCGCTTTGCGCGCAATAGCCATCATGTGATCGCCGCCGCCCAGGATGCGCTGGAAGCGGCAGCCGCCACGGCGCGCGCTGCCGGCATCACGCCATATATTCTCTCGGACGGCATCGAAGGTGAAGCGCGCGATGTCGCCCTGGTGCACGCGGCCATCGCCAGGCAAGTCGCCACGCGCGGCCAACCGTTCAAGACGCCGTGCGTGCTGTTGTCGGGCGGCGAAACCACGGTAACGGTGCGCGGCAGCGGGCGCGGCGGCCGCAATGCGGAATTCCTGCTGAGCCTGGCGGTGGCCTTGGACGGCTTGCCCAACATCCATGCGATCGCTTGCGATACCGATGGCATCGACGGCTCCGAAGACAATGCCGGCGCGCTGTATCAGCCCGATTCTTTGCTACGCGCGACGGCGTTGGGATTGCGCCCGCGCGCGCTGCTCGACAACAACGACGGCTACGGTTTTTTTCAAGCGCTCGGCGATCTGGTGGTGAGCGGGCCGACGCGCACCAATGTCAACGATTTTCGTGCTATTCTGGTTTTATAGGTTGTTTCAGTCAGGTAGATCCTATGTATGAAAGCAGGTCGGCAAAACTCGCAAATTAATCCTAAAGTGAAAGTGCCTAAACTTGACTTTGGAGGACATTATGCAACCGACCCGCGATAATCATTTTACGCCAGGAGAAGAGGTTCTGGCAG
>JARLJG010000042.1 GCA_031291325.1 Burkholderiaceae bacterium
CCTTTGCTGTAAATCCTTGGTTAGGGAGTGGGGCGTCGCGGATTAGTCTCGCCCCCCGGGGGGGCAACGACGGAGGGAAATAATGAACAGTCCTCCCGGCTTTGAATCGCACACGGTCGACTGCCGTTCACGACAGCGACAGCAGTTGATCCAATCTATCCCCCAGGCTGCGCGCCATTTCCGGCCCCTTGGATTTGAGCACTGCGTCGACATAGGGTTGGCGCAGCGCCCTGAAATCGTTGATGCTGGCGCAGCGCTCCACTTTCAATTGCAGAGCGTATCCACGCAAGCCGAGAGTGCTCTTGATGGTGGTGGTGTAGAAATGATAGAGCGCCTCCCATTGCGTTTCGCCTTCCGGCAGGATGGCGGATTTATCGGGATGCGCTTCCGGTTCCGCGCTCGGCGCGCTGACCGCAACTTCAGAGGGCGTTTGGTCAGGGTGCGGTGCAATAAATCCCTGCTGCAGCAATTCTTCGATGCTTTCCTGCGTCAAGCCCAGGCCGGCGACTTTCTTGAGCAAGGCGTCGTCGTCGGTTTTTCCATCGACCAGCACCAATAAGCTGCGCATGCGGGATGGCAGGTGGTTCTTGCGCGTGTGGATTTCGTCCTGCCCCTTCTCAGTCTTATCGTAAATCATCGTGGCGATCCGAATCGTCTGTTCGTTGAAAGCGGGCGATGCGCAAAGCATCGGTCATGAAATCGAAATATGTTAAATCTACTCCAAGCGGCGGGCAAAGGCAAAGCGGGTGTTTTAAATCCTTGATCCTCCTTGCGGCGATGCCGTCCGCCCACAGGTAATTTGCGGGCAAACGGGGTATACTTCGCTATCCTCCAACCACTGAGAAGCTGCAGAAGATATCCTTTCGACGCCTTGCCTTAGTCGCTGTCCCATCTCTGCCGCACCGGAAGTCATGCCGATACCCGCCATCAAAACCGTAGAATTCGAACGCCCGCAAATGCAAGCCGGCACCAGTTGCGTCGCCAATGCCTGGGCGCGCGTGCCTGCCACGCCGTCGCTTGCGGAAAAATCCGCATTGAAAGAACGCATCAAGGCGCTGTTGAAGGAAAAGCAGGCGGTATTGGTCGCGCACTATTACGTCGACGCCGATTTGCAGGATCTGGCCGAAGAAACCGGTGGCTGCGTGTCGGATTCGCTGGAGATGGCGCGCTTTGGGCGCGACCATGCGGCGCAAACGCTGGTGGTGGCCGGCGTCAAGTTCATGGGCGAGACGGCGAAGATTCTCAGCCCGGAAAAACGCATCCTGATGCCCGATCTGGACGCGACTTGTTCGCTCGACCTCGGCTGTCCGGTCGACGAATTTTCCGCGTTTTGCGATGCCCACCCGGATCGCACCGTGGTCGTGTACGCCAATACCAGCGCCGCCGTCAAGGCACGCGCCGACTGGATGGTCACCTCGTCGATCGGGCTGGAAATCGTCGCCCATCTGCACGCGCAGGGGAAGAAGATATTGTGGGCGCCGGATAAGCACCTGGGCGGCTATATCCAGAAAAAGACCGGCGCGGACATGCTGCTGTGGCAAGGGTCTTGCCTGGTTCACGACGAATTCAAGGGCATCGAGCTGGAATTGCTCAAGCGCGAACATCCGCACGCGAAGATTCTGGTGCACCCGGAGTCGCCGGAAGCGGTGGTCGCGCAAGCCGATGTGGTCGGCTCGACTTCACAGCTGATTGCCGCCGTCAAGTCGCTCGACGCGACCGAATTCATCGTCGCCACCGACAACGGCATCTTGCACAAAATGAGGATGGCCGCGCCTCACAAGCGCTTCATCGATGCGCCGACCGCCGGCAATAGCGCAACCTGCAAGAGCTGCGCGCATTGTCCGTGGATGGCGATGAACGGCTTGCAAAATCTGGCGGATGCGTTGGAATCCGGCGCGAACGAAATCCATGTCGACGCCGAAATCGGCCGCAAGGCAGTGGTCTGCATCGACCGCATGCTCGATTTCGCCGCCGCGCAAAAGACCAAGGTGCACCCGTCCGCCGATCTCGCCCAGGAACAACAACTATTTGCCGGAATAGGTCCAGCATGAGCACACTGAACAATCCGTTTGCACCCTTCGATACGGCGCTGGCGGCGGCATTTGAAGCCAATATCCGCACTGCTCTGGAAGAGGATGTCGGCAGCGGCGACCTGACCGGCAAGCTGGTGCCGGAACACGAAGTGGTCCAAGCGCGCGTGATCGTGCGCGAGGACGCGATCCTGTGCGGTGCGCCGTGGTTCGAGGGCGTGATGACGCAAACCGACCCGCGCATAGCGATTCACTGGCGCTACGCCGAAGGCGACCTGATGGCCGCCGACAGCGAAGTTTGCGCAATCGAAGCGCCAGCCAGGGCCTTGCTGACCGCCGAGCGCAGCGCCTTGAATTTCCTGCAATTGCTGTCCGGCGTCGCCACTGCGACGCGCACCTACGTCGATACCATCAAAGGCACGCGCGCAGCGATACTCGATACCCGCAAGACTTTGCCGGGCATGCGGCTGGCGCAGAAATACGCGGTGCGGGTCGGCGGCGGGCAAAACCAGCGGCTGGCGCTGTACGACGGCATCCTCATCAAGGAAAATCATATTGCGGCAGCCGGCGGCGTGGCCGCTGCGATGGCTGCCGCACATAAGCTGGAAAGCGGTGTCTCGATTCAAATCGAGGTGGAAGACCTGGCGCAATTGCAAACTGCGCTAGACAGCGGCGCAACTTCCATCCTGCTCGACAATTTCACGCTGCAAGCGATGCGCGACGCAGTCGCTTTGACGCAGGGCAGGGCGCTGCTGGAAGCGTCCGGCGGCATCAACATGGAGACGGTGCGGGCGATTGCCGAAACCGGCGTCGACCGGATTTCGATCGGCAGCTTGACCAAGGATATACGGGCGACCGATTTTTCGTTGCGGATAGTAGAAGCGCTTTGTCCTGCGCCTTAGCTCAACGTGTGACAAGCAATCGAGAATTCATCGATTGCGTGACGCGATTCAATTTTTTAGTTATACTTCAATGAGTTATGCATTGTTTATAATTGTCAAATGTGACTATTCAGTCCCTATGACAGACGCAATTTTTGGAGCGTAGGTTGGACAAAAACATTGTTTTCCCAATAACTTGTGCGCATATTTTTCCCAATTTATGCGCGATCGGTGTGCGTGTTGGGCTGATAAACAAAACCGTTAGCCCAACAAATTCACGTTTTTCATAGAGGCTGAATCGCCACTGTCAAATTATGTCTGCAAACACCAGCCTTGCACCAAAAGCGCTGTTAGATCTCATTGCCTTTGCAGGCCCTGCCGGGTTGACGCCCGACGCCCTCGAACGGCAATTTCCGGAAAGCAGCCGCTCGACAATCAACCGCCGTTTGGCAGCGTTGGTCACAGAGGGCGCCATAAAACCTGTTGGCTCTGGACGAGCGGTGCGTTACCAAGTGGCGTCGCCATTCACGATTGCTGCCATTGAACAATATCTTGCGCTTGATCCGCAAGCAAGACCTCTGGTTTCCTTTGATCAAACATTGTTGCAACCGACTCCTGGAATAGACCCTGACAAAGCAGTGAGATTGCAAGGGTTGAATGGACTTGCCGGGCCGCTGGACAAGAAATTTCTCAGCAATTTTCTTATTGATTTTTCTTGGGGGTCGTCCGTACTGGAGGGCGGGACATATTCCGATTTGGATACCCAAGCACTTCTTTTATACGGCGAGCGCAATCCTGACAAGCCGATGGAAGACGCGCTACTGATTCTTAACCACAAGTCAGCGATCGAGCATCTTTGGGAACATCGCGATTTGACGGTCGCAAATATTTGCGCAATGCAAAGTATGTTGACCGACCAGCATGGAATCGCCGAGGTGATGGATTCTGACCATTTCTTGCCGGTGGAACAGCGGGGAATTGCGCGAGAATACGCAGACGTGAATTTGCAGCGTTCAGCCTATCTTCCACCTTTCCGCCCCGGAACAGGTTATATCGAAAAGGCGTTAAACGAGATTGTCGACATTGCAAAAACGCTGCATCCAGTTGAATCCGCTTTTTATCTGATGACGCGAATCCCTTATCTGCAACCATTTGCAAATGGGAACAAGCGTACTGCACGACTTGCAGCGAACCTTCCGTTGCTTTCAAATGGATTGCTTCCCATTTCCTTTGTAGACTTCAACCGGGCAAAGTACATCCAGGGTATGGCCGCGTTTTACGAGCTTGGAAGTCCGCAAATTATGGAGGGCGTATTTGTGAACGGTTATGTCCGCTCGATTTTCAGGGGGAGCCAACTTCCTGCATCGATTCGCGTGACTGGGTTTGATATTGATGCAGGCGTGTCCAAATTGGCGTCCTATGTGCAAACCGGGACATTCCCTAAAGACGCGTTTGCGACAGCTTTTGTCGGGTCGCCAAAAAGGGGGTAAGGGATTCCGCCAATAAGGCGACGGCCTTGCAGTCGACGGATGAACTCGCGTTGCGAGAATGGCAAGACCAAGCCGCCGCCGGCCTTGGTGAAGCTGCTCAAAATGCTTGAGCGTCACCCTGAATTGCTGAACGAGGTCAGGGCTGCCCGACCTCGATTTTGGATGCTGTCGAGGTCACGGAAAGCCATTATTGCTCATCGTTGCGACGGCGCAAAAACCCGCAAACGGTGGCCATCTGGATCAAGCGCCACAAACGTGTAGCCGAAGTCCATTTGAGATGGCTTTTGTATAATTTCCAGCCGACGGCTGCACCAATCGGCGTAAATCGAATCGACTCCATCGTTGTCGGCAACCGAGAAGGCCAATTCGTTACCGCCAACGCTTGCCGTTGGCACGGGTTCAACGTTCTGCCTCGACCATAGACCCAACATTGCACCCGAGCCAAGAGCGAACATGACAAAGGCCGGCGATGCATCGATTGGTTGTTTCCCCAACAGGTCTGTATAGAACTGAGCGCTAATCGCCGGGCTATCTACGTACAAAATAATGAAATTCGGGTCTGTCATGAGGATACTCCGCATTGGTTGATGAATAAGTCGAGGCAAGATGCTCGACACAATCAATGCTAAGGCGACCTGCTGTCAATTTTTGTCAGTAGTCGATTGCTGTGGCGATCGAATGCCTGCGATTTCACGCCACTCTTTAAGCAAGACGTGCCGACGGCGGGGATAGCGCTCGGGCTGGATGGTCAGGGCTGCGATGCGGTCGGTTCTGAAGTGGCGAAACTCTTGCCGCAGTTCGCACCACGCGGCCAGCATGCGGGCGCGGTCGAAATAGCCGAGCGCAACCGGCCAAACGGTGCGCGCGGATATGTTTTCCTTCAGGTTGCGGTACTGGATCGTGATCTTGTGCTCGATTCTGATGGCCCGGCGGATTTGCGACAGGTCGACGGACTCTTGGTCGGCTTGATCGCCGGGGCCGATCATCAACGAATTGGTGTCGAGCGCAATCCGCAGGTCTGGCGGCAGGACCGACGCTATTTTCGATAGCGCCCCTTTCGCCGCATGGCTCAGTTGAAGATCGGCCCGCTGGGATACCCAACGAGAGCCGAGGACAAGCGCCTCGATTTCCTCTTCCGTAAACATCAGTGGCGGCAACATGAATCCGGGGCGCAAGACGTAGCCAAGCCCCGGCTCGCCTTCGATGCTGGCGCCTTGCTCTTGCAGGGCGGCGATATCCCTGTACAGGGTGCGCAAGCTGATCCCCAGCTCTTTGGACAGATGCGCGCCGGTAACCGGGAAGCGATGGCCGCGCAGGATTTGAAGCAGGTCGAGCAATCTTCGGGTGCGAGACATGCGCGGTTTTGTTGAAGGTTAGATATCAATCTCATACTGCCGTGGTTCGGCAGCGAGCGGCGAAATGTTTGCGCTAGCCATTTGCAGGGGGAAGCCGATTCCTTTTATCGTCTCGACTGCAATGGCAACACGCGCACGCGTGTGCGGCTCGTATCGATAGTGAGCAACGCGCCGTCTTCCAGCTCCAATGCCATCTGTAGCAAGGCCGCGATGACCTGCTTCCCAATCGCTTTCGGGCTGACATCGTCGGCGCGAATTTGCACAACGCTTGGTTTTTCCCCATGAGTAGCGGCGAGGATTGCGCCGAAGTCTAGATCATGTGTGAGCACAATGTAGTCATTTGCGCGGGCGTAGCCCATGATTTCCGAATCCGGTGCATTGCTGGCTCCGAGTGTCGACCAGTGCGACGCTTCAATGCCCGAATCGGCCAAGACTGCCACCCATAGAGGCGACAAGTTCATATCGACGAGCAGTTTCATGCACTAGCCAGCACGACCTCGCGTTCTTCGGCGAGCCATGATGCATAACGAAGGGCCTGCATGATATCTTCGCGCTCAAGGTACGGATAGTCGGACAGGATTTCGTCGACACTGTGCCCCGCGCCGATTTGCCCCACAACCATGCCAACCGTAACGCGCATTCCACGAATGCATGCCCGGCCTCCCATCACTTCAGGTTGCTGGGTAATGCGATTCAGTTGTCCCATGCTCCGCTCCTTATTGAAACTCATGGTCATGGTAGTGGTTTGAAAATGTTATATCAAGAACCATTTGCGAGAACGGCGACGCCTTGGGATCGCTTTCCGTAGGAGCGCCAATCCAGGCGCACATTGCTGCACATTATGCTGCGCGTTACTTCCGCTTCGGCGACAACACAGTCGGCAAGGCCTTCGGCAAAGTATCGGGATAATCGCTGCTGCAATGCAGGCCCCGGCTTTCGCGGCGCGACAATGCGCTCTTGACGATCAAGGACGCCACTTCGACCAGGTTGCGCAATTCCAGCAAATCGCGGGAAATGCGGAAATTGCGGTAATACTCGTCGATTTCTTCCTTCAGCAAGCCGATGCGGTGTTGCGCGCGCTGCAAGCGCTTGGTGGTGCGCACGATGCCGACGTAATTCCACATGAAGCGCCGCAACTCGTCCCAGTTATGCGCGATCACCACTTCTTCGTCGGCGTCGCTGACCCGGCTTTCATCCCAGGCGGGTAGGGGCGGGGTTTCCACTTTACCTTCCTGTTCGATCGCTTGCGCGGCAGCGCGTCCGACCACTAGGCATTCTAGCAGCGAATTGCTGGCCAGGCGGTTGGCGCCGTGCAAGCCGGTGCACGTGGTTTCGCCGACTGCGTATAGGCCGAGCAAGTCGGTGCGCCCGGCGTTGTCGGTGACCACGCCGCCGCAGGTATAGTGAGCGGCGGGAACCACCGGGATCGGCTGCTTGGTGATGTCGATGCCGAATTCCAGGCAGCTTGCGTAAATCGTCGGGAAGTGTTCTTTCAGGAATTCCGGCGGCTGGTGGCTGATGTCGAGGTCGACATAATCGAGGCCGCGCTTTTTCATTTCCGCATCGATGGCCCTGGCGACGATGTCGCGCGGCGCCAATTCCGCGCGCTTGTCGTGCGCCGGCATGAAGCGCATGCCGGCAGCCGCGCCCGCGCCTTGCGGCAGCTTCAACAAGCCGCCTTCGCCGCGCACCGCTTCGGAAATCAGGAACGACTTTGCGTACGGGTGATACAGGCAAGTCGGATGAAACTGGATGAATTCCATGTTGGCGACCCGGCATCCCGCGCGCCAAGCCATCGCGATGCCGTCGCCGGTGGCTGTGTCCGGGGTGGTGGTGTACAGGTAGACCTTGCCGGCGCCGCCGGTTGCCATCACGGTCTGGTCGGCGGCTATGGTGTGCACCTTGCCGCTGTTTACGTCTTGCGCATAGAGTCCTAGGCAGCGTGGCGTCGCTTTCTTGCCATCTTCGCGCTTGCGATCCAGTCTATGCGAGGTAATCAGGTCGATCGCGTAATGATGTTCCAGCAGCGTGATGTTGGGATGCTTGCGCACCTTTTCTTCCAGCGTCACCTGGACCGCATGGCCGGTGGCATCGGCTGCGTGAATGATGCGGCGCTGGCCGTGGCCGCCTTCGCGGGTCAGGTGGAAACCCATTTCCGCCGATTCGTCGCGCGTAAACGGCACGCCTTGATCGATCAGCCATTGGATCGCTTCCCGCCCATGCTCGACGATGAAGCGGGTTGCGCCCTCGTCGCACAGGCCGGCGCCGGCCACCAGCGTGTCGGAAATATGTTGTTCATGACTATCGCCAGAGTCCAGCACGGCGGCGATGCCGCCTTGCGCCTTGTCGCTGGCGCCGTCGAGCAATGCGCGTTTGGAGACGACCACGACTTTGCGCGTCTGCGCGAGGTGCAGCGCCACCGACAAACCGGCCAGTCCGCTACCAATAATGGCTACATCGAATTTCATGGTGAGGTGTTGAGCGGCTTGCCGCACGATCCTGCGCGATCAGAGTGCAATCGCCTTCCTCGCATTGACCGTTTGCCAGTCGTTCTTTTTCTGTAAAGGCCTAACTATATTCCATTTGGCGCACTGCCGCCGGTAACCGGGCGTCGAGCAAGATATGATAATCTGCTGGCAACATCGGGCTGACCGATCATACAGGGGGCATTTTGCGGAAGATTTTAAGAGGATTTGGCAGGGCCAGCCTGCTCCTGCTATTGCTGTTGACGATTGCCGCCGTCTGGTACTGGCGGGCCAGCCTGCCGAAAATCGACGGCGCCATCAAGCTGCCCGGCTTGAGTGCCGGCGTCGATATCGTGCGCGATGCCGAGGGGATTCCGCATATCTACGCCAAATCCAGTGCCGACGCCTATTTCGCGCTGGGCTTCGTGCATGGGCAGGATCGGCTGTGGCAAATGGAGATGAATCGCCGCATTGCAGCGGGACGTTTGGCCGAAGTGCTCGGCCCCGGTGCGGTCGATACCGACCGCTTCTTGCGCACGCTGGGCATCGCCCGCAACGCGCAGGCAATCCTGGCAAATCTTGCGCCCGAGACGCGCGCCATGCTGGACGCCTATGCCAAGGGCGTCAATGCGTATCTGTCCAATCGAACGCAGGCGCTGCCGGCCGAATTCTATCTGACCGGCGCGCCGCCGCCCGCGCCGTGGCAGCCGGTCGATTCGATCGGTTGGCAGACCATGATGGCCTGGGATCTAGGCGGCAACTGGACGCAGGAATTATTGCGCATGCGCCTGTCGCAGCGCCTTTCGCTGGCGCAAATCAACGAGTTCTTGCCGCCGTATCCGGGCGATGCGGTATTGCAGACGCAGGATTACACCAAGCTCTACCGCGAATTGGCCGGCACCACCGAACAATTGCGCATGGTCGCGCAAGTTGCGCCGCCGTCGCTGGTGGAGGGCATGGGGTCGAATAACTGGGTGGTTTCAGGGGCCTTGTCGGAAAGCGGCAAGCCGCTGCTGGCCAACGATCCGCACCTCGGGCTGTCGGCTCCGGCGCTGTGGTATTTTGCGCAATTGTCTGCGCCCGGCTTGAACGTGATCGGCGCCACGCTCCCCGGCATACCGGGCGTGGTGCTGGGCCATAACGAGCGTATCGCGTGGGGCTTTACCAACACCGGCCCCGACGTGCAGGATTTGTACCTCGAACGCATCAACCCGGACGATGCGCGACTATACCAGACGCCGGACGGTTGGGCCGCGTTCAAGACGCGCAGCGAAACCATCAAGGTCAAGGGACAGGCCGACGTCACGCTGGAAATACGGGAAACGCGCCACGGCCCGGTCATCACCGGCGCGTTGCCGATCCTGGCAAAGGCGCCGCTGGATGCGCGGAAATACGCAATCGCCTTTGCCTGGACTGCGCTGCGCACCGACGATTTGACCCTGCAAGCCGGCATGCGCATCGACACCGCCCGCAATTGGGATGAGTTCGTGCAGGCGACCAAGGATTTTTCTGCGCCGCAGCAAAACATGGTGTACGCCGATATCGACGGCAACATCGGTTACATTGCACCAGGCCGCATTCCAATCCGCAAGCCGGAAAACGACTTGAAGGGCCTTGCGCCCGCGCCGGGCTGGGATGCGCGCTACGACTGGGCTGGATTCATTCCGTTCGAGGCGCTGCCGCGCCAATATAATCCGGTCAGTAGCCGCATTGCGACCGCCAATCAAAAGATCGTGGCCGACGATTATCCTTACTTCCTCACCAGCGAATGGACGCTGCCGTACCGCGCCAAGCGCATCGCCGATTTGCTGGACGCGCGTCCCAAGCATAGCCTGGAGAGTTTCGCGGCGATGCAAAAGGATACGCTATCGCTCGCCGCCCAGGATTTGCTGCCTTTGCTGCGGCGCACCGTGGCGCGTTCCGCCGATGCCAAGGCGGCGCTGGCGATGCTCGGTGGGTGGAACGGCGAGATGCTGGCGGAGCGGCCCGAGCCATTGATTTTCAATGCCTGGACGCGCGAATTGTCGCGCCAGATATTTGCCGACGAATTGGGCGACGAGTTGATGAACGACTATTGGGATCAGCGCAACGTGCAGGCCAGCATGGTCAACGTGTTGAAAGATGTCGACGGCCAAAGCCGCTGGTGCCGCAACGTCAACGATAAGCTTGACGGCAAGCCGCAGACTTGCGCGGACCTGCTGGCGTCGTCGCTGGATGTGGCAGTGGCCGATTTGCAGAAACGCTATGGCGCCCAAATGAGCGCGTGGCGCTGGGGGCAAGCGCATCAGGCGCGGTCCGAGCACCGGCCGTTCGCCAAGGTCGGACTGCTGGCGAAGTTTTTCGATATCCGCGTGCCGTCGCCGGGCGACACCTATACGCTCGATGTCGGGCGCTACAATTTGCGCGATCGGGACGAGCCGTTCGTCAGCCACCATGCGCCCAGCCTGCGTGTGTTGTATGATTTGGCCGATCTTGAAAATTCCCGCTTTATTCAATCGACGGGGCAATCGGGCAATGTCTTGTCGCCGCTCTACAGGAATTTCAGCCAGCGCTGGGTCGACGTTTCCTATCTGCCGATGCAGATGAAGCGCGAAACTGTCGAAGCGCACAAGATGGGTGTGCTGACGTTGACGCCCTGAAGTGCGCCACCGTTGCACGCGGCGCAGTTTGCGACGATTTTATGCATGTCATCGAGAGATGCCGACAACTTTTACGGAATAAAACGGAATAAAACTTAATGAAACAAATTCGACAATTTCATCTTTACCTGGGGACTTTTTTTGCTCCAGTGATATTCTTTTTTGCGTTCAGCGGCGCATTGCAGACTTTCGGTCTGCACGAAAGCGAGAAGGACGGCAGTTACAACGCGCCCGCCTGGATTGCAACGATGGCGCAAATACACAAGGATCAAAGGCTCGAAGGCGAGCATCATTCGCATGAAGACGCCGCGCCGGTCGAAAATGCATCAGCGCATGATGAGCATCCGCCAGGTGCGGCGCATGGCGAAGAACACAAGGAAGCACCTTCGTCGCTGCCGCTTAAATGTTTCGTCTTGTTGCTGGCGATTGGTTTGATGGCTACCGCCGCACTTGGCGTCTATATGGCTTTGCAAAGCCGCAACAATCGACGCATCACGTGGATCATGCTGGCCGGCGGCGTGATTGTGCCGATCGTCTTGCTGTTTTTGTGAGATCTCGCCGAACTGCAACATTTCCCCGATGAATTGATGCGCTGCAGCGTCCGCTTTGGCCGCTGCAGCAGCCAATATATTTACTTGAATTCTCTGGAATGCAATCTACACTGAACATTCCAGATATGGCCTTTATTGTCCGCCATACCCACCCCGCAAATGAAACGCGCCTGGACGTGACGCCAGGCGGCGGTGCATGTTATCGCCCGCTATTACCCGCTTGAACGTGAAATTTGAAGGAGTCGACATGCTTACGCTGACGTATGCGCTGGTCGCGCTATCGGTCGAACAGAAAAAAGTACAAGGGCGATTGTCGGAGTTGCAACAGTGCGTCGAAAAAGCGCGAAGCGCAGCGATGGTCATTGGACATTCCGAGGCCGAATCCCTGTTGGTGGAATTTTTGCGACTGGATGACAATTGTCAGTCGAGAAACATCGAACTGTATGTTTTGCCGGCTTTACGTTCATTATCGCCGCAAGCCGATAGCCGGCTTGCCGAAGTCGACGAGATCGCTGCGAAGGGACGTATTCTCTTGAAAAAAATTCGCAGCAACTTGCGGAAAATTGCGCTGCAAGGCGAATTCGTTGGCGCCGATTTTTTCGATTCCCTGGAAACGTATTGCCATAATTTGACGAGGCGCTTGACGACCGAGGAAATGCATCTTCTGCCATTGGCGCAGCGGCTCATTTCGGGCGACGAATGGTTCGATATTGCCGCCAAGTTCATTTCCCATGAATCGGAACGACATCCGCAGAGGACTTTCAAGGATGAACTAGCGGGCATCCTGGCGCCGGCCCATGTTGCGGCGATGCATCAGGGCGGCAATCAATTTTCTGCGGCGAATTGACTGGCTGTGCTTCGTATTGAAAAGACATTGAGGCTACCCTGATTTGTATTTGACGCAGGTCAATTCGGCGTTGTTGCTGGCTTGAAGCGGCAACGCAATTCTTTCGCAAATTCGCCGGCAAAATTCACCGTTTCGATTTCAATTTGTCGTAAGCTACGGCATGCAAATTGAATTGAAATTCTCCCTATCCGACGAGCAATTGCCGATCTTGCGCCGACATCGATTGTTGACGCAGCATACGGTGTCGAAGTCGCGCGCGCAGCGCTGCGGCGGGGTCTATTTCGATACGCCGGATTTTCTGTTGAAGGCGCATGCGGCGGCCTTGCATGTCGCACGCGCGGGAAGGAGCTGGCGGCAAACGCTGACCGTCAACGCTTGCGGAACGGCAAGTATTCCGCCGCAACGCGAATGGACGGATCAAATTCGACGCGCAGCCCCCGACTTTTCCGCAATTGCCGAATTGTTCGAGCAAGAGCCGGAACTCAGGCGCTGCCGTTTCGACGATTCGGTATTCACCCGGATGGCGCCGATATTCACGATAGATTGCCGGCGCACCCTGTGGTGCTTGGGGTTCGGGCAAGGACGCGACGCCGAATTGATGCTCGACATCGGCGAAGTGCACAGTGGCGCGTTGCGCCGGCCGATCTGCACATTGACGCTGGTGCATCGCTCTGGCCTCGCCGATGCCTTCTTCGATTTCGCACTGGCACTGCAACGCGATCTGGATTTGCGCGTTGCGTATCTAGCCCCGACCGACATCGGCTACGCAATGCACGATCCGATGTGGGGTGGGGCCGTCACGGCGCAACACCTGGTTTTGCCTGCCGATGCGCAGGTCGGCGACGGCATGCGCATCATCGTTCGCGCTTGCCTGTCGCACGTGTTGGGCAATGCGGCAGGCGTGTCGCAAGGCGGCGAATTGGAATGCATTCATCAAATGCGCGTCGGCTTGCGCAGATTGCGTTCGGCCTTGGCGATTTTCGAGCCGCTTAAAGCCTGTCCGGCGCACCTGCGATCCGAGCTGGTGTGGCTGTCGACCGAACTTGGCCGAGCGCGCGACTGGGATGTGCTGGCCACCTCGACCATCCCATCGGTGGCGGCGGATGGTATCGAGATTGCCGATTTGGCCGCGTTGCAGCGCCGCGTGCAGCAGGAAGCGGCGCGCGCGCACCGGCGTGCGGCGCGCGCAGTCGATTCGGCACGCGGCACCCGCTTGTGGCTATGCCTGCAACAATGGCTATACTTGTCCGGCGCGCCGGATGCGGATGGCGCGGTCAGCCAAGTCGAGCAAATTCCGGCGACGCTGCTTATCGAGTTTGCCGAGCAGAATGTCGCGCATTTCCATAGAAAAATGCTGGCGCGCAGCGCGTCGATGGAAACCGCCGTGCCGGAAAGCCGGCACCGCTTGCGCATAGCTGCAAAGAAGCTGCGCTACGCAACCGAATTTTTCTTGTCGTATTACCGCAAAAAATCGACCGATCGTTTCTTGAACAAGCTGGCCGACTTGCAGGATATTTTCGGCGCATCCAACGACACTGTGGTGGCCGACCGTCTGTTGCGCGAGCTTGCGCAAAAACATCCCGATCTGGCGGTTGCCTGCGCGTATATCCGCAGCTATCTGGCGGCGCTTGACGACAAGCGACTTCTGCGCCTGGGCAAGCGCATCCGCCGCTTTTCGGCGTTGAAGAAACTGAAAGTGCGCGACGCAGCTACGTGATTGCGCGCTCAGTCGACAGGTCGACCAGCGCCTCGACGCCCGCTGTGCATTGCTGCGCAAAGTCACGCCAATCCCGTTCGACGCGTTCGGCCATGTGGATTGCAATTTCAAGCAGCGCGTCGAGATTCTTGCGCTGGTTTGCGAAATCGATCAAGGTATCGGCGATGGCCGAGCCTTGCCGTCCCGACGCGCGCAATTGCGCCCATGCCGCGATTGCCCCGAATTCGCGCAACAGGCGCGTCATCTGCTTCGGGTGCGCCGACGCGCCTTGCAAATCGACCCGATCCTGCATCGGTTGCAGCCCCTTCAGCAAGAACGGCTTGCCGCCGACCTCAACCGCCTGCAGAAATGCCGGCGCCACCGCTTGCATGCGCGCGCCTAGCGCCGCCACGCGCTCGGCCTCGGACGCCCAGTGCGGCTGCGCATAGGGTGTTTTTCCGGTCAGGCAGGATGGAATGCTGGCCTTCAGGTCCAGCAGATAGTGGCCGTCGACACCGCCTTTGCCTTCGATCAAAATGGCGAAGCGTTCCAGGCCGAGGCTGCCGGTGCCGGCAATGCGCCGCGCGACATCGATGATGTCGAAAAAGCCCGGATTTTCCTTGTCCGCCGCATACTGTTTCATCCAAGCATGAACTCGTTCTTTATCTGCGTCGGACGCCGCCAGCGCCTTGCCGCGCGTGGTGCAGATAGCGCGGTGTTTGGACGCCGCCGTGGTGCGGTTTTCGATAAATTCCTGGCGCGTGCGTCCTTCCAATTGCTTGAATAGCGTATCGATCAAGCCATCGGCGGCGTCGCGGTCGATCCAGCGCGCCTTGCCGCAGCTTAAGGCGTCGGCATAGCTATGCAGGCAAGCTTGATTCAGTGCAAGCGCTTCTTCGCGTTTGACCGACAGGGCGGGAGCGGCGATCAACACGCTGGTCAGCAGCCGCACGATTTCCCACGTGCAAGGAGCGAGAATCGCTTCGTCGAAATCGTTCATGTCGAAATAGACCAAGCGATTTTCCGCCTTGTACGTCCCCATGTTTTCCAGATGCAGGTCGCCGCAAATCCAGGCCGGCGGCGCTTCCTGCAAGATCGGGTGCGACGGCAATTGCTCGAAAAATAGATGGCAGGTGCCGCGCAAAAAAGAAAACGGATTGGAGGCGATCGCGCGATACTTGAGCGCCAGGCGCTCCGGGTCGCGCCCGGCATTGTAGCGAACGATTTTTTCAGTCGTCGAGAGTGTGGCCGATTGTTTCATGCGTGCTCCCCAGAGGTGGGCACCTCAGCGCAAATTCCCGGTGTGCCCCAGCGAATAGCGGCCCGGTTGCGGCCATACCGCCAATCCGTGCGGTTCCTTGCCGACGGCAATTTTCCGGGTTTTGCCGTTGCTGGTATTGATGCGATAGACGACGTTGTCGAACCGGCCGGACAGCCAGATATATTTGCCGTCAGCCGTGACATTCCCCATATCCGGGCTGCCGCCGCCTGGAATCGGCCAGAACGACTGCACCTTGTTGCTGGCGAAATCGATGACCGCGAGGCTGCCTTTTCCATGTTTTTTGCCGTGGATTTTCTTCGAGCCGCGATTGGCGACGTACAGTTTCGTGCCGTCCCGGCTCGGATACAGTCCGTGCGCGCCGATCCCGGTCGGAATGAAGCCGGTTTGGGTGAACGAGTCGCCATCGACCAAAAACACGCCGTCGGCCTCCATGTCGGCGATATACCAGACCTTGCCGGTGGGCCCGATCCGTATGTCTTGCGGCATGCCGCTGGTGCTGCTGCAAATCTGCGCGGATTTGCCGTCGGGCGAGGGTAGCGCGGCTTTCGGCACGTCGCGCTTGCTGAGCTTGAGATAGCCGACGACCTTGCGGTTGACCAAGTCGATCTTGACCAGCGAACCGTTGAATTCGCAGGTGAACAACGCATATTTGGCATCGATGGAAAAATCGGCATGATTGATGCCGCCGCAGTCCGGGGTGGCGATCGATTCTTTCAATTCCATCGTGTGCGGATCGCGGAAATCGAGGCGCCTGCGGCTTTCTGCGACCACGATGGCCGAGCGCCCATCGGGCGTGAAGTACATATTATAGGGATCGTCGACCACGATGGCTTTGCCCGGCTTGCCGGTCTTCGGATCGATCGGCGTCAGGCTGCCCGCCGCGCTGCCTTCGGAGTTATTGGCGACCCACAAGGTTTTCAGGTCCCAGGACGGCACTACATGCTGCGGGTTCACGCCGACCTTGAAGGTGTCGACCACTTTCATCTTCGCGGGGTCGATCACCGACACGTCGCCGGAGGTATGATTGGGCACGTAGATGCGCGGCAATGCGCCCTCGACGGCGGGGCTGAAATGGCCGGCGGCGATTTCGCTGTAGAGGTTGATCGGAGCGCTTGTCGCCGCCGCTGTTGCGGGTACAGTCGCCGCAGGTGCGGACGCCGCATGGGTGGCCGGAACGGCGACGGCTAGCGCCAAACCGAACAAGATTGCTTCAAATTTTCGCTTGCGATGTGTCTGCAAATACATAGTCGATCCAACTTTCAATTTTCAGGTGTATGTGGTCTGGCTTGCGCCGCAGGTCGGCCGGATGCGGTCAACGGCGTGCGGTCGCCTTCTTGATTGCGTCGATGGTGTTTTTCAGTACGGCGTCGACGCCGGCTTGCCCCAGCTCCGCGCTGGCACGGCGCGGATCGCCGACCACGCCTTGTTGCGCGGACGGTTTGGCGGCGGTCTTCAATTGCCCGGTGCGCACCATGTGGGGATCCAACGCCAGCATCAGCGAGGTATCGGCCAAACCGGCGTGCTGGCCGATTTCATCTTTGGTATAGCCTCGGCTTTCAAGAAACTGCACGAAATCTTCCTGCGTTGTCAGGTAATACTCGGGTAGCGCATGCGCCCGCGCGGACGTGTTCGCCCATTCGCGGTTAAGCGTATCGGCAACGATTTTGAGGTCGGCCCGATAACCGCCGTGGTCGCCCAGCAACACAATGTCGCGGAAGCCGTGCTGCTTGAAACCGCGTGCTGCCGATTCCAGCGTTTTTTCGAAGATATCGTCGCTGACGGTAATCGTTCCCGGAAAGCGCATATGCGAAGTGGGCGGCGCAATCGCCCCTTCCGGCACGTACGCGACCACGGGCGCCACCAAGGCATCGCCGAGGCCGCGCGCAATTTTTTCGGCCAGTAGTTTGGCACGCACATTGTGTTTGCCCAGCGCCATGTAAGGGCCGCTTTGCTCGGTGCCGCCGATCGGGACAATGATCGTGGTCTTGCCGGCCTCGACTTGCGATTTCAATTCAGTCCAGGTCAATTCTTCGAGGAATACGCTGGCAGTGCCTTCGGCATGAACGCCGATCGTAGCCAGGAGGAGGGTGAGAGCGATAAAAAGGATGCGCAATGCGGTAACGATCATGAGGAAGGAGGAACGGCGTCGTCTATGGCAAGCGGCTATCCTTGCTTGAGGGCAACGCCAACCTGCCATCTACTCGGAACATCCAGAATGCTTACAAGTTAAATTGATTTGATGAGTTTGCATTATCTCACCAAAAAATCGAATGGCGAAATTTCAGTGAGATGGCCGTTGTTTGCGGTGCATAGGATGAAGAATCGGAGGAGTTATTCCCAATTTCCGCTAATTCTGCTTGCTGGCGCTCTGCGCTTCGACTTGCATGGAAGCAATCCTGTTTCGTCCGGCACCCTTGGCTTCGTAAAGTGCGTTATCGGCAGCGGAAATTAATTGCCATGCGTCAATTAATGGTGACGGTATGACGGAGGCGGCACCCACGCTTACCGTGACGTGGCCGAATTCCGATCCGGCAAACGGCAGTGCGAGTTCTTCCACGGTTTTCCGAAGCCGCTCGGCGACGATGGTGGCGCCCTCCAGGCTGCTGTTAGGCAGGATCACGCCGAATTCCTCGCCACCGTAGCGGGCGACCACGTCGCTGGCACGGTGCATCTGGTTGGACATTGCCAGCGCCACGCGCTTGAGGCATTCGTCGCCGGCAATATGACCATGCGTGTCGTTGTAATTTTTAAAATGATCGACATCGACCATCAATAACGATAGCGGCTGCACGTCGCGCATCGTGCGGCGCCATTCGCGCTTGAGCGTGTCGTCGAACGAGCGCCGGTTGGCGATGCCGGTCAGGCCATCGTGATTGGCCAACTCTTGCAGCGCTGTCTGTGCCAGTTTTTGCAAGGTCATGTCGCGCAAGGTCTCGACCACGGCGATCAGCTTGCCGCTGCGATCATAAATGGGGCCGGCGTCGATAGCCAGGTATAACCGGGTCCCGTGCTGCGGCATGACGCACCAGTTTTCGGCATACAAACCGTAGCGCGGCTCGCTTACCGAACCATGCTCGGGGTAAAATTCGTCGACCTCGGCGGTGCGGCCTTGAGCGATCAGATCGGCCAGGCAAGGGCGCTGGCCATTGTAGAAAGCGCGCCAATGGTCGGATTTGCCGAGCATGTCGGCGGCGGCGATCCCGGTCAGGCGCTCGCAGGCGCGATTCCAGATCATGACCCGGCATTGCGTATCCAGTACGAAGGTGGGGACTACCAGATGTTCCATCAGGTTGACGGCAAACCCGCGCTCCATTTCGCTGGTTGCGGGAATTGTCGATGGAGGCGATTTTCCTGTATCGTTCATTTTTGTCTCGTCTGCATGGCCGACTTGTGGAGCGGAGTTCTCCGGCATCGCTTATGTTATTTATTACTATATTCTACGCCTCAACTCTCTATTGTTATACCGACATTTCACCGTGCTAGAATCGAAGCGATGAAGTGACAAGGAATTTTCCGCATTGCGAAATTTGACGGAAAAGCCGCATCACGCCCCGCAGATCATGAGGATTCGACATTGAGTGCCGCTGAGCAAAGCTGGAATAGGGAAGAGCACCTGGCTGCCATGCTGGATGGCGCGCCGAATCCGGTCATCGGGCTGCAGGCCGATGGCAGGGTGGCGTTCTGGAACCATGCGGCGGAAACGATGTTCGGCATCGGCAACGCGCAAGCAATCGGACAACCGTTGCAGCTGTTGCTTTCTATCGTCGATGCGCAGGTCGATTGGGCCGAGTTTCTGGTGAAACAGGCAAGTTGCGCCAACGAAGGAAATGAAGAAGGCGTGCAAAGCGATCATTGGCATGCGTTGCAAATCCGCTCGATAGCCGGTAAAACAGTCGATGCCGAGCTGGCAATCGAGACGCATCGGCAACACGAACAACCTTATGCGACCCTCTATTTGCGCGAGCAGACGGATCATTTACGCATCGCCAAAGAGCTTGCCGAAGCGGTGGCCAGCACCAAATCGGCTTTTCTGGTGAATATGAGCCACGAAATTCGCACGCCGATGAATGGCATAATCGGCATGCTGGATTTGTTGCTTGATAGCAAGTTGAACGATTCGCAGCGCGAATTCGCGGCGATTGCGCAAAGCAGCGCGGAAAACCTGCTCAATCTCGTCAATGGCATCTTCGACTTTTCCAGGAACGAAGCGGGCCGGCTACCGTTTGAATCGATGCCCTACGATTTGCCTGCTGAAATCGACGCGCCGCCTTTCCTGGGCGTGGCGCAGGAAACGGCAACGCAAGCCTACGACGGCAACAGGCAATTGCAATTGGGCGGCTACAAGATTCTGGTTGCCGACGACAATGTCGTGAACCAGACTGTGGTGGTGCGCATGCTGGAGAAATTCGGTTGCAAAATCGAGCTTGCCAACGATGGCGCGCAGGCGGTGGCGCTGCATCGCGCGCACCAATTCGACCTGATATTGATGGATTGTCAAATGCCGGAACAGGATGGTTATCAAGCGACCGCGCGCATACGGGCCTATGAGGCAGCATACGCAAGCGGCGCGCGGGTGCCGATCGTGGCCCTGACTGCGCACGCGATGGCCGGGGAGCGCGCTAAATGCCTGGCGGCGGGGATGGACGATTTCCTGGCAAAGCCGGTTCGGCCGGCGACCTTGCGTGCGGTACTCGGTTACTGGTTGCGCGCGACGCCCGTTGTCGGCGCCCGGATCGATGCGGGCGCACCGTCCGACGATCTGGCCGCGATGAGGGAGATGTTCGGCAGCGATTTCGCTGAGCTGGCGCTTCTGTTTCAGACGGACAGCAAGAAGCGGATTGCCGGCATGGTTGAGACGGTGTCAAAACGCGATTACGTTGAAACGATCAAGATCGCGCATGCGCTCAGCGGCAGCGCGGCGTCGATGGGGGCGAGTAGCCTGGCATTCTTGTGCAAGACCTTTGAGGCACAGCTCAAATCCGGCTTGACCGAGCAGCTGGAGTCGAAAGTGAAGGCGATTGAAACGGACTACATGAAGGTCGACGAACGTTTGCAACATTTGCTGAAAACAGCGTAGACATGGCCTGACCGCGCTGCGCAAACGGCATTCGCGCCTCAGCCCGTGCTAATATTTGGCGATGGGCAACTATGCGCCATGCGATTTCGATGCCGACATGTGGGTGCCAGGCGTTTGAAGTCACTGCGGATCTGCACAGGCAAATCCGAAACGATTGCTAACCGAGAGAGAAATTGTGATGAGACGCTTGATTCTCGCTGCTTCTTATGTGTTACCCACTTTGGCCGGATTGATCGCAGTGGTTCGAATTGCGGCGAAAGAGTTGCTGGGCGGCGCAGGATGGTGCGGAGCATTGGCATTGATTACCGCCTCTGCCTGGGCGCAAACGCCGTCGCCACAACAGCCGCTGCCGTCGCTTTCGCCGCTTTCTCCGCTCGATGCCCGTCTGCGAAAAGTAATGGCCGATCCCAAGGCGACTGCGGCAGCGATCGTGGCGGCCAAAAAAGTGACGTTCTTTTGCGAAGTTTGCCACGGAGTGGAGGGCAATAGCGTCAAGCCCGACGTGCCGAATCTGGGTGGGCAGAACCCAAGCTATTTGCTGACCCAGATCGATATGTTTTCGCGTGGCCTGCGGCATTACCAGTTCATGGAAGGACTGATGAAGTTGCTTACGGAAGACGACCGCATCAATGCCACCGTTTTCTATGCCTCCAAGACGATCAAACCAGCCGGAAACGAAACCTCCGAAGCCGGCCGGGTCTTGTACGCCGCGCGCTGTGCAGCGTGCCACGGGGCCCAGGCGCGCGGCAACGAGAATACGCCGCGTTTGGCAGGACAGCAGAGCGAATACCTGCGATTATCCATCACGCGCTATCGCGACCACAGCGGCGAACGCATCTTTGAGCCGATGACGGCGATGACCGCGTCGTTGCGCAACACCGATATTGCGGCGTTGACGGCCTACCTTTCCAGCTTGCAATGAATGCGGGCATTAATCGTTTTTTGTTGTAACGCACCAAATCAAACCGCAATATGCCGACTGAGGTAATATTCAGCCCCGGCGTGTTGCGTCGGCATGTGCGCGCGTCCGTCCGGCTGAAAGCGCCGGGCGAAGACGGGATTTTGTCCCGGACAAGCTTCCGCCGGCTCTTTGCAATCGACTTTACAAGACAATGAATTTGAATATATCCATTTTCAAGGAAGCCTTCAGCGGTTTCGTGCAAACGCATGGATTGGTGCGCCATTTCCGTCGCTTCGGTTTGTCCGACCTGGTCGAGCGCAGCGAGAGCAACAAAGAATTGCCCACCGCATTATTGGACAAATTGCGCGACGCCGGCATCTCGTCGGGCGACGATTTGCTCAAGGTATTGGCGACCCACCGGGACGGTTTGACCGAACTGCAAGCCGGCGCCGTGCGCGCGCAGGTGGGCTTGAACGAATTCGAGCAAGAGAAGAAGTTGCACTGGTGGGCGCATCTTTGGCTGTGCTACAAAAATCCGTTCAGCATATTGCTGACGGCGCTGGCAACCATCTCTTACTTCACAGACGATGCGCAGGGCGCAGTCGTCATCGGCGCGATGGTGGCGCTCGGCACGGTGATCCGTTTCGTGCAGGAAACGCGGTCGAACAAGGCGGCGGAAAAATTGAAGGCAATGGTCAGCAACACGGCAACGGTGCTGCGCCGGCACGCGGCGGACGATTTACTGGCGACCACGCGCGCTTACTTTGAATTCCCGAAAGAGAAGCGGCAGGCGCGCAGGATCGAATTGCCGATTGCGCAAATCGTTCCCGGCGACATTATTCATTTATCCGCCGGCGACATGGTGCCGGCCGATGTGCGCTTGCTGTCGGCCAAGGATTTATTCGTCAGCCAGGCGGCGATGACCGGCGAATCGCTGCCGGTGGAAAAATTTGCCGAACCGTGCAGCGATCAAGTGGTCAACCCGATCGAAATGGGCAACCTGTGCTTCATGGGCACCAACGTGGTCAGTGGATCGGCCCTCGCGGTGGTCGTCAATACCGGGAAAAATACCTGCTTCGGCGTGATCGCGCAACGCATCTTGACGACCGACCGGGCGCCGACCTCGTTCCAGCGCGGCGTCAACGAGGTAAGCTGGCTGTTGATCCGCTTCATGCTGGTGATGGTGCCGTTCGTGTTGCTCATCAATGGCTTTACCAAGGGCAATTGGTGGGAAGCATCGCTGTTCGCGTTGTCGATTGCCGTTGGTCTGACGCCGGAAATGCTGTTGATGATCGTCACGGCCACGCTGGCGCGCGGCGCGATTTTCATGTCGCGCAAGAAAGTCATCGTCAAGCGGCTGGACGCAATCCAGAATTTCGGCGCGATGAATGTCTTGTGCACCGACAAGACCGGCACGTTGACGCAGGATAAGATCGTGCTGGAGCGGCATACCGATGTGTTCGGCACGGTGTCGTCGGAAGTGCTCGATTATGCCTACCTGAACAGCTACCATCAGACCGGCCTGAAGAACCTGCTGGATGTCGCCGTCCTGGAGCATGTCGAATTGCAACGTAAATTGAACGTCACGCGGCAATTCCAGAAGATCGACGAAGTTCCCTTCGATTTCCAGCGCCGCCGCATGTCGGTGATTGTCTCGGAACGCGAAGATCAGCACTTGCTGATCTGCAAAGGCGCGGTCGAAGAGATACTTTCGGTCTGTGCGACGGTGAAGACACCCGAAGGGACGGTCCCCTTATCGGAACAAAAGCTGGCGCAGGTGCGGCAGTTGACTTCCGATCTCAACGAGGAGGGGTTGCGCGTGGTGGCGGTCGCCGCCAAGGAGAACTCGGCCGACAAGCATACCTACGGGATAGCCGACGAATCGGCGTTGACGCTGGTCGGCTATATCGCCTTCCTCGATCCGCCCAAGGAATCGACCGAACCGGCGATTGAAGCATTGCAGCGGCACGGCGTACGCGTCAAAGTGCTGACCGGCGACAACGACAAGGTGACCGCCAAGGTTTGCCGCGATGTCGGCCTCGAATGCAAACAGGTATTGGTGGGCGCCGAGATCGAGCGGATGACGGACGACGAGCTGCAGCAGGCCTGCGAGACGCACGACGTCTTTGCGCGCCTGACGCCGGCGCACAAGGAGCGTATCGTGCTGGCCTTGCGTGCGCGCGGCCACGTGGTCGGCTTCCTGGGCGACGGCATCAACGACGCTGCCGCACTGCGCGCTGCCGATATTGGCATTTCGGTCGATACCGCAGTGGACATCGCCAAGGAAGCCGCCGATATCATCTTGCTGGAAAAGAGCTTGATGGTTCTGGAGCAGGGTGTGATGGAAGGGCGGCGCACCTTCGGCAATATGCTGAAATACACGAAAATGTCGGCCAGCTCGAATTTCGGCAATGTCTTTTCGGTGCTGCTGGCAAGCATATTCCTGCCCTTCTTGCCGATGCTGCCGCCGCAACTGCTGGTGCAAAACCTGCTGTACGATTTTTCGCAAGTGGCGATTCCGTTCGATAACGTCGACGAGGAATTGCTGGCGCAGCCGCAACGCTGGAATTCCGGCGACATTGGACGCTTCATGTTGTATTTCGGGCCGTTAAGCTCGATTTTCGATGTCGTCACGTTTGGTCTGATGTGGTTCGTGTTCCACGCCAACACGCCGGAAACCCAGTCGCTATTTCAATAGGGTTGGTTCGTCGAAGGTTTGCTCACGCAAACCCTGATCGTGCACATGATCCGCACCCGCAAGATACCGTTCCTGCAAAGCCGCGCCGCCTTGCCCTTGCTGGCAACCACCGCCAGCATCATGGCGCTGGGCGTGTTCTTGCCGATGGGGCCGTTTGCCCATTACTTCAACTTGCAGGCGTTGCCGCTGCATTACTTCCCATGGTTGATTGCCATCTTGTTCGGTTATATGGGTGTGACGCAATTGATGAAGGGCTACTATTATCGCCGTTTCGGATGGCAATAAAGTTTTCAATTATTATTGAAAAAGCAATTCCCTCTTCTGCCTGTGGGAGGAGATATTCCTGTAATTTGAGGCATCGCGCGATTGCCTTGCATAAAGACATACGAAAATGCGGCAGAACGCATAAAAATCCAGTAAAATGATCGGTTGAAGTTGAAGAGCCGGAAACATTGGCATCGTAGGGCGACCATTTTTTCACTTCAAGGTCGCCCTTTGCTTTTGTCTCGGCGCAAATTCCCGCGAGGATGGCGAAATTGGTAGACGCACCAGGTTTAGGTCCTGACGCCAGTAATGGTGTGGGGGTTCGAGTCCCCCTCCTCGCACCACAGAATTTTTTATTTTTGGACGATTCACATGGCAACTGCAGTCGAAACTCTGGATAAACTCGAACGCCGTATCACGATCACTCTGCCGGTGGCGGATGTGCAGGCGGAAGTCGAAAAGCGCCTGAAAGTGCGCGCCCGCACAGTCAAGGCGCCGGGCTTTCGCCCTGGTAAAGTGCCGTTGAAGATGGTGGCTGCGCAGTACGGCTATCAAGTCGAAAACGAAGTGTTGAACGACAAGGTCGGTCGCGCTTTCAACGACGCCGCAAATGAAAACAATTTGCGCGTGGCCGGTTTCCCCAAGATCGAGCCAAAGAGCGATGCCGATGCCAGCCAAGGTGCGCTGGTGTTCGACGCGATTTTTGAAATTTATCCAGAAGTGAAGATCGGCAGCTTGTCCGATGTTGAAGTCGAACAGACGATTGCAACCGTCAGCGATGCCGAAATCGACAAGACCATCGACATCCTGCGCAAGCAGCGCGTACATTATCACATCAAGGGCGAGCACGGCGCGCATGGCGACGGCGGCGCGGATCTGACTGCGCAAAGCGGTGATCGCGCGACGCTCGACTTCAGCGGCACCATCGACGGCGTGGAATTCCAGGGCGGCCAAGGCAAGGATTTTGCGTTCGTGCTGGGCGAAGGACGCATGTTGCCGGAGTTTGAAGCGGCAACCACCGGCCTTGCGGTCGGCGAACAAAAAGTTTTCCCGTTGTCGTTCCCTGCCGACTACCACGGCAAGGATGTCGCCGGCAAGACTGCGGAATTTACGATCACATTAAAGAAGCTGGAATGGGCGCACATGCCTGCGGTCGACGCCGAATTTGCGAAGTCGCTGGGTGTGGAAGACGGCGACCTGCAAAAAATGCGCGACGACATCAAGCTCAATCTGGAGCGCGAAGTCGGTAGCCGCGCCAAGGCCAAGACCAAGGATAGCGCGATGGATGCGTTGATCAAGGTCAGCGAATTGGAATTGCCGAAGGCACTGGTCGACCAGGAAGTGCAGCGCTTGATCGAATCGACCCGCCAGGACATGGCGCAACGCGGCATGAACGTCCAGGAAATGCCGTTTCCGCCGGAATTGTTCACATCGCAGGCAGAACGCCGCGTGCGTCTGGGCTTGATCTTGTCGGAAGTGGTCAAGGCCAACAATTTGCAAGCGACGCCGGAACAAGTGAAGGCGCAAGTCGACGATTTCGCGCAAAGCTACGAAGATCCAAAACAAGTGGTCAAATACTATTTCAGCGATCGCCGCCGTTTGGCTGAAGTGGAAGCCCTTGTTTTAGAGGAAAACGTCGTCACCTATGTGCTGGGTCAGGCGAAAGTGACCAGCAAGCCGGTCGCGTTCGACGAGTTGATGGGCAATAACGCTCAAGCTTAATTTCCGATTGCGGCGGGGTCGCCAAGTGTGGGCCGAAGTGGGGCTGAAGTGCGGCTCCACGAAGGTTTGCGAGTGTTTTCGACGCAATTCGGATAACTTTGTGGAAGGTACATGGCAAGCATGACACGAAATTCAGCGTTGGATACACAAATGCTCGGCATGGTGCCGATGGTGATCGAGCAAAGCGGTCGCGGCGAGCGCGCCTACGACATCTATTCGCGCTTGTTGAAAGAGCGCGTGATTTTCCTGGTCGGGCCGGTCAACGATGCGGTTGCCAATGTTATCGTCGCGCAATTGCTGTTTCTGGAAAGCGAAAATCCCGACAAGGATATTTCGCTGTACATCAATTCGCCCGGCGGATCGGTGTCGGCTGGCATGGCGATCTACGATACGATGCAATTCATCAAGCCGGAAGTGTCGACCCTGTGCACCGGCTTGGCGGCATCGATGGGCGCCTTCCTGCTGGCTGCGGGCGCGAAAGGCAAGCGCTTTTCGCTGCCGAACTCGCGCATCATGATCCATCAGCCATCCGGCGGCGCGCAAGGGCAGGCGACCGATATCGAAATCCAGGCACGCGAAATTCTTTATTTGCGCGAACGCCTGAATGGCATTTTGGCCGAAAAAACCGGCAAGTCGATTGAAGACATCGCCCGCGATACCGAGCGCGACAATTTCATGTCCGCCGATGCTGCAGCCGAATATGGCCTGATTGACAAGGTATTGACCACGCGTGCTTGATACCGTTTGCCATCCTGCAATTTGCAATCCGCCCCGGCAACTGACGGGGCGGCGGTAGCAGCATGACTTATGTGGCCCGCGATACCGCTGTTGGTCAGCAAGACAAGCTGCAGTATCGATGGTTGCACCGAAATACCCGGGCCGCATTTGCCTATATTCATCGAATTCGTCGCCGTTTTTTATTCCCTCGCCGCATTTTCTGTGACCTTGGCGTGACGAATTTGAAATTCACGGGTAATATCCGATCTATATCCAATCATAATTTGCCCCATGTCCGACAAAAAATCCTCTAGCGGCGAAAAATTGCTCTATTGCTCGTTCTGCGGCAAGAGCCAACACGAGGTGAAGAAACTCATCGCGGGGCCGTCCGTATTCATCTGCGACGAGTGCATCGACCTGTGCAACGACATCATCCGCGACGAAGCCTCTAGCGTCGAGTCGGTAAGCGGGCCAAAATCCGATCTGCCGACGCCGCACGAAATCTTCGAATTGCTCGGCCAGTATGTGATCGGGCAGGAAGTCGCCAAGCGCATCCTGTCGGTGGCGGTGTACAACCACTACAAGCGCTTGAAGCATCTCGGCAAGAAAGACGAAGTCGAACTGGCAAAAAGCAATATTTTGCTGGTCGGCCCGACTGGCTCCGGCAAGACGCTGTTGGCGCAAACCCTGGCGCGCATGTTGAACGTGCCGTTCGTGATTGCCGATGCGACCACCTTGACCGAAGCCGGTTACGTCGGCGAAGACGTCGAAAACATCATCCAGAAGCTCTTGCAGAATTGCAATTACGAGGTCGAAAAAGCCCAGCGCGGGATCGTCTATATCGATGAAATCGATAAGATTTCGCGCAAATCGGATAATCCATCGATCACCCGCGACGTCTCCGGCGAAGGCGTGCAGCAAGCCTTGCTCAAGTTGATCGAGGGCACGATGGCGTCCGTGCCGCCGCAAGGCGGGCGCAAGCATCCGAACCAGGATTTTGTGCAGATCGACACCACCAATATCATGTTCATTTGCGGCGGCGCATTCGACGGTTTGGCCAAGATCATCTCGAACCGCTCGGAAAAGAGCGGCATCGGCTTCTCCGCCAGCGTCAAGAGCAACGCCGAGCGCACCGCCAGCGAGGTCTTGCTGGATGCGGAACCGGAAGATTTGATCAAATTCGGCTTGATACCCGAATTGGTCGGTCGTCTGCCGGTCGTCGCGACCTTGAGCGAATTGAATGAAGAGGCGTTGATCCAGATCTTGCTGGAACCGAAAAATGCGCTCATCAAGCAATATTCGAAATTGCTGCAAATGGAAGGCGCGGAATTGGAAGTGCGCCCGGCCGCCTTGCATGCGATTGCGAAAAAAGCCTTGGCGCGCAAGACCGGCGCACGCGGCTTGCGTTCGATCCTCGAACATGCGTTGCTGGATGTTATGTTTGAATTGCCAAATCAGCAAAATGTTGCCAAGGTCGTCATCGATGAAAACACCATCACCAATGGCGGCAAACCTCTGCTGATTTACCATGAGCAACCCAAAGTTTCGGGTGCTAAACAATAAATTCTAATAAATTCGAATAATTTTGAATTATTTTGGATAAAAGCGGGTTTGCAACCCGCCTTTTCCGCAAAAGCAGTACAATTAATCAGCAAGAATCACTCAGGCTTCCATCTAAAGGGCTTGCCCTGAAACGATTTGCACATTTGGATCACTGCCGTCGGGCGCACTGCGTCGTTGCGAATCGCTTGTGTGGCTCGCCACACGGCGCGTTCCGCGCCTAGCATTGCATCCCGAAGCCAGCGCCCAAATGCGAAAATTATTTCAGGACAAACCCTAAAGCCACCCGAGGGCGACTTCGTGTGTGGCTTTTTTTATTGGCAGTTTTGTTTATTGAGTGAATATTCTGCTGTTCGGGCTTGTGTTTTTGTACCTCGTGCCAACATCATTAACAAGTTACTCGATAAGGCTCGTCATGACGACTCCAACTTTTACTGAACACACCCAACTGCCGTTGTTGCCTCTGCGCGACGTAGTCGTATTCCCGCACATGGTGATACCGCTGTTTGTCGGCCGCCCGAAATCCATCAAGGCGCTGGAAGCTGCAATGGAGCAGGGCAAGAGCATCATGCTGGCCGCTCAGAAAGCCGCTGCCAAGGATGAACCGTCAGCCGACGATATCTACGAAATCGGCTGTGTCGCCAACATCCTGCAAATGCTGAAGCTGCCGGATGGCACCGTCAAGGTGCTGGTGGAAGGCGCGCAGCGCGCCCGCATCCATCACATCAGCGAGCTCGACACGCACTTCGTGGCAGACCTGACCCCGGTCGAATCCGAACCCGGCGACGAATCCGAAGTGGAAGCGATGCGGCGCGCGATCGTCCAGCAGTTCGACCAATACGTCAAACTGAACAAAAAGATTCCGCCGGAAATCCTGACTTCGCTGGCCGGCATCGACGACGCCGGACGCCTGGCCGATACCATCGCCGCGCACCTGCCGTTGAAGCTGGAGCAGAAGCAGGTGATCCTGGAAATATTCAACGTCGCCAAGCGGCATGAGCATTTGCTCGGCCAGCTCGAAGGCGAACTCGATATCCTGCAAGTCGAAAAGCGCATCCGTGGCCGCGTCAAGCGGCAGATGGAAAAGTCGCAGCGCGAATACTATTTGAACGAGCAAGTCAAAGCGATTCAAAAGGAACTCGGCGAAGGCGAAGAGGGCGCCGATATCGAAGAGCTGGAAAAGAAGATCGTCGCTGCCCGCATGCCGAAAGAGGCGCGCGACAAGGCGCAAAACGAACTGAAAAAGCTCAAGCTGATGTCGCCGATGTCAGCCGAAGCGACGGTCGTGCGCAATTACATCGATACCTTGCTCGGCCTGCCGTGGAGAAAGAAATCCAAGGTCAACAACGATCTCGCCAATGCCGAAAAAGTGTTGGAAGACGATCACTACGGGCTGGAGAAGGTCAAGGAACGCATTCTGGAATATCTTGCCGTGCAACAGCGCGTCGACAAATTGAAAGCGCCGATCCTGTGCTTCGTCGGGCCTCCGGGCGTCGGCAAGACCTCGCTCGGGCAATCGATCGCCCGCGCCACCAACCGCAAGTTTGTGCGGATGGCGCTGGGTGGCGTGCGCGACGAAGCGGAAATCCGCGGCCATCGGCGCACCTATATCGGTTCGATGCCGGGCAAGATTTTGCAAAGCCTGGCCAAGGCCGGCGTGCGCAATCCCTTGTTCCTGCTTGACGAGATCGACAAGCTGGGCATGGACTTCCGTGGCGACCCTTCGTCGGCGCTGCTGGAAGTGCTCGACCCTGAACAGAACCATACGTTCTCCGATCATTACATCGAAGTCGATTTCGATTTGTCGGACGTGATGTTCGTGGCCACCTCGAATTCCTACAACATCCCGCCGGCGTTGCTGGATCGGATGGAAGTGATTCGTTTGTCCGGCTACACGGAAGATGAAAAGACCAGCATCGCGCAGCGTTACCTGTTGCCCAAGCAGATCAAGAACAACGGCCTGAAGGAAGAGGAAATCAGCATTTCCGAATCGTCGATCCGCGACATCGTCCGTTATTACACGCGGGAAGCCGGGGTGCGCTCGCTGGAACGGGAAATTTCCAAGATCTGCCGCAAGGTCGTCAAGATGCTGCTGCTGAAGAAGCAGGACAAGAAAGTGACCGTCAACTCGAAGAACATCGACAAGTTCCTCGGCGTGCGGCGCTTCGATTTCGGCATGGCGGAAAAGGAAAACCAGGTCGGGCAAGTGGTTGGCCTGGCCTGGACCGAAGTCGGCGGCGAGTTGTTGACGATCGAAGCGATGAGTATGCCCGGCAAGGGTGGCGTGATTCGCACCGGCACTTTGGGCGACGTGATGAAGGAATCGATCGAAGCGGCGCGCACGGTGGTGCGCAGTCGTGCGCAGCGGCTCGGCATCAAGGCCGACGTGTTCGAGAAGACCGACATTCACATCCATGTGCCGGAAGGCGCGACGCCGAAAGACGGGCCGTCGGCAGGGATTGCGATGACGACTGCGCTGGTCTCGGTATTCACCGGCATTCCGGTGCGTGCGGATGTTGCGATGACCGGGGAAATCACGCTGCGCGGCGAAGTGTTGCCGATCGGCGGGCTCAAGGAAAAACTGCTGGCGGCGCATCGCGGCGGCATCAAGACGGTCTTGATTCCCGAGCAGAACGTCAAGGACTTGGCGGAAATCCCCGACAACGTGAAGAACAAGCTGGAAATCGTGCCGGTGCGTTGGATCGACAAAGTGCTGGAAATCGCGTTGGAACGTCCTACGGTGCCATTGACCGACGAGCAAGCGGCAGTTGCCTCGGCAGCGGTGGCAGTGGAAGCGGCGGCAACCGCCGACAAGAGCAGCAACGTGGTCAAACATTGATGCCGCTTGTTTGCTAGGTGATCGCGGTAATTTTACCGTTGGAAAAGCGTCCGCAAGGACGCTTTTTTTATGCATAATTAGTCGTTACGATAATTGTCGCCACCTATCGCCTATTGACATAATGGCTATATGACCTGTCTAATACCGGTTGCAGATTTTTCTGCATAACGCGATCATCGTGCATCAAAATACGACTTTAAAGCACGCGACATCCAACCAATGCAAGGGGGAGTAAGTGAATAAAACCGATCTAATCGACCATATTGCCGAATCTGCCGATCTTTCCAAAGCGGCTGCAACGCGGGCGATCGAAGCAATGATTTCCGCAGTGACGAAGACATTGAAGAAAGACGGCACGGTAACGCTGGTAGGCTTCGGCACGTTTTCGGTCGGAAAACGCGCAGCGCGCACCGGCCGCAATCCGCGCACCGGCGACGAGATCAAGATCAAGGCAGCCAAGGTTCCTAAATTTAAGCCTGGCAAAGCGCTCAAAGATGCGGTAAACTAGCTGTCTTTGGCGTGATGACAAACGCCAGCAGATTGTGGCTGACTAAGTAGCAAAGAGGGTGCTTAGCTCAGTTGGTAGAGCGGCGCCCTTACAAGGCGTAGGTCGGGAGTTCGAGCCTCTCAGCACCCACCAAGCAGCCAGCATGAGAGCAGAGAAGTTCAGGAGTGGTAGTTCAGCTGGTTAGAATACCGGCCTGTCACGCCGGGGGTCGCGGGTTCGAGTCCCGTCCACTCCGCCAATATCAAAGAGGCGAACGAGAGTTCGCCTCTTTTCGTATGCGCTAAACAATGTTTGTGAATGGCTGACCATGTTTGATTTTATTCGTACCCATCAGAAGTTGATGCAGTTCTTCTTGTTGATATTTCTTGCGCCTCTATTCGTCATCGGCGGTCTGCAGGTCGGACATTTCGGCGAAGTCGAAACCGCCGTTGCCAAGGTAGGCGACAAGGTCATCTCGCAACAGGAACTCGATTACGCGCTGCGCGAACAAGACCCGCAGGCGACGGCGACGCCGGAGGTCAAGAAGGAGTTGCTCGATCAATTGATTTCAGAGCGCGCGCTCAGCTATCAGGCGACGCATGAAAGGCTGACACCGAGCGCCGACGATATCCAGGCATTCGTGTTGAGGACTTTCCCCGAACTCGGCGATCGGTCTTTGAGCAAGGAAGCCCGCGCGGAACGCTACGCCGCGATTGCGCGCAACCAAAACACCACGATCGAGGGGCTTGAGGCCAAGATTGCCCGCTTCCTGGTCTATCAGCGCACTGCCGGCACGATCCAGGCGACTGCATTTGCGCCGAAAGCCGTTGCGACCCGCCTCGCCGAGGTCATCGACCAAGAGCGTGACGTGCAGCAAATCGCGTTCAAGAATGCCGATTACACGTCGCAAGTGAAGGTCACCGACGATATGCTCAAGGCGTATTACAACAAGAACCAGGCGCAGTTCCAGGTGCCGGAGCAGGCGCAAATCGCCTATTTGGTGCTGAGCGTCGACAAGCTGGCCGAGCAGATCAGCATTCCCGACGCCGACGCCGAGACGTTTTACAAAAATAATCAGAAACGCTTTACAGTCGAAGAGCAGCGCCGCGCCAGTCATATCCTGATCAAGACACCGAAGGGTGCAAGCGATGCGGTCAAGGCCGCAGCCAAGGATAAAGCCGAGAAATTGCTTGCAGAAGTGCGCAAGAATCCGTCCGATTTTGCCAAGCTCGCCAAGGAGAATTCCGAAGACGTCGGCTCGGCAGCCAAGGGTGGCGATCTTGACTTCTTCGCTAAAGGCGCAATGGTCAAGCCCTTCCAGGACGCCGTCGACAAGCTAAAAGTCGGTGAAATCAGCGATATCGTGCAATCCGATTTCGGCTATCACATCATCCTGCTCACCGCGATCAAGCCAAGCGAAGTGAAGCCGTTCGCCGAGGTCAAGGCTGAAATCGTCGGCGAATTGAAGAAGCAGCAGGCGACCAAGAAATTTTCGGAACTGCACGAAACGTTTTCCAACGCGGTGTTCGAGCAAAGCGACAGTTTGAAGCCGGCGGTCGACAAGCTTGCCGACAAGGCGCAACTGAAGATCGAAACCGCCGCCAGCGTCGCGCGCAAACCGGATCCGGCGCTGGCGCCGACGGTGGCCTACAACAATCAGAAGTTCCTGACTGCCTTGTTTGCCGACGATTCGATCAAGAAGAAGCAAAACACCGAAGCGATCGAAGTTGCGCCGGGGACCTTGATTTCCGGTCGCGTTACCGAATACAAACCCGCATCGCAAAAATCGTTTGAAGAAGTGCAGGCAATCGTGCGCGAAGCGGTGACGCAGGCAGAGGCGCGCAGACTTACGCAAAAGGCGGCAGACGACAAAGTGGTTGCCCTCAAGGCCAAAGACGATACCAGCGGCTTCGGCGAAGTCCAGACCATTTCCCGTGCCAAGCAAGCGGGCTTCAATCCGGCCATCTTGCAGTCGGTCATGAAAGCCGACGCCACCACCTTGCCGGCGTTTGTCGAAGTTGAATTGCCTGGCGTCGGTTATGGCGTCTATCGGATCAACAAGGTCGGGCAACCCGCCGCCCCGGATCCATCGCGTGCGGCGTCGATCCAGCAACAACTCGGCCGCACTTTGGCGCAACAGGAAATGCTGGCGTACGTCGAAGCGGTGAAAGCCAAGGCCAAGGTGAAGATTCTGCGTCCCGATGCGATCAATGCGCCGACCCCTGCGGACGGCGGCGATGGCGACAAGTAGAGCCTGAATCACCGGAGGCGCCGGCTACGGCCCGTCGATCTGCGGCACTGCTGCAAATCGGCGGGCCGTAGTCTTTTAAGGCTGGAAGAAGATGTGCAATCGGCGCGGCGCGCGCTTATTTGGTCAGCAAAGGTTTGAGCGAGGGCCAGACGTTGTTCAACAGGGTAGGCTGTGCTTGTTGCACCGGATGCAGGTGGTCGGGCTGGAACAATTGCGGCTTGTCTTCCAGCCCGGCCAGCAAAAACGGCGCCAGTGCGGTTTTCGATTCCTTTGCCAACTTGCCAAACATGGCGGCGAATTTTTTCGTGTAATCGGGGCCGTAGTTCGGCGGCAGTTGCATGCCGACCAGTAGCACCTTGGCATGATCGCCATGTGCGGCATCGATCATCGCGCGCAGATTGGCTTCGGCTGCCGTCAGCGACAAGCCGCGCAAGCCGTCGTTGGCGCCGAGTTCGATGACGACGACGGCTGGATGATGTTGCTGCAACAGTTGCGGCAAGCGGGCCAGGCCGCCACTGGTGGTTTCGCCGCTGATGCTGGCATTGACGATGGGCGCAGCGATTTTTTCGGTGGCCAAGCGCTGCTGCAAGAGCGGAACCCACCCGGTTCCGCGCGCCAGCCCATATTCGGCCGAAAGGCTGTCGCCCAGCACGAGTATGGTTTTTGATGCAGAATAGGCGCACGACATCGATAGCGCGCCGATCAGCAAGACTAGAAAACGCAGCAATTGCATGCGCCGACCCACTCCCTTGAAACCAACCTGCATGCCTGATTCTTCCACACTGTCTCCTGCAATTGAAGCAATCGATCTCTGCAAACGCGTCGCCGACGCCAGCGGCGAGCTCACGATTTTGCAACACATCGATTTTACCGTGCAAGCCGGCAGCACGCTTGCCATTGTCGGCGCGTCCGGCTCCGGCAAATCCACACTGCTCGGATTGCTGGCCGGCCTCGATACGCCGTCATCCGGCACCGTCAAGCTGGGTGGCGTCGATATTTTCGCGCTCGACGAAGACGGCAGGGCCAGGCTGCGCAAGCAGGAGTTGGGATTCGTATTCCAGTCGTTTCAATTGCTGTCGCACTTGAATGCGCTTGAAAACGTCATGTTGCCGCTCGAATTGCGCCAGGATACCGATGCCAGGCCCAAGGCCGAAGCGATGCTGGGGCGGGTCGGCTTGAGCAGCCGCTTGCGTCATTACCCCAAATATCTGTCGGGTGGCGAGCAGCAACGGGTCGCCTTGGCGCGCGCGTTTGTCAGCGAGCCGCCCTTATTGTTTGCCGACGAGCCGACCGGTAGCCTCGACGCCATCACGGGCGAGGCGGTAATCCATTTGATGTTCGATCTGAATAAAGAGCGCGGCTCGACCCTGGTATTGGTCACGCACGATCCCGCGATTGCCGCAATGTGCGAGCGCACGGTAACGATAGCGGCAGGCAAGATGGTGCACGCCACCTGATGCAAGCAAGCCAGTAAGCAAGCTGGCAGATGAGGATACCTACAGCAAAGAGAGTATGACGATGCCAACCGACCTGCAGACACCCTTCGAACAAGGCAATGGCAACCAGAGCACGACCTGGGAGCAGTGTATTGCCTTTTACATCGCTTTGGCCGAACGTTTTCCGAACGTGCTGCGCTTTCTGCAGATCGGTGTGTCGGATGCCGGTGTGCCGCTGCATGTGGGCGTGGTGAGTGCCGACGGCGTATTCGAGCGCGAGCGCATCAAGAGCGAAGCGCGGCCCGTGTTCTTCAACAATAACGGCATTCATCCGGGCGAGCCGGAAGGCGTGGATGCCTGCATGGCGCTGGTGCGCGACTTTTGCGTGGAACCGGCGCGCCTGGCGGCGTTGGGGCGCACGGTGTTCCTGTTTGTGCCGCTGTATAACGTCGACGGCAGCATCAACCGCGCCGATACTTCGCGCGTGAACCAGGACGGGCCGGAGGCGTTCGGCTTTCGCGGCAACAGCCGGCATCTCGATTTGAACCGCGATTTCATCAAATGCGACAGCCTGAACGCCAGGGTATTCAATCAATTGTTTGTCGCCTGGGACCCGGACGTGATGGTCGACACGCATACCTCCAACGGCGCCGACTATCCGTACACGATGACCTTGATCCACACGCAGGCCGACAAGCTGGGCGGCGAGCTTGGCGCTTTCCTGCGCGCCGAGATGCTGCCCGAGATGTATCGGCAGATGGAGGCGCGCGGCTGGCCGGTGTGCCCGTATGTAAATCCGCTCAAGGACAGCCCCGACCAGGGCATTGCCGAGTTTCTGGAAGTGCCGCGCTTTTCCACCGGCTACGCGGCCCTGCATCACACCATCGGCTTCATGCCGGAAACCCATATGCTCAAACCGTTCGCCGATCGTTATGCCGCGATGCGCGCGCTGGTGGAAACCACGCTGGCGTTTACCGTCGCGCATGCCGACCGGATCCGGGTCTTGCGGCAAGCGGCCCGCCGGCAGGGCATGCAGCAAACGCAGTGGCCGGTGACTTGGAAGATGGATGAGGCCAAGCCATCCAGGCTGCGCTTCAAAGGCTATGCCGCCAAGTACAGCAAGAGCGCGTTGGGCGACTACCTGCGCCTGTGGTACGACAAGAGCCAGCCTTGGGACCGCGAAATCGACTATTACAATCGTTTTGTCGAGGATGTCGTGGTGCAGACGCCGCGAGCCTACGTGGTGCCGCAGCAATGGCGCGAGGTGATTGAGCGGCTGCAATGGAACGGCGTGCAGATGGAACGGATCGCAGAGACACGGCAAGCGCCGGCCCGGTATTACCGGATAAGGACGGTGATTTCCCGCCCCGGTCCTTATGAAGGCCACCTGTTCCACGACGAGGTAGAGCTGGAAAAGCACAGCACGACAGCCGAATTGCGCGCCGGCGATTTTCTCGTGCCGCTGGATCAGGCGCGTGCGCGCTACGCGATCGAAACATTGGAGCCGCAAGCGCACGACAGTTTTTTTCGCTGGGGCTTTTTCAATGCCATTTTGGAAAAGAAGGAAGCCTTTTCCGACTACGTGTTTGAAGACCTGGCTATCGAATTATTGCGCGACGAGCCAGCTTTGCAACAGAAGTTCGATGCCTGGAAAACCGCGCATCCCGAACTGCTGTCGAATCAGGCGGAGGTGCTGGGCTTCATCTACGCGCGCTGCGAACGCTATGCCGAGCCGGAATGGCGGCGTTATCCGGTTTGGTCCTTGATGTGACTATTAGCGTTGTCCTTGGCTAGCCGGCAGATTGTCGATGTCGATCGGTTCGATGTCGTCGGCTTGCACAAAGCCAAACACCTTCGCATAAAAATACAATTCCGCATCCAGCGCCCGCTTGATATTTTCCGCGCGGCGAAATCCGTGTTGCTCCTGCTCGAAGGTCAGGTAGGCGACCGGGATGCCTTTCGCCTTGACCGCGTCATACATGGCTTGCGCCTGATTCGGCGGCACCACCTTGTCTTTCAAGCCCTGGAACAGGATCAACGGGCTTTCCAGCCGGTCGGTGAAATTGATCGGCGAGCGGTCGAAATACAATTGCTTGCGCGCGGGGTAGGGGCCGACCATGCTGTCGAGGTAGCGCGATTCGAATTTATGGGTGTCGCCGGCCAACAGCGTCAAGTCGCCGATGCCGTAATAACTGGCGCCGGCTTTGAAGAAGCGGCGGAAGGTGAGGGCGCACAAGGTCGTGTAGCCGCCGGCGCTGCTGCCGCGAATGGCGATCTTGTCGGCGTCGACTTCGCCGCGCTCGATCAGGTATCGACCGGCATTGACGGCATCTTCGACATCGACCACGCCCCATTGGCCGTTCAGGCGGCGTCGATAGGCGCGCCCAAAACCGCTGCTGCCGCCATAGTTGATGTCGACCACGGCAAAACCGCGACTGGTCCAGAATTGGATCGCCATACTGAGAGTGGCGGTGGTCATCGCGGTCGGGCCGCCATGATTCAATACCAATAGCGGCGTGCGCGTGTCGTCCGGGCCGGCAAACGCCGGATTGCGCGGGCGATAGAAAAAGGCATAGGCGCTCAACCCGCGTTCGGTCGGAAATTCGATCGCTTCCGGGATCGATAGATAGTCCAGTGGCGCGCTCGCATTGGTGGAACTGCGCAGCACCCGGTATTGGCCGCTGTGCAAATCCACTCTGACAACCGATTCCGCGATGGTTGGCGCGCCGCCGACAAAAACCGCGAAGCCATCGCCGACGCGCAAGCTGGAAATCGCTTGAAACGGCGTCGCCACGGTTTCGATGCAGTCTTCTTGCGTATCGAGAATCGCCAACTGCGCGCGGCCATTCAGCGTGTAGGTGCAGACGATGCGGTCGTGCTGGTCGAAGCCATAGGTCGACATGCCGAAAATCCATTGCGCCTGGCCGAACTCGGCATTCATCGGGTGCAGCGCTTGCGTTTCGCCGTCGCGATGGCGGTACAAATTCCACCAGCCAGTGCGATCCGAGACGAAATGCAATTCACCCGCTGCCGACCACTCGGGCTGGAAAATCGATTCGTCGGCGCCGCCGGCTATCCGCTGCGGCGGCGACAACTCGCCGCCGGCCTCGATCGGCGCCGCCCATAATTCGGTGCCATCCCACGGCATGTTCGGATGATCCCAGCTTAACCACGCCAGTTGGGAGCCATCCGGGCTAAGGCGCGGCGACGAATAAAAGTCGTGGCCGGATTGCAAGACTGTTTCTTCCGATGTCGCCAGGTCGATGCCGACCAGCGTGTTGATCGCTTCGCGGCCCTGAATGCGATGATCTTCGCGCACGGCGATCAGCCGAGTGCGCTTGCCGTCGAAAATTGCATCCGCATAGCGCAAGGCGCCGCCGGCAGTCACCGCTTGCACCGCGCCAGCGGCGCCGATGCGGTAGATTCGTTGATCTTCGTTGTTGCAGAAAAAAAGCGCCGAGACGCCTTCCTGCGTCGCCAGGAAACTCCCCCCGCCGTATTCGTTGGCGCGCGTGCGCACGCTGTAGGGGGCGGTAGTTACCTCGGTGCACCGTGCGCCATCATGCCGCACCAGCACGTCGCGTCCTTCCTCCTTGGGGCGGCCCTCGGTCCAATAGACATCGTTGCCGCAAATTCTTGCTTGTCCCAGTCGTACGCTGTCGGCGACGATCAGGTTGGAATCGATTGGCGATTTCCATGCGCCGAAAGCGGCGATTTTGGTGTCGATGTTGGTCATGGCTGGCGGGTGATTTGCGCAATCGATCAGTCTAGGGCGTTGCGGGGAGGATTGTCAATTCGGACATGCTCGACGCTGTAAATGCCATTGCACACAATTTTGGTGTCCGCGCACTGCGATTAGAGCATTCCATCTAATTCCGTCTCTCCGGCAGGTCCGCCGAAACTGTGACATCAAGCAGTCATTTTGCTTTGGCACAATCGTCCGTTGCTTGACATGGCGCGGTCGGCGGCGGGGTGTGGCCGGCCTTAAAACAATAAATTTCTGGGAAAAACATGAAACTTCGTTCACTCGCGCTGGCTTGCGCGACAATGGTATACCTTGCCGGCTGCAGCGGCGGCTCGAATAGTTCCACAACCGGCACTTACAATGTCAGCGGTGTTGCCGCTACCGGCAATCCGCTGGTCGGTGTAGTGGTTACCGTGACCGATAGCCAAGGCAAGGCGACGCAATCGACGCCGACCGACATCAATGGCAATTTCTCGGTGTCTGTGCAAGGCACGGCGCCGTTTGTGCTGACCGCGCCGTTCAACGATGCTGACGGCACACCGGCGACCTTGTCGTCGGTGGTCGACCCCGCTCCCAATAGCGGCCAATCGGTGGCAGTACAAGCGAACCTGACACCGCTGACCTCGTTGGTGACACAGCGCGTGCTCGCCCTGGTGCCCAACGGCGCGCCTACCCAAGCGCAAATCAGCGCCGCTAATGTGACGCAAGCGTCGATTACTGCCGCCGAACAAAGCGTGACAACCGTATTGCAGCCGGTCTACACCGCGCTGAGTATCCCCGCCAGCGAAACCACCGATCCAATCGGTTCCACCGTTTTCAAGGCCGACTCGTCCGACTTGATGGATAACCTGTTGACCCTGGCGCACTTCACCGTGCGTACCGGCCAGGTCAGCATTGGCGTCGACACTGCCAATACCGTTGTGTCGATACCGGCGACCGGGGCCGTCTCCAGCCCGGTTCCGGCCAATGCCGTCGCTTCGCTGGTTGCGTTGAATAACGGCTCGACCACGACGGCGATTCAAAATGTGATCGTGGTGGTCGGCGAAAACCAGACCTTCGATGCGGTCTTCGGCGCCTACCAGCCGACCGCCGGACAAACGGTCAAGAATCTGCTGTCCGAAGGCATCATCAATGCCGACGGCACGCCGGGACCGAATTTCAGCGCCGCCACGCAAAACCAGGCCGCGACCTTGACTTCTTACTCGATCAATCCGACCCGCACCAGCGCCTACGCGTCCTTGCCGCAACCGGAATTGATCGGCGTGCTCAATGCCGAATTGGTGGCGCAGGGCGGCGTGCCGGACCCGCGTTTCCCGGCTAATTTGCCGAACGGCCCGTTCCAGGTGACCAAGTACGCGCCCTATGCGCTGACCGCCAGCAACCCGCTCGGCAACATGACCGGCGACCCGGTGCATCGCTTCTTCCAGATGTGGCAGCAAACCGGCGGCGACAATTCCAGGCAAGACATGTTTACCTGGGTTGCGACTACAGTCGGGCAGGGCGGCGATACGGTCGGCGTGACCCCTGGCAATCCGTCGCAAGGCGGGGAGTTGATGGGCTTCGTCAACATGTCCAGCGGCGACGCCCCGTACTTCAAGTCGTTGGCGACGCAATACGCGATCAGCGACAATTATCATCAATCGATCATGGGTGGTACCGGCGCCAACTTCTTCTCAATTGCAACCGCCGATTCGCCTTACTTCAATACGGCGGGAGCGGTTGCGACACCGCCGGCCAACCAGATCGAAAATCCGACGCCGATCGCTTTGACGCCGAATTTCTATTTGCAGGATGGCTATAGCGGTGGTTCCTACGTCAATTGTTCCGACCCGACCCAGCCCGGCGTTGCTCCCATCTTGAATTTCCTGAGCGCCAAGGGCGTCAAGAGCAATTGCGAGGCGGGCAAATACTACCTGGTCAACAATTACGGCCTTGGGTACGACATGAACGGCAACGCGCAGCCTATCGGCCCGAACAACTACAACCTGCCGCCGCAAACGGTGCCGACCATTGCCGAAGCGCTGGCAAAAAAAGGCGTGGCGTGGAAGTGGTATACCGGCGGGCGCGAGTTGGCCGATGTGACCACCGACGCCGCCGCGTTCGGCGTGCCGCTGGCTTACGCGCAAGCGGCGCAATACAACACCATCGGCGATCCGCTGGTTGCCTCCAGCAAGGTCATGACTTCAACGTCGTTGAAGGCCGGCTTGGCCGGTTTGACCACCTTGTATAGCGATATCGCGGGTGGCACGCTGCCGGCAGTCTCATTCGTCGTGCCGAAGAATCTCGACAGCGGCCATCCTGGATATTCGGTGCCGGCGAAGTACGAATTGTTCTTGCAAGGCCTGATAGCCAAGGTGCAAGCCAATCCGACGCTGTGGGCGCATACCGCAATCATCGTCACCACCGACGAAGGAGGCGGCCATTTCGATACCGGCGCGATTCAGAATGTCGACTTTTTCGGCGACGGCCCGCGCATTCCGTTGCTGATCGTGTCTCCGTATGCACGCACCGGCCACATCGATCATACCTACCACGACCATGCGTCGATCTTGAAATTCATCGAACGCAACTGGAAATTGGCACCATTGACCGCGCGCAGCCGGGACAATCTGCCGAACCCGGTTACGACCGCCGGCAATCAATATTTGCCGGCCAATAGCACGACAGCGGTGGGCGACTTGATGTCGTTGTTTAAATTCTGATTGTGCGGTCGAGCAGTCGCTTTTTCGCGCAGCACGGTAGTGCAAATGCGGTCGATTTCGATTGACCGCAAATCGGCGGAGCCTTGCGCTCCGCTTTTTTGTTGATTGCGATGTTTTCATGTCGATTTTGTGGATGCAACGAGGCTGGCGCGCCAGCCTCGCAATGAGTATTGCTGCTGTCAGTTTGGCGGCTTGCCAGAAACCCGTCCCGTCGACGGACACGGTTCCGGCGGCGGTCAATCCTGCCGCGAACACGGTCCAGAGCGCAGCCCGGAACGTGGCCACGACTGCGGCGTCGGCGCACTCGGTCAAGATGTGGGTGCGCTATCCACAACCCAACCAATCGCTCAGCCCCATCGCGGTGCTCGGCAAGCAGATTTTCTTCGATAAGTCGTTGTCGGCATCCGGGCAGATGGCGTGCGCCACTTGCCATAGCCCCGATCACGCGTACGGCCCGCCGAATGCGCTGGCGGTGCAATTGGGCGGCGTCGACATGCGCAGTCCCGGCACGCGCGCCGTGCCGTCGCTGCGCTACATGGGTTTCACGCCGAAGTTCACGCGCCACTACTCGGTTCCCAGCCCGGATGGCGTCGAGGACGAAGGCCCGACCGGCGGCTTTACGCACGACGGCCAGGTCGATTCCCTGCACGAGCAAGCGGCGATTCCGCTATTGGCCGCCAACGAGATGGCGAACGGCAATGCAGCGGGAGTCAGCGCCAAGCTGCAAAAGACGGGCTATGCGGATCAGTTCGCCAAGCTATTCGGCGCCGATATTTTCAACCGTCCCGAGGCCGCGCTGACAAAGGCGACGCTGGCGCTGGAGGCGTTCGAGACCGAAGACCGGAGCTTCCAGCCCTATACCAGCAAGTTCGACGCGGCGATGGCGGGCAACGTCGATTTCAGCGCGCAAGAGCTGCGCGGATACACGCTGTTTAATAATCCGGCCAAGGGCAATTGCGCGAAGTGCCATATCGATATTCCCGGCCCCGGCGGCCGGCCAGCGCAATTTACCGACTTCGGCTTCCAGGCGGTCGGCGTGCCGCGCAATCCTGAAATCGCGGCAAACCATGATCCCAGGTATTACGACCTGGGGCTGTGCGGGCCGGCGCGCAAGGATTTGGCGAAAGAGACCAATTTTTGCGGCATGTTCAAGACGCCGACCCTGCGCAATGTCGCCAGCCGCCAGGTGTTTTTTCATAACGGCCGCTTCCATACGCTGGAAGACATGATGCACTTTTATGCCGAGCGCGACAGCAAGCCGTCCAAATGGTATGCGCAGCGCAACGGCAACACGTTGCCATACGATGACTTGCCGGCTGCCTATCGGGCCAACGTCGATCGCGTCAACGCGCCGTTCAATCGCAAGAAAGACGATCCGCCGGCCTTGAACGACGAAGAAATCGGCGACGTGATTGCCTTTTTGAAGACCTTGGATGACGGCTATTCCACGCAGTCGGGGGCGAAACGCGCGGAGTAGAGGCAGGTTGCGCTACTTGCGCAAAGGCGCGTGCCTTGCGACCAGGTGATTCAAGACGCTGCGCACGGTCGGGATCAATTCGCTGGCGGTCAGACCGATCGGCCCGACCCCCTGTTGCACCAGCACGTCGGCAGCTTGTCCGTGCATCCAGGTGGCTGCCAGCGCCGCTTCCCATGCGGGCCAGCCCTGCGCCAGCAAGGCGCCGCAGATGCCGGCCAGCACGTCGCCGCTGCCCGCCGTGGACAGCGCAGCGTTGCCGGTCGGATTGATCGCCACATTGCCGCGCGCTTGCGCAATCACGCTGCCGGAGCCTTTCAAGACGACGACTGCATTCAGTTCGCGCGCCAGTTGACGCGCCGCTGCCAGGCGATCCGCCTGGATCGTCGCGCTGGTGCAGGCCAGCAGGCGCGCCGCTTCGAGCGGGTGCGGGGTCAGCAAACTGGCATCGGTGCGGGCCGCCAGTTGCCGGCGCAAACGCTGGTCGCGCGCAATCAGGTTGAGCGCATCGGCGTCCAGCACCAGCGGAACGTGTGCAGCGAGCGCCTCGGCCACCAATTCCGCCGCCTCCGGGGAGGTGCCCAGGCCCGTCCCGACCACCAGCACCGCCTTCGAGAATTCGAATTGCTTCGCTTGCCGAAACATCAGCTCCGGCTGGACGCTATCGTAAGCCGGCGCTTGACCGGCAAAGGCGACAAAGGTGCGCCCGGCGCCGCATTTCGCCGCCGCGCTGGCTGCCAGCACCGGGGCGCCGGCCATGCCATCGGCGCCGCCGACGATGGCGACATCGCCGTAAGTGCCCTTGTGCGAATTTTGCCGGCGCCGCTGTAACACCTTGGCGAATAATTGCGCCTCGTTGAGCTGCGCTTGCGGCACGGTAAACAACAGCGGATCGATGGCCAGCGAGTCGACCGTGATTTCGCCCGCATAGTCCTGGCCGTCGGCGGTATGCAGGCCGGGTTTGTCGGCGATGAAACTGATGGTTTCGGTGGCATGCATAGCAATGCCCTGCGGGCCGACGATATTGCCGCTGTCGGTGTCCAGCCCACTGGGAATATCCAGCGCCAGCACCTTGCAGTCAAGGCGATTCGCTTGCTCGATCACGGCGCGTATTTCGCCGTCGATCGGTCGGGTCAGGCCGATGCCGAACAATCCATCGACGATCAGCGACCACGGTTGAGCCAGCACTTCGGCGGCGTGCGCCGTGGCGACAAAAGCCGCACGGCTTTGGCGCGCGCGCGTCAACGCCTGTTGCGCATCGGCCGATTGTTTGGCCGGATCGGCGAACAGCAGCACTGAAACGCTTTCCCCCGCGTGCGCCAGCCGGGCTGCGGTTTCCAACGCATCGCCGCCGTTGTTGCCCGGCCCTGCCAAGACCAGAATCCTGCGTTCCCCGGCGGCGTGCGGCAGCAAACTCAAGGCAAGCTTGGCGGCGGCTTGACCGGCACGCTGCATCAATGTCCCCGGTGCCAGCATGCGCATGGCGGCGTGTTCGATTGCGCGAATTTCGGCCAGCGAATAGAGTGCTGTCATGACGGTTTCCCTTTGGTGAAATGCGATATTACACCAGCGGCTGTCAATGTATATAGCGCGTCAGGCTTAAGCCCTCGGTATCGATTTCAGGGGCGGCGCCGGAGACGATGTCGGCCAGCAGCTTGGCCGATCCTGCCGCCATGGCCCAGCCGGTCGGGCCGTGGCCGATATTGACATACACGTTCTTGACCGGCGTGGCGCCGATCAACGGCGGGCCGTCCGGCAGCATTGGCCGGGTGCCGCACCAGAACTGCGCGTTGCCGTAGTTGGCCGCGTTCGGAAACCAATCCTCGCCGACCTTGATCAGGGTGCGCAACGCCGCCTCGCGCAAATCCGTCGTGCGCGAGCCAAATTCGGCCAGTCCGGCAATGCGGATGCGATTGCCCATGCGCGTTATCGCCACTTTATACGCTTCGTCGACGATGGCCGCTTGCGGCGACTGCTCGTAGTCCTTGATGCCGACCGTTGCCGAATAGCCCTTGACCGGATACAGCGGAACCTGGATGCCGAGCGGCGCGAGCAACTGTGCGCTTTCCACGCCGGCGGCGACCACGACCGCGTCGGCAGCGAATTCCTTATCCTCGACGTGCAGGCTGACGCGCCGCTCGCGCGCCGATATCGCCTTGACCTCGGCGCCGAAATGAAAGGTTACGCCCTTGGCTTGCGCGGCTTGCTTCAACTGCTTGGTGAACAAGGAACAATTTCCGGTTTCGTGGTCGGCAAAATGCAAGCCGCCCGCCAACGCGGTGTCGGCGCATAGCGCCGGTTCGATTGCGCGGGCCGCCTCGGCATCAACCACGTTATGCGGCATGCCATTGTCGAGCGCGATTTGCAGCAACGGCTGCGCCAGCGCGAGGTCGCGCTCGGTGCGGAACAATTGCAGGAAGCCGCTGGTCTGTTCATAGTCCAGGTATTCGCGTTCGCGCAAGCGATGCAGCACGTCGCGGCTATATAGCGCCAGCCGCTGCATGCGCTGCTGATTGATGTGGAAGCGCGGCTGATTGCATTCGGCGACCCATTGGCCGATCCAGCGCCATAACGCCGGCTCCAGGCGCGGTTTGAGTTGCACCGGCGCTTCGCCTTTAAACAAATACGACAGGAATTTGCGCGGAATGCCGGGCACGGCCCACGGCACCGCATAGGCGGGCGCGACGATGCCGGCGTTGCCGAAGCTGGATTGTTCTGCGACATTGCCACGGCGTTCGATCAGCACCACCTCGTGGCCAGCATCGGCAAGAAAATACGCGGTAGACACGCCGACAACACCGCCACCGATTACAACAACTTGCATCTATATTCTTCCCTGATTGGAGGGCAACGCTTGGAGCCGCCCTGTATTCGCCGACCGGATTGGTTTGCTGGCTGCGCTGAATTCCGGTTTTATTGGCTGGGCGCGATCAAGATTGCGCCGCATATTTCGAGTGGCGCGTAATTTTAGCGCGTCGGCGACCAAATAGGTGTGATGAATCGTTAAATTCACTCAGAGAAAAAGTGACACGGGCAAGGCTGCGCCGGTTTCCCGCTACTGCGGGCGCGCGCCGGGCCAATGCAGGTTCAGTACAGTAATCGGGGCGTTCATGAGAAAATGCGTCCATTCAAACTTTGGCGCATCGCATCGTACATCGAGTGGAACATTCGCAAATCGAGATTTCAACGGCACCTCCAACGCTGCATATTCCACTGTGGCTGGTTTGGGCAGTGGCGCTGGCTTTTGTGCTGAGCGCGCTGGGCGGTTATGGCATCCTCGACAATAACGAGGGCCTGTATGCGGAAATCCCGCGCGAAATGCTGGCTTCGCACGATTGGCGGCACTGGGTGATCCCGCATCTGAACGGCTTGCCCTACATGGAAAAGCCGCCGCTCTTGTATTGGTTGACCGCGTTGTCGTTTGCGCTGTTCGGCGTGGCGGAATGGTCGGCGCGGCTGGTTCCGGCGCTGGCGTCGTTGACTTGCGTGCTGTCGCTGCTGCGCTTTGGCGATGCGCTGCAAAGGCCGCAGGCCGGGCGCTTGGCGGCGCTGATGTTCATCAGCGGGCTGGGCGTGATGGCGATGTCGCGCACCTTGATGTTCGACATGCTGTTGACCGCCTGCCTGAGCGCAGCCTTGATGAATGCCTACCTGTATCACATACGGCGCGAGGTCGCCAAGTTGCGCCACGCGTATGCATGGCTGGCCCTGGCCTTGATGGCAAAGGGCATGGTCGCGCTGGTGCTGTTCGGCGCGGTGCTGTTTTTCCTGCTGTTGCCGACCCTGCGCAGCGTCGGTCTGCTGCAAACTTGCCGCGACTGGCTGGAGCCGCGCGCCGTGTTGATCTTCGTTGCCATTGCCGCCCCCTGGCACATTGCCGCGAGCCTGGTCGAACCGATTTTCCCGTGGTTTTATTTCATCAACGAGCACGTGCTGCGCTTCCTCGGCAAGCGCGAGCCGCACGATTATTACTCCGGCGCGTGGTGGTATTACCTGCCGCGCATGGCGATCTACCTGTTTCCGTGGTCCTTCCTGCTGCCCGGCCTGTTGCAGCGGGCGCAGCGCCACAATGAGCCGAGCAGCCTGTCGCGCTTTCTGCTGCTGGCCTGGCTGCTGCCGCTGCTGTTCTTTTCGGTCTCGAGCGCGAAGGCGAATTATTACCTGATCGCCGTCATGCCGTTCGCGGTCTTCCAGTTCGCTTTGGCAATCGAAAACCGCGCTTTCCTGCGGCCGTGGTTGCGTATCTTGCCGGGCGTTTTGATTGCGGCACTGGCGGGCGCGCTGTATGCCGTGCTGGCGTCGCGTGCCGATAGCTTGCCGGCCCAACCCGCCATTCTTGGCGCAACGCCGGTGCAATTCGCATCGATCATCTCGATCTGCTTTGCCGGCACGGCGCTGCTGTGCGCAACGGTTGCCGCCCGTTGGGCGCGGATCGGCATCCTGGCGTACCTGGCGTTGTCGGCGGGCGGCGCATTGGCGCTGATCGTTTCGCTGCAGGCAATCGAACCGCAAGTCTCGACCCGGCCTTTGGTGCATTACTTGCAGACCGAATTGGCCGGCAGATCGGTTTACCTATACCGCAATTTCGAGGAACAGTCGTCGCTGCCGTTTTATTTGCAAGCGCCGGTTTCGGTGATCGACAGCCGCAGCTACGATTTATATTGGGGCAACAAGCTGCAGGCCAACGATTTGTTGATTTCCAGCGAACAGTTCGAGCAAGTGCTAGCAAGGCGCCCGGTCGCGGTGGTGGTGATGGAGCGCCAGCGCAAGGATTTTGAAGCGAGCAGTTTGTTCGCGCGCATGAAAGAAGCACAGAAAATAGGCAAGGTCGGCGTGTTCGTCAATTGATCGTGGTTGCGTGGGCTTTGAGCTATTTGCCGCGACGGCAGAATTTGTTAAATCCGCCTCAGAATTAGATTGATGCCTGTTCATTTATACAGTAAATTATTGGATAAGCGCATCAACGAAAACCAAGAAGGAATGTAAGTGGAAAATCAACAATATTCTCTGATCGAAACCTTAACGCCCGCTGAAACCGCCGGCCTGCCGGTGTTGGGCACTTTGGTCGAACAAATCGTCCACCTGTTGAGTTCCAACGCGCTATTCACCGACATCATCATCCACCAAAACAGCCCGATCATGCTGCGCCAGCCGAAGCGGCTGGTGGCGGTGTCGGATACGCCGATCACGCTGGAAGAGCTGGAAGAATTTTTCGAGGTGATCGAACCGGATTGGGAAGAGCGCATCCGGGATCGCGCATTCGACCGCTCCAAGGATTTGTACAGCGCCCGCATCCGCGCCAATTGCTTTACCTTCCAGGGCAAGAAGCGCCTGGGTTGCGTGATTCGCCGCTTTCCGACCGAGCCTATGGCGCTCGACCGCATCGGCCTGCGCGCCAACTCGCAAGCCTTCGCCAAACTCGACAACGGCCTGGTGCTGATTATCGGCGACACCTGCCAGGGCAAATCGACCACCATCGCGTCGCTGCTCGACGAAATCAACAAGAACCGCTCCGGCCACATTATCACCATCGAAGATCCTGTCGAAACCCTGATCCCGCAGCGCAAGAGCATCATTACGCAGCGCGAAGTCGGCGCCGACGGCGATGTCGGCAGTTATTATCTGGGCGCATTGGACGCGCTGCGCGAACGGCCCGATGTGATCCTGATCGGCGAAATCCGCGACGCCCAAACCGCGCAGGAAGCGCTGGCCTTGTCCGAATCCGGTCCCCTGGTATTCGCCACGCTGCACGCGCGCTCGACCGAGCTGGGGCTGCAAAAATTATTGCGCCTCTTGGGCAATAACGAAACCCAGGCGCAAGCCTTGTCCGCAGCATTGCGCGGCGTGATTTGCCAAGCTTTGCTGCCGTCGACCAAAGGCGACAGCTATCATCTGGCCACCGAATGTCTGACGGTCACCCCCGAGGTGGCAGCCCTGATCGAAAAAGGCGACACCGGCGGCATCCGCCCACTGCTCGACAAGCTCAATGCGATTCCCAATTCGGGCTGTCACACGATGAACGACGATTTGGCGGCGCTAATCAAGGCCAGGAAGGTCGGCATGGACGATGCGCGGCGCGCGACCACCGACCGCTTGAAGTTTCTCGATATGTTCAAATAGCCGTTGCGTGGGGGTGTCACAATGCCCACCTTGTCGGCTTATTTTTCGGCGGGGCTTTCCTTGCCAAAGGCGTCCCTCGTCGATTTAATGGCATGTCGGGGCGAATCGTCTGGCGTTTTGGCCCGTTGTATAGCGGGAGCATGCCTTAAAAATAAGGAATGCGAGCAGCTTGCACAGTGCGCACTCCATATTCTTTGTTAAATCTATCGATTCTACGGATTGCGTTGATTCGCTCTGTAAACGGCCCGCCTCTTATGCTTCCAGCTGACGGTTGGGAGACGGGTGGTGCTGCTACCAGACGGTTGTTGCAATAATTCCACAGATTGCGTTGGCTAAAATGCCTCCGACGGCAATCGACTTGGCAAGCGCTCCAAAATGTCCCTACTTTTGATGGTTATTCGACGTTGCCTCACAGACATTTCCATGGCAGCATAGTCTGAGCCGTACTGGTAAAAACATCAATTGTTAAATTTTTACCGGAACGTAGAACCCTCCGTTGGAAGTTAAGGGCAGTTCTCGGGATATTTGCAAATTGTGAATAAAATCAACCAAGAATGGCATGCTGCGCATTTGCTGGCGCACGACAGTCGCACTCTTATGCGGATTGTCGATGCGTTGCCGGTGCCAACCTTCGTCATCGACTTGGATCATCGCGTGACGCATTGGAATCGGGCATGCGAAATCATCCTTGGTGTGCCGGCGTCCGAGATGGTCGGCCGCAAGGCCGCATGGAGGGGGCTATATTTGGACCCCCGTCCGGTAATGGCGGATTTGATTGTCGACGGCGACTGCGAAGCACTGGAGCGCTATTATTCGACGACGCTGCGTGCCTCGAAGATCGTTCCTGGCGCATACCAGGCGGAAGGCTATTTTTTGAAGTCAAAACGCTGGTTGAGCGTGTTGGCCTCGCCGCTGACCGACGACCAGGGTCGCGTCATTGGTGCGATCGAAACCTTGCATGATATTACCGAGCAAAAGAATACGGCGATCGCCCTGCTGGAAAGCGAAACGCTGAAAACATCCGTGCTTTCCAGTACCGCCTACGCTCTCATCGCCACCGATCCCGCCGGCATCATTACCGTGTTCAATCCAGGGGCGGAAACCCTGCTTGGCTACACGTCCGGTGAAATGGTCGGACGGCATGATCCGCGTGTATTCCATGACTCCGATGAAGTGCGCGAACATGCGGGTAGGCTAAGCGCAGAGCTCGGTTTTCCCATTACTCCGGGTTTTGATGCCTTTGTCGCCAAAACGCGGACGACGGGAACCCCGGATGAACGCGAATGGACCTACGTTCGGAAAAATGGGAGTCGAATACCGGTTCTGCTATCGGTGACTGCCATTCGCAATGCCCAACACGATATCACGGGATATCTGGGTGTCGCGGCCAATATCATCGAACGCAAAAGAGCAGAAGCCGACTTGCGCATTGCGGCCACTGCCTTCGAGTCCCAGGAGGGCATGCTCATTACCGACGCCGCCGGCGTCATTGTGCGCGTCAATCAAGCTTTCACCAATTTAACTGGCTACAGTTCCACGGAGGCGGTCGGCGCGCGGCCGACGCTTTTCAAGTCTGGCCGGCACCCACGCGCCTTTTACCAGCAGATGTGGGCCGCCCTGAAAGGGCAAGGCTATTGGCAGGGCGAAATTTGGAATCGCCGCAAATGTGGAAAGATTTACGCCGAAATGTTGACGATTTCGTCGGTCACCGCAAGCGATGGGCGGATCACCCATTACGTCGGCACGTTCTCCGATATTTCACGCAATAGCGTGACCGAAGCCGAAATTCATCGCCTTGCCTTTTATGACTCGCTCACGACCTTGCCCAACCGACGCCTCTTCCTGGATCGGCTGCAGCAGGCAATGGCGGCCAGCAACCGCAATGCCCGCATGGGCGCATTGTTGTTCATCGATCTCGACAATTTCAAGCTGCTCAACGACTCGTTGGGCCACGGCAAGGGAGATTTGTTGCTCGAACAAGTTGCCAAACGTCTGGTTGGTGCCATTCGCGAGGGCGATACCGTGTCGCGTCTTGGCGGCGACGAATTTGTCGTCATGCTGGAAGACCTCAGTGAGTCGGCGCCAGAAGCTGCTACCCAGGCGCGTACCGTCGGCGACAAAATTATTGCCTGCCTGAATAAGCCCTACGATCTTGCCGGAGTGGCACATCACAGCACGCCCAGCATCGGCATCACCTTGTTCTGCGGCCAATCGGAATCGATCGATGATTTGATGAAACGTGCCGATTTTGCGATGTATCAAGCCAAATCGGCAGGGCGAAATACGCTGCGCTTCTACGATTCCGACATGCAGGCATCGGCCACCGCACGCGCCATGCTCGCCGACGATCTGTGCGAAGCGGTCCGGCAACAGCAATTTGTTCTTTACTATCAGATCCAGGTGGGGGCCTGCGGTCGGCCCGCTGGAGCGGAAGCCCTGGTGCGCTGGCAGCATCCGGTTCGCGGGATTGTGTCACCGATCGATTTCATACCTCTGGCTGAGGAAACGGGGACGATACTCCCGTTAGGACATTGGGTACTTAAAACGGCATGTCTCCAACTTGCTGCCTGGGCTACGCAGCCCGAATTTGCCGGGTTGACCCTGGCGGTCAACGTGAGTGCCAGGCAAATCCGGCAACCGGATTTCGTGAAGCAAGTCCTTGCGGTGCTGGCCGAAACCGGCGGTCGCGCCGACCGGCTCAAGCTGGAACTGACCGAGAGCATGCTATTGGACGACGTCGAAGACATCATCGGAAAAATGAGCGATTTGAAGGCGTGCGGAATTGGGTTTGCGCTGGACGATTTTGGCACCGGCTACTCGTCGCTTTTGTATCTGAAGCGCCTTCCGCTGGATGAATTGAAGATCGACAAATCATTCGTGCGCGATGTCCTCGTCGATGCCAATGACAGCGCTATCGTGCGAACCATAGTCGCGCTGGCGCAAAATCTGGGGCTGGCAGTCATCGCCGAAGGCGTGGAAACCAAGGAGCAACGAGATTTTCTGGCGAATGCAGGTTGCCTGGCCTGGCAAGGTTATTTCTTCGGACATCCTTTGCCGTTGCAGGAATTTGAACGGCTTTTGCGGGGCAGCAACGATAAAACTCTTGCCTGATGTTTCCTTCAGCGCGCAACTTGCGGCGTGGATGCGAAACAGGAAGCTAATAATGTCGCCATCGATATTAAATTGAAAATATTGATTGCGGCGTCCAATCAGCCATGCTCTTGGCCCAGCTTTCCTCGGGCACGGTATAATCACGCTTTCCGACTTAATCCGCATTGTTTCCGTCCAAACGACGGCGCATTGCATCAACTTCCTTCACGCCATGTTGATTCTGCTGGGCTCCAACGCTCTGTCTGCTTTTCGTACCCAAGGTTTATTGTCGCAATTGCAAGAACTCGATGCTGCCATCGTTGGCGTCACTGGGCGCTTCGTGCATTTCATCGATTCCGCTGCCGCGCCAACGCAGGATGACAGGAACAAGCTCGACGGCTTGCTGACCTATGGCGAGCCGTTTTCCGGCGACGCCGAAGGCGACGAGTTCGTCGTGATTCCACGTTTCGGCACGATTTCGCCGTGGGCCAGCAAAGCCACCGATATTGCGCACAATTGCGGGATGGCGCAGATCAAGCGGATCGAGCGCGGGATTTCTTATCATGTGCGGCTGAAAAGCGGTTTGCTGGGCAGTGCCAGGCACCTGACACCCGAGCTGGCGCAACAAGTCGCCGCTCGCTTGCATGATCGGATGACAGAGACGGTGTTGAGTTCGGCCAACGACGCAGCGGCCCTGTTCCGCGAACTGGAAGCCAAGCCTTTGGCCTTCGTCGATGTGATGGCAAAGGGCAAGGATGCGCTGGTGCAGGCCAATAGCGAACTTGGCCTGGCCTTGTCGGACGACGAGATCGATTATCTGGTGGCCGCCTTCACCCAGGCCAAGCGCAATCCGACCGATGTCGAATTGATGATGTTCGCGCAAGCCAATAGCGAGCATTGCCGGCACAAGATTTTCAATGCCGAATGGACGATCGACGGCGTCAAGCAAGACAAATCGCTGTTTGCGATGATCAAGAATACGCATCAGCTGCAGCCCAAGGGCACCATCGTCGCCTATAGCGACAATTCGTCGATTATCGAAGGCGCAACCGTGTCGCGCTTCTACGCGCGCGGCGCGGCGCATGGCAACGAATATGCGGCATCCGACGAATTGACCCACATCCTGATGAAGGTGGAAACGCACAATCACCCGACCGCGATTTCGCCGTTTCCGGGCGCCTCCACTGGCGCCGGCGGCGAAATTCGCGACGAGGGCGCGACCGGGCGCGGCGCCAAGCCGAAAGCCGGTTTGACCGGATTTTCGGTCTCGAACCTGCTAATGCCGGGTGCCGTGCAGCCTTGGGAAAACGATACCGACGTGACGGCTTCGGCGGCGGCGCGCGGCGCAGGCGCTGTCTACGGCAAGCCGGATCGCATCGCTTCTCCGCTGCAAATCATGATCGACGGGCCGATCGGCGGGGCGGCGTTCAACAACGAATTCGGGCGGCCCAATCTGGCCGGCTATTTCCGCACCTACGAGCAGAACGTCGGCAACACCGTCCAGGGTTACCACAAGCCGATCATGATCGCCGGCGGCATCGGCAGCATCTCGGCGCTGCATACGAAGAAGGACGATCTGCCGGTCGGCAGCTTGCTGATCCAGTTGGGCGGCCCCGGCATGCGTATCGGCATGGGCGGCAGCGCGGCTTCATCGATGCAAACCGGCACCAATACCGCCGATCTGGATTTCGATTCGGTGCAGCGCGGTAACCCGGAAATCGAGCGGCGCGCGCAGGAAGTCATCAACGCCTGCTGGGCGATGGCCGAACAAAACCCGATTCTGTCGATCCACGATGTCGGCGCGGGCGGCTTGTCGAATGCGTTCCCGGAAATCACCAACGACGCCAAGCGCGGCGCGATTTTCGATTTGCGCAAGGTGCCGCTGGAAGAAAGCGGGATGGCGCCGAAGGAAATCTGGAGCAACGAATCGCAGGAGCGTTACGTGCTGGGCATCGCGCCCGACAGCCTGCCGCTGTTCCAATACTTGTGCGAACGCGAGCGCTGCCCGTTTGCGGTGGTCGGCACGGCGACCGAAGAGCGGCAGTTGAAAGTGATCGACCCGGAACACGGCAACAATCCGGTCGATATGCCGATGGATGTGCTGCTCGGCAAACCGCCGAAGATGCACCGCGACGTGCAGCATGCGGCGCGCGCACTACCGGCCATCGATCTGACCGACATGGATTTGCTGGAGGTGTCGCAGCGCGTGTTGCGCTTGCCGACCGTGGGCGACAAATCCTTCCTGATTACCATCGGCGACCGCACCGTGGGTGCTACCAGCGTGCGCGACCAGATGGTCGGCCCGTGGCAAGTGCCGGTGGCCGATTGCGCGGTGACGGCGATGAGCTTCGAGGGCTACCTCGGCGAGGCAATGGCGATGGGCGAGCGCGCGCCGCTGGCGGTGATCGACGCGGCAGCGTCGGGCCGCATGGCGGTGGGTGAAGCGATCACCAATATCGCGGCGGCGCCGATTGCCGATATTGCCGACATCAAGCTGTCGGCCAACTGGATGGCGGCGTGCGGCCAGCCGGGCCAGGATGCGGCCTTGTTCGATACCGTCAAGGCGGTCGGCATGGAATTGTGTCCGGCGCTGGGTATCAGCATCCCGGTCGGCAAGGATTCGCTGTCGATGCGCACCACCTGGAAAGACGGCGGCGACAACAAGTCGGTAACCTCGCCGATCTCGCTGATCGTTTCGTCGTTCGCGCCGGTGCACGATGTGCGGCTGGCGCTGACGCCGCAACTGCGCACCGACCTGGGCGACACCGCATTGATCCTGATCGACCTGGGGCGCAGCAAGAATCGCATGGGCGCATCGGCGCTGGCGCAGGTGATGCAGCAAATCGGCAATGAAGCGCCGGATGTCGACAGCGCCGAGGATTTGAAAGGCTTTTTCGCCGCGATCCAGCAGCTTGGACGCGACAAGAAGCTGCTGGCTTATCACGACCGTTCCGACGGCGGCTTGTTTGCAACACTCTGCGAAATGGCGTTTGCCGGACGTGCCGGCTTGACGATTAATGTCGACATCCTGGCGATGGAAAGCGGGCATGCCGCCGACTCCGGGGAAACCAAGAACTGGACTACGCAAGTGGCAGAGCGTCGCAACGATTTGACTTTGCGCGCATTGTTCAATGAAGAACTGGGCGCGGTGATCCAGGTGCGCGCCGAAGAAAAATCGGACGTGATGAACGTGTTGCGCGCCTATAACCTGGGCGCGTGCAGCCACATCATCGGCAAGCTGAACCAGCGCGGCGTGATCGAAATCGCGCGCGACGCCAAGACCATTTATTCGCAAGCGCGCGCCGATTTGCATCGGCTGTGGAGCGAAACCAGTTGGCGCATTGCGCGCCTGCGCGACAACCCGGCTTGCGCCGATGCAGAATACGAGCGCATCCTCGATACCGAAGACCCCGGCATCACGCCGACACTGAGCTTCGATCCGCAGCAGGATATCGCCGCGCACTTCATTGCAACCGGTGCGCGCCCACGGGTGGCGATCTTGCGCGAGCAGGGTGTCAATTCGCATGTCGAGACTGCATACGTGATGCACAAATCGGGCTTCACCGCAGTCGACGTGCACATGAGCGACTTGATCGCCGGACGCGCACATCTCGACGATTTCAAGGGCTTGATTGCAGTCGGCGGTTTTTCCTATGGCGACGTGCTGGGCGCCGGCGAGGGCTGGGCCAAGACGATTTTGTTCAACGCCAAGTTGGCCGAGCAGTTTTCGGGATTCTTCCAACGCCCGGATACCTTCGCGCTGGGTATTTGCAACGGCTGCCAGATGATGAGCAACCTGAAATCCATCATTCCGGGCGCTGCCGCGTGGCCGAAGTTCACGCGCAACAAGTCGGAACGGTTGGAAGCGCGTTTTGCGACCGTCGAAGTGACCGATTCGCCTTCGATCTTCTTCCGTGGCATGGCCGGCACGCAAACGCCGATTGCGATTGCGCACGGCGAAGGCTATGCCGACTTTTCGCAAACCGGCGACATCGACCAGGCGCTGGTGGCGATGCGCTTCGTCGATCATCGCGGCCAAGCCACCGAAGGCTATCCGCTTAACCCGAACGGATCGCCGCGCGGAATTACCTCGGTGACCACCCCCGACGGCCGCTTCACGGTATTGATGCCGCATGCGGAACGCGTGTTCCGCACGGTGCTGCAATCGTGGCATCCCGATGCCTGGGGCGAGGATTCGCCGTGGATGCGGATGTTCAGGAATGCGCGGGTTTGGGTCGGTTAGGAGTCGGCACATTTCATTTGGGTTGTATCGTTGAGGAGTCGCGCAATGAATTCCTTTATCAGCATGAAAAACGATGGCCCGATCCGCTACCAGAGCGGTTTCGGCGCGGAGATGGCGACCGAAGCCTTGCCCGGCGCGCTGCCGCAAGGGCGCAATTCGCCGCAAAAGGCGCCCTACGGTTTGTATGCCGAGCAATTGTCGGGCACCGCTTTCACCGCGCCGCGCCATCTGAATCGGCGTAGCTGGCTGTACCGCGTCCGTCCGAGCGCGATGCACCGCGAGTTTTTGCCCTTGGACTGCGGTCTGTTGCGCAGCGCGCCGTTCGACGCGGCCAAAGTGTCGCCGAACCAATTGCGCTGGAGTCCGACGCCGATCCCCGCTGCACCGACCGATTTCATCGAAGGCTTGACGACGGTCGCCGGCAATGGCGACGCAGGCATGCAAGCCGGCATCGCCATCCATATCTACGTCGCCAACCGCTCGATGGAGGACCGCTTCTTTTACAATGCCGACGGCGAAATGCTGCTTGTGCCGCAACAAGGGCGTTTGCGCATCAGAACCGAGCTGGGCGTTCTGGAAGTTCGGCCCGGCGAGTTGGCGGTGCTGCCGCGCGGCGTGCGTTTTTGCGTCGAGCTGGTCGATACAACGGCGCGCGGCTATATTTGCGAGAACTATGGCGCTTGCCTGCGCCTGCCGGAGTTGGGGCCGATCGGCGCCAACGGGTTGGCCAATCCGCGCGATTTCCTGACGCCGGTTGCTGCATTTGAAGAGCGGGAAGGGCGCTTCGAGCTGGTGGCGAAGTTCGGCGGGCAGTTGTGGCTGGCGGAAATCGATCACTCGCCGCTGGATGTCGTGGCGTGGCACGGCAATTACGCGCCGTACAAATACGATCTGGCCTTGTTCAATGCCATAAATACGGTCAGCTACGATCATCCCGATCCGTCGATCTTCACCGTGTTGACTTCGCCTTCCGACACGGCGGGCACCGCCAACGTCGATTTCGTGATCTTCCCGCCGCGCTGGATGGTGGCCGAAGACACTTTCCGCCCGCCCTGGTTCCACCGTAACCTGATGAGCGAATACATGGGCTTGATCCATGGGAAATACGACGCCAAGGCAGAGGGTTTTCTGCCTGGCGGCGCCAGTCTGCACAACTGCATGAGCGGGCACGGGCCGGATGCCGCCACCTTCGAACGCGCCAGCCAGGCGACGTTGACGCCGCAGCGCATCGACAATACGCTGGCCTTCATGTTCGAGAGCCGCTACACGATTCGTCCGACGCCGTATGCGTTGAGCTCGCCGGAGCTGCAAAGGAATTATCTCGAATGCTGGCAAGGCCTGAAGAAGAACTTCACCGGGCAGCGTTGATTAGTCAGATTCGCTCTGGAACGTCGCACTAAACCTTGCTGCCGAACGTAAAAAGCCGCCCGAAAGGCGGCTTTCTTGCGGCGCATCGCGACGATGCGCCTCGACTACATAAAGAAAGCTTATTGCGTAATCTTCGCCTTGGCCTTCAACGCTGCATGATAGCTTTCCAGCTCTTGCTGCTGCAAGCGTTGGATGATTTGCGGCTTGATTTCTTCCAGGGTTGGAACCTTGGCTGCGCGTTCGTCTTCCAGCTTGATGATGTGATAACCGAATTTCGTATGCACCGGGGTTTCGGTGAATTGGCCCTTCGGCAACGCGATCATCGCGTCCGAGAATTCCTTCACGAAAGATTGCGGCACGGCCCAATCGAGATCGCCGCCATTGGCAGCGGTCGAATCCTTGGAATGCTGCTTGGCCAAGTCTTCGAATTTGGCGCCCTTCTTGAGCTGGACGATGATGCTCTTGGCATCGTCTTCCTTTTCGACCAGGATATGGCGGGCATGGTATTCCTTGGCCGGAGCCTGTGCCTTGACTTTTTCGTACTCGGCTTTGACAGCCTCATCCTTGACGACGAATTTCTTGATGTGGTCTTGCACCAGGGCGCGGATCAGAATCTGGGTGCGCGCCAATTCAAGTTGTTCCTTGACGTCTTCGTTCTTGGTCAAGCCCAATTTTTCGGCTTCCTGGGACAGGATCGCGGTGTCGACCAGTTGTTCCTTGATTCGTGCGCGCAGATCCGGCGTATCCTTTTGTTGGCCGCTTGCTATCGCCTGTTTGACGATCGCGTCGAGGCGTGAAGTCGGGATCGGTTTGCCATTCACTACGGCAACGTTTTGAGCCATAACAGGGATAGCGGCAATCGCCAGAAGCAGCACCAGCAGACGAGCAGGTTTTAAAGTCATTATTTGTTCCTAAGGAATGAATAAATTGCAAATAGAGTTAATAGGGTCAATAAATCGTTACATGTAATCCGATATTCAGTCGGAGCGGGCTACCTCCGACGGGGCCAAAGCCACAATCGCAATGGCATGAATATCTTTTTGCATAAAGTCAAGCAAGCAATCATACACCAGCCTATGGCGGGTGACGCGATTTTGGCCTTCGAAAACAGCAGAAATCAGCTTTAATCTATAGTGGCCGCCACCTGACGCCGCGCCGGCGTGACCGGCATGCGCGGCGGATTCATCTTCCAAGAGACAGCTTACCGGGGAAAAAGTTGCATCCAGGCGACTACGAATTTCGTCAAGGCGCATCGTCATTTCGGTTCTTCCATGTATTTGGCCAGGAATACGCTTTGGCAGACCACGAAGGCGAACATTAAACCCATGCCGCCGAATAGTTTGAAATTGACCCAGGCATCGTCATTGCCTTTGAATATCACGAACGCGACCAGGAGATTGATGATTCCCATGAACGCAAAAAAAGCAATCCATGCCAGATTCAGCCGTCGCCACACCTGGTCCGGCAACTTGATCTGCTCTTCCAGCATGGTGCGGATCATGTTTTTCTTCAATATCGATTCACTGTATGCCAAGCCGATCGCAAAGCACCAATAGAGAATCGTTGGCTTGCACATGATGAAATATTTATTGTTGAAGTAAATGGTCAAGCCGCCGAAGACGACGATAATAAAGACCGATACCCATAACATAACGTCTATTTTTTTGCGGCGGACCAACAGGTAGGCAATTTGCGCGATCGACGCCAGAATTGCGATTGCGGTTGCCAGTATGATCGGCGACTGTTCGGCGCTCACCGCGCCGCCTGCCACGAAACCGGACAAGAACTGGTTGACCAAGCCATGCGCGGCGTCGTTGTGCCCGCCAGCCCATTTGAAGACGGCGAAAAAAAGGATGACAGGGAATAAATCGAACAGAAACTTCATGGGTATTCAAGACTTTCTTTATTTGCTTATTTGGCTACCGAACTGCTTATTTCAAACTGCTTATTTCAAACTGCCTATTTTACAGGCGTGAAACTCAACGATGCCGAATTGATGCAGTAACGCAAGCCGGTCGGTGGCGGCCCGTCTGGAAATACGTGGCCCAAGTGGGCATCGCACACATTGCAGATGATTTCGGTGCGTTGCATGCCGTGCGAACGGTCGACCAGTTCGCGCACATTCTCGGGATTGAGCGGCTTGAAGTAGCTGGGCCAGCCGCAACCGGAGTCGAATTTCGCATCCGACTCGAAGAGCGGGGTGCCGCAACACACGCAGGTATAAATGCCGTGTTCGTGGTGATCCCAATAGCGACCGGTGAACGCGCGTTCGGTCGAGGCATGCCGCGTTACCTCGTATTCGAGTGGATCAAGCTGGGCGCGCCATTCCTGATCGCTTTTCGTCACTTTGCTCGTCATGATGAACAACTCACTTCCAAGGATTGCGCCCAATCGGGCGGCAGGGCTGCATAATGCTCATTTTCGAGCTGCTCGTCAAAGGGTTTTTCCAAAACGGCGAGCAAACGAGCGACTTCCGAAAAGTCCTTATTTTGCGCCTTTTCGATTGCAATTTGCGCCAGATAGTTGCGCAACACGTATTTGGGGTTGACTGCATCCATTGCAATCTTGCGATCCTGGTCGGAGCGGCTATCCAACTGCAGGCGGAGGCGATATTCTTGCGCCCAGGCATCGAAGGCGGGACGATTGATGAACAAATCGCGCAACGGTTCGTCCGCCGCCGGATTGTCGATTTGCAAATTGCCAAGACGGCGGAAAAACTGGGTGTAATCGACATGACTTTCTTGCAAGATGTCGAACAATCGCTGCAATAATGTCGCATCGTCCGGCTGCAGCGATTGCAAGCCCAGTTTCGCATGCAGCAATCGATCGAGTTTGTCTGAAAATTCGGTTTGATAGCACTGCAGCGCCAGATGCACGTCGTCCACCGTGCCGATCAGCGGCAACAGAGCCTGACCCAGCGCAAAGCAATTCCAATGGCCGATCTTGGGTTGCATGTGGTACGCGTAGCGGCCCGCGTGGTCGCTGTGATTGCAGATGTGGCGGGCGTCGAACGCTTCCATGAAGCCGAATGGGCCGTAATCCAATGTCAGGCCGAGTATCGACATATTGTCGGTGTTCATCACGCCGTGCATGAAACCGACCGCTTGCCATTGCGCGATCAGGTGCGCGGTGCGGCGCGTCGTCTCGGCAAGCAGCGCGCCATACGGATTGGCCTGCTCGCGCAAGTGCGGGTAATGGCGGTCGATTACGTGGTCGGCCAAGGTCTTCAATTCATCCAGACGATCCGTATAGTACCAATGCTCGAACGAACCGAAGCGTATAAAGCTGGGCGCCATGCGGGTCGCCACCGCGCAGGTTTCCGGCGTTTCGCGCAGCACAAATTGGTCCGAGCCGGTCACGCACAAGGCGCGCGAAGTGGGAATGCCGAGCGCAGCCATCGCCTCGGAGCACAGGAATTCGCGGATCGAGGAACGCAATACCGCGCGGCCATCCGCCGTGCGCGAATACGGCGTCAATCCTGCGCCTTTCAATTGCAGCTCGATGCGGCCCGGCGGCTCTGCCCCGAAGGTCGCGACGTCGCCCAGCAAGATCGCGCGGCCATCGCCCAATTGTCCGGCCCACACGCCAAATTGGTGGCCGGAATACACCGCAGCCAGCGGCTTGGATGCCGGCAAGTTCTGGTTGCCGGTAAATATTTGCAGGAATTGTTCGCTGCCGCCGCTGGCCGCATCCAATCGAATCAGCGTCGCCGCCGATTGGCTGATGCCGACCAGATACGGCGCCGGTAGCGGCGTCGGTTGCAGCCGGGTATAGAACGTCGCCGGCAAATCGGCGAACGAATTGCCGATTTCCAGACTATCCAGGTCAAGCAAGGATGACGAGGTCGGCGCGTTGCCGTCGACGTTGCAGCGCGCCGCATCGTCTGGTGGCGACAATTCACCGATTGGGTCTTTGGCAAGAGTAAGCATGTTTGCGTTAAATACGTTAGGCCGATTGGCCGGCAGCCATGGGCGGGCGACGGCAAGCCCTATTTTGACAGATAAGCGACAAACGCATCTGACGGCGTCCGAAATGGCCGTGCTTCACGCATACGCGTGTACGAAGTGCCAGCGTTTTTGCAACAACCCATATTCGTTTTGCCCAGTCTGGCCTATTATGATTACCAAGGCGTCGAAAGAAGCACCGAGGGCGAACAGCAGCAAGCCGAAGAGGTGTCAATGGCGCCTGCTTTTGATCGTTGGCGAGATAAAATCGATATTGGGCGCTATTTGTGCAGTGCGGCATCGAAAGTCGTTGACGATTAAAGCACGGTCGTACGAAAATCAATTCAATATAATTAACGCAGACAGCTCTGAATATTTCTATTTGGCGCAAAGGCAGGCAAGCTTTGCAATTTGGCGCCGGATGACGGGCAAACAGGGTGTCTAAAACCAGGAGATGTGATGTCGCAGTATCCACAAAGCCCGTTGATGGGGCAGATGATGCACCAGCCTTTGCTTATTTCCAGCATTATTGAACATGCGGATCGGCAATTCGGGAAGAATGAAATCGTATCGCGCAGGGTGGAAGGGGACATTCATCGGTATACCTACCGCGACTGTCATCGGCGCGCACGGCAGATGGCCAACGCGTTGCGTGCGCTGGGCGTGAAGATGGGGGAGCGCGTTGCGACCTTGGCCTGGAACGGCTATCGGCACATGGAACTGTATTACGCAGTATCCGGTTCGGGCGCGGTGCTGCATACGATCAACCCGCGCCTGTTTGCCGAGCAGATCGCCTACATCGCCAATCACGCCGAGGATCAATACCTGTTTTTCGACATGAATTTCCTGCCGCTGGCGGAGGCGTTTGCCGCGCACTGCACCACCATCAAGGCTTACGTGATGATGTGCGACCGCGACCGCATGCCGAAGGAAAGCAAGATCGCCAACCTGCTGTGCTATGAGGATTTGATCGACAACAATACCGACGATTACGTGTGGCCGCTGTTCGATGAAAATTCGGCTTCCAGTTTATGCTACACGTCGGGGACGACCGGCCATCCCAAAGGCGCGCTGTATTCGCATCGATCGACGGTGCTGCATTCTCTTGCCTCGTGTTCGCCGGACGGCTTGAACGTTTCCGCGCGCGATGTCGTGCTGCCGGTGGTGCCGATGTTCCACGTCAATGCCTGGGGCTTGCCGTACTCGGTGCCGATGACCGGGGCGAAGATGGTATTTCCCGGCGCTTCGCTCGACGGCAAATCGGTGTATGAATTGTTCGAGCAAGAGCAAGTGACTTTCTCGGCCGGCGTGCCGACCGTGTGGCTGGGCTTGCTGACCTATGTCGGCCAGAACAATTTGCGCTTCTCGTCGTTGAAGCGCACCGTGGTCGGCGGCTCGGCTTGTCCGCCGTCGATGATGAAGACCTTTATGCACAAGTATGGCGTCGAAACCGTGCATGCCTGGGGCATGACGGAAATGTCGCCGCTGGGCACGGTATGCACGCTGCAGAGTAACCACCTGACGATGTCGGAAGAGGCGCGTCAGGCAATTCTGGAAAAACAAGGGCATACTATCTATGGCGTGCAAATCAGGATAGTCGACGATAATTTCAAGGAATTGCCGTGGGACGGCAAGACCTTCGGTAATTTGCAGGCCAAGGGGCCGTGGGTGATTTCCAGCTATTTCAAAGGCGAGGGCGGCGACGTATTGCAGGACGGCTGGTTCCCGACCGGCGACGTGGCCACCATCGACGCCGAAGGCTATATGCAGATTACCGACCGCAGCAAGGATGTGATCAAATCCGGCGGCGAATGGATCGGCACTATCGATCTGGAGAACATCGCGATGTCGCATCCGGCGGTATTGCAGGCGGCCTGCATCGGCATTGCGCATCCGAAATGGGATGAGCGACCGTTGCTGGTGGTCGTCAAAAAGCAGGGCGCCGATCTGACGAAGGAAGAGTTGATTGAATTCTTCCAAGGCAAGATTGCCAAATGGTGGACCCCGGACGATGTGACCTTCGTCGATGAATTGCCGCACGGCGCAACCGGAAAAATATTGAAAAACAAAATCAGGGAGCAGTTCAAAGAATATAAATTGCCGACGGCATAAGGGCTCCCCCTAAAAATTGCCAAAAGTGTCCGCTCCTTGACTCGACCTCGGACACTTTTGGTATTTTTAGAGGCACCCATGAAATCGACTTCGATGGTGCAGCAAAGCCTGTGTTTATTCCCTTCAAAACTATAAAGAGAGACATATGAACATGCAATTTCGCCCGCTAGTGTTATCCATCTCGATTGCTGCCGCGTTTGCCGCGCCGCTGGCATCCGCCGAAAACGTCAAAGTTGCGTTTATCGACACCTTGTCCGGGGCGTTTGCGCCGATCGGACAAAATCAATTGAAGAGCTTCCAGATGTTCGCCGAAACGGCGAATCAGCAGAAGTGGGCGGGCGACAACACGCTCGAATTTGTCGGCTTCGACAATAAAGGCAGTCCGCAGGAATCGCTGACCCAACTGAAAAACGCAATCGACCAGGGCTATCACTATATTACGCAAGGCAACGGCTCCGGCGCTGCGCTGGCGCTGATCGATGCGATCAACAAGCACAACGAACGCAATCCCGGCAAGGAAATCGTGTTCCTGAACCATGCCGCAATCGATCCCGACCTGACCAATAGCAAGTGCAGCTTCTGGCATTTCCGCTTCGACGCCAATTCGGACATGAAAATGGAAGCGCTGACCACTTTCATGGCCAAGGACAAGAGCATCAAGAAGGTGTACATCATCGGGCAGAACTATTCGTTCGGCCACCAGGTGACGCGCGCCGCCAAGGAATACTTGAAACGCAAGCGCCCGGACATTGAAATCGTCGGCGACGATTTGCATCCGATTGCAACAGTCAAGGATTTCTCGCCGTATGTCGCGAAGATCAAGGCTTCCGGCGCCGATACCGTCATCACCGGCAACTGGGGCGCCGACCTGTCCCTGCTCATCAAGGCCGCTAAAGATGCCGGCTTGACCGCCAATTTTTATACCTATTACGCGGCGACGACCGGCGTGCCGACCGCGATCGGCCCGTCCGGCGCCGACCATGTGAAAGAGATTGCGTACTGGACGCCGAACAACGAAACCTTTTCCGGCAAGGAAATCGTCGATGCCTACAAGAAGAAATACAACGACGACTTCTATGCAATGGCGACCTATACCATCGTCGAAATGTTGAGCAAGGCGATCAAGGATGCCAAGTCGGTCGATCCGATCAAAGTGGCGTTCGCCATGGAAGGCATGAAGGTCAAGAGCTTGAACGGCGAAGTCGAAATGCGCAAGACCGACCACCAGTTGCAGCAACCGCTGTATATCGGCACCTGGACCAAGGTCGATGGCAAAACCGTCCGCTTCGACCAGGAAAATACCGGCTACGGATGGAAGACCGACCAGAAAATCGATTCTTACATCGCGGCGCAACCGACATCTTGTCAAATGAAGCGGCCTGCTCAATAAAATCCAGGTTAGATTTGCGGGTCTTTGCCAACTTCAGTCGTATGAAGCATGCGCGGCAAAGGCTCGCCAGCACATCCAATCGAAACGCAGTGCAACCCGCGCCGATCTCGTCGACGCGGGTTGCGGCTATCCGCTTGACCGGAGCGACGACGATGCAACAGACAACTTGATGGGGGAGCGCTCTCTTGGAATTCGTTTTAATAACCTTGCTCAATGGATTGAGCTATGGATTGCTGCTGTTCATGCTTTCCTCCGGCTTGACGCTGATATTCAGCATGATGGGCGTGCTCAATTTCGCGCACGCGAGCTTTTATATGCTGGGCGCGTATTTCGCCTATACGGTCAGCAGCAAGCTGGGATTTTGGCCGGCTTTGTTTCTGGCGCCGTTCGGCGTCGGCATTGTCGGCGCACTGGTTGAACGCTACGGCTTGCGCGCGGTGCACAAGTTCGGCAATGTGCCCGAACTACTGTTCACCTTCGGCTTGTCGTATGTGGTGGTCGAACTGGTTCAACTGGTCTGGGGCCGCGCTGCGGTTCCGTATCCGATTCCGCACGAACTCGACGGCCCGCTCTTCACGCTGTATACCACGACCTTCCCGATCTACAAGGCGTTCATGATGCTGGTCGCGCTGCTGATGCTGTTGTCGATCTACCTGGTGTTGAAGCGCACCCGCATCGGTTTGGTGATCCAGGCTGCGCTGACCCATCCCGACATGGTGGAGGCGCTCGGCCATAACGTGCCGCGCGTGTTCATGCTGGTGTTCGGCGGCGGCTGCGCGTTGGCGGGATTGGCCGGCGTGATCGGCGGCAACGCCTTCGTCACCGAGCCATCGATGGCCGGAACTGTCGGCAGCATCATCTTCGTGGTGGTGGTGGTCGGCGGACTCGGCTCGCTGGTGGGCGCGCTGGCGGCGTCGCTGTTGATCGGCGTCTTGCAAACCTATGCGGTGGCGCTGGATTATTCGATGTTGAGCCTGTTGTCGAAGGTGGGCTTCCAGATCGGCGCCGATGCTCCCGGCTACACGCTGCTCAATCTCACTATTTCGCAAGTCGCGCCTATCCTGCCGTACTTGTTGCTGGTACTCATCCTGATTTTCAGGCCGCGCGGTTTGATGGGCACACGGGAAGGATGACGCAAATGAATAACATGAAATCCCTCAATCTGGTGCGCTGGCTGACCTGGGCCGGTTTCGCGCTGTTGTTGATCGTCGCACCGCTGATTTTCAACAAGGGCGCTTCGCTGTCGCTGTTGTCGCAGATGGGTACCGTGATGATCTTCGGCTTGTCGTACAACATGTTGCTGGGGCAGAGCGGCATGCTGTCTTTCGGGCATGCCGTGTATTCAGGCCTGGGCGCGTTTTTTGCGATCCACACGATGAACCTGGTCACGGCCGGCACGTTGACGGTTCCAGTGACCTTGATTCCGCTGATCGGCGGCGTCGCCGGCATGTTCTTCGGCGTGCTGTTCGGTTATGTGACGACCAAGAAGTCGGGCACCACGTTTGCGATGATTACGCTCGGTCTGGTCGAACTGGTTGCTGCCTGTTCGCTGATGTTCCCCGGATTTTTCGGCGGCGAGGGCGGCATCTCGACCAATCGCGTGATCGGCAATCCGGTTATGGGCATCAGCTACGGGCCGCAAATCCAGGTCTACTACCTGATTGCGCTCTGGCTGTTCGTCAGCACGGTTGGCATGTATGCGTTTACCCAGACGCCGCTGGGACGCATCGCCAACGCCGTGCGCGACAATCCCGAGCGGGTGGAGTTTGTCGGCTACGACACGCAATGGGTGCGCTATTTGACCTTGATACTGTCAGCCTTCTTTGCCGGCATATCGGGCGGCTTGTCGGCGATCAATTTCGAGATCGTCAGCGCGGAGAACGTCAGCGCGATTCGCTCCGGTGCAGTCTTGCTATTCACCTTCATCGGCGGCATCGGTTATTTCTTCGGGCCGATGATCGGCGCGGTGATCGGGGTGTTCCTGACGGTGATGCTGTCCGATTACACCAAGGCGTGGCAGCTCTATCTCGGCATATTCTTTATCGTGATCGTGATGTTCGCGCCGGGCGGGGTGGCGAGCATTGTGATGTTGAATGTGCGCTTGCTTAAATTCGGCAAATTCAGGCGCGTATGGCGTTATTTGGGCGTGCTCTGCGCAATGGCGCTGGTGGCGTTGTGCGGCGTTGTGATGATGATAGAAATGCTGTATCACCGCGCGCTCGATGCCGACAATGGCACTGTGATGAAACTATTTGCCTGGGACGTCGACACCGCCGCCACTGAGCCGTGGGTCATTGCCGTGGCGCTGCTGGCCATCGGCATGGTCGGCATACGCATAATCAGGCCGGCTTATCAAACTGTTTGGAGCGACGTGAGTATTGAAATTGAACAAGCGCTGCGGAGGGCCGACGCATGAGCGGGCTATCTCTCGAATTGCGCGATGTGCGCAAATGTTTTGGCCGCTCGGAAATCATACGCGGCACCAATCTGCAAGTGCCGAAGGGCGAACGGGTCGCTGTCATCGGCCCCAACGGCGCCGGCAAGTCGACCTTGTTCAACTTGATTTCCGGGCGCTTCGGGCTGACCTCGGGCGACATCTTGTTGAACGGCGCAAGCATACGCGGATTGAAGCCGTTTGAAATCAACCGGCGCGGCTTGTCGCGCAGTTTTCAGATCACCAATATCTTCCATCGATTGACGGTGTTTGAAAACCTGCGCTGCGCGGTGTTGTGGTCGCTCGGCTATCGCTATTCGTTCTGGCATCGGTTGAACGCATTGAAGGATGCCAACGAAAAGGCGGAAGCCGTGCTGGAACAGATCGGCTTGAAGCAACGCCGCGAGGTCGAAGCCGGACTGCTCACCTATGCGGAGCAACGCGCGCTGGAAATCGGCATCACCATCGCCGGCGGCGCCGAAGTGATTTTGCTCGATGAACCCACCGCCGGCATGAGCCGCTCCGAGTCGGACGCAGCGGTGGAATTGATCCGCAAGGTCACGGTCGGCAAGACGCTGTTGATGGTCGAGCACGACATGAGCGTGGTGTTCGGCCTGGCCGACAAGATCGCGGTGCTGGTCTATGGCGAAATGATCGCCTGCGACACGCCGGCAAACATTCGCGGCAATCAAAAAGTGCAGGAAGCCTATCTCGGCAGCCACGCGCCGGAGGAGGCATGAGCATGACAACGATACTGGAAATCAAGAACCTGCACGCATTTTACGGCAAGAGTCATGTCTTGCATGGCGTCGACCTGGTGGTCAATCAAGGTGAAATCGTCAGCCTGCTGGGGCGCAACGGTGTTGGCCGCTCGACCACGGTCAAGGCCGCAATGGGCCAGGTCAAGGCGACCGGGTCGATCCGTTTCAAAGGCGAGGAACTGATCGGATTGAAGGCGTTCGAGATTGCACACAAGGGCTTGGGTTACGTGCCGGAGCAGCGCGATATTTTTCCGGCGCTGACTGTCGAGCAAAACCTGATCCTTGGCGAGAAGGGTGGCGGCAAAAGCGGTGGCGGCAAAAAGAACGGCAAAGCCGCGCGCTGGTGCTTGAACGACATGTACCAGATGTTTCCGCGTCTGATGGAGCGGCGCTCTATACCGGCAGGCGTGTTGTCGGGGGGCGAGCAGCAGATGCTGACCCTGTGCCGCACGCTGATGGGCGACCCCGACCTCATCATGATCGACGAGCCGACCGAAGGATTGGCCCCCAAGATCGTCGATCTGGTTGCCGATTATCTGAAGGCACTGAAGGATAAAGGAATTTCGGTGTTGCTGGTCGAACAGAAACTGGCGATTGCGTTGACGATTTCGCAACGCGTCTACGTGATGGGACATGGCGCGATCCAGTTTGAAGGCTCGCCGGACGATTTGCGCGGCAATGCAGCAATTCGCAAGGAGTGGCTGGAAGTTTGAGCCGGCGAAGTCGATTTTTCACATCGACTTTGAAAAAAATAATACGATCGTTCTTTTTGCGGTATAGTTTGCGCTTGAGAGCAAAATTTGCTTCAAGGTTTGCATACCGACCCCTAACATAAAAAGGAAGAGACATGACTGCCGAATATCAAATCAACGGCGCGGTTGCCGTGATTACCCTCAACAATCCTCCGGTGAATGGCTTGGGTCATGCGACCCGCAGCGCCATCGTCGACGGCATGCAAAAGGCCTTGGCCGACGATGCCGTCAAGGCGATCATCATTACCGGCGCCGGCACGGCGTTTTCCGGCGGCGCCGACATCAAGGAATTCAATTCGCCCAAGGCTTTGGCCGAGCCGAACCTGCATACAGTGATCAACGTCGTCGAAAATTCGACCAAGCCGGTGATCGCGGCGATTCACACGGTGTGCATGGGCGGCGGCCTGGAATTGGCGATGGGTTGCAATTATCGGGTTGCGGTGGCCGGCGCGCAAATCGCGCTGCCGGAAGTCAAGCTGGGCATCCTGCCGGGAGCCGGCGGCACGCAACGCTTGCCGCGCGTGCTGGGGCTGGAAATGGCGTTGAACATGATCGTCTCCGGCAATCCGGTGGCGTCGGAAAAGTTGGCCGGCACCGCGCTGTTCAATGAATTGATCGAAGGCGACTTGATGCAAGGCGCGCTGGCATTCGCCAACAAGGTTGCCGACGTGCGGCCCTTGCCGAAAGTGCGCGACATCAAGATCGATTACCCGAATTACGAAGCCTTCCTGCAATTCTCGCGCAACACCGTCAAGGCGATGTCCGGCCCGTTTCCGGCGCCGCTCAAATGCGTGGAAGCAGTGGCGGCGGCAATCACCAAGAAGTTCGACGATGGCATCCAGTTCGAACGCAGCCTGTTTATCGAGCTGGTGCAGACCACGGAATCGAAAGCGCTGCGCCACGCGTTCTTCGGCGAGCGCGCCGCCAGCAAGTTGCCGGACGTGCCGGAAGATACGCCAACCCGTCCGATCAAGTCGGTCGCAGTGATCGGCGGCGGCACGATGGGCGGCGGCATCGCGATGAATTTCGCCAATGCCGGCATCCCCGTCAAGATCCTGGAAATGAAGCAGGAAGCGCTCGACAAGGGTTTGGCGACGATCCGCAAGAATTATGAAAACACGCTCAAGAAGGGCAAGCTGACGCAACAGAAATTCGAGCAGCGCGTCGGCCTGATTACCGGCACCTTGTCGTACGACGACATCGCGCAAGCCGATATCGTGGTCGAAGCCGTGTTCGAAGACATGGGCGTGAAAGAAACCGTGTTCAAGAAGCTCGATGAAGTGATGAAGCAAGGCGCGATCCTGGCTTCCAATACCTCGACGCTGGACGTCGACAAGATTGCCGCCTTCACCAAGCGTCCGCAAGACGTGATCGGCACGCACTTCTTCAGCCCGGCCAACGTGATGAAGCTGCTGGAAATCGTGCGCGGCGCCAAGACCGGCAAGGATGTGCTCGCCACCACCCTGGCCTTGTCGAAAAAGATCAAGAAAACCGGCGTTGTCTCCGGCGTGTGCGACGGCTTCATCGGCAACCGCATGATCGAGCAATACAGCCGTCAGGCCGGGTTCCTGCTGGAGCAGGGCTGCCTGCCGGAACAAGTCGACAAGGCAATCGAAAAATTCGGTTTTGCAATGGGGCCATTCCGCATGGGCGACCTGGCCGGCAACGATATCGGCTGGTATATCCGCAAGCGCCGCTATGTCGAAAAGCCAGAGGTGACGTATTCGAAGACTGCCGACTTGCTGTGCGAAATGGGGCGTTATGGGCAAAAGACCGGCGCCGGATGGTATGACTACAAGCCCGGCGACCGCAAGGCGTATCCGTCGCAAGTGGTCAACGACATGATCGTCAAGCACTCGGCTGACCTCGGCATCGAACGCCGCAAGATCAGCGATCAGGAAATTGTCGAGCGCCTGGTTTTTGCGCTGGTCAACGAAGCGGCTTACATCCTGGAAGAAGGGATTGCGACGCGTGCCTCTGACATCGATATGGTGTACCTGACCGGCTACGGCTTCCCGCTGTTCCGTGGCGGCCCGATGTTCTATGCCGACACGGTCGGCTTGCCCAACGTCATCCTGGCGATGAACAAGTATGCGAAGGGTCCGCACGGCGACGCCTGGAAGGCAGCCCCGTTGCTGGCCAAGCTGGCGGCGGAAGGCAAGACCTTCAATTGATGGCGTAGTGCAATCGCGCAGCAGCGTTTGATGAAAAGCCCGGTTTTGCCGGGCTTTTTTTTATCAAGCCGTATTTGTTTTGACGTCGGCAGCGTGACGGTGGCAAAATCAAACACCGTCCCATTTCAAGAGTCGAGTGCAGCGCCGTGGCGACAACAAATCCAAGCATTTTCCCTGCAGACGATGGCCGCCAAACAGAGGTGTCCGCAGTAGCGCTGCCGGAATTCGCGCCGCGAGGGGATGCGCCCGATTTTGCCGCCAAAGTGAGGTGGCGCATGCTGCACGATCGCAATCCGTTGTTTCCGATCTTGCAAGACAAGATCGCGGTCAAACGCTTTGCGCAAGAGCGCCGGGTGGCAACGCCCGCCACTTGGTTCGTGACCGACGATCCAGCCTTGTTGCCGTTCGATAGTTTGACCGATACCTGCTTCATCAAAGCCAATCACGGTTCCGGTTGGAACATCCTGTGCGATGCCGGTCAACTATATTATTTTGGCAATAATAACGATTTGCTGGACGCCAACGGCAACGTGCCGCAAGACGCGGCGCATTCGGCGCTACTTTCGCGCGCGCAATTGGTGGATCTGTGCCGGCAAATGCTCAAGCTGCGTTTTGCGCCGCAAGAATGGGCTTATCAATTGATCCCGCCGCGTATTTTTGTGGAGGAAAGGCTGTATCCCTTGGTTGGTGGCGAATTGCTCGACTATCGTTTTTACACCTTCGACGGCGTGGTGCGGGCGATCAATGTCGGATCGTCCAGCTATCGCAAAAACCGGGAAAATATTTTTCTGACGCCGCAATGGGAGCCGATCGCGATGACCCGCTATGCCGAACGCTTGCCCAATCCACTGCCGGCGCGACCGGCGCATCTGCAGGAAATGATTGACGCTGCGCAACGGCTCGGCAGCGGCGTCGATTTCATGCGCGTCGATCTGTATGAGACGAGGCGCGGCGTGATGCTCGGCGAGATTACGCTCTATCCGGGCGGTGGTTCGCCGAATTTACCGACCGCCTGCCCACGCTTCAATCACTGGTTGGCGGCCTTTTGGAAACATCCCGGACATGCGCAGGCACGACGGGGCAATATCTGACGGCGCCTGCCATTTCAGAGACGTTAGCGCTGGGCCGTGCCGAAGAATTCCGTTGCATACAGCAGCATTGCCGCAAGCGGAAAAGCGACACCGATCCAACAGACCGACTGCCATCCGCCGTGGATGAAGACGACGCTGGAAATGGAAGAACCGAACGCGCCGCCGGCAAAGAATAGCGCCATGTAAAGCCCGGTCAGCCGACTGCGCGCATGCGCGCCAAGCGCGTAGATCGCGCGTTGACCCAAGACCAGGTTGCTTTGCACGCCAAGGTCGAGCAAGATGCCGCCGATCATCAGCATAATCACCGAACCGCCGGCGCCGAAATAGGCGACTGCGAATCCGAGCGCAACCAAACCGAGCGACAGACCGGTGCCGAGCCGGCTCCAGCCGCGATCGGCCATGCGGCCGGCAATTGGCGCGGAAAAGACGCCCGCCGCGCCGGACAGCGCAAATAGCGCAATGCCGCGTTGGGTGAAAGCGAAATGCGGGCCGCTCAATACCTGCGGCACTATCGTCCAGAATAGGGTGAAGGAGCCGAATAGCGCAGCTTGATAGGCGGCGCGTCGGCGCAGAATTGGCGTATCGCGCAGCAGCGCCCATAGCGAACCAATCAGCTCGCGGTAGTTGTGATCTGCCGCCGGACGGCGCAGCGGCAATAAGTTGCGCAATACGACTAGCAGCGCGATCATTACGACCGCCGAAGCGCCGAACACGGCGCGCCAGCCGAAGTTGGCAGCAATCAGGCTGGAAACCGGGCGCGACAGCATGACGCCGAGCAGCAGACCGCTCATCACATTGCCGACCACACGACCGCGCGTGCCTTCCGGCGCCATGTGCGCTGCCAACGGGACCAGCATCTGCACCACAACCGCGCACAGACCAATCAACAGTGCCGCCGCCAGGAATAACGGTGCGTTCGGCGCCAGCGTCGCCATCAGCAAAGCGAGCACGACGCCGCCCAGCGTCACGCTGATAAGACGCCGGTTTTCGGTCAAATCGCCGAGCGGCACCAACAGCAGCAAGCCGGCACAATAGCCGATCTGCGTCAGTGCGACGATCATGCTGGCCGTCGATGGCGGCAGGTCGATATCGGCGGCGATCAAGCCAATCAACGGTTGCGCGTAATAGAGGTTGGCGACGATCAAGCCACAGGCGGCGGCCAACAATACGGTCATCCAGGCCGATATTTCGTGCTCGCGTGCTTGCCCTGCGGTGGAGGCAGCCTGGATATTCATTGGATAGGCCCCGCTGCTCCGGGGCGGTGCCGAGTAATGGATTGCATTGAGTCGATAACCGGAATGGTGAAAACCGCCCATTATGCCGGGTTGGCAAATTTCTCGCTTTGCGTGCAAATTTTCCGGCTTGTATCGCTCAATTTATTGGGCGCGGCCATGCACCAGGTTTGGCGCAGCACGCATCAAAATGCAGTCACGCCACCATCGACCGGCAACGCAATCCCGGTCGTGAATCCAGCCAGGTCGCTGCATAGGTAGAGCACGGCAGCCGCGATTTCTTCGACCTTCCCAATGCGGCCGACGGGATGGATGGCGAGCGCGAATTCGGCCTTCTTGGGATCGGCCACGTGCGCGCGGCGGAACATTTCGGTATCGATGACAGCCGGACATACCGCGTTGACCCTGATATTCTTTTTCGCGTATTCGATCGCCGCCGACTTGGTCAAGCCGATGACCGCGTGCTTGGAGGCGGAGTAGATGCTCATCTTGGGCGCAGCGCCCAAGCCGGCAATCGACGCGGTATTGACAATTGCGCCACCGCCTTGCGCCAGCATGACCGGTATCTGGTGCTTCATGCATAGCCAGACACCCTTGACGTTGACGTTCATGATGGCATCGAATTCCGATTCCTTGCCGTCCGCCAACTTGGATTGCTCGATCTCGATGCCCGCATTGTTGAACGCATAGTCGAGCCGTCCATAGTGCGAAATCGTGGCCTCGACGAGCGCGCGCGCCTGGCTATCCTGCGATACGTCGCAGCGCACGAAGGTCGCTTCGCCGCCTGATTCCTTGATTGCCGCAACCGTCTCTTGTCCGCCCTTGTCGTCGATGTCGGACACGACTACCTTCAAGCCATTTTGGGCGAACGCCAAAGCGGTGGCGCGGCCGATACCGTTGGCCGCCCCGGTGACCACAGCAACCTTGCCGGAAAATTTAACGCTCATTCTTGTCTCCATATTTATAAATGTTGATATCTGGAATCGAAAATCTTAATTTAACATGGATCGGGTATGCCTATGCGTCACCTTCTTCGGAATACCCCCAGTCTCTCGTCAAATACAGGCCAACTCTTGCAAGCTGCATTTGACGGCCTCGTCCAAGGGCGTATGCGGTTCCTGGCCGAGGGCCGCGATCAGTTTGCGATTGTCGAGGCGAATCGGTTCCTTCCATAAATAACGCATTTCGAGCAATTCGCGCAGGAAACCGACGAAGGGCGAAACCAGATAGATGAGCGGCCACGGCAGCGAGCGGATCGGTAGTTTGGGATTGCCGCTGACACGGCGTATCGCTTCGGCCATTTCGACCGCATTGGCGGTCCAATGGCCGCCGAAGTGAAAAACCTCGAAGGCCGCCATATCCTTTTCGCGCTCTGCCAAGCGGACTATTGTTTCAGCGAGGTCGGGCAGATAAGCCCAAGCGTGGCCAATCTTTTTTTCGCCCGGAAAGGTGACGGACGCCAGCGGCTTGCCAGGTTTGACCATCAAGGTTCCGAACCACGAACTGGGGCCGTACCCGCCGAAAAAGTCGCCCGCGCGCACTACCATCATGCGCGCGCCTTGCTGCGCCGCCGTTTGCATCATTTGCTCCATTTCGACGCGCACTTTGCCCTTGCGGGTAGTGGGGTGCTGCGGCGAGCTTTCGCTAACCAGGGGCCAGGCATCGGGGCCGAAATTATAGATATTTCCCGGCAAGATCAGGCGCGCGCCGCTTGCCTTGGCGGCGGCGATGCTGTTGGCCAGCATCGGCATCGCTAGTTCGCGCCAGTTCTTGTACATCGGCGGGTTCGCCGCGTGCACAATGCAATCGACGCCTTGCGCGGCTTGCAACACATCTTCTGCATGCATACTGTCGCCCAAGCGCCAGTCGATGTCGATTCCCGGCAGGATGGCGGAGGCGTCGGCGCGCCGCGTCAGTGCGCGGACTTTCCAGCCACGCTGCGTCGCCGCTTGCGCGACTGCTTTGCCGACGCCGCCGGTGGCGCCGACGATCAGCATTTGCTTGATACCGGATTGCTTGCTGCTTTCCATTCTATTCTCCAAGAGTTAGACCGCTTGGCAAGTATCGTAGTCGCATCGATGTCAAACAACAATTGGCTAATCCTGTAGATATGGTATACATATATGTATGGATAAAACACAAATCGACTGGGCGCTTTACCGTTCCTTCCTGGCTGTCCTGCGCGAAGGCAGCCTGTCGGCGGCAGCGCGCTCGCTGGGCATGACCCAACCAAGTATCGGGCGTCATATCGATACGCTCGAAGCCACGCTCGGCATCGCGCTGTTCACGCGCGCGCAAGACGGCCTGCGGCCCACCAGGATCGCGTTCGAGCTGCGTGGGCCGGCGGAGGCAATGGCCGCAGCCGCGCAGCAAGTCTTGCGCATTGCTTCCGGCACGGCGGAAGACGAACGCGGCACGGTGCGCATTACGGCGAGCAATTTTGTCGGCGCCGAGGCCTTGCCATCGATGCTGACCAAATATCGGCAGAGCAATCCGTACGTCGATATTGAGCTGATGTTAAGCAATCGCAATGCGGATCTGTTGAAGCGCGAGGCGGATATCGCCGTGCGCATGATGCGTCCGACGCAGCAAGCGTTGATCGCCAAGCATATCGGCAAGACTTATATCGGCTTGTTTGCGCACCGGCGCTACGTCGAAGTGCATGGCGTGCCGACGAATATCGCCGAACTCAAGCAGCACGCGGCGATCGGTTACGACCAGGACCCCGACGCCTTGCGGACGATGCGCATGGCCAAGCAATGGGAACAGGTGATTCGACGCGAAGATTTTTCGTTCCGCTGCGATAACGAATGGGCGCAATTATCGGCCTTGCGGGCTGGATACGGCATCGGCGGTTGCCAGGTCGGCATCGCCCGCCGCGATCCCGACTTGATCCCGATACTGCCGCACGAACTGCTATTCGATCTGGACATGTGGCTGGTCACCCACGACGGCTTGCGGCGCAATGCGCGGGTGATGAGCCTGTTCGATTTCCTGGCCGGGGAGTTGAAGGACTATATTGCGTAGTACCCACCGCTGCCCACGACGGCTAGGTTGCCCACGCGGCGCGCAGGAAGGCGTCGTTCTCGTCCTTGCTGCCGATGGTAACGCGTATGCAGCCGGCGAGGCCGGGCAGGCTGTCTTGCCGGCGCACCAGAACGCCGTGGCGCAAGAGTTGTGCGTAGGCTTGCGCAGCGTCGGGGGTGCGTATCAGGATGAAGTTCGCGGCAGAAGGATGGGCGCGCCAGGTCGGGTGCGTATCGAGTGCCTTGACGATGCGTTCGCGCTCGCAGATTACCCGTTTGACGCGTTCGATTACGTAACCGGGATTTTCCAGCGCCACTTGCGCGACGGCGGTTTGCATCGTCGAAACGGCAAACGGCGGCACCAATTTCTGCAACTGGCGCGCAATGTCGGGAGTCGTCAACGCATAGCCGAGGCGCAAGCCGGCCAGGCCCCAGGCTTTCGAGAATGTCCGCAACAGCACGGTGTTCGGAAATTGCCGCGCCAGCGTTGTCGAGTCCGCTGCGGAAAACTGGTAGTAGGCTTCGTCGATCACGGTGAGCCAGTCGGACGACGCGCGCAATATCTCGGAAAGATCCTGCTGCGCGGCCAGTGTTCCGGTCGGTGCGTGCGGTTGCGGCAGATAGACGACGCCGCCGGCGCGCTGCCTGATGACCGCCACGAGCGCAGCAACGTCGAGCGAAAAATCCGGTCGCAGCGCGACTTCCGACAGATCGACATCGAGCAGCCGGGCGCCCAGCGCGTACAGCGCAAAATTCGGCGCCACCGTCACCACGCGCCGTCCGATGCCGGACAGTTGGGTCAACAACGCGATCAAGACATTGCTGCCGGTCGTCACCACGATCCCGTCCGCCGGCCATTTCTCGTAGGCAGCGATGGCGTCGCGCAGCGAATCGGCATGCAGGTCGGGATAGCGGTTCCACGCTTGCTGCGTCATCCGTTGCAGCGCCAGCGCTTTCAATTCCTCGGGAAAATCTTCGGAGGATTCGTTCTGGTCGAGTTTGACCGTTGCCTCGACGTGCGTGAATGGATAGTCGGCGCTGGCTGTAACGGCAGCGCGTATCGGTGAATTAGTCGGTAAATTGATCGGCGCACTATATTGCGCCAGCGGTTTGCTCATGTCTTTCATGTCTTCCCAATCATCAGATGAATTGCAAAAAAGCCCTCGCAGTGCTGGCTGGGAGGGCTTTCTCAGTGATTGGGCTTGTCGAATTCACATAAGCAATAACGCTCCCAGCCGTGGATGGCCAGGATGATGGACCGAAAATACCGCAATGAAATTCATGCGACTATCATACGAGGATTTCGACAGCGTTGTCAAACTGGCTGCGATTGTCGCATCGATCGCCAATCGCTTGCCAGTAATCCGTAAATAATCGAGTCGGAAACCTCGCCGCCGACGATCCAGCGTTCGCGCAGATGGCCTTCCTTCCTGAAGCCGAGGCGCTCGACCGATTTGGCAGAGGCGATGTTATCGGGGTGGATATCCGCTTCGATCCGATTGAGCGCCAGTTCCGAAAAGGCGTATTCCAGCAGCGCCCATTGCGCTTCATGCATGTAGCCCTTGCCCCAGGCGTCGAGATGCAATTCGTAACCGATCTCGGCGCGCCGGCATTGTTCGTCAAGGTGAAACAGGCCGCAGGTGCCGATCAGCGAAAGGTCTTGTTTGAGTTCGATGCCCAGACGCAAATGATCGCCGGTTTGCAGCGCCTCGGCGGCGACTGCAATCAGCGCGTAGGCTTGGTCGATCGAGGTCCACGGCAGCGAACTGTGGTAGCGCATGACGGTCGGATTCGACCGAATCGACAAGATCGCCGACGCGTCCGATGCGTGCAAGGGGCGCAAGGACAAGCGTTCGGTTTGCAGCAGGACGTGGCTGAAGTTTGGCACGGGATGGCAATGGACTATGTCGGAGGTTAACGCTAGCACAACCCGGCATGCCTTGGAAGATGGGGCTACGCGGTGCGCGCAGATTGTTCCGCGCGTATGCTGACAAGCGGGTCATCCGCGACACGATGCACAATTTCTCCGAGCCGGCGTATCGCCGCTTCGATGGCCGGCGTCCACGCATTGCCGCAATTGAGGCGGATGTAGTTGCGCAAGTTGCCGGTCGGCGAGAATAGCGTGCCCGGCATCAGTGCGATGCCATTGGCAATCGCCTGCTCGTGCACCGCAAAGCCGTCTACTTGCTCCGGCATCTTGATCCAAAGCACGAAGCCGCCTTGCGGTTCCGAGAACGTGCATTCGGACGGGAACGAGGCCGCTACCGCATCGGACATTTGCGCCAGTCGTTGCGCCAGTATGCGGCGCATCTTGCGCAACTGGTTGTCGTAACTGCCGCCGGCGACGAAATCGGCCAGCACCGCCTGGAAAAAATGACCGGTCGCGCCGCTCGACAAGGTCTTCAGCAAGGCCACCTGTTGCGCATAGCGGCCCGCAACGCAATAGCCGACCCGCGCTGCCGGGCTGACGGCCTTGGAAAACGACGAGCACAGCAACACGTTGCCGGTGGTGTCGTAGGCCTTGACCGGTCGCGGCTGCTCGGCGGTAAAGCAGAGATCGCCATAGATGTCGTCTTCGATCAGCGGCACTTGATGCAACGCCAACAGGAATGCTAGCCGCTTCTTGTTTTCATCCGGCATGATGCTGCCGAGCGGATTATTGGCATTCGGGATCAACAGGCAGGCATCGACCAGGCCCTCGTTCAACGCCAGTTCCAGCGCGTCGATGGAGATGCCGGTTTTCGGATGCGTGGGAATTTCGAGCGCCTTCATCCCCAGGCTTTCGATCAATTGCAGCAGCACGAAATAGGTCGACGATTCGACCGCAATCGTATCGCCTGCCTTGGCTACCGCGCGCAGCGATAAATTGATGGCTTCGGTGCAGGAACTGGTGACAACGATTTCGGCCGGATCGAGTTTGCCCCAGTCGACAGCGCGGCGCACAATCTGGCGGATGAAATTCGGTTCGTTGGTGTCGACGCAACTGACCCGCGCCAGCAGCGCCGGGTCGCGCCGTGCCAGCGAACTGACGGTTTGCTGTATGCGCTTGATCGGCAGCAGTTCGTCCGGTGGCCATGCCGAGCCAAGCTGGATCACGCCAGGCGCCTCGTTGGCCCGCAGGACGCGCATCAACTGATTGGTGATGCCGACAAATGCCGGTTCTTGCGAGCATTCGCCCGCCTGCACCGCGAGCATGGTCCTTGGCCGGTGGCGGACGTAATAACCGGCTTGCGGCTTGGCATCGATCAGACCGCGATCTTCGAGCAAGCGCAACGCCTGTATCACGGTCGAAATCGACAGCCGCTTTTGCTGGGCCAGGTGGCGGATCGACGGCAAGCGTTCGCCGGGAGCAAATATTCTGCTCGCAATCAAACCGCTCAGTTCGGCTGCCAATTGTTCGTATAGGTTGGATTGGAATGACATCGTGCTATTGTCCGGCTGGCTCGGGATGTGATATAGATACAGTGGGCGTCAAATTCGACCAGTACAGTATAGTAAATTCGTAACTGTGTCGATTACAATTTTGATTCGCTGCATCTGTTATGGCTTGCTGCGGCGCAGTACCATGAGCTTCAGATTGGACAGTTCAGGAAGATTTTATGCAACCACGAGTACAAAGGGCAACCAGGAAATATATCGATTTCGCCCTGGTCGAGGATTACCCATTGCGTTTTTCCAAGGCCAAGGGACGACGGGTCGAATGCCTTTCCGGCGTGGTGTGGATTACCGCCTATAACGAGCTATCGGATTACATGCTGAGGGCCGGCGAAGTATTCGTCATCCCCAATAATGGCTTGACCTTGATCGAGGCCATCGGGGATTGCCGCGTGCGGATCGATCTGCCCAACCTGTTCCTTCATGTACTGCATCGTTTGCTGGTTTTGTGCGGCTGGGATCGCCTGGTGTTGGGGGCGAACCGATTGCGCAACTTCCTGCAGATGCCCGACTGGTTGCGTTGAGGCTAGCGTGGCGAAACCCAGCGATTCGTCCGTTCTAAATCTTCTCCATCGATGCCTGCGTTGCAGCGGGGCCGGGGATCCGCTGAATCTTGACCGCTCCGCGCGCGACCGCATGCTCCAGATCGCCCTGCAATAATTCGGCCAATTCGCTTGGCGGCACGTCGATGTTACCCACGCCGATCGCTTGATTGCGTCCCTGTGCCTTAGCCATGTACAGCGCGGCGTCGGCCAGTTGCAAGGCTTTTTCCCAGTTCAATTCATTGTCGGCGCCGTCGGCTTGCGGTAGCGAAATGAAGCCGATTGAAGTCGTCACCGAAATGCTGCGTTCTTCCACTACGAAGGCGGTGCGCGCGACCGTATCGAGCACGCGTTGGATGACGGTGGTCAGGTGCTCGATCGGTATATGGTTGAGAAAGATCAGGAATTCCTCGCCGCCCCAGCGCATCAGCATGTCGTTTTCGCGCATGATTAGCTGCAATCGCCGGCTGATTTCCACCAGCACCAAATCGCCGGCTGTGTGCCCGTAGTTATCATTGATTAGCTTGAAATGATCGATGTCGAGCAAGACCAGCGCATGCGGAGGGGCAACCGGGCCGGTCGCGCGTCGTTCGACCATTCGCGAGCGGATTTTCATCTTGTCCTGGAAAGCGCGGCGGTTCAGCAACCCGGTCAGCGGGTCGTGCGTCGACTGTTGTTCCAGCTTCAGATTGGTTTCATGCAACTCGCGATTGCTTTTCCGCACTTTGCGGTACAGCAAGGCGATGGTAACGGCAACCGCCCCAACTGCCAACGTGGACAGGAGCGAGACGATGCGTTGCAGGCTTTTGTTTTTGAGTTCGATGCTTTGCACCTGGTTTTTTTGTTCCAGCGCTTCGATTTGTTTTTCGCGCTGGCTGGCGTCGAATTTGGCCTTCATCTCGGTAAGGGCGCGGTCGCGGTCGGTGCGGAACAATTCCGCCGTCAAACTGCGCTGTTCTTGCATTGCCTTCAGCGCCTCCATATACAGACCGGCTTTTTCGTAGGCTGTGGACAACTGGCCCAGTACCGTCTCAATATCCGGCTTCGCGTTCCCTTTGCGGAAAAACGCGATGCCGCTATCGACCTCCGCTACGCCTTGAGGGACGTTGCCCAGGCCCATATGACACAATCCCTGGTTGACCATTGCGGAGGCCTCCAGCGAGCCGTCGCCCAACTTGTGCGCCAGCGGGATTGCCTGCTGCGCAAACTTCACGCAAGAGGGGTAATGGCCTTGGCTCAACGAGACGTCGGCCAGATTGTTCAAAATGATGCCTTCGTTGCGCCGATCGAGTATTTTGTGGGCAATTGCCAACGCTTCCAGGTAGGTCTTGGCGGCGTCGTCCAGTTTTCCCTGCTCGGCGTACGTGTATCCGCGATCGATCGTCAAGGTCACCAGCATTCCTTGGGCCCCCAGGCTTGCCGCCAATTCGGTTGCCTTGGCATTGTATTCCAGCGCCATTTGCGGGTTTTTCAAGCTCAGGTAAAGCGTGCTGATGCTATCCATTGCGTCGACGCGGCGCAATTCGGCATGCCGGTTGCCTTCTTCCAGCGAACCCATGACCACCAATTGGTGTTGCAGCGCGGACTGGAAATTGCCCAATGCGCTGTAGACGATCGAAGCGGTGCTGTTGACGCGGCCGGTCAGTTTTTTGTCGTTGACGCGGCTGGCGATCAGGAGCGCTTGTTCGATCACGGGGGCAGCAAGGTCGAGCTTGCCCTGGTCCTTCAACAAGCTGGCTTGATAATTCAAGGCCATCGCGTTGGCCCGATCGTCGTGATAACGGGTTCCCAGTGCGCCAAGCTCGATATTGAGTTTGCTCGCTTCCGATGGCTGGCCGGTGCGGATATACATCGCAATCACCGCTTCCAGCGCTTCTCTCCGATCGTCCAGGGCTGCGTCGGCACGCAAGTCTTTCAAAAGAGCGACCAATTGTTTGAGCGACTCGTCTTGTTGCGTTTCGGCCAAGTCCTGCAGCGCCACGATTTTTGCTTGAATCGGCGTGGGTTCGGTTTCGGCTGCCCGCAAGGCGACCGCATGCAGGCACAACAAGGCTCCCCCCAGACCTAGAAGGAAGCGAGAGAAAAATTGGAGCGCTTGCATTCGCATGCCGATGAAATGTCTCGTTATACCAATCACCCTCTACGCATCGTTGGGAATGCAATGGTAGTGCGCCATTGCTGTTCCCGCGTCCATGCTTTTGACGCCACAATTTTGTGTTTACCGATACCGCCTAAATCCGGAGATGACTAGCACAAAATATCATAAACAACTCCTGAAATCGACTATGGCGTTGTCATAGGGTAAATTATTTCTGCAGATACGCACACAATGCGCGAAGCATATTGGAGCGAATCGACCGCGCAGCAGGTATTTTTCCCATTGCACTCGTTTTGCCGCTCTGCTAGTCTGGAGGATAAGTCGATTGCCTGACATCAGCGAGGAAACCATGAAGAAAGCAACATTGGCAGTAATGCTTATAGTTAGTTCTGCCGCCTACGCGGATGGCGGGGCCATGCGGGCCGGCTTGTGGGAAACCAAGGTTGTGCATCAACTGGTCGATGGCCGCGACGTGAGCGAGCGGATGCGAGCGGCGATGGCAAATATGACACCGGAGCAGCGCCAGATGATGAGCGCTCATATGAAAAACATGCCGGGACAAGGTGGCGCCATTCGCCTATGCATCAGCCCCGCAATGGCGGCCAAGCACTACATGCATACCGATCCCGACGGTCGCTGCCCGCCGACTTCGGTCAGCACCAGCGGCAACAAGACGACGTTTAGTTTCAGTTGCGCCAAGGATGGCAGAACCATATCCGGCAACGGGGTCAGCACGGTCATCGGCGACACGGCCACGACTCATTTTGAAAGCACCTCAACCGACGCCAAAGGCACGCACTCAATGGTAGTCGATTCGGAGATGACTTATCTCGGCGCCGACTGCCAAGGCGTTACGCCTGTCGACCAACTGGCGAAAGCGCCTGGCCACTAGGAGCGACTTGATGAGGCCAGATGGCCGCCGGCCACCGTTGTTACAGGTGGCCCCGGATTTATCGAAAGCCCGGACGAGCGCACCTTGCTGGTTCACGCCGCCGCAATCGGCTCAACGGTGTGGTCGGCGCGTTGGCCGCGGACTCATTGAAAGCTAGTCGCGCGGCGCGGCGCGCGCACCTGTTTATAGATATACACAATCGCGCAGACGATCAACACCGGGACGAGCAGTGGAACGAATACGTGAAACAACACTACCGCTGCAATCGCTACGGCGACTGCCGCGACGATAAAGAAAACCAATTCGACACCCGCGAAAAGTCCCTAAAATAAAAGCGCCGCCACCGCCAATACAATTAGCACAGGCAGCAGACAGAGCGCCACGCATACCAAAATGCAGCTTGCAAAAATGATTGCCAAGGTCTTCAACATGTCGATTTCCTTTTTGTGAATTTACCGGCGCTTTACGCCGTGATTGCCATGTCTGCACTTTAGGCGAGTGTCGGCGGGACGCACAGCGATATGCGACAGAATGCGCATTTCGCGGAATAGGCGGGGTAAGCGGGGGATTATCGGCATGGCCTTTGTGCCGCTGCCGCAGCGTGCGGCGGTCAACCAAAGCGAGTTGCACTTTCTGCCCTATAATGGCCCGATTCAATCCATGAGGAGAACGAACATGACCGTTCTGGTTTTCGGCTTGCTGCTATTTCTTGGCGTGCATTCGATACGCCTATTCGCCGACGGTTGGCGTTCGGCGCAAGTCGCGCGGCTGGGCCTCATGCCGTGGAAGGGGTTGTATGCGATCGCGTCGCTGGTCGGCTTCGGCCTGGTTATTTGGGGTTTCGGGCTGGCGCGCGCGGAACCTGTGGTCATTTGGTCGCCGCCGACATGGACCCGACATCTGGCCTTGCTGTTGATGTTGCTGGCGATGATCTTATTGGTCGCCGCCTATGTGCCGGGCAACCGGATCAAGGCCGCAATCGGCCATCCGATGCTGGCGGCGACCAAGACCTGGGCCGTGGCGCATTTGCTGGCGAATGGCAACCTGGCCGATATCGTGCTATTCGGCGCCTTCCTGTCGTGGGCGATAGCAGGCTTTATCACCTCGCGCCGCCGCGACCGCGCGGCAGGAACTACCTATCCGAGATTGGGGGCAGGGCGCGATTTGTTGACCGTCGTGCTTGGGGCGGCGGTATGGGCGGCGATTGTGTTCTATGCCCATGTGCGCTTGTTTGGGGTGAATCCGCTGGCATGATCGGCTATCTAGTGCAATTTCACTCACGCGCACAAATCAATCGAATTGATCCGGCAAAGCGCTCAGTTGTATATTTGCCGTAAATGATACCGTCAGAAAGCTCGCAAAGCGCCAAGATCGGCGCGGGCGCTTGCGGGCGTGAGTTGCTTGGCGAAAAGGGGATTGAATTCAGTGGGTAGTAAAATAGCCCGCCATATCCATCTGTTGATGAGGGATGCCGATAATGTCGATGCCGCCATTCCGAACCATGTAAAAAATCACATGTGATCCTTGGAGGTAGCTGTAATAGCCTTCCTTGATTTCCGTCCGATACCTTCCTGAAAGCGGGTTCTCGGCAAGCCACGAAAAGCGTTTATCGATGCTTTCCAGGTACCTGTCGCGCTGCTCTTTGCCCCAAGTCTTGACGGTATAGCGGCCAATATTTTTTAAATCCTCGTGAGCGCGGGGCGTGATCCTGAAAGTTGCGGTCATGCTTCTTGATCCAATTCGGCAAGCAGCCCGGCAAGCGAGTAGTTTTCGACAAATTCGCCCTTTGCCGCTTGCGCCTCGCCTTGGGCAAGGTGCAAACGCAGCGCTTCGAGCTTGCTTCTTTTGATTTCCATGTCACGCAAAGCGTCACGGATAACCTCGCTGACCGAACCGTAGCGACCGCTTGCAACTTCGTTGCGGATAAAGGTTTCCCAATGTTCGCCAAGACTTAGGCTTGTGCTTGCCATAACTGACTCCTTCAACAAGATATATTCAAAATGAATATATTTGAATATATGCTTGTTGTGCCGAATTGGCAAGAATTTGTTTGGCTAAGGCTCTGCCAACCATGCCCGAAAACGCGGATTTTGCCGGTCTTGCCCGCGTGCTTACCGCGCAGTTCTGCGGCTTCTTCTCTGGCGAATTTAGCCATCCTGGATGGTAGCGGCTTAGAACGGGTACGCCCGTGGAGTCGTTTGAATGGTGATCCAGCGCAAATCGGTAAAGGCGTCGATACCTGCCTTGCCGCCAAAATGACCGATGCCGCTGCCCTTGACGCCGCCGAACGGCATTTGCGGTTCGTCATGGACGGTCGGGCCATTGATATGGCAGATGCCCGATTCGATGCGCGCGGCGACGCGCATGGCGCGGGCGGTATCGCGGCTGAAAACAGCCGACGACAAGCCGTATTCGTTATCGTTGGCGCAGGCTATCGCTTCTTCGTCGCCGTCGACGCGAACGATGCCTTTGACCGGGCCGAAGGATTCGTCGCCGTATATCTTCATGGACGAGGTTACCCGATCGAGAAGCGTCGCTGCCATCAGCGTGTTGTCTGCCTTGCCGCCGCACAATAGCGTCGCGCCTTTGGCAAGTGCGTCGTCTATCAGCGCATTGCAGCGCTCCACCGTCCTTTTGTCGACCACCGATCCGAGCACGACCGGGCCTAGACGCGGGTCGCCAAGCGGCAGGCTTTGCGCCTTGACTACCAGGCGTCGAACGAATTCGTCGGCAATCTTTTTGTCGACGATGATGCGCTCGGTCGACATGCAAATCTGACCCGAATTGGCAAACGCGCCGAATGCGGCAGCGCTCACCGCTGCATCCAGATCGGCGTCCTCCAGCACCAGTAGCGGCGCCTTGCCGCCGAGTTCCAGGACCACCGGTTTCAAATATTTGGCGCAATGCGTTGCAATGATCTTGCCGACTTGCGTCGAACCGGTGAAGTTGACGCGCCGCACCGCTTTGTGCGCGATCATCGCTTCGACCAGCGTGCCGGCATCGGCTGGCGCATTGGTGACGAAATTGACCACGCCTTTCGGCAATCCCGCTTCCTGCATCGCTTTGACTATCAAACCGTGCGTAGCCGGGCACAGCTCCGAGCCTTTCAGGACGACAGTATTGCCGCAAGCAAGCGGCACGGCGATTGCCCGCACGCCGAGGATAACCGGCGCATTCCACGGCGCCATGCCAAGCACTACGCCGGCGGGCTGGCGCACGCCCAGCGCCAGGTTGCCAGGGACGTCGGACGGAATTGTTTCACCGCCAATCTGGGTGGTCAGCGCGGCGGCTTCAAGCAGAATATTGGCCGCAAGGTGCACATTGAATCCAGCCCAGAGGCCGGAGGCTCCAATCTCGGCCGCCATCGCAGCCGCGAAAGCGTCACCCATGCTCTCGATCGCATGGGCGGCTTTCGTGAGCAATGCACGGCGTTCACCCGGCCCCTTCGCCGACCACGCCGGAAAAGCGGCGGCAGCCGCCTCCACCGCGTTCAGTGCGTCGGCCACTGTTGCTGCAGGCGCCACGGTTGCCACTTGTCCATCCAGGGGATTGCGCCGTTCAAAGGTCGCACCGTTGCCGGCCTGGGTCGATTCTCCGTTGATCAACATCGCGATGGTGTTCATTGCTGTCTCCTATTTATTTTAAATTGATACTATTCTAAATTATAAGTAACCCCTTTTTTATTAAGTATAGACCAGATTCGCAAATGCATTGTTGCGGGCGAATTTGCCGAAGTGAAGAAAGGGCCGCCCGTCGGCGCCTTACCCCAATCGCCCGCGCTGCCGCAAATGCACGCAAAAATAAACGATCGCCGCAGTGCATATCCAGCCGGTGACTTGATTCAACTCTATCGGCGCGTCTGGCGTGAGCACGAAGGTCGACACAAGGTTCGCGGCCAGATGGATGACAAAGCATGGCAATGCCCATTTGCTGCGAAAAACCAGCAGCAGCGCGCCGATGAAATAGAAAGCCGGCAGCGCGAGAGCGAGAGCAAATACCGCGTCCCATTCGATGCCGGTATTGTAGGTTCGCGCAAACCAGATCGTCCTGGCGAATTGAAAGCTGGCCAACGCAATTACTGCGGCGGTCGCCACGAATTCCCAAATTGGAGCCTGCGCTTCGGCGGTCTCTTCCGGCGCCGCTTCGGCAGGGGCGTCGTCGAGCGCGAGTTTGCCCGACTGCACTTCGGCGACGATGCGTTTGGCTTGCTCCGCGTGTTGCGCGGCGACCTCCAGCTGTAACCCGCCGTGTTCGGCCAGCACGGAATTGGTCCGGTTGGTGTTGTCGTCGACCACGAACGCCGGGATGCCGTCGGCTTCCAGCCGTCCGCGCAAAATTTGGATCTCGGTCGGTTCGTACGCATGGGCGACGGTTTCGAGAACGGCGTCCTCGGGCAGCGCTTCGGCGCGGTCTTGGTCTTCGATTTGTTTGACGGCGGGCAGCGTGACCCCGCGCCGGACGAGTTCTTCGCTAGCCGTTTGCAGCGCCAATTCGGTCAGGGTTCCCGATTCCCAATGATCGAGCAATTCCTCGGTGCTCATGTCGCGATAAGTTTCGAGAATGTCTTCGCGTTCGTCCTTCATGTTGCTTCTCCTTGACATACTTTGGCAGCGCCTGAAAACGCTGCAATGATCGGGCACGAATCGGCATGGCCGGCATGCTCGCAGGCGTGCACCAAGTCATCCAGAATCGCTTCCATGCGCTGCAAATCGGCCATTTTCGCGCGTATTTTTTCCAGCCGCGCATTGGCAAGCTGGCGGATCCGGCGGCGGTCGGCGCCATCGTTCAATTGCAACAGCGCCGCGATATCGTCGAGCGTGAATCCAAGGTCTTGCGCGCGCTTGATGAAGCGGATGCGATCCACCGTCGCGCGCGGGTAGTGGCGAAATGCATTGCGCACCGGCTCGGGCGTCGGCAGCAGCTGCAAGCGCTGATAGTAGCGGATGGTTTCGATGCCGACCTGAGCCGCCTTGGCCAGCCGGCCTATTGTCAGTTCAGTCAGCTCCCCGCCAGGGTCGCTGCTAGTCGAAGGATGATGCGCGTTCATGCCGCGCCCCCGTCGACCCTGGCGTGGCGCAGCCGCAGCGCATTGCCGATGACCGAAACCGAACTCATGCTCATCGCCGCGCTGGCGATCATCGGACTCAGCAAGATGCCCAGCCACGGATAAAACAAGCCAGCCGCCAGCGGCACGCCGACAAAGTTGTAGATGAATGCAAAAAACAGGTTTTGCCGAATGTTCTTCATGGTTTTGCGACTCAAGAGGCGCGCCTTTACGATACCCCGCAAATCGCCTTTGAGCAAGACGATATGTGCGCTTTGCATCGCGATATCGGTGCCGCCGCCCATCGCGATGCCGACATTCGCTTGCGCCAGGGCCGGTGCGTCGTTGATGCCGTCGCCGGCCATCGCCACGACGTGACCCTGCTGCTGCAAGCGCTTTAAGTACGCTAACTTATCTTGCGGCAACATGTCGGCCTGAAATTCGTCGACCCCCGTTTGGCGCGCTACCGAGGCGGCGGTAGCGGCATTGTCGCCGGTCAGCATGACGATCTTCAATCCGCTCGCATGCAATTGGCGGATCGCTTCCGCCACGGAAGGCTTGATCGGATCGGCGATGCCGATCAGACCGGCCAGGCGCGGGCCGATGCGCAGGTAGATGACCGATTGCGCATGGTCTCGCATCGCGTCGGCATCCGCCGCCAAGCCGGCAACATCGATGCCTTGCGACTGCATCATGAGCAAGCTGCCGAGACTGACCGGCACGCCGTCGACTTTTCCGCCGACGCCTTGGCCGGTGATCGACATGAAATCGGTAATCGCTTGCAGTGCCAATTGCTGCGATGCGGCCTGCTTGACAATCGAGCGCGCCAGCGGATGTTCGCTCAAGGCTTCCAGACTGGCGGCGCAACGCAGCACGTCGGCCTCGGTAAATCCGGGTGCGGCAACCACCCGTTGCACTTCGGCCTTGCCTTCGGTCAGCGTGCCGGTTTTGTCGAGCGCCAGGATATCGACTTTTTCCATCAATTCCAGCGCGCCGGCGTCTTTGATCAGCACACCCAGGGTGGCTCCACGCCCGATGCCGAGCATGATCGAAACCGGCGTCGCCAGGCCGAGCGCGCAAGGGCAGGCGATAATCAAGACCGATACCGCCGCCACCAAGCCGTTGGCCAGAGCCGGCGCCGGGCCGACCAACGCCCAAACGACAAAGGCGAGAACGGCGCTGCCGATGACTGCAGGCACGAACCAGCCGGACACGCGATCGGCCAGATTTTGAATCGGCGCGCGCGAGCGTCCGGCTTCATTGACCATTTGCACGATGTGCGCCAGCAGCGTGTCGCGCCCGACCTTGTCGGCGCGCATCAGCATGGAGCCGGTCTGGTTGACGGTGCCGGCGCTGAGACGGTCGCCGGTTTGTTTGGCGACAGCCAACGGTTCGCCGCTAATCATCGACTCGTCGACGTGCGATTGACCCTCGACCACGCTGCCGTCGACCGGAATCTTGCCGCCCGGCTTGATGCGCAACTGGTCGCCGACCTGGACTGCGGCCAGCGCGACCTGTTCTTCACGGCCATCTGCCGCGACGCGCTGCGCGGTTTCCGGCGTCAGTTGCATCAAGGATTTGATCGCCGCATTGGTGCGCGAGCGGGCGCGCAGTTCCAGGACTTGCCCCATCAACACCAGCGTCACGATGATCGCCGCCGACTCGAAATACAGCGGAACCATGCCATCCTTCTTGAATGCATCCGGCAGCGCGCCGGGCAACAGCAGGGCGAACACGCTGAACAGGTAAGCGGCCGACGTGCCGAGGCCGATCAGGCTGAACATGTTCAAATGGCGGTTCTTGAACGAGGCCCAGGCGCGCAGCACGAACGGCCAACCGCACCACAGCACCACCGGCGTCGCCAATAGCGCTTGCAGCCCATCGAAGGCGCGCATGCCGAGACGATCATGCAATGCCAGCGCCGGCAGCATCTCGCCCATACTCATCGCCAGCAAGGGCAGGCTGAATGCCAGGCTGATCCAAAAGCGCCGCGTCATGTCGCGCAATTCGCCGCCATCGTCTTCGGCAGTGCCGTCCATCGGCTCCAGCGCCATTCCGCATTTCGGGCAAATGCCGGGGCCGATCTGCTGGATTTCCGGGTCCATCGGACAGGTATACATCGTGTCGGAGGCAACCGGTGCTGTTGCCGGCGCGGCAATCTTCTCGACGCGCGGCTTGAGAAATTGCTGCGGATCGGCGGAAAATCGGGCCAGGCACCGTGCACAGCAAAAATAATAGGTGGTGCCGTTATAGACCGTCGATTTTTCCGGATTGGCGACCACTCGCATCCCGCATACCGGATCGATATGCGGTTTGCTCATTTTGCCGGGCATGCCGATCGGCACGGCGACCGCTTTGGCGTGCTGCGCGCAACAAGCGGGCGTCGCCTCGGCCTCGCCTGGATTGGTCGAATTGGATGGCGGATCGGTTTCAGGGGCGTGGGACATGCTTGAATCACCTAGTGTTTGTAAGACGTTGCGTCGTCATGGATTCTCACTATAAACCCTGTACTCAAGCACAGAGTCAATCATTTTCGTGTTTGTTAATCTATATCAAATTTCGGCATTTTTACGACATGTTAAGCGCCACACGAGTGCGCGCGGCGGCACAAAAAGCCACCGAAATGTTGCATGAGTCTTACTAATTCGATGTATATTTAGTCAATTGCTCTTCGGAACATCTTTTGCTGTCGTACAATAGTTCCAATGAAATGCGTTTGCAACTGACTTGACGACATATGGAAACCAAACTGGGTCCGTACTATATTTCCGTCGAACAACTCAGTGTCGGCATGTATGTGCACCTCGATTTGCGCTGGGTGGAGCACAGTTTTTCACTGAACAGCTTCAGGATCAGGAACGCCAGGCAAATTGCCGAAATCAAGGCGCTCGGCTTGAAGAAGATTCGGATCGATCCGGCGCGCGGCACGTGCGTCGCTGCGCCGCTGCAGGAGGCGACCGCCGCAGCCGTGGCCGAGCAGGTTCCCGAAGCCGTTGTGGCTTTGCCTCATCCTCCCGCCATCCAAGAACGTCTGGATTTTCTCGATCAGCAGCGACTGGCGCTGGAAAATTGCGAAAAGCACTTCGTCAGGGCGGCGTCGAGCTTGAAGGGCATCAACGCCAACCTGCATGCACGTCCGCAAGAGGCATCTGAAGAGGCCACCGGCCTCGTCAAAGATATCTTGAAGACCATACTGAGCGACAAGGATATCGCCATCCATTTGATGAGCGACAAGGTCGATGGCGAGGAAATGTATTACCACGCCTTGAACGTCTCGGTGCTGGCGATGATGCTGGCCAAGGAAATCGGCATGCCGGCGGCCGATATCCAGCAACTCGGCATCGGTTGCCTGTTCCACGATGTCGGCAAATCGCAAATCCCCGACCGGATTTTGAAAGTGCAAGCGCCGACGCGTGCGGAATACAACTTGATCCAGCAGCATTGCGCATATGGCGTGACGATCGGGACCAAATTAGGACTATCTCGCGCAGCCTTGGACGTCATCTTGCAACATCATGAACACATGGACGGCAGCGGCTATCCGAACCTGTTGATCGGCAGCGAGATTGCGCCGCTGGCGCGGATTGCGGCAATCGTCAATGCGTACGACAACCATTGCAATCGGCTTAACCCGGCCGATTCCCTCAGCCCGTTTGAAGCGCTGGCGCATATGTACGCGCACGAACGCGACTGGTACGATTCCAATTACTTGAGTCATTTCATTCGCTGCATGGGGGTGTATCCGCCCGGCACGCTGGTGCGATTATCGGATGAAACGCTGGGCTTGGTGGTTGCTTCGAATTTCGGCACGCCATTGCGCCCGAGAATTTTGATTTTCGATCCATCGGTGCCGAAAAACGAAGCGACCGTGCTCGATTTGCAGCAAGAGCCGGATTTGTGTGTGAAGGATGGCTTGCAACCGAGCGAAGTGGGGCACGATGTCTACGAGTACCTGAGTCCGCGCACCCATGTGGCTTATTTCTTCGATGCCCCCAAACGCCAGCCGAAGCGCTGAAGGCTTCTCTGATTAGCGCACTTCCTCCAGCAACCTGAGCGTTTCGTCGAAATTCCACACGCGGCGGATCTCGATTACCGGGTACTTGCGGGCCAGGCTTTCCGGGAAAACGCTGTAGGGCGCATTGACGGCCACGATGCGCTTGACCGCCTCATCCAGGGTGCGCTCCCCGCTGGAGCGATTGATGACGATGTCCTCGACGCTGCCGTCGCTGCGGATCGCCACCGTGACCACCGGATCCTGGCGCGCCCGATCCTTCGCCGATTGCGAATAATTCAACGCGCCATTGCGCTCGATCTTGGCGCGCCAGCTCCTGATATAGGCATCGACCACGACGTCATGATCGATCATGCCGAGGAACGAGTGCCGCCGGTGATCCTCTTCGGGATGCTCGGCTTCGCCCGGAATAGGCGCGATGCGCGAGAAGTCGATTTTGCCGGCTTGCTCCAATGCTCTGCTGGCCAGGTTGCCGGCCCCGCTGCCTTTCGCTTGATTGCCATTGCCGTTGCCGCCGGCGCCGGACTCCGCGCCGGGCGTGTTGCCATTCGCGTTGCCGGCAGCCGCCTTGGCAGCCACGGCGGCTGCCGCTGCCGCCGCGCGCGCATTTTCCCGCTGCGCAGCGGCATTGGCCTCGGCCTGCTGGCGGGCGGCGAGTTCCTGCGCTCTTTGCTGTGCGGCCAACTCTTGCTCTTTTTGCTGCGCGGCGAGTTGTTCCTCTTGTTTCTGCTTCTCGACGGCGGCGGCTTTTTTGCGCGCCTCTTCTTCGGCTTGGCGGCGCGCCGCCAATTCTGCCGCCTGCTGTTCTGCCTTGGCTTGTTCTTGTCGCTTGCTTTCTTCGCGCTGCGCTTCTTCCTTTTGCTTTTGCAGCGCCAGCGCACTAGCTTGTTGCTGCGCGACTTCCTCGGCTTGTTTGCGTGCTGCCAACTCTTTTTCCTGGCGCTCGGCTTGCGCCAGCTTTTTCTGCTTCTCCTCTTCCTGTCTTTTCTCCGCAGCTTGCGCTTCGCGCCGCGCCGCTTGCTGCTCTTCCAATTTTTTCGCTGCGATTTGCCGCGCGGTTTCCTCTGTTTTGCGGGCTTCTTCCAGTTTCCTGGTTTCGGCGTCCTGCGCGCGTTGCGCTGCTTCTTGTTCTTCCGCTTTACGCGCGGCTTCCTGGGCGGCGATTTCCTCGCCTTGTTTGCGTTCCGCCACTTCGGTGGCAGGTTCCGGCGTTTTGCTCGGTTCAGGCTCCTTGGCCTTGGTTTCCTCCGGACGCTCGAAACTTTCCTGTTCCGACGGTTTTTGCAAGGCCGGGGCCGGTTCTTGCGATTGTTGCGGGGTCTGTTTCCGGCTCTGCATTGCGATTGCCGGCGTTGCCGGCTGCTGCGGCGGACGCGCCGGCAACGGCACGTTATCGACCTTGGGAGCAGGACGCCACCAATTGTCGAGGTCGGGCGCCGGCACCGTAAAAGAGTCGGGACGATCACCGCTCAATGCAATCACGTCGGTCTGCGAGCGGACCGGCGGTGGCGCGGATTGATCTTCCGGCGGCGGGGTTCCATTCTTGCGCTGCGCTTGGGCGAGCGCCGGCGACGACTTCAGCGCCTTGGCCGTGCTCGGTGAAACCGGCGCGGCCCGCGCCGGCGCTTGCTTGACGTGCGCGTTCGGCAATTCGGTCAACGTTTGATCGTTGGCCGCCGCTTCCTGCGGCTTCGGTTCGACTTCGGCGGCTACTGGGGGCGTGGAAGGTCTTTGTTCGGCAGTCGGCGCAATGACCGGATTGGCGATGCGGATACTCAATTGCGGCGTTTGCGCGCGCCGTTCGCTCCACGGCAAGGCTAGCCCAGGCAAGCCCAGTCCGGGAAATCCCAGTTGCAATGAAAGAATGAATGCATGCAGCAACAGCGAAAGCACGATGCCAACGGTCAGGCGCACCGGGTAGCGGTCAGATAGTCTTCGAATGCGTGCAGTGATGGGCAATTTCATTCGCTATTCAATAAATTTCCGCGACAGGTTCGCAAACGACGGCGACGTTCGACAAGTGTACTTGATACTGCCCCCTGTCACGAGGCGGATGTGGTCTTGGCAAGACACTGTTGCGCGCAATTTATGCGGGGCATCCCTAAAACGTCACTATGCGGCCCAATTTCGGGGTCGGCTATGACCTTTGTACAGTGCAGTTGCCCGGCATTTATAAATCGAATGTAAATGGGAACCTGATACCGACGCGAATAAGCCTTCAAACGCCAGCGCGCGCAAACGCATCAATCGTTTGAAACACAGGCTAATTTGTGTCAGTGAGAGGGCACGTCCGAATCTGCGCGTGCAGCCAGGCCGAAAGAAAACGCGGAAATGACCGAGCCTTTGACCGCGGTTTCAAGAATCTTTTGTCCACCATCGGCGCCTGCGGCGCCCGCAGTCACCATCAAGGGCAGCAAATGCTCGGCGCGCGGATGGCATTCCAGAGCGCCGGGTACATCGGCCCAATGCTGCAGCATTTCGTCGCGCGCGACCGGTTGCTGTTGGGCGACCGCCGATGTCAGCCATCGATCGAATTGAGTCGATGAAACCTCGAAGCCGCCATGAAAAAAACCGCGCATGTTGTGGAAACTCATGCCGCTGGCGACGATTAACACACCTTCGTCGCGCAATGCGGAAAGCGCATGGCCGGCGCGCAGATGGCTGGCGGGGTCCAGGCCAGCCTTCAGCGATAACTGCACGATAGGGATATCCGCTTGCGGATAAACCAGCAGCAGCGGGATGAAAACGCCGTGATCGAATCCGCGCTGCGCGTCCGCGCGCGTTGCCAGGCCGGCAGCGCCCAGCAAGTCTTGCACGCGCTGGGCCAGTTCGGGATTGCCGGGTGCCGGGTATTGCAATTGGTAAGTGTGGGCGGGGAATCCGTAGTAATCGAAAATCAATGGCGGATGTGGATTCGTGGTTACCGTGAATTCAGCCTCTTCCCAGTGCGCGGAGATGACCAGCATCGCCTTCGGTCGCGGAACCGACGCTCCCAGTCCGCGCAAGAATGCGCCCATTTTGTCCCAGGTATGCGGATCGTCGGGCCATTCCATGAAAAAGCAGGGGCCGCCACCGTGAGGCAGGTACAAGGTGGGCATACGAGGGGTGCTGACAGTTTCGGGGGAGGGCATCGGTTGTATTTGAAAATGGTTAAGGAAAATTCAAACTCACCCATCATGGTAATTCATTTTGACCGTGCTTGTCCTGCGGCGTCGTTCTCAATCATTGTTAAACGATCGTGTGTCTTGATTGCTGCCCTTTGCGCGAAATGGAAACTTTGGGCTGTGTGGGAATAAAGTCTTGACGCAAGTTAAATCTTAAATGATAATCGTTCGCATTCGTATTTACATTTACCGAATCGATAATGAATGTTAACTTAGGGAACGAACATCTGAAATGCCAACAAATATAGCTACTAACGCACGAATCATGCTGAACGCTGATAGACCCAGCGAACAACCCCGCCGACTTACGGCTGGAGTCGGACGCTTGCTGGCAGCGCTGGCAATCGCCGTTTCTGCACCGGCGCTTGCCGGCCCGCCACCAATCTCGATCACTGCCGCGCCTGCCGATGGCAGCGAGCCTCAGCCCGCAGGTTTTTGGGGCTTCACCAATGGACTTGAACATAGCAGCAACTTGCTGGGCGACATGTGGGGCCTGCGCACGGATTTAAGCCGTTTCGGCATCACTTTGTCGGTTGAGGAAACCAGCGAGGACTTCGGCAACGTCTCCGGGGGTAGCCGCAAGGGATTTGAATACGATGGCTTGACCCAGGCTGTATTGCAGCTTAACACGCAGCGCGCGTTCGGCTTGCACGGCGGGCTGCTCAATGCCAGCGTGTTGCAGATTCACGGCCAAAACCTGAGTGCAAATAATTTGCAATCGCTGCAAACCGCAAGCGGCATCGAAGCCGATCGCGGCACGCGCCTGTGGGAACTGTGGTACGACCAGAAATTCCTCGACGAAGATCGCCTGGATGTGAAAATCGGGCAGCAAAGCGTCGACCAGGAATTCATGGTCAGCAGCAACGCGCTGATTTTCGTCAACACCATGTTCGGCTGGCCGATGTTGCCATCGGCGGATATGCCGGGCGGTGGTCCGGCCTACCCGTTGTCGGCAATCGGCGCCCGCCTCAGCGCCCGCCCGGTCGACGGCGTCACGGTGTTGGCAGGGGTATTCAACGGCAGCCCGGTGCGCAATAATTCCGGCGACGCACAACAGAACGATCGGCATGGCACCAGTTTCCCCTTGGGCAACGGCACCTTGTCGATGATCGAAGTGCAATTTTCCTACCCCGCCTTGGGCAGCATGGTCGAACCCGACGCCGCGCCCTCGCTCGGCTGGACCTATCGTATCGGCGCATGGTACGACAGCCAGATGTTTGCTGACCAAGGGCTCGATCAAAACGGCCTGTCGCTGGCCAATCCCGGCAGCGACGGATTGCCGGCGCAGCATCACGGTAACTATGCGTTCTATGCGGTCGCCGATCATTTGCTCTGGCGCGATCCACGGGAATTGAACCGCACGCTATCGATGTTTACCCGCGTCATGGCGACACCGCTCGCCGACCGCAACCTGATCGATGGCAGCCTGAATACCGGCCTGGTGCTGCACTGCCCATTCGCTTACCGCACCGACGACACCTTTGGCGTGGCCGTCAGTTATGCGCACGTGAGTAGCCACGTGGCGGGCTTGGAGCGCGCTACCGCCTACTACAGCGGCACCGCAACGCCGGTGCAAAGCGGCGAAACCATCCTGGAGATGACGTATCAGTATCAAGTCAGGCCGTGGCTGCAACTGCAGCCTGATCTTCAGTATGTATTCAACCCAGGCGGCGGCCTCGCCAATCCAAACGATGCGGGGCACAACATCAAGAACGAATTGGTGCTCGGCCTGCGCGCGAATATTGCCTTTTAACGGAGCCGACCAACACATCATGATTACTTTTCAATTCAAACTACCAAGCCATCCCATGCAATCTTTACGACGTGGGGCCATCTTGCTCTGCTTCGGCGCAACCTGTTTGACTTCGACGGCGGAACCCAAGGGATTCCTCGAAACCATCCACAAGCACAAGACGCTGGCGTCGTCGGTGACCGACAACGGCGACTTGAATCCGTATGCGGTGATCGTGGCGCCGGTCGGCAGCGGCGCCATCGAAAAAGACGACGTGCTGATCGATAACTTCAACAATATCTCGAATCTGCAGGGCACCGGCACGACCATCGTCGACTATCGTCCCGGCACCAAGGAGACCAAGTTGTTTGCCAAGGTGCCGCAGAACTTGAAGGATTGCCCCGGCGGAGTCGGCCTGACCACCGCAATGACGATGTTGAAAAGCGGCTGGGTCATCGTCGGCAGCACCCCCAGCACCGACGGCACCACCAAGACCAAGGGTGACGGCTGCCTCCTGGTATTCGACTCCAACGGCCACCATGTCGCTACTTGGGCTGGCCCGACCATCAACGGGCCATGGGGCAATATGGCGACCATCGATCGCGGCGACAGCGCGACGCTGTTCATCAGCATGGCCGGTTTCGGCTTGAAGGGGCCGGACGTGGTGGACCCGGTCACGCATTATCCAGAGACGCTACGCCAGGCCACCGTGCTGCGCCTGGAAGTGACGATCCCGCCCGGCAAGCCGCCGCTGCTGCAAAGCCAGACCGTGGTTGCCGATGGCTTCGCGCAACGCGCCGACCGCGATAATTTTCTGTTCGGGCCGACCGGCTTGGCACTCGGTCCGGACGACACGCTGTACGTTACCGATGGGCTCGATAACGCAATCACCGCCATTTCCGAAGCCAGCACGCGCACTACCAGCGCAGGTATCGGCAGACTTGTGACCAAGGAAGGCTTGCTGGGCTGGCCGTTGGCGATGCTGATGACGCCGGACGGTCACCTGTTGGTATGCAACGGCAAAAACGGCCAGGCGGTCGAAGTCGATCCGATCGCCGGCAAACAGATTTACGCGCATTGGCTCGATTCCAACCAGGCGCAATCGCCGCCCGGCAATGGCGACCTGTTCGGCATTGCACTGACGCCGGATGGCAAAGGTATTTATTACGTTGAAGACGACGTCAACACTCTGGTATATGGTGCCCCATGACAAACTCGCATGATCCCGTAAAGAAGCCGACGCGGCGGCACTTCCTGACCCGCGCTGCATTGGTCGCTGCGGCAACGCCGCTGGCTTCCAGTGCATTCGCCAAGCCGCAGCCGGCGGCAGCAGTGTCGCCACCGCAGATCGAACCGTTCTGGGGCAAGCATCAGGCTGGCATTGCCACCCCGATACAGCGCAGCACTTATTTCATGGCTTTCGATCTGCTCACAACCAAGCGCGAGGAGGTGATCGCCTTGCTGCGCGCATGGACCGATGCGGCAGCCGTCATGACCGGCAGCCCGGCTCGCGAAGACGTGCATCCGAACCCGGACAACGTGCCGGCTGACGCGGGCGACACGATCGGACTATCGACCGCGCGCCTGACCATGACCTTCGGCTTCGGCCCCGGCTTGTTCGAGAAAGATGGCGTCGACCGCTACGGCCTGGCGCAGCAGCGCCCGGCGGCGCTAGCCGATTTGCCGCGCTTTAACGGCGACCAATTGATCCCCGAGCGAACCGGCGGCGACCTGTCGGTGCAAGCCTGCGCCGACGATGCGCAAGTGGTCGAACATGCGCTGCGCCGCATGGTCGGGCTGGCCAATGGCATCGCTAAAATTCGTTGGGCGCAAACCGGCTACACGGCTGCGACCAAGGCCGGGGAAACCGGGCGCAACCAGATGGGTTTTAAAGACGGCACCATGAATGTGGCAACCAATGACCCGGCCGCAATGAACCAGTTCGTCTGGGTCGGAGCGGAAGGACCGGCGTGGCTGCGCGATGGCAGCTATATGGTGATCCGGCCGATACGCATTGCGCTGGAACATTGGGATCGGATGAAGCTGGGTTTTCAGGAAGAAACCGTCGGACGCCACAAATATTCGGGCGCGCCGCTCGGCAAACAGCACGAGTTCGACACGCTCGACCTGGATGCGACCGACGCCGACGGCAATCCGCGCATCCCGGAAAATTCGCATGCGCGCCTGGCGGCGCCGGCCAGCAACGATGGCGCGCAAATCCTGCGCCGGGCGTTCGCCTACGATAACGGCGTCGCACAGATCGCCGAGCGCTGGCCGCCTTGGCGGCAAGCGATGACCTTCGACGCCGGGCTGCTATTCCAGTGCTATCAGCGCGATCCCCGCACCGGGTTTATCAAGATGTTCGAGAAAATGGCCAAGTTCGATATGCTCAATCAGTTCACCACGCATGTCGGCAGTGGATTGTTTGCGATTCCGCCGGCTGCCAAAGCGGGGGAATATATCGGACAGCGATTATTCGGATAAGAGAAGAGTGTTGCCCAGAATGCCGGCAGTGACAGGTTCACTGCTGGTCGTCTTGTTCCGTGGGCGTTTGCGCTGCGACTCTTGCCTGCTGTTTCTTGACGACCTGGATCACCGCGTGGCGGATGGTCTTCAATACCGTCACCGAATTGAACGGTTTGACGATGAACCCATGCACGCCGTGCTGCAATGCTTGCTCGACGGTCGACGGCTCGATCTTTCCCGATACCAGGAACAGGATCGCTCGGGGCAATCCCTCGCGCAGCGTGTCCAAAATCGCCATGCGGTCGTCTTCGAGACCGATGTCGACGCAGACCAATTGCGGTTGCAGCTTGATCATGCGCGCCAGTCCGGCCGGGCTGGTGTTGGAGTCGCCGACGACCTCATGGCCGCCGTCCGTCAGCACGGTATTCAACAGGCCGCGCGAAATGGCGCTGCCATCGATAGTTACCACTTTTAACATCGTCTCTGAGCCTGACTTGTTTGCAACGGGAATTTGGGCGGCTGTTACAAAAATAGCGGCCTGTAACTTGAATAATAATGTAAAACGACTACGAAATACCGCAATAATATTGTTTTTTGGAAATTATCCGTTGTATTTCGGGAAATTAATGCGATAGAGAAACTGTTAAAACGTATATTTATGGATCACACAATTCAGTGATGATGGTATATTATTATCTATCTTGACTTGTGGAAATTAAATCATGCTTTTCAAAAAGATATTTTTCCTGGCAATACTCGTTTTGGCGGGACGTCTTGCCTCCGCCCAGGAAATGATTCTTGCGGTCAACGAAGGCGTGACTTATCAGGATGGCGGGCCGATAAGCGAGCGCTACAAGCCATTGATCGACTTGCTGGAAAAGGAGTTGAAACACCCGATCAAAGTACAGGCCGTCGACCATTACAGCGATTTTGAAGCAGGCCTCAATGCCGAGCGCTACGATTTGGTGTTTATTCATCCTGCCCAGATCGGTTTGCGTGCGGTCAAGAGCGGCAAATATATCGGACTTGCGACCGCCAGGGATTTCACCGACTATCACGCGCGGGTGATGGTAAAAAAGGATTCTCAACTCAAGTCGATCGAAGACTTGCGCGGCAAGAAAATCGGCGTTCCCGCATTGGAATCGATCACCACCGTGATGTTCACTGCCAATCTTAACGAACTGGGATTTCGCAATCCAAGCGCGTTTTTCACCCCGACGCGCTATCAGGATGCCGTTCCGTTCATGGTGGAAAACGGCTTTGTCGATGCCGGCGTCACTGCGTCCGGCGCGGTCGTCAAGGATTGGGTCGCCAAGGGAGGGCGTGTGATCGCCGAGACCAAGCCGATTCCGATCAAGCAATTTCTCGCGTCCCGTAAATTGAGCCCGGATCAGCGCGAGCGCGTGCGCGCGCTGATGCTGAAATTAAGCGATACCGAGCAGGGTAAAGCGGCGCTAAAAGGAATCGACATGAAGGGCTTCGTCCCCTGGAACGACGAAGTCATGGCGGACGCTGCCAAACGATTAGGTCTCTAAAGATGAGGTTGTTCAGACTTCTCTGTGTGGGGCTCGTTTTCATCCAGGTTTGGCAAAAAACATCCCCGTCGTTCCCGCGAAGGCGGGAATCTATAGGGAGTTAAAGCGAGCCTACCCACTATGGATTCCCCCCGCCGCGGAAACGACGGAAGGTTGTATTGGGGCCGAATGACTTGCCCACAAAACTCAGATGGACCAAAGATGAAGGGCAGGGCGGATTTAGTGTAGTCCGCCCTTTTTGTTACAACCCGAGTTTCGCGGCCAAGCCGATGCGTTGCAATTTCCCGGTTGCACCTTTCGGGATTTCATCCTTAAATAAAATCTTGCGCGGCACCTTGAAATCGGCCAGCCGGATTGCCGCGAATTCGCGCAATTCCTTTTCGCTGGCAGTTGCGCCTTCGTGCAGCACGACCAGGGCGCCGACTTCCTCGCCCAGCTTTTCGTGCGGAATGCCGAAGGTGACGACCTGGTGCACTGCCGGGTGATCCATCAGGACTTCGTCGACTTCGCGCGGCGAGATCTTTTCTCCGCCCCGGCTGATGATTTCCTTCAAGCGCCCGGTGATGCTGAGATAACCGTCAGCGTCCAGCACGCCCTGGTCGCCGGTCCTGAACCAGCCGTCGCTGTAGGCTTCGGCATTGGCTTTCGGATTGTTTTCGTAGCCGGCAGTGACGTTGGGCCCGCGAATGACGATTTCGCCGGTTGCGCCGCGTTCGAGCAACTTCCCTTGTTCGTCCATGATCGCCACTTCCGGCCCGGCAGCCACGCCGACCGTGCCGGGGATGCGTTTGGCGGGCGGCAGCGGATTGCTGGCCATTTGGTGCGCGGCCTCGGTCATGCCATAGGCTTCGATCAACGGCGCGTTGAATGCCGCTTCCAGACCGCCGATGACTTGCGGCGGCATCGAGGACGAAGACGAACGCAGGAAGCGCAGCGGATTGGCGGCGATGACTTCGCTGTTGTGCGGCGCGCGCGACAGGATGGTTTGATGCATGGTCGGCACTGCGGTGTACCAGGTCGGTTTCGCTTCCGTCATCCAGCCGAAGAATTTCAATGCATTGAAGCCGGGTGAGCAATAAATGCTGCTGCCCGCCGCCAACGGCGCCAGCAGGCCGGCAATCAGCCCATGGATATGGAAGAGCGGCATGATGTTCAAACCGCAATCGGCCGCGCTCAGTTGCAGGTTGTCGCGCACGTTGCAGGCCGATGCGCAAACATTGATCTGCGACAGGGGCACGATCTTCGGACGCGAGGTGGTGCCCGAAGTATGCAGGATCAGCGCGATGTCTTCCGGCTTGGCCAGGCCGGGGAGTGCGGGTGCTGCGGCGCTGTGCGGCTTCGCTTGTTTCAGCGTGAAGGCGCCGGCCCCTTCTTCGGAGGGTTCCAATTCGAGAATCTGGATATTCAGTTTTTCGGCGACGGCAACTGCCGGCGATGTGCTGCCTTTTTCCACCACCAGCGCTTTCGCCTGCAAATCCGATAGATAAAATTCGAATTCATCGGCGCGATAGACCGGATTCAGCGGCGCGGCAGTGGCGCCGGCGGCGATGCAGACAAATGCGGTTGCCATGTCTGGACCGTTCGGCAACACGATTGCCACCCGCTCCTGGCGACCGATGCCGAAACTATTGAGCGTTTCCACGGTTTTGTGCAAATTGGCGCGCAATGCGGCATAGCTCAAAGGCTTGGCGCCAGGGGCCTTGATTGCAATGGCGTCGGCGGCGCCGACGGACAGTAGATCAACGAGGTTGGAAAAGCGTTGCATGGTTGCCTTCTTCTATAGTTAAAAGATTCGTTATGAACTTACGCACGGCTAGGCGATTGTATGCGCAGGCTGCCGGATTGTTCCTTCACCGTGCGCGCCAACAACGCGGCGAGCGCATACACGGCTTCGATATTCGGGGTCGGAGTGTCGGTGATCTGTCCCATTTCGATCACGGTGCCGACCAGCGCTTCCAGCTCGATCGGGCGTCCGGCTTCGATGTCTTGCAACATCGAGGTCTTGTGCTTGCCGACCGCCGCCGCGCCGGCAATGCGCTTGTCGAGCGTCACCTTGAAATTGACGCCGAGCTTTTCGCCGATCGCCTGTCCTTCGCGCATCATGCGGGCGACCAGTTCGCGGCTGGGGGCAAACTCGCAAATATCGACCAGCGTCGCATGCGTCAAGGCGCTGATCGGATTGAAACTGAGATTGCCCCACAGCTTGATCCAGATCTCGGAGCGGATGTCGGACGCGATCGGCGCTTTGAATCCCGCTTCGCGCAGGATGTCGGCCAGCGCCTTGATTCTGGGGGTGCTGCTGCCGTCCAGTTCGCCCAGGGTAAACCGATTGCCCTCGATATGCTGGATGACGCCAGGGGCGACGATTTCGCATGCCGGGTAGATGATGCAGCCGATGACCCGTTCGACGTCGATATGCGAGGACACGATGCCGCCGGGATCGACGGCCTCCACCCGGCGTCCCTGGTATTGGCCGCCATGCTTATGAAAATACCACCAAGGCACGCCGTTTTGCGCAGTGACGACGATCGACTCCGGGCCGAGCAGGTTTGGTATTTCGGCGGCCACTGCCGCGACCTGATGCGCTTTCATGCCGAGTATGACAATATCCTGAACCGGCAAATCGGCGATGCGGTCGGTCGCATGCAGCTTTGCCACATGTTGGGTGCCGTCTTCCATCACCAGCTTCATGCCGTTTTCGCGCACCGCCTGCAAGTTGGCGCCGCGAATGACGACACTGACTTCGTGTCCCATTTGCGCCAGCTTGACCGCCAGATAACCGCCGATGGCGCCAGCGCCGACCACACATATTTTCTTCATGTTCTTTCCTCGAATCGATTTCGCAAGCCGTCGATGCCGTCAATTGTCACTTGCGCCACGTTCCCGCCACGCATTGGAGTCCATTGCACTAACGAGGCATCGCGATTGAGCAATTCCAGCGCTGTCACATCGTTGACACATGTATAGCCGAAAATCCCGGAGATTGCTTCTACAGCATCGATATTACCGCAGGTTTGGCCGATGACAATGCCCGGTTCGCCCTCGCAGACGGCTTTTCCTTCGTGTCCGAACGGCCTTTTGGAAGCGCTGTCGTGCGGCAGATACGAATTGGACGCTTTGACGAAGTATAAAGCTTCGGCTGGAACGGTTTGCCCCAACCTTTTCGCCATGGCATGGGAATTGTTCCATAGACCGTTGAATTTCCATGCCTGTGCGTGCGGCAACGGGCGCACCGCATCGAGGGTCAGGCTTTGCTCAGTTGGCGCCGGATGTCCTGACATAGTGCCTCGGCAGACCTGGAGAATGCCGGCATCGATGGTGTCGAAGCGATTGCAATCGGCGTATTCAAGACGCAGCCAATGTTTCATATGATTATGCGAGAATATTAGAAGGCTCTTTCGTGCACGATCGAGCAATTGTCAATAGAATGTGTTTTAATTGTAAAATAGTGTCAGGCAGGTTATTGTAGTTCAGTAAGATTCGTTATGCATCGCGTTATTCGTTTTAGAGTTGAATGCAGCAGAATCGTTTTGCTTTTCAGATTGAATTTTCTTAAAAGGAACTGATTGCATGACAGCCGAAGTGACCTACAATTCAGTGACTGCCGAGGTGACCTCTATCTCGGATCATCCCGTTGGCGAAAAAGTTTCCCACTATCGTTGGGTGCAATTGCTGCTTGGTATCGTCTGCATGGCGATGATTGCCAATCTCCAGTACGGGTGGACCCTATTCGTCGATCCGATGGACCTGAAGTTCCATTGGGGCAGAAAAGCAATCCAGGTTGCTTTTTTCATTTTCGTTTTTGCCGAGACATGGCTGGTGCCGATCGAGGGCTATCTGGTAGACCGTTTCGGCCCCCGTCCGGTGGTGCTGGTGGGCGGCGCGTTGATCGGCATCGCTTGGTCCATGAACGCCTATGCCAGTTCGCTGACCGTCTTGTACGTCGCTGCGGCCTTGGGTGGGATCGGCGCCGGCGCAGTCTATGGCACCTGTGTCGGCAATGCGTTGAAATGGTTCCCTGATCGACGCGGTCTGGCGGCCGGGTTGACTGCCGCCGGGTTCGGCATGGGGTCGGCAGCGACCATCATTCCCATTTCGATGATAATCAAGTCCAGCGGCTACGAAGCGGCGTTCTTGTATTTCGGCATTGGCCAGGGATTGGTCATCTTGGCGCTTTCTTTTCTGTTAGCCGCTCCCCCGCGCGGCATGACGGCCGCGCATGCGCATGTGGTGCAGACCAAGGTCGATTTCACCTGGCAGCAAATGCTCCGCTCGCCGGTGTTTTGGGTCTTGTACCTGATGTTCGTGCTGATGGCGGCGGGCGGATTGGTGGCGACTGCGCAATTGGCGCCGATCGCAAAGGACTTCAAGATCGCCGATACGCCGGTGTCGCTGCTGGGATTGTCGCTTCCCGCACTCACTTTTGCGCTTTCGCTGGACCGCATTTTCAACGGCATCACGCGGCCTTTTTTCGGCTGGGTCTCGGATAACATCGGCCGCGAAAATACCATGTTCATCGCGTTTGCGTTGGAGGCTTTAGGAATCCTGGCGCTGAGCGCCTATGGCCACAGTCCGACCGCCTTCGTCCTTCTTTCCGGCATGGTGTTTTTCGCCTGGGGCGAGATTTACAGCCTGTTTCCATCGACCTGCGGCGACACCTTCGGCACGAAGTTCGCCACCACCAACGCCGGCTTGTTGTACACCGCCAAAGGCACTGCTTCGCTGTTGGTGCCGTTTTCCAGTTATGTGGTGGAGGCAACTGGCGGTTGGCGCGAAGTGTTTCTGATCGCCGCCGGCATGAATGCGCTGGCGGCCCTGATGGCGATTGTTCTGCTCAAGCCGATGCGCGCCAGGATGCGTAACCTGCGGTAGTGCTTGTCCGGCATTTTATCGCGGCAGCGCAAGTCTGTCGCCCCGACTATTGGAGCAGCCAGGGCAATCGCATGAAGGTTGCTTCTCTCTTTTCAATTTTCTCCTCCCGCAAAATTTGAAGAAAGCTATCCTCTCGCGCCAGCGGGCGAGGGGAGTCGTGCAGCAATCAACCTTCATGCGATTGCCAATCCTAAATTCAAAACTTAAATTCATAAAATTCCGTCGTTCCCGCGCGGGAACGACGGAGAGTTGTCAATATGCTCTCGCCATGTGAAGAACTCCCTCAGCAAAGAGAGGACTCACGGTTGAGTTTAGAATTGCTGCTGTCAGAGTTGACAGGTGGAAAGCTGGAAAAATAGGTGTATCCTAGTAAGCTGGGCAAAGTTTTGATTTATTGCCGTCTCTGTATTGGAAGTCGAGGTAGCAGCATGGAAACGAATCAGCGGTTTGCAACGGATTTGCCGGTCGAGTACACGCTCCCAGTTTCAACGATCATGACAGTCCAAACATGGTCGGCCAGTATCGACGACACGTTGGCGGAAGTCGAAAACACGATGGCCAAGCGGAAACTGACCTCCGTCCCGATCATGGATTCAAAAGGGACGATTTACGGCATCGTCAATTGGCGCGACCTGATGCGCTACCGCGCCTCCAGGACCAGTTTGCACAGCTTGCAAGCGTGGGAAATCTGCAGTTGCAAGCCGCTTGTCGTTGCTCCCGACCTGCCCATCCATGCGGTGGCCAAGATGATGCTGGAGCTGGAAACCCCGGACGCCATCGTGATGGAAGACGGGTGCATCAAGGGTTTTGTGTCGACCTACGATTTCGTCCAGAGATTGCTGAAGCAGGAATAGCCGCGCAGCGGCAGCAGAGCAGCGCACGTCTGCAATTTATCGGCGCATCATTTCCCGAAAAGTTTCTTGACCACGCCTTGCACGCCCTGTGCTGCGCTGCCGACGCCGTGCGCCAATCCCTCGATGCTGATCCCCAGCGTACTTGCGACTCCGCTGCCTATATGTGCGGCCAGGCTTTCGTTCAAGGAAAAATGCGGATCGTTGAGATTGCCTTGCAGCGTAAACGGCACGACGATCTGGTCGTTGCGATTTTTCAAGGAAGCAATGACCGCCTTGCGCGGCACACCCATGAAGGTGCTCATGGCGCCGCTGCCCGATTCCAGCTCCAAACCGGTCAAGGTCATTTTTCCTGGTGCATTGAGGCGGTTGTCGCGCACGGTCGAATTCAAATCCAGGTCGAGCGTGCCGCGCCGCACGCCGGTTTCGGCCGCCTTGATGAGATACGGTTGCAGCGCGATCAAGTCGACGCCGCGCAAGGTGGTCGATATCTCGGAATTTTTGCCAACGATGTCGACCCAGCCGTCGATTTTCAGCTTGCCGTCGCGCTGCACGCCCTTGATCATGCTTTCCAGATGGATACCTGTGTGCCCGGCTACATTGGGCACATGCAGATCGTCGACGCTCGCTTGCAATTGCTCCAGCCGGATCTTGTGCGGCGGTTGTTTGATCGAGGCGTCGAAAAACTCGACCACGCCGCCGCGAATTTCGATCTTGCCGATGCCGATTTCGGCAGGCTTCGCAGCGCCGCTGCCGGGGTCGGCAGGCTTGCCGGCCTTTTCCAGCAGGCTCGGCAACAGGCGCACATGGCCCTCGCGGGAACGCAGGACTGAAATATAGGGTTGCTCGATTTCGATGCGGCTGACGCTTAACTTTGACGATATCAATGCTTTCAGGTCCGGTGTGACAACCACGCTGGCCGCCCGCAGCGTGTCTTCAGCAGGCCAATCCTTGGGCGCATGGATGCGCACGCCGTGCATTGACACGGACGACCAGCCGACCACGATCTCGCCGACTTCGGCCTCGCTCCCCAATGCTTGCTGCACTTGCGTCTTGAGCGCCTTGGTAGCCAGATGCAGGGCCAGCGAAGCGCAGGCGGCCAATGCGGCGAGCAGCACAACGGCGATGATCGCCGTGCGTTGAAGTTTTTGTTTTGTCATACTGTTGCTCCGAATTATCCCTGGTAGAAGTATGAAGCATCGCGCTTGGTTCAAGCAACTTCCCGGTTGTGTGCCGGCGCAATGAGATCGACAATTCTAAAAAAGGTTCAAGTGGACACTGCATTGCATTGTCATTAAACTATCCGGTTTGCATATTGGTGCAGGCTTAGCCGATTCGGCTGACAGAAATCGACGCGAGGCGGAGAAATTGCCGGCGTCGGGAAAGCATGGAGAAATCATTTGGATCGCGTTGAAAATACGTCCGGTACGCGCAAGAGCCGTCCCGGCAGCCTGAATTTCATTCTCGTCTGTATTTTTATCGATATGCTGGGCATCGGGCTGGCGGTGCCGGTGTTGCCTATATTGGTCGGTGAATTCGTCGGAACGCGCGACTTGCAGGCGCATTGGTATGGAATCTTGGCGACCGTTTTCGGTTTGCTGCAATTCGTCTGCATGCCGATTCTGGGGGCCATGAGCGACAAGGTCGGCCGCCGTCCGGTTCTGTTATATTCGATGACCGGCATGTTTTTCAATTTTCTCGCGACCGCATGGGCGCCGACGCTGGCAATGCTATTTGTCGGTCGCGTGATCGGCGGCATGTCGTCGGCCAGCGTGTCGGTCGCTTCTGCGTATGCGTCCGACGTGTCGACGCATGAAAATCGCGCCAAGAGTTTCGGCATGATCGGCGCCGCGTTCGGCCTGGGCTTCATTTGCGGACCGATGCTGGGTGGCTTGCTGGGCAAGATCAACCTGCATTTGCCGTTCTACGTTGCCGCCGGACTGTGCGCCTGCAACTTCATCTACGGCTACCTGTTCGTGCCGGAGTCCTTGCCGCTGGAAAAACGTTCGAATTTTTCGCTGGCCAAGGCCAACCCTTTCGCCTCGATGAAACGGCTGGCCCAGCGCCCCGATATCCGTGGCCTGATTATCGTCTATGCGCTGGCTACCTTCGCCCAGGTGATGCTGCAATCGACCTGGGTGTTGTATACGCATTTCCGTTTCAACTGGGGGCCGGGGGACAACGGCATCGCGCTGTTTTGCGTCGGTCTGTGCTCGGCGGTGGTGCAGGCCGGACTGCTCGGCAAGATGATCAAACGTTTCGGCGAAGTACGCGTCTCCATGCTCGGCTTGACTTCCGGCGCCGTCACCTATGTGTTGTACGGTCTGGCGACGCAGGGATGGATGATGTACGTCTTTATCTTGTGCAATATGTTCGCGTTTGCCGCCGGCCCGGCGTTGCAGGGGATAGTCTCGAAAGCCACCGATCCGCGCGAACAAGGGGCATTGATGGGCGCGCTGCAATCGCTGAGCAGCCTGGGGATGGTCTTGATGCCCTACCTTGGCGCCACCATCCTGGGCGAAGTCAGCCATTTCGCGCCGAGCGATTTGCGGGTCGGCGCGACCTTTTTCGTGTGCGCGGTCTTGCAGACCATCGCTGTGGTTTTCGCGTTTCATTTTTTCCAGACACATCGGGCGGCGCACGCTAGAACCGAATGAGTGCGTCCGCTCGTGTCACCTTATGCTGCGCTGCAATACTTTAATGTGGAAAACCACAATGGAATCCGGGGTTGTTTCGAGCCGATAATGGCGATCATCAAAAATCCGAGAGACGCCGAATGAAAAAGCCATTCTATAAAATTCTGTATGTGCAAGTTTTAATCGCGATTACACTTGGTATCGCACTCGGGATTTTTTATCCGTCGAATGCAGTCGACATGAAGCCCTTGGGAGACGGTTTTATCAAACTCGTCAAGATGATGATCGCGCCAGTCATTTTTTGTACTGTTGTGTCGGGAATTGCCGGCATGGAGAGTCTGAAAAAAATGGGGCGCGTTGGCGGCAAGGCGCTGCTTTACTTTGAGGTTGTGTCGACGATTGCGTTGGCGATTGGGCTAGTGGTTTCAAACGTTTTACGGCCTGGGGTTGGTTTTGACCATAGCGGCATCAAGGTGGATGTGAAGGCAGTCGCGGAATATACCGACAAGGCTAAAACAGTCAATTTCGTCGATATCATGTTGAACATTATTCCGAAGACGATGGCCGACGCATTCGCTGGCGGGGAAATTTTGCAGGTATTGCTAATCTCGATCTTGTTTGGGATTGTATTGGCGCAAGTTGGCGCCAAGGGCAAGTCCATACTCAATTTGATTGACGACCTTTCCAAAGTGATTTTTGGAATCTTTGGAATTATCATGAAAGCTGCTCCGCTCGGCGCATTCGGAGCAATGGCCTTCACGATCGGGAAATACGGTTCCCGCTCCCTAATCAACTTGGCCCAATTGATGGGCGCGTTTTACCTCACAAGCTTTATCTTCGTCATCGTGGTGCTGGGGATAATTGCCAAGATTACCGGATTTTCAATCGTGCGTTTTATTGCTTACATCAAAGAAGAACTTTGGATCGTGCTTGGCACGAGCTCGTCGGAAAGTGCTTTGCCCATGCTGATGACCAAGCTTGAACGGCTGGGATGCGGCAAATCCGTCGTGGGACTTGTAGTGCCGACAGGTTATTCCTTCAATCTTGACGGCACGAATATTTATATGACGATGGCAGCTTTGTTCATCGCACAAGCGACCAACACTGACCTTACCCTGGGGCAACAACTGACGATTCTGGGAGTCGCAATGTTGACATCAAAGGGTGCGTCTGGCGTTACTGGCGCAGGCTTCATCACTTTAGCCGCCACCCTCGTCGTCGTCCCAACAATCCCAATCGAAGGCATGTTCTTTATTCTAGGGATTGATCGCTTCATGAGCGAATGCCGGGCGCTAACCAATTTCGTCGGCAATGGAGTTGCCACGATCGTGGTTTCGGCCTGGGAAAATGAACTGGATCGAGAAATCATGCAGGCCGAATTAGGCGGGAAAAACGCGGCGGACTTAAAAACCGCCGCGCCGTTAAGCGAAAACATCGGCCTTTAATATGAGCGCCCTTTATTTGCCGACGTAGGAAGCGATTTTCTACTCGGCAAATATTTTCATCGCATCGATTGCCTCGATCAAGGTCTGCGCCATTCGACGGTGGTCTTCCAGCGTCGGATGCCACTGACAACCGGCTAGCTGCAACTGGTCGTATTCCAGATACGAAATATTCGTATCGCCGTCGGCTCGGGCGGCGTCGACCACTTGCTGCACCAGCGGCGCTTGCTGGTCGTCCGGCTTCACACGGGCGGCAGTGGCGACGATTGCGGCGGCGCCATAGCGGCTGCGCAAGTCGTCGATCAACTCCTTGTATCCTTTTTTGAATTCTTCGGTCAGACTTTCCCTGGTCCAGTTCTCGCCTTCGTGCAAAGGCGTGGAAAAATCGTTGATTCCCAAGCCGATCACCAGCAAATTCGGGTGCCAATCGGGAAGGTCGGCCAGAAGCGTCGCGTCGTTTTGCAGCAGTCGAGGGTAAAAACTGCGGAAGTTCGCGTCGGGGCGGTTGCCGTTCCAATTGCGGTTCATGCCCATGCCCGACATCGCGTTGAGTTCCCAGTCGGCATGATAATGACGCGCCACCTGGACGCCAAATGCCAAACCGGCGTCGGTCGTATTGCGCACTGCAGCGCCGTTGCACGCGTGCCGCTTCGATAAATTGGCCAGTCCGGCGGTAAACGAGTCGCCGATGAATTCGATTTGGCGGCGGTTGTGCTGCTGCGCCGGCAGCCAATGTCCGCCGGCGAGCAGGAATCCGCGTATACTGCCGGGCTGCTCGGGCGATTCGTTACGGCGGATCACGGTCAACTGATGTTGACCCGGACGTAAACCGCGCAGCCACACGGTATGCGCGCCATCGTCGTCCGCAGGAATGAATTTGGCGGTCTTGCCGTCGACTTCAAGCGTGTAGCCGCTATGTGCGTCGTCGATCACGACCCCGATTGCACGCCCCTCGAAGCGGGTGCGCAACGCCACTCCCGGCCAAGTCGCGTGCCAGCCCGAGTCGTCAGCCAGCACCCGACCGACCGTTTGAATGTCCGGCGTTGCACGATAAGCCGGTGGGCGGCTTGTTTGGTGTTTTGCGCCGGATGCGTCTGCGCAGAAGCAGGGCAAAAGGAGGAGGGCGGTCAGTGAGGAGAGGGCTAGGCGAGTCAAAATGGAATTTCGATCAAGATCGTTGCTGTTCGTTCAAACCCATTTCGCTCGCGCTCTCGACCGTTGCATGCGCATGATGGCCGATGCGGTTGAAATAGTTTGCCCATTCTTCGGCGTCTTCCTTGCGCGGGAGCCAGGGACCGTTTTCTTTCATCAGAAGCTGGGTACGTGGATTGACCGATTTGAAAACTACCCGATACATGTGCTTTCACTTGCCAATTGGTGGCTTCTCCCTTTTTCTTGCCGAATCATGTTGCTCGGCGGATATTATAAGTGAAAGCCGACTTCTTTGGTGAAATCCGCGCTTTGACGCCTGCCCTCCGGGCGAAATCTATTTGTCTGCATATCCCATATTAATGGGATATGACAAACCGAAGGATTAGGACACAATGGCAAGTCTACCAAGACATCTCCGACTACATGAAGGAAAGGTATATGGGATTTCAATTACCGTGCAACGTGACGGCAAGAAGGACGCCGATTTCACCCACATCGTTTGAATACACGTTCCAGCATAGCGAGTTGGGGGAGTTGGGCAGCGTGTTGTTTTGCGCCAGACATACAGGGGGGTGCCACGTCACTCAGCAGCTATGCCGCGCCGATGCCGAGGATTTGTCCGAAATGCGGCGCGAGATATTCGAGCCCCTTGCCAAGGCCGTCGCCGCCCAGTTGACCGCAACGACCTCGGCCTGAGACGGTTGCATTGTTCAAGCCGCGACGCGTCAACCTTGGTCCTGCAGATCGCGTAACTTTCGCGTAACGGCGCCAGCGTTGATGTCCCGCTTCGCCGCATGGCGAAAGACGGGATGGCACCTCCCAAGCACCGATTTCGGGTGGCGGAGCTTTCTTTATCGCACGCCGCTATTGCAATAAAGTTGCAAGACAGCGTATTGGGCGGATGTCATAATAGAATAATTCGACTGTAACGGCAATGAAACCCAGCAACTTGAAATTCCGATTATTTGGCATTTTTGACAAGTCGATTACGTTCGTCTCGACGCTTTTTGTCCTGCTGGTGTGCATATCACTGATTTCACTCGACGGCTGGCAGATTTGGCAGGCGCGCGGCGTGCAAATGCGCGATTCGGAGGTCGTCGCGGCCAACCTGGCTCGCTCTCTGGCACAACATGCGGAAGATGTCTTCGCCAACGCCGATACCACATTGACGAACTTGGTCGACCGGGTGGAAGACCAGGGAACCGGTCCGGCCGCACGCATGCGCTTGTACGCGTTGATGTCGGTCGAGGTCGGCAACTCGCCTTGGCTGCACGACTTGTTCGTGTACGACGAGCAAGGGCGGTGGGTGGTCAATTCCAAAAGCGAGCGCGCGCAGAATTTGAATAATTCCGATCGCGGATATTTCATTTACCACCGCAACCATGCCGACCGCAGTGCATATATCGGCGTGCCGGTGCGCAGCCGTTCAAGCGGCGATTGGATAATAACCGTATCGAGACGCATCAATCATGCCGACGGCAGTTTCGCCGGTGTGGCGCTAGCGAGCGTCAAGATGGACTACTTTCAGAATTTCTATTCGAGTTTTGCGATTGGCGAACACGGCGCGATCGATTTAATGTTCGACAACGGCACATTATTGGTGCGCCGACCGTTTGTCGAGGCGAGCATCGGCGCCAATTTCGCCTCCGATCCGCTGTTCACCCAGTTTTTGCGCAAGAAATCGGTCGGCACCGCGCTCATCAGGTCGCCATTCGATGGCGCCGTCCGCCTGAACGCCTACCAACATGTGGCGCACTATCCGTTGGTGGTGGATGTCGCAATGGCCGAAGACGACATTCTCGACAAGTGGAGAACCGACGCCTTCTGGCATTCGATCGGGGTGGCTGTTTTGGTCATCGGGCTGGGATTGTTGGGATTTCGCATGATCTGGCAGATCCGCTCGCGCTTGTCGATCGAACAACGCTTGGCCGAGAGCGAAACTCGGCTGCGCATGATTACCGACAATATGCCGGCGTTTATCGCCTACATCGACAGTGAGCAGCGTTATCGGTTTTGCAATGCACAGTACTTGTCCGAATTTGATTTGACGATGAATGAATTGCTGGGGAGAACGATGCTGGAGTTGTTCGGAGCGGACGCCTATGCGTCGATCGAACCTTTCGTGTTGAAGGCTTTGTCCGGTCAAAACGTCGAATTCGAACGCCAGGCATTCGAGCGCGGACCCGAATGCTATTCCCTGTACCACTACGTGCCGGACCAGGACCACAACGGCAAGGTGCGTGGATTTTATACCTTGGTGTTGGACATTACACCACGCAAGACGGCCGAACTGCGGCTGTCTGCCAAGGAAAAGCTGCTGCGCGGATTGACCGACCATCTGCCGGCGCTAGTGAGCTATATCGATCGCGACGAGCGCTACCAATTCAATAACCGGCCCTATGAAAAATGGTTGGATCGACCATTGACCGAGATCACCGGGCAGCGTGTGCGCGACGTTTGCAGCGATGAAATTTACTCTAAATTCAAGCGCTCTTTTGACCGGGCGATTACCGGCAACAGGACCGACTTTGCATTTGCCACCGTCCGTGACGGCGTCAAGCGCTATTTCAGTGCGGCGTATATCCCGCAATTCGACGAGCGCGGCGAAGTGATCGGCGTGTGCAGCATGATCAACGACATCACCGATCTGAAGAAAGTCGAACTGCAATTGATCAAGCTGGCGCGGGTCGACGCCTTGACCGGACTGGCCAATCGCGTGCAGTTCGACGAAACCCTGCGCAAGGCGATTGCGCGCAGCCGGCGCAGCGGCTTGGCGATGGCATTGATGTACTTGGACATCGATCATTTCAAGACCGTCAACGATACCTATGGCCACGAGGCCGGTGACCATGCCCTATGCGAATTCGCGCGCAGATTGACAATGTCGGTCCGAAAAACCGATCACGTCGCGCGCTTGTCCGGCGACGAATTCGTGATCATTCTCGAAGAGATGAAATCGGAAGAGGAAGCCGACATCGTCGCGCGCAAGGTCTTGCAGGCGATGGAGGAGCCATTTTCGGTGCGCGGCGTCGCCTATCCTGTCACCACCAGCATCGGCATCGCGATTTTGCGCGATGACGATGCCGATCCGCAGGCCTTGTTGCGGCGTGCAGACTATGCGCTTTATCATGTCAAGCGAAGCGGACGCAATGCCCATCACGCCGATGGCTAAGGGCAGGTCCCGAATCTCTTCGGCGTAGCGCGGCATCGGAACGATTCATATGGAAAATTGGCATGACAAGCTGGCTTGCGTCGTCGCGGGATATTATCTGGCCGCCAGCGCACTGGCATTTTTGGCAATCGGGCGCGACAAGCATGCTGCAGTCGCCGGACGGCGTCGCACGCCCGAGCGCAACTTGCATTGCTTGAGCGCTGCGGGCGGGTGGCCGGGGATCTGGCTGGCGTGTCGCACCTTCCGGCACAAAACACAGAAGTTGTCGTTCCAGCGGTGGTTTGCGGCGGCGACTGTTCTGAATTTTGTTTTGCTTGCGTGTCTCGTGTTTGTTGTACAACTGGTTTCATCGTAGCATTCCCAACCGGACGCTAACTGGATGCTATTACACGCCACGGCGTCGCGGCAGATGTTACCGACGCCAATCGATCGATGCATAATGGAGTCATCATGACCGTCATGCCAAAGAGTTTGTCGCGCAGAGAGTTCTTGTATCGTGTCGCGGCGGTCGGCGGAACCGGCTTGCTGCTCACTACGCTCAATGCCTGGGGCGGCGAGATGCAATCCAGCACCAGTGCGCCGCCGCGCCTGACTGGCAACGGCAGGGGCCGCACGGTAATCATCTTGGGGGCGGGGCTGGCCGGCATGAGTGCTGCCTATGAGTTAGGCAATCTCGGTTACGACTGCCGCCTCGTCGAGGCCCGCAGTTTCGCCGGCGGACGCTGCCAGACCGCGCGGCGCGGCACGACGATCAAGGAGTACGGCGGCGAGGCGCAGACCTGCGATTTCGACCAGGGGCTGTACCTTAACCACGGACCCTGGCGCATTCCATACAATCATCAATCGGTCTTGTATTACACCCGCCTGTTTCAAGTGCCGCTTGAAATCATGGTCAACGATAACGATACTTCCTATGTCTATCGGGAAGGCAACGATCCACTTTGCAATCGGCGCATACGGCAAGTCGAAATCAAGGCCGACATGCGCGGACACGTCGCCGAATTGCTCGCCAAGGCAGTAAAGAACAATAAATTGGACCAGGACTTGAGCGCCGACGACAAGATCCTGTTGCTCGACTATCTGGTCAACGAAGGCAACCTGTCGCGCAGCGATCTGCAATATCGCGGCAACGAAGGGCGCGGCTACAAGGTCAATCCGGGCGCCGGCATCGATCCTGGCCCCGGCGTCCCCTCGGACCCGCTCGGCTTCGCGGATTTGCTGGCGTCCAAACTGGGCCACGTCTACAGTGCAGTGCATGAATTCTGGCAGCAGGCGACCATGTTCCAGCCGATCGGCGGCATGGATGCGATCGCCAAGGCCTTCGAACGCCGGGTCGGAAAAAACATCCGCTACAGCACCGTCGCGCATTCGATCCGGCAGAGTGAAAAGGGAGTAAGCGTCGAACTGCGGGACTTGGCCGGCGAGCCGGCAGGGACACTCACCGGCGATTTCTGCCTCTGCACCATTCCGCTGTCGGTGCTGGGCGCGGTCGACACCGATTTTTCGCCGACATTCAAGCAAGCGCTGCGCAGCGTTTCCTATGCGCCAGTCGGAAAAATCGGTCTGCAAATGAAGCGGCGCTTCTGGGAAGAGGACGATTTCATCTATGGCGGGCACGTGCGCACCAATTTTCCTGGCATCGGCAGCATTTCCTTGCCGTCGACCGGCTGGCAAACGCAAAAAGGCGTGTTGCAAGGTTATTATAACTTCGAGGGCGAAGCCACCGAAATCAGCGCGATGTCGCTGAAGGAAAGGGCCGACTTCGCGCTGGCGGCCGGGCAAAAAATTTTCCCCGCGTATCGGGAATCGTTTGAAAGCGCATTTTCAGTCGCCTGGCATCGTATTCCATTTAGCCTGGGCGGCTGGGCCGACTGGAGCGGTGCGGCGCGCAAGAGCGCCTATCCGTTGCTGCTTGAAGGGGAGGGACGCGTATTGCTGGCCGGAGAACACATGAGTTACTTGCCGGGATGGCAGGCCGGAGCAATCGAATCGGCGTGGCAGCAGATTGAAAAAATCCACCGGCGTCTCCACGCATGATAGGAGCCCGCGTGTTGATCGGCGCGGCCTGCCTGGCATGTTTGCCGGCGCCGGCCCAGGAGTTGAGCGGCAAGACGCTATTTTTGAAAAATTGCTCGGCCTGTCACCAGGTCGACGGCAAAGGAATTCCCGGGGCCTTCCCAGCGTTGGCCGGCGATCCCTTCGTGCAGGGCAAGTCAGCCGATGTCGTCTCGCTACTGTTGACCGGACGGAATGGCATGCCGAATTTCAGTAAACATTTGTCCGATCGCGACGTGGCAACAGTCCTTGGCTACGTGCGCCACGCGTGGGGCAACCGGGGTGCGGATGTCGCGCCTGAAGAGGTCGTGGCGCTGCGCGCCGAATTGCATGCCGAGGTTTTCGATCGCACGCGACAGCAAGACCAGCGCCACTGATTTTGCGCTTAGGCCGCAAATGCACGGCTGATCGCCTGTCGACCGTGGACATTCAAAATATTGACCAGGCGGCCGAAAAATAGTCCGCTCCAAAATCCGTAAGCGGCACAAGCTGCGCCAACGAAAGCCGGCAAGGCAAGGAAATGCGGATTGAATGCAACACTGGCCCCAACGGCATACTTGGTGAAGAAGATTGCCATCATGAGCGACAACGGCAACCAGCTGCCCGGCACGTTGAAGGTGTGTGTTTCCGCCGCATAGCCGACGTTTTTGGCGATGCCCAAAATTAACGCGAGCGCCACGCCTGCCGCAACGGCAGCCAGCCAGAAGGCCAGCGCAAACGCACCCGAGCCGAAAGTGTTGTTGACGCCGGATAAGGACAGTCCCAACATCGCAATTGGCAAAATAACCAGGCGCTTGGCCGATACTTCGCGTGTTTTTGTCTGCAAATACCCCAGATAGATCAAACCGAAGAACAGGGCAAATACCCAACGCGGGGTGTGCGACAGGATTTCAACTATCATGTTCATCTCCAAAACAGGTTAAGGTGAGCGTATTCTGGCGCGTGGAAAGATGATGCGCTATCGAATTGCGACCAAGCTGCAATTTTGCGGAGCGAGATGGCGATTTTCGGCGGAAAGTGACTTCGAGAACATTCCCAAGACGAATCGGAATGCAATTTGTTGCCTCAACGAAAGGCGTCGATTTGGTAGAACTAAAAAAATAGAGTATTTGCATCTCTGCACCGCAATATCCCATATTTATGGGATTGGCGAGGCTAATGAATGTCGCTAGACTGGGCACTCTCTTAGATTTTCCTCAAGAGTGGATTGGCCCGCAGCGGCAACGCTGCGGGCGTTTTTTTACCTAAATCCCGCGCAATCGCAATACGAAGAATCATACTGTCACCTCTAAAAATTGCCAAAAGCGCCCAATCTCAAGTCTGCGGTGCTCGATGTGCCTACGTACATGTCCGCTCCTCAACCCGACCTTGGACATTTTTGGCAATTTTTAGAGGTGACCATACGGCGCTTCGCCTCCGACAAGCGCGCGCAATAATTTTTCGCAAAATTTCGACAGCATCGCGTGAAGACATTTGCAATCGATTGCGATATAGTTCACAGCGGTGCAGCTGAGAGTGCGCTTTCGATCAGCCGCAATGTCAATATGGGATTCACTTTTTCATCAAAATCGGGACTCATATCCAAATGAATAGCGTATTGCAGTTGCCCCTCGCGTTCGATACGATCAAATTGGCCGCCGAATTGCGCCTGTGCGAGTCCGAAGAATGGACGCCGCACTTCAATACCAACGACTATTCCGGCGCGTGGTCGATCATCTCGTTGCGCTCGGCGACGGGTAATACCACCGACATCCTGTCGCATCCGGGCGACGGCGGATATTGCGATACGCCGCTGCTGGCGCGCTGCCGCTACCTTGCCGAAATCGTGGCCGGTTTCGAGTGCGAAAAAGAGTCGGTGCGGCTGCTAAGCCTGGCCCCCGGCGCTCACATCCATGAACATATCGACCCTGGAACCGGATATCAACACGGGATTTTCCGCATCCACATACCGATGCAGACCAACGGCGACGTTGATTTCATCGTCGATGGACAACGATTGGACATGCAATGCGGCCAATGCTGGTATGCCGATTTCAGCTTGCCGCATAGCGTGCAAAATCGCGGCTCCCAGGCGCGCGTGAATTTGATACTCGACTGCAAGAGAAACGCATGGTCGGATCGCCTGTTCGAGCGCGCCGGCTACGATTTTAACGCCGAAGCGCGCGCCAAACGACCGGACGCTGCCACCCGCGCCAAGATCGTGGCGCAATTGGCGGAAATGAAAACCGACACCGCCGTTCGATTGATTCAGCAATTGCTGGCTGAAGCGCAACTTGACCGATAAGCCCTTGCGACAAATCGTGTCCAAGCCGTCGCCAGCCGAGCTCGACAATTGGATACCCTATAAGATCGAGCGCAGGGAAGAATGGCTTTGCCGCTGGCTATCGGTGGCCGGACAGTCGTTTTGCGAACCATTTTTCACCGAAACGATTTCCAAGTGCCAAGCGCAACTGCCCAATGGCAGTCGCTATGCCAGCCTGAGTTCGCTGGAATCCTTGCTGGCCGCCGCCGCACAACCGTTTGCCGCGCTTGCCCCCGCCGCCTTCATTTTCCATGTCTCGCGTTGCGGCTCGACCCTGTTGGCGCAATTGCTGGGCTTGAGTCGTCAGAATGTCGTGCTCTCCGAGGTGCCGTTGCTGGACCAGATATTGCGCCTTTCGGTGAGCGATTCCGGGATAGCGCCAGCGAGCGTCGAAGCGTTGATGAGCGCGAGTTTGCGCTTGTTGGCGCGTCAGCGAAATGTGGATGAAGCGCGCTTGTTCGTCAAGCTCGATAGTTGGCATGTCGCATTCGCTCCGCTGATTCGCAAACTGTATCCCGCGACGCCTTTCGTGCTGCTGTATCGCGCCCCCGACGAGGTCATGCGGTCGCACCGCAAGCGGCGCGGCATGCAGGCCGTGCCCGGATTGATCGAACCGCAGTTGTTCGACTTATCGGCCGGCGATTTCGATGCCGGCGATGCCGACGGCTATCTCGACAAAGTGCTGGCGTACTATTTGTCGCGCTTCATGGGCATCGCCGCGCAGGACCGGCGTGCGCTACTGGTCGATTATCGGCTGGGCAGCATGGAGATGGTGCGCCAGGTGGCCGCGCACGCGCAGTTTGCGATTAGCGACGCCGATCTCGCATCGATGGAGGCGCGCAGCCGTTTTCACTCGAAATATCCCGACCAAAACTTTTCCGAGACGCCCGAAGCATCCGCTGCGTCCGCCGTCACAGGGCAGGCGCAAGCCGCATATTTGCAATTGGAGCAAATGCGATCAAGGCAGCAAACGACTTGAGACCTGGCACCGAGCAAGCACCGCAAATCAGGATTTCGCTGTCTCCAACACGCCTTCGCAAGCGGCGCGCTGCGGGTCGGTGGCCGGCAGTTTCGCGCACACGCCGTTCAGTTGCCGGCGCACCTTTTGGAAAACCGCGTCGTGTCGGCCGGCGGCGTTCCACGCCTGGAATTTGCGGCCAAATTTTTCCAACGCAGTGCGATTGCGTTCGTAGAATGCGTTTTGCGTTTCGCCCAACTCGGCGATGACGCTATTGGTGGCTTTTTCGATCCGCTTTTCGTCGTCCGGCGCCAATTCCAGCAGTCCGGTTACGTAGGTCGATCCCCATTGCAAGCGGGTCGCCGGGCCCTTGGCTGCGTTATATGCTTGTTCGTACCAGTCGAGCGCTGCTTTCGCATTGCCGCGCTTTTTCGCGTTCGATGCCAGGCTCAGCATGAAATAATAGGGCGAATGCGAACGCGTCAATTCCGCCTTCAGCAAGGTGTCGGACTCGTCCAGCAGCCCGGCGTCCGATAGCGCATGGCCGGCATTGCTGATGACTGATTGCCGCTCGTAGGGATCGGTGGTGGCGCGGTCGGCGGCGGTGACATGCTGGCGCACCTCGTGCAAAAGCGCCGGCTCCAGCTTGCCGTCGGGGTTGTCGAGGCGGGCCAACGCCACTTTGGCATCGATCGCCGAAAGACGGTCCGCCTTCGACAGTGTGGCGTCGTTGGCCAGGCGTTCCAACGCCAGATCCCAGGCACCTGCAATCTGCGCGCGTTCGGCGGATTTCGATGCGGACACCAGGCCGACGATTTCGCCCGCATAATTGGTCAAGATATCCATGTTGTCGCGTGCCACGCGCGCATCGCCCAGCACGTTCAACAATGTCGTCCTGGCGGCGGCCTGGTCGATTGCCGGCACGTCTTCGGGGGCGGCAGTTGCCGCCGTAACCAATGCGGAAAGCGCCAGATGCGTGGCGGTGTCGCCAGGCGGGCAAGCGGCTGCCAGACGTTGCAGCGTTGGCGGCAATTGCTTGGCGCTGACCATCTGTTGTTCGTCGGTATCCCAGGAATAATAGGCCAGCAAGCGCCAATCGTCGGCGGTCAATTTGCCGCCGTCAGTCAGTGCCAGTTGCAGCGTATCCTTGACCGAACGGCCGGCATTCATGCCCAGTTCCAATACTTGCAAATAGCGCTCGCTATCGACTTCGCCGGGCAAACGCGTAATTTCCGTGCCGTCCGGGCGAAACAGGATCATGGTCGGATAACCACGCACCTTGTAGAGCGCGCCGAGCTTCTGCGCGCTCGGGCTATCGCCATCCAGATGCACCGGCACAAAGAAGCGCGAACGGGATACGAAGCCTTGCCGATTGAATACGGTCGCCTTCACCTGATTGCACGGCGGACACCACACCGCTCCCCAATACAGGAACAAGGGCTTGTGGTGCTTTTGGGCGTAGCTGAACGCCGCGTCGACGTTGCCTTTGTACCAATCGATGCCGGATTGCGCCGGCGCGACCGGCTTTTCGGTTGCAGCGAGAGCGCAGAGCGGGGCGGCGAGGAGCAATGTTGTCAATGCAATAGCGCGTAATTTCATGGCAAGCTTTGGGTTGAGCGTGGAGTAATTTTCTGTATTCGGTAAATACAAGGTCGAAGTGTACCGAATTTTCATAGTCTTGGTAGTCCAACAAATGGTCACGATCACGGACAGTAAATAGGCCGCATGCTATGCTCACAAACCCTCAATGAAAAACATAGCCGCGATGGTCCGCACAATAAAAGTAACAATTTTTGCACTGCTTGTCGTTGTCCTTGGGCTGGTGGGTTTCCTGTATTTGGCTCCGGAGCAAGCCACGCGTCTGGCGCTCGATGCCGAGCGTAGTCATGCCGGGTTGACCCGCAAGGAGATCACTTTACCCGATGGGTTGCGTTACGTGTACCTGGAAGGTGGCAGCGGTGAAACCTTGATTTTGCTGCACGGCTTCGGCGCCGACAAAGACAATTTCACCCGGGTTGCGCGCTGGTTGACGCCGCATTACCGCGTGATAGTTCCCGATCTGCCCGGTTTTGGCGAGTCTTCGCATCCGGCAGATGCCGATTACGGCCCGGCAGTGCAAGCGGAGCGCATGCACCAGTTGGCGCTAGCGCTGGGGGTTAGCGCGCCGCACCTGGGCGGCAGTTCGATGGGTGGCCAAATCGCGATGGCCTATGCGATCAAGTATCCGACCGAAGTGCGCAGCCTGTGGCTGCTCGACCCCGCCGGCATCTGGAGCGCGCCGCGCAGCGAGTTGGCCAAGCTGGTCATCGAACAAGGGCGCAATCCATTGATTGCAAAAAACGAGGACGAGTTCGCCAATACGTTTGCCTTCGTCATGAACGATCCGCCGTTCATTCCGCGTCCTATCCTCAACGTGATGGCGCAAGGGCAGATCAACAACGTCGCGCTGGCGGAAAAGATTTTCAAGGAAATCGCAACGTATTCAGTCGAGAGCGGTGTCGCCGGCCTGGATACGCCGACATTCATCGTGTGGGGCGATCAGGACAGGGCGGTCAATGTTGCCACCGGCGCGATATTGCACAAGCTGATACGGTATTCGCGGCTATCGATCATGCACGGCGTCGGGCATTTGCCGATGATAGAGCGACCGCAGCAATGCGCGGAAGAGTATTTACAATTTCGTGCGCAAATGAAAGATGGGAACACACGCGCAAAAAACAGCCAAGCGCAAACCTGAGCGCTTTTGCGCGCGTGCAAATTTCAGAATCCGAGATCGGCAAGCAAGTCGTCGACGCTGGCTTGTTCGAGCGCGACGCCGCCGGGCGCGCCGGGGCCGGCCATCATTTCTTCTTTCTTGAAATCGGTGACGGCTCCCGGCGGGGCGGCATCGATCAATAATTTCAGCAAGTCCTTTTCTGTCCGTTCCAGTAATCCGACAACCTTCTTGATCAATTGCCCGGTCAGGTCTTGAAAGTCCTGCGCCATCATGATGTCCGACAAGGCGGCCCGCGTAGTCTTGGCGCCGGCCGAAGTTTGCGCAATAAATGCCTCAGTATGCTGTTTTAGCGGCTGGAGTGTCTCGCTTGCACCTGCATCCGATGGCAACCGGTTCCATTGGTCTTGCAAGGTTTCCAATGCAGTTACCAGTTTGTCCTGGATAGGCAACGTTTCTTCGACCTTGGTCAGCACCGTATTGGCGGCGTTTTCTGTCAGGTTGGCAATATGCAAAAGACGCTCGCGCGCCGACGGGAATTCGCTGGCTGCTTCCATCAGCACTTTATCGGCGCCGATTTCGTGCAGCGCATCGTGCAGCGAGCGGACGATGTAGCCGAGCCTTTCAAATACCGGGGCATCCTTGCCCGGTTCGGCAGCCTGGCTCGCGGACGCGATACTCATCTGAAGCTCTTGGGCTGCAAATCGTTCCTGCAACATCTGCAATTCAACAGAATCGCTCATGCCATCAACCTTTCCTGTGGAAATTTGCATTTTGCTACGGCAAGCGTTCGCATGCGGGGCTTTCTTCGGGGGGATATGACTCTATTTTAGCGATTCGACGCGGACTCTGCTTGCACAAAATCCGCTTTTTTTTGGGAAATTCGCCACGCGGTGGAACCCAGTTCCCGGAATGCAAGATGCAGAACCGCTAGTTGCGTTGCTTTTCAGGCAGCGCTGATTTTGTGTGCGTCCATAACACCGAGTATGCCGGTTTCATGCCATGCGATTATGCGCCCGGCGCGGCGATTTGATTGTATTTTTTCGCGCAATATTCGCCTTTTACCATGAATATGGGATTGCTGCCCACAATTGCCTCTGCTAGCCTACTTGTGTTGTACTTTTATAAAATATTTTACAACCAAAAAATGGGAATGGAAACGAACTATACAAAACAATGCCTGACCTTGGGTTTATCAGCGATAATTCTAACCGGCTGCGGGGGTAGCGGCAGCTCATCCAGTAGTGGGGCAAGTTCCGGGGTAACTACCACTACCGTAGCAGCAACCACGACTACGACGGCGGCTTCTGGCGCCACTACGACTACCGCGGCAGCCACCACCACTACTACTGTAGCGTCCACCACCACTACTACGGCAGCGGCAGCCTTGTCGCTTACTTCTTCGCCGACCGCCAGCTTGAAAGCATCTCAAACCAACGCTGGAGCGTTAGCCAACGAAGTCCAGGGCGGCATTCCCAATCTGGTTTCTGCGGCAAATTCCCAAAGCCTGCCGGGCGCCATCCATGGCGTGACCTTGCCTGCCGGCGTGACCGTGACGGAAAACTGTTCAAGCCTGGGCGGCACCGCCGGCTCCATCACGATTACTTCAAACAGCTCCACGCCTGCTACCGGTGAAACGGCCAGTATTAGCTACAACGGCTGCACCCTCGTTGCTGGCGGCGACACGATTGTGGAAAATGGCAACGCAACCATCGACTACGTTTCCTATGTCAGCGCTACGGACTTTACCGTCAATTTCACCTACACCAATTTGAGCGTATCGTCGACGGGAACGGACAACTACACCTGGGGTCCTGCCAGCGGCTCGTGGACCTTTACCGACAACAACGGCTCCTATTCGTTTGTCAGCAATCTGTCCAATGGCGGCGTAAGCAATGTGAGTTCTTCGTCGATTACAAGCAGCGGCGGCGACGTGACAATATCGAACGGCACCTATGTCTATAATTCGTCGGCAGCCGGCGGCGTGGTCACTGTTTCCATCAACGGCTGGACCTATAATACAAGCACTGGATTGCCGGTAAGCGGCACCATTACAGTAACCGGGGCGAATGGCACTGTCACGATTACTGCTTCTGCAACCGGTTATACGGTTGTATACGATATTAGTGGGGTGCAAAGCTCGTTTACAGTAAGCTATTTGTAAGACGGTATAGCCTTGCATCACAGCATCGCAGTATTACTGCAGTGGTAGCACATCGCCAGGCCGGGGCGACCCGGCTTGGCGTATTTCATCCCATCCCTATAAATCTGCAGCGCAACGGAAAATCATGGCAATAAAATTCGAGGCAATAGCGGCCCCTCGCGGTGTGGCGTTCATCGCCAAGTTGCGCGATGCATTCTTCGCGCGCTTCTTCAACGCGCGTGCCGGCCTCGTTTGTTGCATAGGGATTTTGTGCATGCTACCTGCGCGGGGGGCCTTGGCGTCGAGTGAATTCGATTTATCCGTATTCGCGGAAGGCGCGCGCTACGATTCGACGGAATCCCTGAATGGTTCGGTCTTCGATCGCGAAGGCGGCGTGCTGCGCGGCGCTTATCTGCACGGCGATTACTTGCATGGGCCGTGGCGATTCGGCGTCGACTTGCGCGAAATGTCGAACATGATCGAATATCGCGGTCAAAATCAATTCGGCATACCGATCGGATCGAACACCGATTTGCACTATTCGCAAACCGGCGCAACTGTCGCTTACCAGCCCTTTGGCGCATTTCCGGTATTTGCCGGCTTGGCGGTGGGGACGCGCGGCGTCGATCGGACCATCCAGGCGACACCGATCACGCAAGCCTTGCATGAGACCTTGCGTCAGCATGCGTGGGGACCGCTTTTGGGATTCGACTGGAAGCCGACGCAGCATCTGTCCATCGTTGCCCAAGCGCAGCGCATGACTTCCAGCCAGTCCACGCTTGCAGTCGATTTTTTGGGCAGCTACGATGCTGGCACACTGAACCTGCCGCACGACACCAGTCGCACTCTGCAAGTATCGGCGAGCTACGATATCAACGCGACTGTTGCACTCGTGGTGGAGGCCAACGGAGAGCATTTTTCCCCCGCCACGTCACCTTCTGCCGTGCTCATGAAAAACGGCCAGACGGTGGGTTTGTATAACTACCCCGGCAGTGTGCAAAGCATACGCAGTCTCGGCGTCGGCCTGCGCATCCGGTGGTGATGCGACTCCTTACTCGCGTTTCACTCCACTTTCCATTCGCTTTATCGCTGTGACTCGCCTTTTGTCGCATATTTTTCGCGAGTCAAAACGCAGGCAGTATGATTTGCCCATTCTTCCCCTTGGAGCACGTCATGCAACCAGTGATATTGAAAGACGTTGGCAGAACCTACCATCTCGATGCGGTGGACGTTCCCGCTTTGAGCAACATCAGCCTGGAAATTCGGCCCGAGCGTTTTACGGTCATCGCCGGCGCGTCCGGCAGCGGCAAGACCACGTTGCTGAATCTGATCGGCTGCATCGATCGCCCCGACTGCGGGGAAATCATCGTCGCCGGGCAGGATGTGCAAAAGATGTCGGACGATGCCTTGTCCGATTTCCGCGCCCGCAACCTCGGTTTCATCTTCCAGAACTTCAACTTGTTGCCGGTGCTGACCGCCTATGAAAACGTCGAATATCCATTGATCCTGGCGCAAGTGCCTGCCGCCAAGCGCAAGGGAAGGGTGCTGGCGCTGCTGGATGCGGTCGGTCTGAGCGACCGCGCGGGAAATCGACCGGGACAGTTGTCCGGCGGCCAGCGCCAGCGCGTCGCGATTGCCCGCGCATTGGCGACCGAACCGCAGTTGGTGCTGGCCGATGAGCCGACCGCCAACCTCGATAGCCACACGGGCGCGGCGATCATCGCCCTGATGCGGCGCATGCAGCGCGAACATCGCGTGTCCTTCGTCTTTTCCTCGCACGACCCGCAAGTGATGGCCGAAGCCGACGATGCGGTGCATATCAGCGATGGCCGCATCGTCTCGGTGGAGCGGCGCGACACGCAAGCCAACCAAAACGGAGCAGTAGCATGAAAACCTTCTCTCTCGCGCTACGCAACCTGCTGCGCAATCGGCGCCGCTCGCTGACCACCTTGCTGGCGATGATCGTCGGCGCCAGCGCCATCCTGGTCTTCGGCGGTTACAGCCGAGACATCACTTACGGCTTGCAGACCGGCTACGTGCAGCGCAGCGGCCATTTGCAAATTCAGCACAAGGATTATTTCCTGTACGGCAGCGGCAATCCGACTGCCTACGGCATCCCCGATTACGCGCAGGTGATTGCCGCCATCAAGGCCGACCCGGTGCTGGCGCCGATGCTGACCGTGGTCACGCCGACGCTGCAATTGGGCGGCATCGCCGGCAATTTCGCCGCCGGCGTATCGCGCACGGTGATCGGTTCCGGCGTCGTGGTGGAAGACCAAAACACGATGCGCAAGTGGAACGACTATCATTTCCCCAATCGCCCGAAAATCGCCGCATTGACCGGCACCAAGGACGATGCGGTCTTGATCGGCAATGGCGTGGCGCGCGTATTGCAGTTGTGCGGCCCCTTGCACGTGAAGGATTGCCAGACCTTGCCGCCGGCTACCGAAAGCAGCGGCAAGGCAGCGCCGGACGATATCGCCGCCCTCTCCGCAATGGAAGCGCCGGTCGCCGGCACCCAGGATGCAACCCGTATCGAAATGCTGGCCGCCAACGCCCACGGCGCGCCCAATGTCGCCAGCCTGAATGTGGTGAAGGCGGAAGATCAGGGCGTCAAGGAATTGGACGACATCTTCGTCGTCATGCATTTGACGCAGGCGCAACGCCTGGTGTATGGCGCCGCAGCGCCGCAGGCGACGGCCATCGTGCTGCAATTGCAGCATACCAGCCAGATTCCCGCCGCCCGCGCACGGCTGGAGCAACTGTTGGCGAGCAGCTTCAAAGGCCAGCCGCTGGAAATCCAGGAATTCACCACGCTTAATCCGTTTTACGGGCAAAGCATCGGCATGTTCGCGGCCTTGTTCAGCTTTATCGCGGTATTGATCGGCGCCATTGTCTTGTTCACGGTCGGCAATACCATGAGCATGGCGGTGGTGGAGCGCACGGTGGAAATCGGCACGCTGCGGGCCATCGGTTTGCGGCGCGGCGGCATACGCCGGCTCTTCATCTGCGAAGGCTTGTTGCTCGGCGTAATCGGCGCTGCGCTGGGGGTTTTCGCCGCGTTGGTCATCGCTTACCTGATTAATCATGCCGGACTGACCTGGCTGCCGCCGGGGCGCGTCGAACCGGTACCGTTGACCGTGCGCGTTTGGGGCGAAACCAACTTGATCGGCGGCACTGCGATCGGCTTGATGATCGTCGCCGTGTTCTCGGCCTTGCTGCCGGCCAACCGCGCCTCGAAGATGAATATCGTCGATGCCTTGCGTCACGTATAAGTCTGCTCAAAGGAAAAATATCATGTCCAAATCGACCCTGGCCTGGATCTTCGCGCTGTGCTGCAGCGTGGCCCAAGCCGCCCCGACCGCGCAGGAAATTCTGGCCGCCAGCGATGCGGTGCGCAACCCCGATAAACCGTTCGGCCTGACCACGACGCTGACCGAGTATCGGGACGGTAAACAAACCGACGCCAATACCTTGGCGATCTACGCAAAAGCGGAAAAAAGCGGCGGCCAGTTCCAAAACCTGATCCGCTTCGTGGCACCGGCGCGCGACGCCAACAAATTGATGTTGAAGACTGGCAACGACCTCTGGTTCTACGATCCATCCAGCAAGGCCAGCGTGCGTATCTCGCCGCAACAGCGCTTGCTTGGGCAAGCCGCCAACGGCGACGTAATGACCATCAATCTTGCCAAGGACTACGGCGCCAAGCTGTTGGCCGAAGAAGACGTGGTCGACGGCGAGCGGCAAAATCGTCATTGCTACAAGCTGGCGCTGGCGGCGACCTCGGTCGATGTCACCTATCACCATATCGAAATGTGGATCGATACGGCGACCAGCCGCCCTGTCAAGGCGCGCTTTTATACCGAGAGCGACCGCCTGTTGAAAACCGCATACTATCGCCACTTCCAGATGGAATTAGGCATCGAACGGCCGACCGAAACCGTGATTATCGACGGCCTGGACCCGAAATGGGTGACCGTGATGCATACTTCCGACTACGCCTGGCGCGATATTCCCGATGCCTGGATGCAACGCGACTATCTGGCGCGCTTCAAGCCGGAATGATGCGCGCGTCCGCCATTTTTTGCGTGTTGCTGGCGGGCGTCAGCGCATCGGCATCGGCTCAGGAAAACACCGATCTGGACGCATTGGCCACCGCCGACCGCGCGCAATCCGCGCCCGAGCATGCGAGCGACTGGCACTTGCTGACCGAAGCTGCGTTCGGCGACACCGCGCAGCGTTACGGATTGCCGTCCTACCGCAGCGAGCGGCTGTCGGTCGACGCGGCACTCGACAAGACGCTGGCGCCCGGCTGGCGCTTGATCTTTGCCGACCGGCTCGACTGGAATCGGGAGAGCCAAGACCCGAGCGAATACAAGGTCAATACCTTGAAGGAACTGTATGTGAGCTGGCAATTTACGCCCAGCGAGATCGTCGATGTCGGGCGCATCAATACCCGCTTCGGTGTGGCGACCGGGTATAACCCGACCGACTATTTTCGCAACGATGCGGTGCGATCCGTGGTCTCGCTCAATCCCAGCAGTTTGCGCAATAACCGCCTCGGCAGCGCGATGCTGCGCACGCAAACCTTGTGGGATGGCGGTTCGTTGACGGCAATAGCTTCGCCCAAGTTGACCGACGCGCCAAGCAACGCACCCTTCAGCGTCGATCTTGGGGCGACCAACAACACCGATCGCTGGCTGCTGGCATTGAGTCAGAAATTGAGCGACACCGTCAATCCGCAATTCCTGCTGTACGGCGAAGCCGGCAAGTCGCCGCAACTGGGCCTCGACCTGACGCGCTTGTTCGGCGATGCCACGGTCGCCTTCGTCGAATGGTCGGGCGGGCAGGGCGCTTCGCTGTATTCCGACGCCTTGGGCGGTCCGCCGCGCGACGTGTTTCGCAACCGGGTGGCGAGCGGGCTGACCTATACCACCAACGACAAGATCACGCTGACGCTGGAAGCCGAATATAACGGCGCGGCGCTCGATAGCAGCGGCTGGAATGCGCTGGGAAAGGGCCCCATCCCGGCCTACGAACAATATCGCAATATTGCGCAGCAAGCGCAGGATTTACCGACCCGCAAAGCGCTGTTTTTGTATGGCAGTTGGCAAGATGCGATCGTCACGCATCTTGACTTGAGTGGCTTCGCCCGGCAAGACCTGACCGACCAAAGCCGGCTGACCTGGCTGGAGGCGCGCTATCACTGGGATCACACCGACGTCGCGCTGCAATGGCAGCGCTATGGCGGCAAGGCATGGAGCGATTACGGCGCGGCGCAGGCGCGCACGACTTGGCAAACCGTGGCGACGTATTTCTTTTAGGCTCCTGCATATCAAGTACGACATGCATAGTCCCGAAGCGGACGGTAGCCACCCAGGCTCGCCGCTCGCGACTCAATCAACGCGTAACTACGCACCGGCCAATGGACAGGCTCGCCGTCGGCTGGCGCTAGCGCACCCTGCGCGCGCCGCGCCAAGGTGACGTGCGGTCGGTACGTTCGTGCTTCAATCGCAATTCCCAGGCGTTGCAAGACCACGCCTAACGCCGCTTGCAATTCGGTCAGTGCGAGCGGAAGCGCTCCAGGCTGCAGCACTGCAATGCCATTCGGCCATACCAGTGAGCGGTCGAGCGTCAAATCGAATGGGTCGAACGGCACTTCCAGTTCGCGCGCAAGTTCCGGCAGGCGAGAACCGGGCAAGTTGCCGAGAAAGTGCAGAGTCAGGTGCAGCGACGACGGTCGTGCGACCCACGCTCCCTTCGTCCAGTCCCAGCAGTCCTGCCCGCGCTGCAATGCAGCGCGAACGTCATCGTCCGGCCAGAGCGCCAAGAACAGTCGAGTAGTATCGGATGGGATTTGCGGGCTATTGCCCGAAACGGGAGATTGCATTACCGACCACGCTTCTGTTTGTGTTAATAATCAAAGAAGTAGACTGGTACGCGAAAGGCTTACGCTTGTATAGGCCAAGCGTCGTTGAAACTGGTTGCGGGGGCAGGATTTGAACCTACGACCTTCGGGTTATGAGCCCGACGAGCTGCCAGACTGCTCCACCCCGCGTCTGAGGCGCAGACTGTAACACACGCTGTTGCGTCGCAGCAAGCGATATCTGGAAATGATGTAGATTATTTTGCCCGAAGCGCGAGGTCCAAGTTTGCGCCATCGGCACCATATTGCAGCGCCGTTACATTTGGTAACGAATACTTGCCGCATGCTTCGTCCGATCTTGTAATATTTCAAGCGATGTCGGTCATGCCAAGCTCGCAATTTTTGCAGGGAAAGATCAAGGATTCCCGGGTTTAAAGTACAAAGATTCTTCAATTGCCCGTTTTAATAGTATCCTTGAGGTTTTGCCTACTTTCGCTGCGTCGCGGACGCGTTTTCGATCGTCGAATCGTCGGGGCCGACGATAGGGCGAATGCGGCGGGCGGGCCAAGTGGCCGATTGAACATCCAGGAAGAATTATGAATCGAACAAGAGTAATGGCGTGGGTTGGAAGTTTGGCGTTTGCTTTGCTAATGGGTGGCTGCGGCGGCAGTAATTCGTCGAGTGCAACGGTAGGCGGGTCTGTGACCGGGCTGGCGGCGGGCACGTCGGTGACCCTAACTCTGCAGTTGACTGGCGGCCCGTCGGTCACCATGTCTTCCAACAGCAGCTTTACTTTTAGCGGCAGCCTGGCGAGCACCAACGGCTACAACGTGACGGTTTCAAAGCAGCCGACAGGCCAGACATGCGTGGTTAATTATGGCTCCGGCACCATCGATTATGCTGGCGATAGCGTGACAGACGTAAAGGTAACCTGTACGGACAATGTTCCGATTGGCGTTTCGGTCACCGGACTCGCTAGCGGCAATAGCGTGGTCTTTAATTTGACCGTGCAGAATGACCCTGAATTGCAACTCAACACTTCGGTCACTTCGTTCAACGTGCCGGTCACGTCCAACGGTGTCACCTATCCATTCCCGACCTCCGCTAAGGACTCGACTGCGGTTTTGCTGCCCCTTGGAACCGTCTACAGCGTTTCCGTTTTTACTCAGCCAAGCGGTCAGGTCTGCGCGCTGACACAAAACACAACTACAAGCACAACGGCCAGCACTAGCACGACTACAGCCACGACCACGACCACAACTACAGGTCCGGTCACAAGTTCGATAGGCGGAGTGGTTGGTTTAACGGCAATTGTCGTGGATTTCACCTGCAACTCAAACTAATATTACAAAAGCTAGGAAGCAAAATGAAGTACATAAAATTGAAAATATTGTTGGCATGCGCGGTGTCGTTCCTGCTTGCTAGCTGTGGCGGCAAGACAGTCACTGAAACGATCGGCGGGAGGATATCGGGATTGTCGAGCGGCACGACATTGCCACTGATATTGCAAAATAATTCCGGCGACAATTTTACGGCTAACGGAAATGAGACTTTTACTTTCGCTACGCCGATTGATGTTGGTTCCACCTATGACGTTACTGTTTACCAGCAACCGACCGGCGAAACCTGCGTGGTTGAAAACCCGACAGGCACGGTCGAGCAAAGCATTGGCAATGTCGACAGCGTCGTGGTGATTTGCACCCCTGCGTTATCGGCAGCCAATGAGGTCTTTGGCACTGTAACCGGCCTTGCGAGCGGATCCTCCATCACGTTGTCTATCAACGGCATTGATCCTATTGTTGTCTATGGAGCAAGTTCTGGTAACGCCGTTAGTTTCAACTTTCTACCGCTGGCAACCGGTACAGAGTATAGCGTAGAAGTATCCAGCAAACCCACCGGGGTTACTTGCACTTTGAGCAATAATGCCGGGACGATTCCGACTACCACGGCAGTGGTGGTATCTTGCACGTAATTTGCCTCGGTGCAATTCCGCTTTGTTTTCAGGTTGAAAAGTCAAGAGCTGTGCGGGTGGCTGGCAAAAAGTGCCGGCCCAGCCACCTAAATAGGGCAGGGTATTTTTTCGACTGCAAGCGGCGATGCTCCGCCGCGCTTTCGGCTCAGTTGTGATATTCGGTGCGATTTCCCACATTCGACGCACCGTCCGCCAATACCGCTTGCAGCATGCCCGACGGGATCGTGATACCCAATACGGCCAGCCGCCCAAGGAATGGCGCAATCGTCTTCGCATAGGAGTCGGGCAAGTCTTCGTCGTCCAAATGCGTGTAAAGATAAATTTGCTCGTCGTCGTCTTCGTCGGACCATTCGATCACCATGTAATAGCCCTGCGCGGGCTTGTCCCATCCCATGAGCACTTCAATCGGCCGGTTTTGATAGACAGTTTCAAAATAATGCTGTGACATGACGGGTTGTCGTCCTATTTCAATGGGTTCTGGAAAATTGGTGTCGGTATTGCCATCGCTGGCGGATCGGTCAGGCCGGGAAAACGCCTGGCCGGCCCGATTCGATCAACGATGCGCTTCTTTGAATGCCCAAAAGCGGCTGCCGAGAAAATTGTAGATCAGGCCGATGCCTGTCGTCAGGAATTGCGCAATCCATTTGTTCCACCCAAGCTGATGCACGAAGACGGCCATCAAGCCGGTGTTGATACAAAATCCGATGCCGAGCAGGCTGAAATACTTGGTGGCGGCTTCCATGTGGCTCTTGCCGCTCTCAAAAGTAAAAAAATAATTCAGCAGATAATTCACCACTGAACCGCACATATAGCCGACGCCCGAAGCCACCGCTGCCGGGATCCCCAGGGTTTCGGTGCCAATCTGCAGCACGATGTATTGGACAGCCGTGCCGCAGGCGCCGACGGCGGCGAAACGAATGAATTGGCGGGAAATCGACATGGTTGGTTTTCAGGAAATTGGCAACAAGATGCATGGCGGGCGGGCTTCGCTAGTCGATTGTCGCGGAAAAGCGCTTATCAAGCCTGTGCGCCCGGTTTCACCTCGACGACGCCAAATGTCATAAAGACAAAGGTGTCCGGCGCAGCCTGCAGACAGTAAGCACCGTCTGCTTCGGCCAGCAAGACGGCCAGCGCAGTGTATTGCCAAGCCCTTTTTTCAGTGCACGGAATTTGTTGCGTGGTTAATTCTTCGGAGCCGTACTCTATACCAAAATCGCGCACTCGTGCAGCATGTCGTTGCAGATTAGGGAGAACATTCGGATGTTTCCATGCCCAGCTGAAGGTTTTATCGCTCACATGGTAAATGCCGACCACTTGCGCCGGCGCGGAAACCACCTTGCCGTCGGCAAAGGAAAAACTGATCCTGCCGCTGGCTTCATCGACCGCCCAAGCCTTTTCCTGGCCCAACTGCCAGCGCTTGCGGTGCTCTTCTGTGACCAGCTGCAATCCGTTGAAACTATCGGCGATGAACGCCTCGATATCGATTTTCTTTTTCTTTTTTTTCAGTCCAAGCATGTGTTTCCCGGAATGCTTCGATGGTTGAAATGTTGCATCGACAAATCATACCAGCGGACAGGGCTACCGGCAAAGGCGGATGCCGATGAAATGCTAATTATCGGCATCCTGCGAATTGTTGCCGCTTCAACGCAGTGGGCGGGCGCTATCGTCAGCCAATTTTGCGGCTGCTGCCTCGAATTGGATAAAGCGTCGATCCAATTGCTGTAATTGCAATTTCTTTTCTGCAGGATCGATGAATGCATAGCGGATGCTGTTGTAGACCACTTGTTTAAGCACGTCGTAAGACGGCTTGTAGCGGCTGGCAAACAACAGGTATTCGGCGCCGATATTGCTGCGCGAGACGCCCGCGTCGTCGGTGGCAATGACGAACGGCACTTTATGGCGCAAATACACGGTGACCGGATGCGCTTTCTGCTCGACGCCCAAAATAAAGGCGTTGCTGCTGAGGCAAATTTCGACTGCAACGTGGCGCTGCTGCATCTCTTCCAGCAAGCGATCCGGGTTGCTTTCATAGGTAACATCGATGCCATGCCCGATGCGCTCGGCGCCGGCGATTTCCACCGCATTGCGGATGTGGTCGCGCAGTCCTTCAGGCGGCACCATGCCCAGCGTCAGTTCGCCGGCATGCATCGACAGGTGCACGTCCGGGTAGCGTTGTTTCAGCAAGTGGAACATCTGCATGTGCAAGTTGTAGTCGCGCATCGCCACCACGCCGTTTTCCGGCCCCACGATATTCACGCCGACGATCAATTTGCTGCCGTGGGCGGCAGCGAATGCCGAATACAGCCCGGCGAATACTTGCGCAGGCGGGTTGTTGCGGCTGACGTAGGACTGGAAGCGCAGCGTAAAGTCGGCATCGTCGATTCCCGCTGCGTAGCTAGCCAGGGCGCTTTTGTAGTCGGCGATTTTTTGTTGCGCGTCGGCGTCGCGGTCGAGGAAATCGGCATAGCTTGTCAGCGCCTGGCCGACGACGCTAGCGTCGGCGTCGGGTGGCAGCGCATCGATACGGGCGGCCAGGGCCGGGTTATCGACGCTGGGTGCGCTTTTGAGCATCGTTTCGAGATACTGGACCTTATCCGCCTTGGCTTGCTGCTTGAGGATTTGCAGGCCGGCGACAGCCGAGTAGCCGGCCGCCGGTGAAAAGAAGCCGAAGGTGTCGAAGAATTGCTGGTCGGGCGCCGGTTGTTCGTGCGAGTGATTGGCGAAATCCTTGTCTGACCAGCGCATCAGCAATTCGCGATAAAACCCCGTGTCTTGACGGATTGCGTCGGCTTTCAGGCAATCGTTGTCGGTCGGTCCGGCGCCTTGCGGGGAGGAATCGATGCGGTATTTTTCACGGTGCCTGGCGGGGTCGTCGACGCGATACACGCAAAACCCTTGCTTGTCGACCCAATCCAGATAGGTTTCCGCGTACAGCGCGCCAGTGTAATGGTGGTGGATATCGCCGCCTTTGGGCAGCATCGTCATCAATAGATTGAGTTCGGCCAACTGCGGATTGTTCGGATTGCCGCTGTCGATGAGGCTCTGGTAGAACTTCTTGGTGACCTGATAATTGTGTTGCGCGGAATCGTTGCGCAGGTCTTTGGCTTCGACCACAGCGACCGAAAACAGGGCCATGGCTAGAATAATGGCGTGAGCGATTTTTTTCATCGATTTAACTCTTCTTCAAATGGGTTATGGCAGCTACAGTCGATACTAGTATGGACATTAGCACAGAGCGGCATGGTGGCGTCGTAGCTTTTATGCAACAAGCCGGGATTCGATTGCGCCAGGTGCAGCCAAGAATCCCGTTTGACTTGCCGTGGTACGCAATTCCGGCTCAAACTCGCATTCGCAGCGCGCCGCGCAGCTATAATCGACACAATTTTCCCTTCTCTTTGTGCTCATGCCGACCATCATGTCCCACATCGCGGTTCCGCTTGCGGTCGGTATCGGCCTTGGCCCGCGCATTATTTCCCGCCGTTTGCTGATTACCGGCACGCTCGCTTCCGCATTGCCTGATCTGGATGTGATCGGCTTCCGCTTGCATGTCGACTATGCGGACGCCTTCGGCCATCGCGGCGCCACGCACTCGTTGGTGTTTGCTTTTCTGCTTGGGGTGCTGGCATTGACGCTGGCATCGCGCCTGCATGCCAATCGCTTGCCGGCTTTCTTGTTCGTCGCTTTCAGCGCCGCATCGCACGGGCTGCTGGATACCTTCACTAGCGGCGGATTGGGGGTCGGGCTGCTATGGCCGCTAAGCGAGCGGCGCTTCTTTGCGCCGTGGCGGGTCATCGAAGTGTCGTCATTCGGCACACATTTGTTTTCCAGTCCGCGCGGTGTGGCAGTGATGTATTCCGAGTTGCTGTGGGTATGGCTGCCGGCCATCTGCGTTTGCGCTTTGTTGTACGCATTGCGTCGGCGCTACGCGGCACAGAACGACAAATGAGAGAGAAAAGAGGTGCAACTTTTTCTTGACGCCTGAATGCGGCTGCCAGATAATTCATGCACATCTTTAACACACATTCATTTTTTCCCAACTCAATGATTCGCACCTCCATCGAAAACTCTGACGATTTGCAAGATGCGAATCGGGTGGATGTGTTCGTCGTTGCAGGTAAAAAATCGAAGAAACAATCGCTTATCTGACCGAGGCGATCTGTCTTGTCAGGTGAGCGACAAGGCAGATATGCAGCAGTTTCCCCGCAAATCATTCTTCCGTAGCGCTCCTTGACGTGAAATATCGGTCAACGCTTAATTGACAGGAGTATCTATGCGCAACAGTTTTAACGGTATTTGGGTTCCCATCATTACGCCGTTTCAAGATGGAAAGATCGATTTCCCCGCCTTGCGGAAATTGACTGACCGCTCGAAAGAGGGTGGCGTTTCCGGTTTGGTCGCCTGCAGCACCACGGGCGAAGCGGCAGCCCTTGGCGAAGAAGAACAGCTTGCCGTTCTCGACGCCGTCATCGACGCCGCAGGCGGGTTGCCGGTCGTCATGGGTTTGTGCGGCAACAATCTCGACGACATCCACGCGCGCCTGCGCCGGATTCAACTGCGCCCGATTGCCGGCTTGCTGGTGCCGCCACCGTACTACATTCGGCCTTCGCAAGAAGGTGTGTGCGCCTATTTCAAAAGCATTGCGGATGCGGCGATCGCCCCGATTATTATCTACAACATTCCGTATCGCACCGGCATCGCGATGACGCTGGAAACCATACGCAAAATTGCCGAACATCCGAACGTGGCGGCCATCAAGGATTGCGGCGGCGATGCGGCACTGACGATGCAGATGATCCGGGATGGCCGGCTGGCGGTGCTGACGGGCGAGGATCTCCAGATTTTTTCCACCTTATGCCTGGGCGGAGCAGGGGCGATTGCGGCCTCGGCGCATCTGTATCCCGAACTGTTCGTGCGGCTTGCCGAGCTTGTGCGCGATGACAAATTGACGCAGGCCCGCGAGATTTTCTATCGGCTGCTGCCGACGATCCAACTCTTGTTCGCCGAAGCAAATCCTGCCCCCGTGAAAGCCGCGCTGGCGCACCTGGGCATCGTCCGCGACGAATTGCGCGAACCGATGCAGCGCGCATCCGATCGATTGGCTGACAAATTGATTACGGAGTTGCAAAATCTGCGCGACGCGGCAGACAAAGCGAAATGTGAATAGTCGAACGCGCCGAATCGTTCAAGGCACAACGATGTCGTCGAGGAAGCGATGCATCACATGCGCGTCGACATAGCCGAGTTGTTGGTGATTGAACGCTTTCGGCAGGGTGCCGACAATCGCGAAGCCCAATTTCTTCCAGAGCGCGATCGCGCTTTTGTTGGTGCTGACCACAAAATTGAATTGCAGCGCCTGATAGCCGGCCTTCCTGGCCTCGATCAGGCAATGCTCTCCCATCGCTTTGCCGACCCCTTTGCCATGCGCGGCTGGGCTGACCATGAAGGAGGCATTGGCGACGTGCGATCCGAGATCGCGCTGATTCGGAATCAATTTATAGAATCCAACGATGCTGCCCTTGAGGTCCGCTACAAAAGTCGTAATCCCGGGATTGAGCCAGTAGACGTGCGCGTCTTCGCGGCTGGTGGTGGGCGCGAAGACGTACGTATCGCCACTGGCCACCACCGCGTGAAAAATGGACCACATCGAGACGAAATCGGCCTCGGTTGCTCTTCGAATTTGCATGTATCGTGACTACCCTCTGGTTAAGTTCGCCAGTCGCCAGCCATCAGCGACATCGCGGACGAATTGGCAAAACCCGGCTATGATATCGAAAGTATCACAGAATTTGTAACGACACAAAGAGAAAAGCGCTGCTCACATAAAAATCGTTTTTTGTTTCTTTTTGTTTTTTTTCTTTTACTGTGCGATAGGAAACTTGCATGCAACCGATTTCTCATTATGTTAAGTGCTGCGGGCGCGAAATCCATTTTGTCGAGTGGGGACGCAAGGAATCGCCGCCGCTGATCCTGTGGCACGGATTGGCGCGCACCTGCCGCGATTTCGACGACCTGGCCATCGCCCTGGCCGACGACTATCACATTTTTTGCCCGGATACGATAGGACGCGGCTTGTCGCAATGGAGCAGCGACCCGGATAACGAATACTGCCTGTCGTTCTATGCGCGAATCGCGCAAGAATTGGTCGACCGGTTGGGCATCGATCGCATGCGCTGGGTGGGCACGTCGATGGGCGGCGCCATCGGCACGCGCGCTGCGGCGACTACGCTCAAGGGCCGTATCAGCCATCTGATTCTCAACGACAACGGCCCGGTGCTCAATCCCGACGCCATCACGCGCATCAAGACCTATGCCGGCAGCCCGCCCGAATTCGATACGGTGACCGAACTGGAAACCTATCTGCGCCAGGTTTATATACCTTACGGCTGGCAAAGCGATGCGCAATGGCGGCGCATGGCGGAAACGAGTGTTCGTCGTCTGCCCAGCGGCAAAATAACCACGCATTACGATCCCGCCATGGTGCGGCAATTTCTGTTGCATCCAGACGACTATGCGTCCTGGGAAGCCTACGATACATTGTCCATGCCGACCCTGGTGTTGCGCGGGGAGAATTCCGACCTGTTGCAAACCGGCGTCACGCTGGAAATGACGCAGCGCGGGCCGCGCGCCCGCGTTGCCGAGATTCCCGGCTGCGGTCACGCGCCGGCCTTGAATGTGCCGGAACAGATCGATATCGTGCGCAAATTCCTGGCAACATCGACGATGTCCGGCCAGGGGAATACTTGATCGGTTCGCGGCGGGAAAGCGGTTTTTCCCGCATAATTTGGTTAAACTGCAGTCTATGCGTCAGCATTTATCCAAAGCCGGGAGAGTTTCATGCATCGCCACGCCAAATTTGTTCGCATCGACGAAAGCACGCCAGAAGACTGGAAAATAATCGGCACCGAATACGCCAAATTCAGCGTCAATCTGGCTGACCGCGTGTTGACGCATCTGCAGCTTTTGGATGGCGTGCATGGCGGCTTGCCGATCGATCGGTACAGCCATTCGCTGCAGACCGCGACGCTGGCATTGCGCGACGGGCGCGACGACGAATACGTGGTGTGCGCATTGTTGCATGATATTGGCGATATGCTCGGCACCTTCAATCATCCCGAGGTGGCGGCGGCGATATTGAGGCCTTTCGTCAGCGACGCCAATCATTGGATGGTGCAGCAGCACGGAATTTTCCAGGGCTATTATTTTTTCCACCACATCGGCCTGGATCGTAATTTGCGCGATATGTTCAAAGGACATCCGTATTACGATCGGACTGCGGAATTCGTCGAGCTATACGATAATCGCGCGTTCGACCCGTACCTGGAAACCTTTCCCCTGAGCGAATTCGAACCGCTGGTGCGCCAATTGTTTTCGCAACCCAAGCAATCGGTCTACAAGGAAGCAATCGAGCATAAGGCCGAAATGGTCCTTTAGAAATGTCCTTTAGGCTACTCGATCGCCCGTATTTATCAGTTTGTTTCAATTTCTCCCATATTCATGGGATTTTGGCGCTCGGGTAAAGCGGTTACACTGCTTTATCAATGATTCGGTTCCCTATTACAAGGTTGACGAATTTCAATTCGGCGAACGCCTCGCCAAATTGCACTTGCATTTTTAACAGCTAGACAAGCAAGGCGCTTTCGATAATCGATGGGCGGTGTTGCGGTTTTAGCTGCACAAACGGCGGCTTTACTCAACGTCACGACAATCGCGAGTTATGTAGCCGCAATCAGGAGTGATATCGTGCTTATGCATAGCGTGCTTGCCAAGAACGCGTTGGTGGTGGACGACGGCCCAGTCGAACGGCTGACCGGCAAATCGATGCTTGAGAAAATGGGGTTCGCCGTGACGCCCGCCGCCAGCGGCGAAGAGGCTTTGCACTTGCTCGCCGAATCGAATTTCGACCTCGTGTTGTGCGATATTTCGATGCCAGGCATGGATGGCCTGGAACTGCTCGACGCGACCCGCGCGCACGAACCGCCGCAGTTGTTCATCATGTCGACTACCCACAACGACGCCGACCACGTGATGGCGTCGCTGCGGCGCGGCGCCTACGGCTATCTGACCAAACCGCTGAGTTTTGCTGTGCTGCGCAGCACCGTCAACGAAGCGCTGGAAAAGTATGCCGGCGAACAAAATTTTGCGTCGCGCGCCGGCCAAATTGCCGGTCGCGACACGCTCACCGGCTTGATCGACAAAGACGAGTTCTTGCGCCAGATCAAGGAGCGCGTCGGCGCAGCATCGACCCATCACAATTGTGGCGCGATGCTGCTGGTCAAGATTCGTCGCCTCAACCACATCAACCAGGCCTACGGGCGCGTCAATGGCGACAAGATTCTGCGCTTTGCCGCTGCGACCCTGACCGAACTGGTGCGGCAATCGGATTTGTTGGCGCATTTCAGTGGCGACGTATTCGCCATCTATCTCGACGGCGTGGCGCACGATCAGGTCGAGCAGCGTTCGAGCGCCATTAGCGAACGGCTGGAAAGCGTGAAGACAGTGTTGAACGGCGATGCGATCAATCTCACGGTGGTGGTCGGCGGCGCCTGCCTGCATCCATCCATGGAGGTCGAAGATCTGCTCAACCGCGCCGATTTTGCGATGCATTTGGCGCGCGAACGCAACCGCAGTGGCGTCAAGATTTACAGCGACGCCGACGAGGTGCACAAGGCCGAATTGTCGAATCAATTGAATACGCTTTCGCTGGTGCATGCGGCACTGGACGATCCGACTAAACTCACTATGCATTACCAGCCGATCGTCATTCTGGGCGATGGCCGCGTCAGCCACTATGAGGCCTTGTTGCGCCTGGCGGACGAAGACGGCAAACCCTGCAATACCGGGGAGTTGGTCAAGACGTGCGAAGTATTCGGATTGATCGGCCGACTCGACTATGCGGTCGTCGACGCCTGCTTCGCGGAGATGCACAAGTTGCCCGAAGGCGCAGGCGTGGCCATCAACCTGTCGGGCAAGTCGATCGGCGACCTGGCACTGTTGCGTTTCATCGAAACGCAGATCGCGCACTGGCAGATCGATCCGGCGCGGCTGATTTTCGAACTGACCGAAACCGCCGCATTCTTCAATCTGGACGAAGTGCGACACTTCGTCAGCCGCATCAAGAGCCTGGGCTGCCGTTTCGCGCTGGACGATTTCGGCGTCGGTTTTTCCTCTTTTTACTACATCAAGGAACTGGAATTCGATTACCTGAAACTGGATGGCTCGTTCATCGCCAACTTGCCGCGCAATCGCAACGATCAGGTTTTCGTGCGCGCAATGGTCGAGATTTCAAAGGTATTCGGCATGCATGTGATCGCCGAATGGGTGGAGGACTGCGAAACCGCCGACTTGCTGCGCGAGTATGGCGTGACGTACGGGCAGGGCTATCACTTCGGCAAGCCGGCGGCGCTGCTTTAGGCAAGCGCGTTCGTCAAGACACTTCTCGGCGAACGCGCCGGATTTCAGACTACATCAGCGTTGCTGCCCGCGAGCGACTTGTCGCGATGCCCGATCCACAATGCCGTGCGGAAGAAAAAACGCAAGAACGTCAACATCAGCAATGCCTCTCCCAAAGTCAATGCAAAGGCGATATAGGGATTCCAGCGTATCGCTCGTTGCCGGTACTTGACGCGCGCATGATCCCATTTGGTTTCCACGATATCGTAAAAGGTCGGAACCACCAGCAAGGTCAGCAGGGTGGCGGTGATGGTTCCGCCGATGATGGCAACGGCCATCGGCCGGTAGAATTCGCCGCCTTCACCGACGCCAATAGCCACCGGCGTCATGCCGGCGATCAGGGCAAAGGTCGTCATCAAAATCGGTCGCAAGCGCTGGCGTCCTGCAAACATCAACGCATCCTCGCGTGCATAGCCTTCTGCTTCTCGTTTGCGCGCGCAATCGAGCAACAGTATCGCGTTTTTCGCCACCAGACCCATCAACATGATGACGCCGATCAAGCTCATCAGATTCATCGTTCCCTTGGTCGCCAGCAAACTAAGTACGACTCCGATCAGTGACAAGGGAAGAGATGAAATAACCGGCAAGGGCGCCGTAAAGGAACTGAACTGAATTACCAGAACCAGATACATCAAGCCGATACCCATAATCAGCGCGAGTCCCATCTCGGAAAATACTTCCTGCTGGTCGGCTGAATCGCCGCCGAGTTCGGTCCCAAAGCCTGGCGGGAAATCGATTGCCTTGGCAAGCTTCAGCGCGTCACTGGTCACTTCACCGGCGGAGCGGCCCTGCGCATTCGCCGATACGGTGACCGTGCGCTTGCCGTTTTGGTGTTGCACTTCCGATGGCCCTTTCCCCATTGAAATGGATGCAATTTGATCGAGCGGCACCATGACGTTGCTGCCGGCCACCGCGATAGGCAAGTGTTCTATGTCTTCGGCGTTGACCCGATCGTCGGGGCTGAGGCGTACCGCGACATCGCGTGACTCTCCGGTCGGATCGACCCAATCGCCAACTTCGACGCCGGCGAAGGCGACCCGCAAGGATTGAGCGACGTCGGCAGCCGAGATACCGAGCGAATTGGCCAGGCCACGGTTCAATTCAATCTTCAATTCGTCCTTCGGATCCTGTTCCGACAAGCCAACATCGACGGCGCCAGGGATTTGCCGGAACTTTTCCATGAAGTCGCTGGTGATAGCCATCAGCCGTCGCGAATCGGGACCTGAAAAGTGAATTTGGACTGGTTTTTGTGTGCCGTTGCCCAAGTCGTCCAAAACGACGTATTCGGCGCCAACCAAGCGCGCCAACGACTTGCGCAATTCGGCTGCAATTTCAATGGCAGAACGTTTGCGCGTAGAACTCTTTCCGAGATCGACATACACGCGCCCCCCAGCGGGCGTGACATTGCTATTGGTGGCCTTGGTTTCCGGCAAGCTGCGGGCCATTTCGGCTGCGCGCTTTACCTTCAGTAGCGCGTAGTCGATGCTGGAACCGGATGGCGTGCGGATTTCGATGGCAATTGTACCGAGATCCGATTTCGGGACGAATTCAGATCCACCCACAAAAATCTGCAACAAAATAGCCCCGGCAAAACTCAAGATCGCAATAGCCACCATCCATTTGCGATGATGCAAGGCCCATGCGATCACGTTGCCATAACGGTCCGCTTGATGGTCGAACCATGAATTGAACTGCGCGAGAACGCGCGATAATCCGCGCTTCGGTTGCTGGTGGCGTCCGACCGGATCGCCCCAATATGCCGACAACATTGGATCCAGCGTAAAGGAAATGAACAAGCTGACGATGACCGATCCGGCAACCGTCAGGGCGAATGGTCGAAACCATTCGCCAGTGATGCCTGACATGAACGCAACAGGAATAAATACCGCGATAATGGAGAAGGTCGTCGCCGCGACCGCCATACCGATTTCCTTGGTTCCGAGGCTGGCAGCCGTGCGCCGATCGGCTCCGCGCTCCATGTGGCGCACGATGTTTTCGCGCACGACGATGGCGTCGTCGATCAACACCCCGATCGCCAGCGACAGTCCCAGCAAAGTCATGAAATTCAATGTAAATCCGCACAGCCACACCGCAATGAATGCGGCAATCACGGAGGTCGGCAAACTCAACGCCGTGATCAGCGTCGACCGCCAGGAGTTCAGGAACACATAGACGACAAAAATCGTCAATCCCGCGCCGAAGATCAAGCCATGCGTCACATTGTGCAGGCTATCTTCAGCTTCCTTGCCGCCATCTTCAGTCACGTCCAATTTTGTGCCGGCCGGCAGCGTCTTATTGAGCTCTTCGACGAGATCGCGCACTTTGTTGGCTACCGTCACAGTGCTGGCGTCGCGCGAACGAATGACCGAAAGGCCGACATTCGGTTGACCGTTGTGCTGACTGTAGGTCGACGACTCTGCAAAACCGTCCACCGTCGATCCCAACTGTCCCAAGCGAACGATTTCGTTACCGTTGCGCTTGACGACGATGCCTTCGAATTCAGCGGGCGACTCGATTCGTCCTACCAGCCGTATGCTCTGTTCGTCCACGGCGCCGTGAATTTTGCCGACAGGGGCGGTGGTGTTCTGATTGCGCAGCGCATTGACAACATCGGTTACCGAGACGTTAAATTCGCGCAATTTCTCCGCTCGAAGCAATACGCTCAGTTCGCGCTTTAGCGCGCCGTTGACGTTGACAACTGCGACGCCGTCAAGCGCACGAAATTTGTCGGCCAGTTGGTCTTCCGCCAAACGCGATATTTCTGCATGTGTTTGCTTGGTGGAAGACAAGGATATCTGCATGATAGGATCGGCAGAAATATCGATCCGCTGCAATACCGGCTCGCGCATCTCAAGCGGCAGCTTGTACCGAACCGATGCAATCGCATTGCGAATTTCATCGGACGCTTCAATCATATTCTTCTTGAAGTTGAATTCAATCACGATAGAAGCGTCACCTTCTTTTGCCGTTGAACGTATGCGGTGCACTCCGGTGATGCTTTGCAGGGATTTTTCAAGCCGATTGATGATTTCGCGTTCGACGGTATCCGGCGATGCGCCTGGGTACGGAATGTCGATGACAATCAATGGAATCTGCACATCCGGGTTTTGATTGACCTTCAGATTTTTAAGCGCCAGCAAGCCCATGCACATCAACGCGATGATGATGACGATCATCGCGATCGGACGCTTGATGCTAAAGTCGGATAAGAACATTCAGATCCCCTTTTTCTCGGTGGCCGTCGACGCCATTTTTTCCACCTTGGCGCCATCCTTCAAGTTCGACTGCGGGTTGCGCACCACTTGATCGCCGTCGGCCAGACCGCTGCGAATCGCGTAGTCGCCACGGCGCGTATCGCGTTCGCCGAGTTCGATGGGGATTTTTTTCAATACGCTGCCTTGCACGCGCCACGCAAAAGCATGGTCGCCGTTGCGCACCAGCGCTACAGCCGGCAGCATCAGCGCGGCCGAACTGCTGGTTTCGATGCGCCCTTCGGCGTACAGTCCAGAGACGCTCGGCACGGTCTTTTCGACGAAATTGACCAGCACTTCCACTTGCCGGGTGGTGGGATCGGCCGCCGCATCGATGCGCTTGACGACTCCGGAGAAATCCTGCTGGCCGTAGCCGTTGACGCGGAAGCTGACGTTTTGACCGAGCTTGACGGTGCTGATCTTGTCGGCCGAGACGAAGCCGTCAAAGCGCACGCTGGCGGGGTCGATCACCTTGATCAACTCCTTGCCGATGGCGGCGGTGTCGCCGATCGATGCCTTGCGTTCGCTGACTACGCCATCGAACGGCGCGCGAATTTCCGTGCGTTGCAATTGTTGACGTGCCGACACCACGCGGCTTTCTGCGCCGGCCTTGTCGCTTTGCGCGTTATTGCGGCGAATTTCCGCATCTTCCAGCTGCTGCGCCGACGCCATGCCCGAGCCGCGCAAGGTTTGCAGGCGCCGGAACTGTCTTTCGGCCTGGTCGAGCGCTTGCGAGGCGGCGCGCGCGGCGGCTTCCGAGGAGGTCAACGCATCGCGGATGGCAGTATCGTCCAAACGCATCAGCAATTCGCCACGGCGCACCGTTTCGCCGTTTTCTTTCAGCACCTGCAGCACCACCGCCGAAACTTCGGCCCGCAAATCGGCGCGCCGTTCGGGCTGGATCGAGCCGGTGATGACAGTTCCCGCAGCCAGGGAGCCGTTATGAACGGTCAGCAAGTCTTCCGCCGCGATCAGGATGGGTGCGTCCTGCGCGGGATTGTCAGCGGCTCTGGCGACGTTGCCGGCAGAGTCGGCGCTTTTTTGACACGCAGCAAGTGACACGGCAAGGATGAAAACGATGAAACTTTCGCGCAACATAGGCGTGACCTCCGGGTTTGATGGTTCTTGCTATCTACATATAGCGGTGCGTCGAAAGTCGAAGCATATCGCCAAATTAACTCTTGTCGCGTCCAAAAAAAGAACGTGGCTGGTGGCCATACGGTCAAAACTCGCACATCGGGGAATATTATCCCTTTATTCGCGCACGCCTTCAGCTCGGCCCAAGACGACAACGCTTGTAGGCGAGGCAAGTGTTTTTTGTTGAAGAGAAGAATCGATGAAATTTAGGTAACGATCAAACCCTTTGCGATGAACGGCAAAGTTCGGGCGATAGAACGTATATTGATGCGACGATCGGCGTGCGCCGATTTGCCGTCGTCACAAGCGAAGCTGCGTGTGGCGAAAAAACTTGAGCCCGCTGCTGCAGGCATAGGTGGGAGGCAATCGGGTGGAGTCGCGGATCGGCGGTCTCGCAGAAAAAACCAAACCGGGCTGGGAACCCCTAATTGGGACGCTCCGCTCCGAAGGTATTGCTGCTGGTGGCTATCAGTGCGGAATATCGTTGAAAAATCCGGTTTACGCGAGGACTCAGCTTCAGTTCGACATTTCGTTTATCCGCGTCCGAACGCGCCTGCAGGACGATGCCCAGGCGTTTTAGCCGCGCCAAACGGCGCTCCAGCGTGGCCACCGATCCTATATCGAACGATAGCATTTGCTTTAGCGTGAGCGGTACGCCACGCTCCTGATGCAAGCCGATCAAACTCACCATATCGAGATCCTCGATGGTGTGCACGAATGGCAGGTGGCGTCGCTCGAAGGTTCGGAGCTGGTGCAGGTACTCGAAAATTTGCATATCGCGCTTTGTCCAACAAAAATCGTTCTCATGACGACCTTGCAGCCCTTTTGGCTGAACCATTCTTGCTTCGGCTCCGCGGACTCATGGGACAAGGTCTTCAAAACCAAATCGGCCTCAATGCGACATTGTTTCCAATGAGAAATTTTAAGGGGTGGTCTGCCTGCAGTTTTGCTAATTTATTGTGACATCCTGTCGGTTTTGCCAGTTGACTTACATCAAATTAGTTGTGTATTTATGCAATGATCAAACATCATTTCGATGTGCTTGTGTTGACGGCATCCCCTAAAGAGGGGTCACGTCATCTGGGCGGGGGGAAATATGTGGAAATGCAGCGGTGCGCACTCGCGCCGTCGATGTCGGTTGCACCAAAAATTTTGGGGGCGTCGACAAGGAGGCTCAAGCCAGAAATGCCGCTCGCAGAGCGGAATCCACTGGTTCGCCGCGCGGCGAACGCCGGACAGCAAAACCAGAAAAATCGGCGCTTAGGCCAAGTTTTGCGTTGCGATCCTGATCGCGCCTTCAGTATCGATAAGCTATCTGGACAAAATCATTTGTCCATTCGATTCGGTAATATTGAAACGTTTGAGAACGCTCATCCCGATCAACGTCGGCGTTTTTTCGCTAATGGATATCTCGACATTGTCCAACACAATATCGCCGATCCGGACACTGGGGACCATCTTGTTAAAAGTTGTGATGTTGCCGTTTGCAGTGACGGCACCGGCCACTTTGCTTCCTTCGGCAGTGATTCCCATAGAGTTTGCGGTCGCTTGCGAGAGCGCTAATAACGATGCGCCGGTATCGATCATACCGATGACTTCGACGCCGTTAATCGAGACGCCGATGTGAAAATGCCCATGCGAATCGGCATTCAATGTCAGCACTTGCGGGCCGCTGGAGGCGATATAGCAATTCGAGCCGATGCATTCCGGGCCGGCAGCCAGTTGGTTCAAACGATTTTGGTCCGCCACCCATTTTTGCGCGACCTCATCGCCGCCGCTTGCCGCACGCCGGTACCACCCAGCCGCTTTTTCAAGACATTTGCTGACCAGGTAACCTCCCTCATAGCTGACCGCCAGATTGCGCTGTTCGAGCGCGTTGCCTCGCTTGGCGGCTGCCAGCATTCGTGAAAATTCCATAGACGGCTTCGACAGCGGATAAGTGGAAGAGTAGTCGGTGGGCGACGCGTAGGTTTCAACGCCGCATTCGCCGGCGACCGAGCAAACCGAAAATGCGGCGCCAATGCCCAGCAAAAATGCCAATACAAGATTGCGCCCGGGATTTTCGAATTTCATCTGTGTCACCTCTGTATGATTTCTTCAATGTTAGCCGATACTCAGCGCAGACCATCCGCCGGTCGTACATTTTCCGTCAAGACCCTGATTCGGGCAAGGAATCCCTGCAAGAGGCGAATTACCGAAACACCGCAATAGTGCAGATTCTTCCATTTTGCACTCAAATGGCGCTTTGCAATATGCAACTTGCCACATATTCACCAAGGAATGTGAGGCTTTCCGCCATTCATCGCTCTGGCATATATGTTGCATAGCATTTGGCGTCAGCGCAAAGAAGCGTTGAACTCGAATGCACAGTGCGATGCCAACGGCGGCAGCGCGCGAAATGGACAACGGCGTCCCCTCGTATCGGAAAGGTACGGGCGGACGCCGTTTTTTTATCGTCTCGCGTGGTGTCTTATTGGTTGCACCGCGTTTTGCAAGGAGAATTTTGATGGATCGCAGCTTCTGGCGCTCGGGCCATACGCCGACTTTGTTTTGCTCGTTCCTGTACTTCGACCTCAGTTTCATGGTCTGGTACCTGCTTGGCCCAATGCAAGTGCAGATCGCCAAGTCGTTGGAACTGTCGACGCAAGAACGCGGCTTGATGGTCGCCACACCTATCCTGGCCGGCGCTATCCTGCGCGTTTTCATGGGATTGCTGGCAGACCGCGTCGGCACCAAGCGGGCCGGTCTTCTCGGGCAAGTTGCGGTATTGCTGGCGTTGATCTTCGCGTGGCAGTTCGGCGTCCATAATTTTGCCGAAGTGCTGATCTTCGGCCTCTTCCTCGGTATCGCCGGCGCCTCGTTTGCGGTGGCGCTGCCCTTGGCTTCGCGCTGGTATCCACCGCAACACCAGGGCACCGCGATGGGCATCGCCGGCGCGGGCAATTCGGGCACTGTCCTGGCTGCGTTGTTTGCGCCGGTTCTGGCAGTGGCGCTGGGTTGGCAAAACGTGTTCGGCATCGCCTGCATACCGCTGGTGTTGGTGTTGATCGTCTATTCGCGCTTCGCCAAAGATGCGCCGGGCCACTTCAAGCAAAAACACCTGGCCGACTATGCGCAAATGCTCGGTAATCGCGATGCCTGGTTGTTCATGTTTTTCTATGCGCTGACGTTCGGCGGATTTTCCGGTTTCGCCAGCGCCTTGCCCGGCTACTTCCACGACCAGTTCAATTTCGACCCCAAGACTGCCGGCTGGGCGACCGCCGCCTGCGTCTGCGCCGGTTCGGTGATGCGCCCGCTGGGCGGTGTGCTGGCCGACCGTATCGGCGGCACCAAGTCCTTGCTGATCGTGTATGCCGCCACTGCGCTGTTGATCGGCACTGCCGGTTTCCACATTGGCGGCTCGATCGGCGCGCTGACGCTGTTCATACTTGCGATGTTTTGCCTTGGCGCCGGCAACGGCGCGGTATTCCAATTGGTGCCGCAACGCTTCAACAAGGAAATTGCCGTCATGACCGGATTGATCGGCATGGCCGGCGGGGTTGGCGGCTTTGCACTGGCGGCCAGCCTGGGTGCGATCAAGCAGGCAACCGGCGACTATTCGGTGGGTCTGTGGTTATTCTCGTTTTTGGCAATGCTGGGCTGGGTCAGTCTGCTTGGTGTCAAGGCCCGCTGGCGCTCCAGCTGGTCGGTTGCGATGGCGCGCGTTTAAATTCAGTCATCGAGACAGGGAACCTATCATGAACAACAAACCCAAGCTGGTCGTCGTCGGCAACGGCATGGCGGGCATCCGCACGCTGGAAGAATTGCTGGCCATCGCGCCGGACATGTACGACATCACGGTATTCGGCAACGAACCGCACCCCAACTATAATCGCATCCTGTTGTCGCCGGTGTTGGCCGGCGAGCAGGAATTCAAGGACATCGTCTTGAATCCGCTCGCGTGGTACGACGACGCCGGCATCCATCTGCGCATGGGCTGCGCAGTCACCAAGATCGATCGCGTGCGCCGTCTGGTGATTGCCGACGACGGCAGCAGCACACCCTACGATCGCTTGTTGCTCGCCACCGGATCGACGCCCTTCATCCTGCCGGTGCCAGGCAAGGACTTGAAAGGCGTCATCAGCTACCGCGACATCCGCGACACCGAAACCATGATCGAAACCGCGCGCGTCAAGCGCCATGCAGTCGTGATCGGCGGCGGCTTGCTGGGCTTGGAAGCGGCCAACGGACTGAAGCTGCGCGGCATGGATGTGAGCGTCGTGCATCTGGCCGATTGGCTGCTGGAACGCCAGCTCGACACCACTGCCGGCCAACTCTTGCAACGCTCGCTGGAACAACGCGGCTTGCGCTTCATGCTGGGCCGCACCACCGCAGAAATCGTCGGCAACGAAGCGGGGGAGGTCGCGGCGGTGCGCTTCAAGGATGGCGAAACCATTCCCGCCGAGCTGGTGGTGATGGCGGTCGGCATCCGTCCCAATACCAGCTTGGCGGAAGCCGCCGGCATTTACTGCAATCGCGGCATCGTGGTCAGCGATGCGTTGCAAACCTACGACCCGCGCATCTATGCGGTGGGCGAATGCGTCAGCCATCGCGGCGTCGCCTATGGCCTGGTCGCGCCCTTGTTCGAGCAAGCCAAGGTCTGCGCAAATCACCTGGCGCAGATGGGTATCGGTCGTTACCAAGGCTCGGTGCTCTCCACCAAGTTGAAGGTGACCGGCATCGACCTGTTTTCGGCGGGCGACTTCATGGGCGGCGAGCAGAGCGAAGAGATCGTGCTGTCCGATCCGGCCGGCGGCGTCTACAAGAAATTGGTCATCAAGGACGACCAGTTGGTCGGCGCCTGCCTGTACGGCGACACCACCGACGGCGCATGGTATTTCAAACTGCTGAAGGAAGGCCGCAAGCTGGGCGATTTGCGCGACCATATCATGTTCGGCGAATCGAGCGTCGGCGACGGCGGCGTGCAGGGGCAAAGCCGCGCCAACACGATGCAAGACAGCGACGAAGTGTGCGGCTGCAATGGCGTGTGCAAGGGCACGATCGTCAAAGCCATCAAGGACAAGGGCTTGTTCACAGTCGACGAGGTCAAGAAACATACCAAGGCCGCCAGTTCCTGCGGCTCCTGCACCGGGCTGGTCGAACAAATCCTGTTATCGACGGTCGGCAGCAGTTTTCAGGAAACACCGAAGACCAAGGCGGTATGCGGTTGCACCGACCGCAACCACGGCGAAGTGCGCAAGGCGATCCGCGACCACAAATTGCTGACCCACAAGGATACTTACGCATTCCTCGAATGGCGCACGCCGAACGGCTGCGCGACTTGCCGCCCGGCGATCAATTATTACCTGCTTTCCACCTGGCCGCACGAGGCGCTGGACGACCCGCAAAGCCGCTTCATCAACGAGCGCGCGCATGCGAATATCCAGAAGGATGGCACCTTCTCGGTAATTCCTCAAATGAAAGGCGGTGTCACCAACGCGTCCGAATTGCGCCGGATTGCCGATGTCGCCGACAAGTACGCGATTCCGATGATGAAGGTGACCGGCGGCCAGCGCATCGATTTGCTGGGTGTCAAGAAAGAAGACTTGGTCAATGTGTGGTCCGACCTCGGCATGAATTCCGGCCATGCGTATGGCAAGTCGATTCGCACCGTCAAGACTTGCGTCGGCATCGAGTTCTGCCGCTTCGGCACGCAAAACAGCACGCAAATGGGCATCGATCTGGAAACCATGCTGGCCAATATGTGGTCGCCGCACAAGGTCAAGCTGGCAGTGTCGGGTTGCCCGCGCAACTGCGCCGAAGCCGGCATCAAGGATGTCGGCGTGGTGGCGGTCGACAGCGGCTGGGAGTTGTCCATCGGCGGCAACGGCGGCATCAAGACCGAAGTCGCGCAATTCCTGGTCAAGGTCAAAACGCCGGAAGAGGTCAAGGAATACACGGGCGCCTTCTTACAACTCTATCGCGAAGAAGCCTATTACCTGGATCGCACCGTGCATTACGTCGCTCGCGTAGGTCTCGAATATATCCGACAGAAAGTCGTAGCAGACGCTGCCAATCGCAAGGCACTGTACGAACGCTTGCTGTATTCGCTGGCGGGCTTGCCCGACCCATGGACGGCACGCATCAAGGGCGCGCAACAACGCGAATTCATCCCGTTAAAAGTCGTCGCCTGAGGAGTAATCGATGGACATGAAAACCAAGGATGCATGGGTGCGCCTGTGCACAGTGGACGAGATTCCTCGTTTGGGAAGCCGGATGGTCGAACGAGCAGCCGGCAATATCGCGGTCTTTCGCACCGGCGACGACCGCGTGTTCGCGCTACTCGACCGCTGTCCGCACAAGGGCGGCCCGCTGTCGCAAGGGATCGTGCATGGCGAAGCGGTGACCTGTCCGCTGCATAGCTGGCAAATCGATCTGGAAAGCGGCGAGGCGAAAGCGCCGGATGTCGGTTGCGCGCGCCGCTTCCCGGTCAAGGTCGAGCAGGGCGACGTATTTCTTGAATTATCGTGAACGCGCCGGCACTGCACACAGCGATGGAAACCGTCACCAAATCGACTTGCTGTTATTGCGGCGTCGGCTGCGGCGTGCTGATCAAGTCGCAGCATGGCCGCATCACCGGCATCGCCGGCGACCCTGACCATCCGGCCAACTACGGGCGCTTGTGCAGCAAGGGCATGGCGTTGCCGTCGACCGTGCAAAGCGAGGTCGGGCGGGCGACGTATCCCGAAATGCGGCTCGAACGCAGCTCGCCGCGTCGACGCGTGGATTGGGAATCGGCATTGGAAACGGTTGCGCAACGCTTCGCCGACACCATCCGTAACCATGGCCCGGATGCGGTCGCATTCTATGTGTCCGGCCAATTGCTGACCGAGGATTACTATCTCTTCAACAAGCTCGCCAAGGGCTTGGTAGGCACCAACAATATCGACACCAATTCGCGCCTGTGCATGTCGTCGGCGGTTACTGCCTACAAGCTGGCGTTGGGCGCCGATGGCCCGCCGACCTGCTACGAAGACCTCGAACACGCGCAAACCGTCCTCTTTGCCGGCAGCAACATGGCGTATGCGCATCCGGTCTTGTACCGCCGGCTGGAAACGGCCAAAGCCGCCGACCCGTCGATCCGCTGGATTGTCATCGATCCGCGCCGCACCGATACCGCAGCGATGGCCGACTTGCATCTGGCGATCCAGCCCGGCACCGATGTCGCGCTGTTCAACGGCATGCTGCACCACTTGATCTGGGAAGGGCTGGTCGATCGCGCCTACATCGACGCCCATACCGACGGCTTTACCGCACTCAAGAACCTGGTGCGCGACTACACGCCGCGCTTCGCGGCAGAATTGTGCGGCATTCGTGTAGAGGATTTGGTGCAGGCCGCAGAATGGTTTGGCGCATCGCCGGCTTCCTTGTCGCTGTATTGCATGGGGCTCAATCAATCCAGCCACGGCACCGACAAGAATCTGGCGCTCATCAATTTGCATCTGGCAACCGGCCAGATCGGTCGTCCCGGCGCCGGTCCTTTTTCGCTGACCGGCCAACCGAATGCGATGGGCGGGCGCGAGGTCGGCGGCATGGCGACCATGCTGGCCGCGCATCGCGACGTCGGCAACCCGGCGCATCGGGCCGAAGTGGCCGGGTTGTGGGGTGTCGAGACCTTGTCCGCGCGGCCCGGCTTGCCTGCGGTCGAAATGTTCGAGGCGATCCGCGCAGGGCGCATCAAGGCGGTCTGGATCGTCTGCACCAATCCGGTCCATTCGATGCCGGATATCGACAAGGTACGTGCAGCGCTTAACGCCGCCGAATTCGTCGTGGTGCAAGAAGCCTTCATGCAAACCGATACCGTGCCATTTGCGGATGTGGTGCTGCCGGCTGCCGCGTGGGGCGAGAAGGGCGGCACCGTCACCAATTCCGAACGGCGCATTTCGCGCGTGCGCCAAGCGGTGCCGGCGCTTGGCGAGGCCATGCCCGACTGGTGGATCGCGCGGCAGGTTGGCGTCCGCATGCAGGCCTTGTTGCATCCACACCGCGCCAATCTGTTCGATTTCGCGTCGCCCGAAGCGATCTTCGACGAACACCGCAAACTGACAGTGGGGCGCGATCTCGACATCGGCGGCTTGAGCTACGACTTGCTGGAGCAGGCCGGCCCGCAGCAATGGCCTTACCCTGTCGGTAGTCAAAGCGGGCAGGCGCGCCGCTACGCCGATGGCGTATTTGCCACCGCCAATGGCCGCGCCAAGTTCCATGCGACGCAGTATCACACGCTGGCCGAAACCACGAATGCACGCTATCCATTCCACCTGCTGACCGGACGCCTGCGCGATCAATGGCATGGCATGAGCCGCAGCGGTCGCGCCGCTGCCTCATTCTCCCATGCGCCGGAGCCGACGCTGACCATGCATCCCGACGATGCCGAGCGGCGCGGTTTGCGCGCCGGCGATCTGGTGACGGTGGCCAGCAAGCGCGCGCAAATGGTGCTGCCGCTACAGCTTTCCGACGAGGTGCAATCCGGCACGGTGTTTGCGGCCATGCATTGGAACGCGCAATTCATGAATTCCGGCGGCATCAATGAAATCAGCTTGAATACGGTCGATGCACGTTCTTTTCAGCCGGAATTGAAACATGCAGCAGTGCGGGTTGAAGCCGTCGCTTTGCCTTGGCGCATGCTGGCGGCGCGACGCGGCGATGTGCTGGCGTTGCAGGCGCGCGTGCAACCGCTGCTGCATGAATGCGCGTATGCGGCCATCGCCATCGAGGCCGACTTGCTGGTTGTGCGAGCCGCCAGCGAGCAAGCGCCGGCGCAATGGCTGGAACGGCTGTACGACGCGCTGGCGTTGCCGGTCGGCGCCGATACGCTGGAGTACCGCGATGCGCGACGCAGCATCAGCAAACGCGTGTTATGGGCCGATTCTGCATTGGCCGGCTTTGTATTTGCCGGCGATATCGGCAGCGCGGATGCGTTGTTGGACAAGTTGCGCGATGCCAAACCTTGGGAAGGCCCGCGTCTGGGCGCATTTTCGCGTCAACCGGCTGGCGCTGCCGCCGACCGCACTGTCTGCCAGTGCATGCAGGTCAAACAATCGCGCATCATGCGCGCGATTGCAAGCGGCGCCACGCTCAACGAACTCAAGGCGACGCTCGGCTGCGGCACCGTGTGCGGATCATGTATCCCCGAACTGAAACAACTGAGCGATAAACACAAGCCGTTACAAAGCATAGGAGTGGGCAAATGAATCCAGGCAAAGTCACGCTGCTGGGCGCCGGTCCGGGCGATCTCGATCTACTGACGATCAAGGCGGTCAAGGCCTTGGCCGCCGCCGATGTGTTGTTGATCGACGATTTGGCCAATCCAGAGATTGCCTCCCTGGCGCCCAATGCGCGCGCAATTTACGTCGGCAAGCGCGGCGGCTGCAAATCGACGCCGCAAGACTTCATTCAACGGCTGGCGCGGCGCTATGCACTGCAAGGACGCCACGTGGTCAGGGTCAAGGGCGGCGAGGCGCTATTGTTCGGGCGCGCCGGCGAGGAAATCGCTTACCTGCGCCAAAAAGGCGTCGAGGTCGATTTAATCAATGGCATCAGTTCCGGTCTGGCTGCGGCAGCCAGCCTGGGCATGTCGCTCACGCACCGGGACTATGCGCACGGAGTGACCTTTGTCACCGCGCACCGGCAAGGCGACCGCGAGCCGGATTGGCAAGCGCTGGCGGCCACGCGAACTACCCTGGTGATCTACATGGGCATGACGCGCATCGAGCGCATTGCTGCCGGCCTGCTGCGAAGTTTGCCGGCCAACACGCCCGCCGCCATCGTGCAGGCGGCCAGCAGCGGGGACGAACATCGCCTGCTAACGACCTTGGGCCAACTTGTCCATGATGCCGAAAGGGAGCAACTCGGCAGTCCTGCGGTTATACTCGTGGGTGAGGCGATTTGCCAGGCCAAAGAGTGGGTTTCCCCTGATATTGCGCTTGCAGCTTAGCCGCGCCAGGGAGGAAAATCAGGCGGGTGCCATTCAGAGTCAGGCATAAGCCTTGCTCAGTGTTTTGCTCAACCTCCGACTGCGGATTATATTGCGTACCATGCTGCGTGTTTTACTCGTCAACGACACCGATAAGCCGATCGCCGAGCTATGCCAGGCGTTGACCGAACACGGCTATGAAGTGTTGCCGGTGGTGGCGACTTCGCGGGCGCTGTCCGAAGCGGTCAAACTGCAGCGTCCCGATATCGTGATCGTCGACACCGAGTCGCCGTCGCGCGACACGCTCGAACAACTGGCGCTCATGCATGCCGCCGCGCCGCGTCCGGTGGTGATGTTCAGCCACGACGCCGACCAGCAACTGATACGCGCAGCGGTCGGCGCGGGCGTGACGACTTATGTCGTCGATGGCCTCGCCCCGGCGCGCCTGGCGCCGATCCTGTCGGTTGCGTTGGCGCGTTTTGCGGAAGAGACGCGACTGCGCCAGCGTTTGGCCGATGTCGAACGCGAACTTTCCGACCGCAAGTTGATCGATCGCGCCAAGGGCGTATTGATGGACAAGCGTCAAATGAGCGAAGCACTGGCGTACGAAACAATGCGCAATCAAGCCATGAAACAGGGAATGAAGATCGCCGAAGTGGCACGCCAAATCATCGCCATGGCCGATCTACTGGGTTAAGAAAGCGCACAATGACTGTTCATACCAACTCCACCGCAGCGAGCGATTTCCAGGCACCGGAACGCAGCCACCTGCGTATCGGTTTCGTGCCGCTCACCGATTGCGCGCCCTTGGTCGCCGCCAAGATGCTGGACTTCGGCCAACGGCATGGCTTGACGCTGGAACTTTGCCGTCAGCCGTCGTGGGCCGCTGTGCGCGACAAATTGCTGTCCGGCGAATTGGACGCCGCGCATTCGCTATACGGGCTGGTGTATGGCGTGCAACTCGGCCTGGGCGGCCCACAGGCCGACATGGCGATTTTGATGACCTTGAACCGCAACGGCCAGGCCATTGCGGTCTCGAATCGACTTGCAGATGCGCTGGACGGCGGACAACCGCTGCGCGCCGCCTTGGCTACCCTTCGGCATAAGCCGGTATTTGCGCAGACCTTTCCGACCGGCACGCACGCAATGTGGCTCAACTATTGGCTGGCTGCGCAAGGTGTGCATCCGTTGCACGACATCGAGAGCGTCGTCATCCCGCCGCCGCAAATGACGGACGCGCTGGCGCAAGGGGAGTTGGATGGCTTTTGTGCCGGCGAACCGTGGCCGGCAATGGCCGAAGCCAGGCAAGCTGGCCGCACCATCGCCGGCAGCGGTGCTATTTGGCCGAATCACCCGGAAAAGGCTTTGGCTTGTCGGCGCGAGTTTGCCGCCCTCTATCCGAATACTGCGCGGGCGTTGATCTGCACCGTGCTGGAAGCCTGCCAGTGGCTTGAAAGCCCAGCCAATCGACGCAGCGCAAGCGCCTGGTTGGCGCGTCCGGAATACGTGAACGTGCCGCAGGAAATCATCGAACCGCGCCTCTTGGGTGACTATCGCGGCGCCGCGCTTGCCGGCGCCAGCCTGCCGGTTCGCTTTTTCGATGAGGCGGGCATGAATTTCCCTTTGCCGGCCGACGGCTTATGGTTCCTGACTCAATACTATCGTTGGGGCATGTTGAAGACCACGTCGGATTGGGAAAACATCGCCGCAGCCGTCAGCCAAACGGAGCTGTATCGTCAAGCTGCCGCGAGCCTCGGATATTTTTCGTCTTCCGTGCTTCCCAGCGCCAGCAGATTCATGGATGGCCGGGTGTGGGACGGCAACAATGCATTGGCCTATGCAGACAGTTTTAGTATTCGCGCCAATACGCCAGGATAAGGTCGAGGCGGATAAGTCTGCCGTGTCGGCCCGTTCCGAGGTATGCGCGTCGCATTAGCTGGTTGAACCAAAAGCATCCTTCGCCTGCCGCGCTTCATACAGCATGTGCAGCGTAATCTTGCGCACTTCCGCCTTGCTGCTTTCGATATGCGAAGTCAGCATCAAAACCGCTTCGGCGGTGTGGCGTTCGATGATGGCGCGCAGTATTTTTGCGTGCTCGCCATAGGTCGCTTCGATCCGCATGCCCTTCGTGAAATCCAGTCGCCGGATGATACGGATGCGCTCGGTGATATCGTGATGGATGCGCGCCATCTCGCGGTTGCCGGTGGCCTCGACCAATTGTTCGTGGAAGCGTTCGTCCAATGCCGAGACGCTGGGACCGTCGGTCAAGCGATCTTCCGGGCGCACCAGCCAGGCCCGTTTCAGGTCGTCCAGCAAAGGCGCGTCGACCATGCCGCATAGCTTGTTGACCGCCGCCACTTCGAGCGTGATGCGGACATCGTACAGTTGCTCGAACTGCTGGAAATCGAAGGGCTTGACCTGCCAGCCGCTGCGAAACATCACTTCCACATAGCCTTCGCGCTGCAGTCGGAACAGCGCCTCGCGCACCGGGGTGCGGCTCATTTGCAAGCGGTCGGCGATATCGCCTTCGCTGAAGCGATCGCCCGGCAACAGATGAAAGTCGTAGATGGCGGTCTTTAATTTTGCGTATGCCTGATCGGCCAGACTATCTGGATTGACACGTGCAACTTTAAGCTTGGAAATCATGTATCGGGCAAGTCCAGGAATTTAGTTTGTTCCGTTTGGGCTGTTACTATACCGCCAGGTGTCGCTTGACGTCATCATTATTCATCTCTGCTTGCACCCCCGCAGCAACCACTTCGCCGCGCGACAATACGATGAATTTGTCGGCCAGCGCATGGGCAAAATCGAAATACTGCTCGCACAGCAAAATGGCCATGTCGCCGCGCGCGCGCAACAGGCGGATTACGCGTTCGATATCCTTGATGATCGACGGCTGGATGCCTTCGGTCGGCTCGTCGAAAATGATCAGCTTGGGTTCGGCCAGCAGGGCGCGGGCGATTGCCAGTTGCTGCTGCTGTCCGCCCGACAAATCGCCGCCGCGCCGATGCAGCATTTCCTTGAGCACCGGGAATAGTTCGTAGACATCGGACTTGATGGTCGACGCCTGCCGCCCGGACTTTACTGCCATGCCCATCAACAGATTCTCTTCCACAGTCAGGCGCGCAAAAATCTCCCGCCCTTGCGGCACATAGGCGATGCCGGCGCGCGCCCGTTCATGCGGCTTCAATTTAGTGATATTCATGCCCTCGAACATAACCTGACCGCTGGCAACCGGCAGCACGCCCATCAGGCATTTCAACAAGGTCGTCTTGCCGACGCCATTGCGCCCCAATAGCGTCAGGCATTCGCCCTTTTGCACGGCAAGCGAGACGCCGCGCAAGATGTGCGCTGCGCCGTAGTATTGGTTCAAACCTTCAACTTGTAGCATGGTCGCCTATCTTCCCAAGTACACTTCGATGACGCGCTCGTCGGCTTGAACCTGTTGCATCGTCCCTTCGGCCAAAACCGAGCCTTCATGCAGCACGGTGACCTTGCCCTGCTGCGCGATTTCGGTCACGAATCCCATGTCGTGCTCGACCACGACGATGGAATGCTTGCCGCGCAATTCGTTCAACAATTCTGCGGTGCGCGCCGTTTCGGCGTCGGACATGCCTGCCACCGGCTCATCGAGTAAAATCAATTGCGGTTCCTGGATCAGCAGCATGCCGATTTCCAGCCATTGCTTTTGGCCGTGCGAAAGCAAGCCGGCCAGATTTTTTTCCATGCCGTTCAAACGAATCAGTTTCAGGATATCGTCGATGCGGTCTTTCTGGGCCGACGATAATTTGAAAAACAGCGACGGCTTGACGCGCTTGTCCATCTTCATCGCCAGTTCCAGATTGTCGAACACCGTGTGCTGCTCGAACACAGTCGGGCGCTGGAACTTGCGGCCGATGCCGGCTTGCGCAATCTCGTATTCGGTCATCTTGCTCAAGTCCATGCTTTGGCCGAAAAACGCAGTGCCGGCAGTAGGGCGGGTCTTGCCGGTGATGACATCCATCATCGTGGTCTTGCCGGCGCCGTTGGGGCCGATGATGCAGCGCAGTTCGCCGACCGATATATCCAGGTTCAAATTGTTGAGCGCCTTGAAGCCGTCGAACGAAACCGTGATCTCTTCCAGATACAGGATCGCGCCGTGCAGCGTGTCGACGCCATCGGGTTTGATGCGCGCATAGGAAGTCGGCGCTTCGCCCGGCTTCGCCTCGTAGCTTTGCCCCGGCTGCAATACCGAACTCATGGCGTCTCCTTGCTTTGTTTGAGGCCCTTGATGCGCCGAGCCAAGCCGAGCAAGCCATCTGGCATCGCCAGCGTGACCAGGATGAAGATTGCGCCCAGTGCAAACAGCCACAAATCGGGGAAAGCGCCGGTGAACCAACTTTTCAAACCATTCACGGTAAACGCGCCGAGGATCGGTCCGATCAGCGTGCCGCGTCCGCCCACTGCCGCCCAGACCACCATTTCGATGGAATTTCCCGGCGACATTTCGGATGGATTGATGATGCCGACCTGCGGCACATACAAAGCGCCGGCGATGCCGCACAATACCGCCGACAGGGTCCACACGAACAGCTTGAATCCCAACGGATTGTAGCCGATGAACATCAGGCGCGATTCCGAGTCGCGCACCGCCTGCAGCACCCGGCCCAGTTTGGAGCCGACGATCCAGCGGCACAATGCCAGTGCGCCAAGCAGGAACGCCAGCGTAATCAGATACAGGACTGCCCGCGTCGACGGCGCCGACACGCTATAGCCGAGGATGCGCTTGAAGTCGGTGAAGCCGTTGTTGCCGCCGAAGCCGGTGTTATTGCGGAAAAACAGCAGCATGAAGGCGAAGGTCATCGCCTGCGTGATGATCGAAAAATACACGCCCTTGATGCGCGAGCGGAACGCGAAAAAGCCGAATACGAAGGCCAGCACACCGGGTACCAATACCACCAGCGCCAGGCAATACCAGTAATTGTCGGTCATCGACCAATACCACGGGTAAGTTTTCCAATCGAGGAAGACCATGAAATCCGGCAAGTCGCTTTGATAGACGCCGTCGTGGCCGATGGCGCGCATCAGGTACATGCCGTGCGCATAACCGCCGAGCGCGAAGAACACGCCGTGGCCGAGCGACAGGATGCCGGTGTAGCCCCACACCAGGTCCAGTGCCAGCGCGGCCAGCGCGTAGCACATGAATTTGCCGATCAAGGCGATCGCATAACTGGAAACGTGCAGCGCGTGTCCCTCGGGAAAGGCCAGATTCAGGATCGGCAGCAAGGCCAGAATGGCAGTGCATGCTACGATGCCGATCCAGGAGCGGTGCGAATAAAGTTTGCTCATTCGACACTCCTGCCTTTCAGCGCAAACAAGCCCTGCGGTCGGCGCTGGATGAAGATGACGATGAATACCAGGATCACGATTTTCGCCATCACCGCGCCAGCCAATGGTTCCAGGAATTTATTCACTTCGCCCAGACCCAGCGCCGCGATCACCGTCCCCGCCAATTGACCGACGCCGCCCAGCACCACCACCATGAAGGAATCGACGATGTAGCTTTGCCCGAGATCGGGGCCGACATTGCCGAGTTGCGACAAGGCGACGCCGCCCAGCCCGGCGATGCCGGAACCTAGGCCGAAGGTCAGCATGTCGACCTTGCCGGTGGCGACCCCGGCACAATCGGCCATGCGGCGGTTTTGCGTGACCGCGCGCACGAACAGGCCAAGCCGCGTCTTGTTCAAGATCAGCCATACCGCCAGCACCACGAACAGCGCGAAGAAGATGATGACGATGCGGTTATACGACAGCACCAGCGTGCCCAGCACCGTGACGCCGCCCGACATCCAGGATGGATTCGACACCTCGACATTTTGCGCGCCGAACAGCGTGCGCACGGTCTGCATCAACATCAGGCTGATGCCCCAGGTCGCCAATAGCGTCTCCAGCGGACGCCCGTACAACCAGCGAATCACCGTTCTTTCCAGCGCGATGCCGACTGCGCCGGCGACGATAAAAGCGGCGGGCAAGGCCACCAGCAAATACGCATCGAAGGCGCCCGGCAGGAATTTGCGGAACAACAGTTGGCAAACATAGGTGGTGTAAGCGCCGATCATCAGCAGTTCGCCGTGCGCCATATTGATGATGCCCATCAAGCCAAAGGTAATCGCCAAGCCGAGCGCCGCCAGCAACAGCACGCTGCCCAGCGAAATGCCGTAAAACAGGTTGCCGACGAATTCGGTGCGGGCGATGCGGTTGTCGATCGCGCCCAGCGTGGCGACCGCCGCGATGCGCACACCGGGATCCGGCTCGCCATAGCTGCCGTCGGGATTTCTCTCCAGCATTTTTTGCAGCAGCGGCTTCAGGTTGGCGTTGGTGCTGTCTTGCAGCGAGATCACCGCCGCCTTGCGCACTGCGGCGTCCGGCGATTGCAGGTTGGCGGTGGCGATCGTCATCCGCAAAATCGTCTGGATTTCAGCGTCGCTTTCCTTTTCCAGCGCCTTCGCTATCAACGGGGTCTGCGTGGCATCCGCATCTTTTTGCAAGTCGAGCGCAGCGGCCAGACGCAATGTGCGATCCGCCGAAAATAGTTTGAGGCCGGAGAGTGCGGCCTCGACCGCGCCGCGCAAGCGATTATTCACGGTAATGCCGTCCACGCCGTCCGGCGGCGGACCGCTTTTTCCGGTAGCGGGATTGGTTGCAACCCCGTCTTCGATGATGAAGACCTCGCCGTTCGGCGTCGCGTACAGCGTGTCATTCTTGATTGCGGCCAGCAGCTTGCCGGCATCGTCGTTCGCCAGCGCAGCGATCTTGTTCACGGCTTCAACGCGCGCGTCGGGATCGTCGCCGGCCAATGGCTTGAGCAATTGCGGGTCTATCGCAGCTTGCGCAAACAAAGCATGCAAAGACAGCCAGCCAATCATGAGTAGTCTTTTCAAGTCGTTTCTTTCAGCGGTCGAATATGCTCGATGCAATTGAACCGGCGCGCGGTGGCAAACCGAACCAAACCGCGCGCCGCCTGCTACGTTTTACAGCTTTTGCTTGCTTTCATTGCCGGGGATATACGGGCTCCACGGTTGCGCGCGGATCGTGGTCTTGGTCTTCCACACCACGTTGAACTGGCCATCGGCACGAATTTCACCGATCATCACCGGCTTGTGCAAATGGTGGTTGGTTGCATCCATCATCAATTCAAAACCGGACGGCGCCTTGAATTTCTGGCCGCCCATCGCCGCGATCACCTTGTCGGTATCGGTCGATTTAGCCTTTTCCACTGCCTGCTTCCACATATAAATGCCGACATACGTCGCTTCCATCGGATCGTTGGTTACGACTGTGTCGGCGTTCGGCAAATTCTTGGCTTTTGCATACGCTTTCCACTTTTTGATGAACTCGTCGTTGACCGGATTCTTGACCGATTCAAAATAATTCCACGCCGCCAGATGACCCAGCAGCGGCTTGGTATCGACCCCGCGCAATTCTTCCTCGCCGACCGAGAACGCCACCACCGGCACGTCGGTCGCCTTCAAGCCGGCGTTGCCGAGTTCCTTGTAAAACGGCACGTTGGAGTCGCCGTTGATGGTGGAAATCACAGCCGTCTTGCCGCCAGCGGCAAATTTCTTGATATTGGCGACGATGGTTTGATAGTCGGAGTGGCCGAACGGTGTGTAGACCTCGTCGATGTCGGTGTCCTTCACGCCTTTGCTGTGCAAGAACGCGCGCAGGATCTTGTTGGTGGTGCGCGGATACACATAGTCGGTGCCGAGCAGAACGAAGCGCTTGGCGCCGCCGCCTTCTTTCGACATCAGGTATTCGGTCGCGGGAATCGCTTGCTGGTTAGGCGCTGCACCCGTGTAGAACACGTTCTTTTCCAACTCTTCGCCTTCGTATTGCACCGGATAGAACAGCAGGTTGTTGGTTTCCTTGAACACCGGCAGCACCGATTTGCGCGATACCGAAGTCCAGCAGCCGAACACGACCGAAACCTTGTCTTGCGTAATCAGCCCGCGCGCTTTTTCGGCAAACAGCGGCCAGTTCGAGGCCGGATCGACTACCACCGGCTCCAGTTGCTTGCCCAGAACGCCGCCGTGGGCGTTGATTTCATCGATGGTCATCAAGGCGACGTTTTTCAACGAAGTCTCGGAAATCGCCATCGTGCCCGACAGGGAATGCAAGATGCCGACTTTGATGGTATCGGCTGCCATGGCTGACGTCATCAGGGACGATGCGACAAGGGTCAAGGCGCCGACGGCGGTCGCCTTCAATAGGGTGCGACGATGCATGGTTGAGACTCCTCTGAAAATGGGTTTGTGAAGTAAGTATTTAAAACATGTGCCAGTGACCACGACCGAACTACGGAACCACTAAACTACGAAACCACTAAACTACCAAAAACACCAACCTTCCCGTTGGCGAAAAGAAATACCTGCCGCGGCGCTCAGACGATCGACACCATCACGTCTCCCGCGTTAATCAATGTTCCCGGTTTGCAATGAAATGCCTGCACCACCCCTTCGCACGGGGCGGAAATGGCAAACTCCATCTTCATCGCTTCCAGGATCAACAAGGTGTCGCCGGCCTTGACCACGGCGCCTAGTTCGACCACCAGTTTCCAGACGTTGCCGCTGATGTCGGCCAGCACCTGGGTGCCGACGATTTCGATCACTTCGTCTTCATCTTCCTCGTCGACACTGGCGGCGCTATGCGCGGCGTCCAGATTCCAGTGCGCTACTTCCTGTTCAAACGCGATTTTCTGGCGTTCGCGGAACACTTCCATTTCCGGTTCGATCGAATGCAGGAAGCGGTGGTATTCGGCCAGATCGAAAATTTCTTCGGTAATGCTGATCGTTTCACGGCCATCGCGGAAGGCAACACGCAGGCTGTCGAGTTCGCTCTCGGACACCGGATAAAAGCGGACTTGGTCGAAGAAACGCAACAGCCACGGCTTGCCGTCGATGAATACCTCGTTCTTCAGGAATTTGTTCCAGATCGGCAGCGTGCGACCGACCAGTTGATAACCGCCCGGCGAATCCATGCCGTAAATGCACATGTAGATGCCGCCGATGCCGACCGTGCCTTCGGCGGTATAGGTGCGCGCCGGATTGTATTTCGAGGTCAGCAGACGATGCCGGGGATCGACCGGCACTGCGCACGGCGCGCCCAGATAAACGTCGCCCAGGCCGAGCACCATGTAACTGGCTTGAAACAGGATGTCGCGCACTTGCTCGACCGATTCCAGGCCGTTGATGCGGCGCATGAATTCGGTATTGCTCGGTAGCCACGGCGCGGTGTCGCGCACCGATTGCCGATAGCGTGCCACTGCGTCCAGCGTGGCCGAGTCCTCGAACGCCATCGGTAAATGCACGACGCGGCTCTTGACCTTCATGTTATCGACCGGCGGCAAATGCTTTTCGATGGCGATCAGGCGTGCCAACAGGCTGGCTTGACCGATCACGCGGCTGTCGTAATGGATTTGCAGCGAGCGCACGCCCGGCGACAATTCGAGGATGCCGGCCACCGGGTTGGCCTTCAACTCTTCCATCAACGCATGCACCTGGAAGCGCAGGTTCAAATCCAGCACGTTGGGGCCGTATTCGATCAAGATGTATTTGTCGCCGGCTTGCCGGTACACCACTTGCGGCGTGCTGCCGTGGGCGTCGATTTGACTGACGATGGCGGAAGCGGAGGCCGGATCGAATGCCGCTCGCTGCGCCGGCAGCGCCATCGGCTCGGCGGCGACGAGGTTTTCCAGCAGCGCATCTTGCTGCAATTCCAGCGCCAGCGCCTGGTCGAATGAAATCGGGATGAAACGAATCTTGTCGCCGGGTTTGACCTGCCCGACTTTCCACAATTCCGCTTTGGCGATAGTGACCAGGCAGACGAAGCCGCCCAGGCTGGGGCCGTCTTGCGTCAGGATCACCGGCATGTCGCCGGTAAAATTGACGCTGCCGACCGCATATTCGCAGTCGTGGATATTCGACGGATGCAAGCCGGCTTCGCCGCCGTCGCTGCGCGCCCATGTCGGCTTCGGCCCGATCAGGCGCACGCCGAGGCGATTCGAGTTGTAGTGGACTTGCCACTCCGATTCAAAGAAGGTTTTTACCGATTCCTCGGTAAAGAAATCGGGCGCGCCATGCGGGCCGTACAACGCGCCGATTTCCCAGGTCTGGCCGTAGGCTGGAACGTATTCCTGCGGGAATGCCGCCGGGGCAAGTTGCGGCGCTGGCGTCGAACTGGACGGCAGCGCCGGGTTATTGATCGTCAGCGTGTCAGATTGCCGCAATACGCGCCCGGCGTGGCTGCCGAATTGCCCCAGCGCGAAGGTCGATTTGCTGCCCAGATAATCCGGTACGTCGATGCCGTTGCGCACCGCAAAATAAGTGCGGCAACCGCTGCCGACCTTGCCGATGCGCAGCGTCTGCCCGCTCTTGACCGCTACCGGCTGCCAAAATGCGACCGGCGCGCCGTCCAGCGTGGCCGCAGTCGGTGCGCCGGTCAATGCGATGACCGCATCGCAATGGAAGCGCAGGGTCGGTCCTTGCACGGTTGCTTCGATGGCCGCTGCCGACGCATGATTGCCGACCAAGCGGTTGGCGATGCGGAAGGCCCAATCGTCCATCGGGCCGGAAGGCGGCACGCCGATATCCCAATAGCCGACGCGGCCTGGGTAATCCTGAATCGTGGTGTAGGTGCCGGCCTCGATCACTTCGACGACCGGCGCGACAAATGCAAAGCCTTCGAGGAAGCGCGTGCTCAAGCGGCCTGCGCCGAACGCCGCGCTGGCAGCGATCTGGCGCAGATATTCGAGATTGGTCGAGATGCCGCACAAACGTGTCGCCCCCAATGCCTGCGACAGCTTGGCGATCGCTTTGGCGCGGGTGTCGGCCTTGACAATCAATTTCGCCAGCATCGGGTCATAGTTCGCCGACACTTCGGTGCCGGTATCGACCCAGCCGTCGATGCGCGCATCCTGCGGGAAGCGCACTTCGGTCAACACGCCAGGGCTGGGCTGGAAGTTGCGCAGCGGGTCTTCCGCGTACAGGCGCACTTCGATGGCGGCGCCATGCGGCGCTGGCACGTTGCGCAAGTCGGGCGGGGTGCCGGCGGCGGTCAAGATCATCCATTCCACCAGATCGATGCCGGTCACCGCTTCGGTGATGCAATGCTCGACTTGCAGGCGCGTATTGACTTCGAGAAAATAAAAGCTGTCGCGCCGTTCGTCGTAGATATATTCGATGGTGCCGGCGGAACGGTAGCCGACGCTGCGACCGAGCCGTTCCGACGCTTCCAGCAGGCGTTGCCGGGTGGCTGGCGGCAGGTTGGGGGCAGGGGTTTCCTCGATCACTTTTTGATTGCGCCGCTGGATCGAGCAATCGCGTTCGCCCAAGGCGGCAACCGTGCCTTGTCCATCGCCGAAAATCTGCACTTCGACGTGGCGCGCATTGTCGATGAAGCATTCGACGAATACACCGCTGTCGCTGAAGAAATTCGCGCCCAGGCGCTGCACCGATTCAAATGCCTGCTCCAGCGCCGCCTCGTCGTTGCAGCGGGTCAAGCCGATGCCGCCGCCGCCCGCCGTGCTTTTCAACATCACCGGATAGCCGATTTGCCCGGCTGCCTGGCGCGCTGCGTCGATGTCGGCCAGCAAACCCGAGCCTGGCGTCAGCGGCACGTTGGCTTTCTCCGCGATTTCGCGCGCCGCATGCTTCAGGCCGAAGTCGCGCATCTGCTGGGCAGTCGGGCCGACAAATACCAGGCCGGCCGCTTCGCAAGCTTCGCAAAATCCGGCGTTTTCCGACAGGAAGCCGTAACCCGGAATGATCGCCTGCGCGCCGCTTTCCTTCGCTGCCGCGATGATCTTGTCGCCGCGCAAATAACTGTCGGCGGGCGCTGCGCCGCCGATATGCACTGCGATATCGGCCACCCGCACATGCATGCTGTTGCTGTCGGCGTCGGAATAAACGGCGACGCTCTTGATGCCCATTTTCTTCAGGGTGCGGGCGATGCGCACTGCGATTTCCCCGCGATTGGCGATCAATACCGTATCGAACATAGTGCTATCCCAAGTTACGTATTCACTGTTTCATGAAGCGGAAAATGCAAGTTCCAAGCAGGCGAGTCAGGATACGGCGGCGCGATACGCGCGCCAGCCGCCGTACTCGGTGATATCTTGCGCATCGGCCAGCGCGTAAGGCTCGCAAATGAATCCCTTTACTTGTCGCCCACCGGCCAGTTCCAGCGTGCCGATCCCGAGCGGCGCCGGCACGCCAACCACGAACGAAGCGAAGTCCGCCAGCGGCAGGTCCCATAGCTCGACCTGGATCGGTGCGCCGTCGGCTTTACGCGCCAGACCCGGCTTCGGCGGCACCGTGCCGCCCAACGCGTATAAGCGATAGGCGCCGGAGGTCGTGGTGGTTTCCACCAGCACGCCGCCGCGTTCGGTCAATTCCCGATTCAATGGCATGCCGCTGAGATGCGCGCCGACCACCGCCAGCCGCACCAAACCCGCTGCCGCAGGCCCAGGATTGCCGGCGGCGTCTGCGATGAAAGGCAAGCCGGTTGCGCCGCGCGGCAAGGCTGCATACGCCTGCCAGCGCGCGCCGAAGTCGGACAAGGCCATCTCCGCCCAAGCCGGGCCGATCAAGGTCAGGCCGAATGGCAAGCCATCGGCGCGAAAGCCCGCCGGGACCGATAGCGCGCTCCAGTCGAGCAAGTTGACGAAATTGGTATATTTGCCGAATTGGCTGTTAAGACGGATCGGATCGGCCTCGACTGCGGCAATCGTGAAATGCGACGGCGCGGTCGGCACCAGCAGCGCATCGACTGACGCCAGCAAGGCATCGGCTTGTCGTTTCAAATCGCCCAATCGATACATTGCGGCAAATGCGTCGGCAGCGGAAAATTGCTCGGCGCGGAAGATGATGTCGCGCACGACCGGATGAATCGCCTCCGGCTTGGTTTCCGCGAATTCGCGGATCGCCGCATAGCGTTCGGCCACCCACGGCCCGTCGTACAGCAAGGCGGCAACTTGATCGAACAACCCGAAATCCAGCGGAATGCAGGTCGCGCCGAACGCAGTAATCTTTTTCAGCGAGTCTTGCCAGGCGGCTTCGCTCTGGCTGTCGCCGTAAAATTCGGCTTGCAGCGGAATGCCGAAGCGCGGCTGTGCCGGCAACGCTTGCGCGACAGCGGGGGCGGCGCGCGAAAACCCATCCGCCGCATCGAAGCCCAAGGCTGCGCGATAGACCGTCTGCGCATCGGCCACGGTGGTTGCAAACACTGACACGCAATCCAGGCTGCGGCAGGCCGGCACCACGCCGGTATTGCTGAACGCGCCGCGTGTCGGCTTCAGTCCCACTATATTGTTCAAGCCCGCCGGCACCCGACCGGAACCGGCGGTATCGGTTCCCAGTGCAAACGGCACCAAACCGCGCGCCACCACCACCGCAGAGCCGGCACTGGAACCGCCCGATACATAGTCTGGATTGAATGCATTCGGCACCGCGCCATAAGGCGAACGCACGCCAACCAGGCCGGTGGCGAACTGATCGAGATTGGTTTTGCCGATGACAATCGCACCGGCCTGAATCAAACGTTCAACGACAAAGGCATTGGCCGAAGGCGTATATTCAAATTCGGGGCAAGCAGCCGTGGTCGGCAAGCCGGCGACGTCGATGTTATCCTTGACTGCAAAAGGCACACCAAACAAGGGAAATTGCGCATGGTTTGGCGCTGCAGACCACATGGTTTCGAGCGATGCTATCTGTCGTATCAAGTGCTCCTGGTCGATCAGGCTGATCCATGCCGCGTCTTCGGCTGATAAGCTACCGAGGAGGCGAGTCAACAAAGCCAGCGGCGTTTCTCCGCCGGCATAAGCCTGTAACCAGTCCTTAATCGTCCATCCGGTCATTTGTATACCTTCTTGTGTACAAGTTACCGAACCCTGTAGCAGAAAATATGCCAGCACGAGAGAAGAGGAAATTGGTGGATATTCCGGGTAAAAACGGCTTAAATCGGGCGAATTGACGACTCAGCCCGAAAAACTTGCTTCACGGATCGAGCCATTGAAGGGCAGGGTGGCCATCTTAGTGCGATGCTCGCACCTGGGGAGTGCGATGTCGGCAGTATTGCTTTGCCTTAAACTTGCTGCTCATTAATTGTTTTGCGAGGATGGCTTCAATATTGAGGGCCGATGGGTTCGTTCCACCGCAACAATTCGCTCGGAGCGTGTGAATTGCGCAATCTCGGCTAGCCCTGAACTGTTAGCGCTTCTTGCCGCTCTTTCTGGAAGGCCGTTCGACCGCGCCGCGCACCTCGAATTGAATCTGGTCGACCACCGCGCCTTTGGTGTCCAATAGCGCCAGACGGTGCTTGCCGGGCCAAGGCATCCAGTCGCGCGCCAATCCCATGGATGGCGCTTTGACGCGCGGCACGGGCAGCGGCTTGCCGTCCAACGTCCACGTGCCGCTCGCCAGTCCTTGCGCCGTAAACCGCACGCGCTGGTGGGCCGGCGGGATGTCCGGGTCGATCGCGATCAGCATGCCGGGAGTCGGATAACTAATGGCGGCGCGAATGTTGTCTGGATTGGCGTTGGCGATCAGACTTTGCTCGGTGCCGGCCAGGAAATATTCATCGCGCGCGGCTTCCAGTTGGCTTTCGTAGCGGATCGCCTGCATGGTCACGCCAGCCGGTTTTTGCGGCGGATGTTGGGCTTGCTGCGAGCGCGTATGCAGGTATTGGATGACTTCTTGCCAGATCGGCGCCGCGCCGGTCACGCCGGACACGTCCCACATCGGCAAGCCGGAATCGTTGCCGACCCAGACGCCAACCGTGTAGCGATCCGAAAAGCCGACGCACCAGTTATCTCGCATATCCTTGGACGTGCCGGTCTTGACGCCGGTCCAGATGCGGGTCGATAACGCATTCTCCAAGCCGAAGGTGCGGGCGCGGGCGCTGCGGTCGGCCAGGATATCGTCGACGATGAAAGACGCGGCGGGGTCCATGACGGCTTGCGTGGCGGCAAGCGGATTGTCGACCGCAGTCCGCACCGGGCCGTAGCGTCCCTGGTTGGCCAATGCGCGATAAGCGTTGGTCAAGCTCAACAGGCTGATGTCGGCGCTGCCCAGCGCGAGGCTGTAGCCGTAATAATCGCCGGACTCGCGCAACGAAAAGCCAAGGCTTTGCAGGCGCTGGAAAAAGCGTTCCGGGGTAACCGTGACCAGGGTGCGCACGGCGGGAATATTCAACGACGATCCCAGCGCGGTGCGCAAGCTGACCAAGCCTTTGAAGTGCTTGTCGTAGTTTTGCGGAATGTACAAACCGTTTGCGGTGGGCAGATTAATCGGCGCATCGTCTAGAATCGAGGCTGCCGTCAGCCATTTCTTTTCAATCGCCAACTCGTATAAGAACGGTTTCAAGGTCGATCCCGCTTGTCGCAGCGCGGTCACGCCATCGACGTTTTCCGCAGCCGAGAAGGTGCCGCTGGAACCGACCCAGGCCAGCACGTCGCCGCTGGCGTTGTCCAGCACGACGATGGCGCCGTCTTCGATATTGCGGCCCTTCAATGCCGATAACTGGCGGCGCAAGGCATCGGCGGCAAAGATCTGGATGCGCGCGTCCAGCGTCGAGCGCACGGACTGGCCTGCGGTTTTCAATAATTTGCGCGCCAGATGCGGCGCCAGTTGCGGTGCGGCGGACGATCCGGCAACGTCGACAACCGGGCCTGCCGTATGCGACAAGGCCAGTTCAACCACGCCCGGCAAGCCGACGCATTCCTGCGGCGCTTTTTCCTCCTTCAGGATGGCGCAGGCACGCTCCGCCACTTTGGCCGGCTTGGCGTTGGGCGCGCGGATCAGCGCGACGGCGATGGCGGCTTCACTCCGATCCAGTCCGCTCGGGTGCTTTTGAAATAACCCGCGCGACAACGCATGAATGCCCACCAGTTCGCCGCGAAAACTGACCAGATTCAGGTAGGCTTCCAGAATTTGATCCTTGCGCCAACTGTGCTCCAGGTCGCGCGCGATAAATACCTGCGACATTTTTTGCGAGACGGTATGCCGCCCGGCCTTGCGCTTCAAGTCGTCTTGCAACAGGCCGGCCAATTGCATGGTGATGGTCGACGCGCCGCGCGTCTTGCTGTTCCACAGGTTGCCCCAGGCAGCAGCGGCAACCGCGCTCCAGTCGACCCCGCTATGCTCGTAGAAATGGCGGTCTTCCGATTCGATCAACGCGTTGTGCAAGGCTGGCGACACGTCTTCCACGCGGATCCAGGACAGGCGTCGCTCACTCAGGTTCAAACGCAACTGCTGCAAGATTACGCCGTTGCGGTCGAGCAGGGTGGCATCGGACGATTGAAAATCGCGCTGCACTTCGGCAAACGTCGGCACGGCGCTGGCGTTGGCCGATACGCCAGCCGCCAGCGCCAAGCCGACGGTGCAAGCGATGCGCCGCAGCCGATGATTGATGCCTGCAATCATTTCACGGTGATCTTCGCATTCGGAATTTCGCCGAACATTTCCGGCGCATACATCGCTTCGACGCGCGTTTGCGGCAAATTGAATGCGCCCGCATTATTCAGACGTATCGTGTAGGAAATAGTGAATTTTCCCTTCGGCACATATTCGTAATAGCTGCGGAAAGCCTCGAAGCTGCGCTCTTCATACGCCAGCCAGGCGCTGCCGCTGGGGCGCTCGCCGCCGGTCGAGATGGCCGAATCGCGCCCCAGGCCGGAACCCAGCAGCGTTGCGCCGCCCGGAATCGGATCGGTGACCACCACCCACGACATGTCGGTCTGCGCATCGATGTCGACGTTGATGCGAATGATGTCGCCGCGCGAGTACACGCCTTTTTCCTTCTGTTCGACCGCAACGACGGTCTTGGTCATCCGATAGCCGCTGGAAAACGGCGCCTTCAACTGCACGGCGGCAAGACTTTGCACGGTGACCCAGGGTTTGCCTCGGCCATCGTGATTCAGTTTCAGCGTGCCTTGCGCAGCAGTGCTGGAAGCAGGCCACGGCAATTGCAGTTTGCCGCCGCCGGACGCCGCCCAATTGAAGCTTTGACTGCTGGCGACGCTGCCGCCTTGCTCGAAGGCGGCCTTGGTGCTGCCGGCGACCGGCTCGGCTTCGAATTTTTCCGAAAACTTGTTCATTGCCAATCCACCCCACACGTTCGCGGTCGTGGTTCCCCAATGCCCGTGCGATTGGCGCTGGATCGCGCCATTGATCAATTTCGGCATGTCGTCGCGCCAGGTCGGATTGTTCAGCATGGTCAGCACCAGGCGCGAGGCGTTGGTGTCGCCGCCGACCATCAGCCACCACCAGTAATCGCGCTCCTCGTTGGAAAAGCCGACCCGGCTTCCCTGGTAGTTCAAGCGGGCGCGAATGATTTGATCCGCTTCGGCGAGACGCTTGTCGCGCTCCGCGATGCTGGGAACGCGTTGCAAAATGCCGATCCAGTCCAGGACTGCCGAAGTCGGCCAGAGATTGGGGTTGATCTGGATGGAACCGAGCATGCCCGGCTGCACGCGGCCATAGCGCGACAAGGCTTCCAGCGCGGCGAGTTTGCGTATCTCCAGATCTTTTTGCGGCGCCCAAAACTCGCGCGTGATATTGCCGGCGACAAAGGCCGCCAAGCCGTCGAGCATTTTGTTGCGGCTTTGCTCGGGGATCGAAAAACTGGCCTCGTGCGTAGCCGCCAGGATATACGCAGTCAAGGTGTCGCTGCCGCGCCGCTCGTTGCCTTCGCTCGGCGGGTAATAATAGGCGAGGCCGTCCGCATCCAGATAGCTCGGCAATTCCGCGACCACCCGCTGCCACATCGCGTCGTCGTGCAAACCGATCGCTTTCGACGTTTTTTGCTCCAGGCACGAGTACGGGTATTCGACGAAGAAACGGTGCAAGCCTTCGCTGGAGGCGGCCAGCTTCGGCGTCAGCGTGATCGCCAGACCGCCTCGTCCCGGCAAACTGTCGGCCGGTTGTGCGACATTGAGCGCAAAGGCTTTGTCCAATTGGAATAGGGATGCCTGCTGCACGGTGACCGGCACCGCAGGCACCACCCGCTGCGTGGCTTTGATGGCATCCTTGACGCCTTGCCCGCCTTGTTCCTGGGCATTGATTTCCCACGCCAGTTGCTGGACGTCTGCCGGAACCGCTACCGTCCAGACGATTTCACGCGCTTCGCCGGCAGGGATAGCCAGGTCTTGCGGCGGGAAATCCGCAGTCACGCCGCTGACTTTGGCGCTTGCATTCACCCGCATGGCACGGGTCGTGGTATTGCGCACGGTCACCATCGCGTTGAAGCTATCGCCTTCGCGCACCAAGGGCGGCAAGCCGGAAATAATTTGCAAGTCCTGCGTCGAGCGGATGCTGAGCGAGCCGGTGCCGAACATGCTGTCGCCGTTTTCCGCCACGGCGACGATCTTGAAGCTGGTCAGCGCGTCGTTCAACGGCACGTCGATTTGCGCCCGTCCGTTGGCGTCCAGGACGATGGCCGGCTTCCACAACAGCAAGGTGTCGAACAATTCGCGGGTCGGCGATTTGCCGCCGCCGCCGCCGCCGGCCGGCATCGCCTTGCGCCCGTAGTGGCGTTTTCCGACCACCTGCATTTGCGCGGTCGAGGTCTCCACGCCGTAACCGCGCCGTTGCAGCATCGCGTCGAGCAAGTCCCAGCTATGGTTGGGCTCCAGCTCCAGCAAGGATTCGTCCACGGCAGCCAGCGCGATTTCAGCGCCTGCCGCCGGCCTGCCGTTGGGCAGATTGACTTGCACCGTGACCTTGGCCGTGGTGCGGATCGCATAGCTTGGCTTGTCCGAGCTGACCGTCACCGCCAATTGATGCGCAGCGGTGCCGACCGAAATTTCAGCGATGCCGTATTTGTAGGCTGGCTTGGCCAAATCCACCGTCGCGCTGGGCGACTGATATTCCTTGAATTCGTGCCACCAGTTGATCGGCTCTTTCCAGCCCCAGATAAAGAAGGAATACCAGGGCACTTCGCGCATCCGTCCGCGCACCGCCAGCACCGAGACGTAGATGTTCGGCCCGTAACTGGCCTTGATCGGCAGGCTGATGGTCGGGTCCTGTCCGTTGAGTTGCACGACTTGCGTGTCGATCACGCCTTCGCGTTCGACGGCGACCAAGGCGGTCGCGTAGCGGAACGGCATGCGCACCTGGAACTGAGCGGTTTCGCCCGGCTGGTAATGTTTTTTCTCCGGCAAAATGTCGATGCGATCCTGGTTTTCGCCGTCGAACCAGACCTCACCCTGCTTGGTGACCCAAACCGAGGAGGTGGCGGTGGCAGCGTTGCCGCTGCCATCCTTGGCCTTGGCGACGATTTCAACGTTGCCTGGTTCTGTCAATTCCACTTCGCAAATCAGCAAACCGCGCCCGTCCGATATGCCCGAGCAAAGCGAACCAAGGTCGTTGGCGCTATGCGTGTTTTCGTACGCATAAAATCCGCCTACCATGCGCTTGCGATGCGAATTCGTTTGCTTGGCGGTGCCGGTCAATTCGATTGGCACGCCGGCTTGCGGTTGGCCGGCTATGTTGAGGGCGACGGCGGTTACAGTCAGCTTTTTCTTGACCGACACCCAATTGTCGGCCTTCACGCCGACCACCACGGCAGAGGGCCACACCGGCGTGACGCTCGATACTGTCTGGATTTCGCCGTTGGGATCGGCGTAGGTCATTTCGGTCAGCAATTCCTTCGCTACTTTGATGGCCGGTAAATCTTTGATGACGGTTTTCCCTGCGCCGTTCTTGTCGAGCGTGACCGGCAACTTGTCGGCGACGATTTTCTGGTCGTCCTCGGTATTGTTGTCGTTTTCCTCGTCGCTATCGGACAGCTTGCTTTTTTCCTTGACGGGAGTGAACGAAAAACTGTCGTAGGCCGGAAATTCGACCGTCTTGCCGCGCAACAGGCTGGTGACATGCACCGATTGACCGGACGCGCCGCCGCCATTCAAATAATTCAATTGCAGGTCCAGCGGCAGCTCCTTGGGTGAAACCAATGCGCCCTTGGGCGGCGTCAAGCGCCCTTGCAAGAGCGGCAGACGGAATTCCTCGACGCGGAAACTGCCGGTGTTATAGCTGTTCTCGCCGTAAAAACCGCCTCCTCCTTCACCCTCGCCATCTCCACCTTCATCGCCTTTTCCGTTGCCGGTGTCCTCGGGAGCGTTTTTCGCCTTGCCGCCATCGAGCACGATCTCGTAGAGTCCCAGTTTGGCCTGCTTCGGAATTTGAAAGACCGTTTCCGCCGTTTTTTGCCCGCGCCAGCTTAGCGGGAATTGAAATTCCTGGCCGCTGCCCTGGTGGATGATGCGTATCCGGGTCGGCAGCCGGTCGTTCGGCAACAAGCCGAAGCCGTGCATCGTCTCGGCGCGGATCACATGCTTCATCGAGGCGACTTCGCCGGCGCGGAACAGCGGACGATCCAGCACCGTGTGGGCGCGCACCGTCGCCGTTTTCGACCACTCCGTCGGCAAGTTGAAGCGGTAGGATTCGATGCCGCTATTCCACGAAGTCAGCGCAAACGCCATGTCGGCGCGGCCCTTGTCGTCGGTCTTGCGCGCGCTGACGAACAAGCCTTCGATCGGCGTTTCGTCGGCATCCCGTTTGCAGTCGCTTTCAAACGCTTGCGGCACCATCGCCACACCGATCTTGTCGGTTTTGCCGCGCCACAATTCGTTGCCCTTGCAATCCGAGATGCGCACGTCGGCGTCGGCTACCGGCTTTGCGCTATCGAGCGTGGTGACCCAGACTGCGCCGTTTTCGCGGCCCAACTTGACGTGCACCGATAAATTGGTGACCAGCGCGCTGGTGCGCACAAACATCGGCGCCGGCTTGCCGAGCAATGACGCGCCGAGCTTTTGCGATTCCAGTTCGACCACATAAAACCCGGGGTCTTTGAAGGGGATGCCGATTACCTCGAACGGCCATTCGCCGTCTTTTGCTTCCGACGGCGCAGGCAAGGTCAGGGTTTTGGCGCCCGGCTCCTTGTGCAGCAAGCCTATACTGCGGGTGTCGATTTGTTCCTTGTTCTTGCCGACCGCGATCGAAGTCTCGTGATAACGCTTCAACTTGCTCAACCAGGCAATGACGGCTTTGTCGCTATCGATCTTCAGATCGGTGACGGTGCCGGGTTTTGCCGTGCCTTTGGTGCTGCGCACGACCAAACCGGTTTCAACGCGGCGCAAGGTCACCGGCAAGGTGGCGTCGGCATTGAGCTCGATGATGCCGAACGGCGCGGTCGGAAACTTCGCCAATGGCGGATAATCGGCCAGTCGGGACTTCAATGGAAACTGGCTGCGGTTGGCCAATGGGCGGCCCATCTCGTCCTGGAAGTCGCCCGGCAGTTCGATCGTGAAATCCGACTTTTCGGGGAAGGGCGGTTGGAAGGTGACTTGTCTGACGGAGTCATCGGTTTCGTTCTTGTCAAAGGACGGTTTTATCTTTCCATTGGCTCCGCGCAACACGATTTTTTCCGCCAGTTTGCGGCTGACCGGCGTGCTGAATGAAAGTTGCATCGCCAAGATCGGCGCGCAAGCCGCATCCGCGTTTTCGCGCTCGCAACTGAAATTGGCGGTAAATGCAGGTTGCACCTTGAATTTGAAGATTTGCGCCTGTGTCGTCGCAATCCCGGATGGCGTCTGGATGCCCTTGTCCCAAGTCAACTGCATCGCCGCGCCATTCGGCAGGCGTTGCTGGCATTGCACGGTCGTCACGCGAGTCGGATCGATTTTCTTGGCAAAATGTTGCAGCAATTGCTTGCGCGTGTCGTCCGGCGCAAATTTGACCGGAATGCGCTCATGCGCGCCTTCCACCTCGCAATAGGTATGTGCCAGGATACTGGCGTTGGTGGCAGCACCGTTTTGTATCAGCACGAAGACTTGTTCTTCGTCGATGCTTTCGTCGCCCCCTCGAGGAAAGCTGCTGACTACAGCCGGCCCGCCGGTATTGAATTGAAAAGTCGTCTTGCCGCTGACCGTTGCGCCGGAAAGAACCTTGAAGTCGGGCTTGATGGAGAAGGAACAACGCGTGCCCGGAGGGACATCCTGCACAAAATCGTAAATCCACTGGCGGTCGGTGGCCCAGCGCGCGCTGCCGGCTTCGCTGCATTTAATATCGAAGGGCGCGGGCGCTTTCGGGTCGCCGAAGCGCACCGCAGATTCGGAAAAGGTGGCTTGTACCTGCCTGACCTGCACGATTTCCCCTTGCGGAGAAAAGCTGGCAATCGTCGCAGCGTGTGCAACCAACATGGTTGCCGATGAGAGCAACCCGGCGATTCCCAACCCGGCCACCTTGCGAAGAAATTTCATCCCGCCTCCATAAAATACGTTTGATGCGACCTTGGCGCACCGGGAAACCGACGGATAAATATGCATAGCCGGATCGCCGGAAGTTTAACAAAAAGTCATGCATCATGTCAAAATGTCTATTCGATATTTGTTTCTCTCGCGTCGAACATTGCCTTGGCCAACGACCTTGCGCCAATTAGGAAAAGATTTTCCGCTACCGATTGCTTTGCGGCGGGCATTCTCTTCCTTTTTGCGGCAAAACCGAATTTTCTGAGGTCTGAAAATCGACTTGCCATGCATTTCTTCTTATCCCGCCGGATTTGACCTAAATCAAACTCCACGCTGGGAGACTGCCTATTATGAACCACCTGATATCGAGCAAGAGCAGTATGTACCAAGACATTTGCATGACAAATTTCTCTGCGAGTGGAGCTTCCTGCGTTTCGTCGCTGGCAGTGCCGCGTCGCCTTTTACGTTAGCCTTCGGATCATGGAGTTTATTATGTTCAAACAAGCACTTGACTACGTTCGTTCGCACGGCAAGTTACCCCGCCGTTACGGTAATTTTATCGGCGGAAAATGGATTGCGCCGCGCGATGAACAATATTTCACCGACTACAGCCCGATCAATGGCGAAGCCTTGGTCGAAATCGCCAAATCGACGCCCGCCGACGTCGAAACTGCGCTCGATGCAGCCTATCGCGCAAAGGACTCCTGGGCGCGGCTCTCACCCACCGAGCGGGCGCGCATTCTCAATCGCGTCGCCGATCGGCTCGAAGAAAATCTCGAATTGCTTGCCTTGGCCGAGACCCTGGACAATGGCAAACCCATCCGTGAAACGCGTGGCGCCGATGTGCCGCTTGCGATTGATCACTTCCGTTATTTCGCCGGTTGCGTGCGCTCGGAAGAAGGCGCCATTTCCGTCATCGACGACGACACCATTGCCTATCATTTCAGGGAACCGCTAGGCGTGGTTGGACAAATCATTCCGTGGAACTTCCCGCTGCTGATGGCAGCGTGGAAAATCGCACCGGCACTGGCAGCCGGAAATTGCACGGTGATCAAACCGGCTTCGCAGACACCGCTGACCTTGCTGTTGTTCGCCGAATTGACTGCCGATATCATTCCGGCTGGCGTCATTAATGTGGTGACCGGCCCCGGTGGCACGGTTGGCAATGCGATCGCCGCCAATCCGCGTATTTCAAAAGTGTCCTTTACCGGAGAAACCACGACCGGCAAGGCCATCATGCGCGCCGCAGCCGAGCATCTGATCCCGCAGACGATGGAATTGGGCGGCAAATCGGCGAATATCTTTCTGGCGGACGTATTCGATCAGGAAGATGAATTTCTCGACAAGGCAATCGAAGGTTTTGCCCTCTTTGCGTTCAACAAGGGCGAAGTATGCACATGCCCTTCGCGCGCATTGGTGCAGGAATCGATCTACGACAAGTTCATCGAGCGCGCCGTCAAACGCGTTGCCGCGATCAAGGTCGGCAATCCACTCGCCGCCGATACCCAGATGGGGCCGCAAGCGTCGCAAGACCAAATCGACAAGATCCTTTCCTATATCGATATCGGCAAGGCCGAAGGAGCAAAGCTTCTGACCGGCGGAGAACGCGCGCATTTGGGCGGCGATCTCGAAAAAGGCTTCTTCCTGAAACCGACGGTGTTTTCCGGCAATAACAAGATGCGAATCTTCCAGGAAGAAATCTTCGGCCCGGTATTGTCGGTAACGACATTCAAGACCGTCGAAGAAGCCATCGCGATCGCCAACGACAGCGTTTACGGCCTTGGTGGAGGGGTCTGGTCTCGCAACGGCACACTCGCTTATCGCGTCGGCAGAGGCGTCGAAGCGGGAAGAGTCTGGACCAACTGCTACCACGTCTATCCGGCGCACGCAGCGTTCGGCGGCTACAAGGAATCCGGCTTCGGCCGCGAAAATCACAAGGCGATGCTGGATCACTATCAACAAACGAAAAATCTCTTGGTCAGCTACGATAACAAGGCGCGCGGATTGTTCTGATTTTGCCGTAATGCCTGACTTCGCGTCACAAGCAAGCTAAAGCGCGCAATTGGATGCTGCGGGCGTCACCTAGTTCAGGTGGCGCCCGCACAATTCCAAAAAGTACGACGGAACGCGCGGCTCCTGACGTTGGCTATTTTTTTCGGCGCACCATGCAAACCGACCGCACGCCCACGGAAACCGGCGGGCGGCAGTCTTGCGTCGCTTGGCGGTGCGCAAAAATCGTTTTCAGTCCTTGGTGTAATAGCCGACCCCAAGCAGCACATCGTCCACTCGGCGAATCAAGGAATGCTTGTGTTCGACTGCATTGGTCGCGGGATTGCGCCAGACGTAGTCGACGCTGCCACTTCCTTTTTCCTTGGCCAGCGCAATCATCGTCTTGAACATCGGGTAGCCGGCAGCATCGGTTAACTCCCTCACATCGGCGCCGGTAAGGTTCGGCGCAGCCCCCGAAGCCCGATACGAGCCGTCGTTTAAGCCAATCGCAAAAACATATTCGTCATTGATGAAAAAGCGGCCATGGGGATCGTTGAATTCCTTGAATGCCGCTGCACCGCCGTATTTTTTCAAATAATCAACAGCCTTATCCAGCATGACTGTTGCTTCCTCCATCGTGGCGCGGGGAATATAGTAGCCAACACAGACCAGATACTTGCCGATTTTTTGGAAGTGGCTTGTTTTAACTTCTATCCGATTATCGGCCCGGTTCAACCAGTTGTACTCGACCGTTCCCGAATCGCTGGTCTTGGCGATGTCGAGCATTTCGCGGATAAAATATTTTTTCGATGCATCGTGCATTTCGAGTGCGTTGGAACCGATTTCCCACGCTGGCGCGCCGCCGCTGGCATACAGGATACCGTCAAGTCCGACCACAAAGACATAGAATTCCTGGCTCACAAACGGGCCACGGCGATCATCGAAAACCCGAAACGATTGTTCCGACCCGTATTTCTGCAGATAATCAGTCGCGCGTTCCAGCAGCTCGTCTGCGCGTCTGATATCCATACGCTCGAAGGCGCCCACATGTTTTACGGCGGGACTTGCCGACAAGTCTTCGGTTGCGTTGGCAACCCATGCGGCGGACAGCGATAGTACGAGCAAAGCGATGCGATTGAATTTCATTATCTACTCCAAGTTGGCAGGTGCGCGACAGTGGTAGGTGCATGACTACATACCACCTATTCATAATCACGATCTTGAACTCAAGACGCGACCGTCGTCACGCCATGTCCTGGCAACATTATAGCCACCGCAGCAAGAAGGGGAGTGTGTTTGTAGCGACATTTCGTCCAGTTTTTTAATTTGCTTTTTTAAATTTTTAAAAGACTAGAACAACTAAAGTAAAAGTCATTTGGTGTCGAGCTTCGGACAAATGAAAGATTTCAAATTTCAAATTTCAGAATCTGCGAAGCGCAATCCGCGTTGCCGCAACATTGGCTTGGCGACTGTTCCATTCTGCGACACTCAGGCGTCAAAATTGGAACACTTCACACGCCCTATATCTTTTGCCGGCGGCCGTCCATTTCGCACTTGTTCCAATCTGGCGCGCCTGTCAGTAGGCCCTCTCACGTAAAAAGGGGAGCATATCGCTCCCTTGAACGATACGACGGTGTCGGCTAATCGCCAAATGTGAACAAAAACGGAGTCATGCGCGGCGCCCGACTTCACCCATGACGCAAGTTCGATGCCATTGATCAAAATGCACCAAATGATGGTGTGTGCAATGGATGGATTCCCCCACTGAAGACCTGCCCCCTCCGGCGACACGGCAGGGCAGCCGCAGGTCTATATTTTGCGGTCATACCACTTCAATCGAACGAATTTCGACCATGCCGATCCGATTCCTCGTGATATTGTTATATATATGACGAATTTTGTAGCATTTCAAACAAATGGTGACAAACGATGTCCGGCGCCGCCCGCATTGCGGCGGCATGCTGCATACATTTCTCCCGACCAATCGGCGCAAAAACTTGCGGATTACCGTTCTTTGAACCATGGTTTTCCCAGCTAACAGAGGAATGCGGAACTTGCACTCTCCATTGCCGCTGCGAATTCACGACCATGCCGATAGGGATGGAAAAGCCAATGGCATGCATTTTGCGTTGCCGTGCGACTGTTCGTTATAGCTATTTGTATATATTGTGTTCATCATTTCCTTTTTTGAGATTGCCACCATGCCCACTTTGCCTCGCCCATTTCCTTTACGCCCGATTGCCGCAGCAATGCTCCTCTATTCAGCGGTAGCCTACGGTGCAGACTCTTCCGATGATTCCAACGTGTTTCAAATCGGCAAAATCGAGACAATCGAGATCAAGGGCGCAAAACCTTCCGGCATTCCCGACGCGTTTGGCGCCGAATCCATCAGTGCGCAATCCATGCAAGACAATTTTGCGCGCGATGTCGGCCAGGCATTGCAGAACGTGACTGGAGTGGCGCCGACTTTTACCGGACAGCGCGCGGAGTCGCAGGTGTACATTCGCGGCTTCAATCAGAACCAGGTCACATTGAGCGTCGACGGCATTCCAATCTATGTACCCTATGACGGCAACGTGGATCTGAGCCGGCTGCTGACGGCCAACCTGTCGGAAATCGTCGTGACCAAGGGCCTGGGTTCGTTAATGTATGGCCCCAATAACATGGGCGGCACCATCAACCTCATCACGAAACGCCCCGATAAGCCGTTTGCGCTCGACGTCAGCGGTGGATTGATCGGCAATCAGGACGGCATCGATGCCAATAACGGCAGCGCCCAGTTTGGCAGCCGGCTCAACGATCGCTGGTATGTCACCGGCGGCTTCGCATTCAATAATTCCACGGGATTTCCCCTTTCCGGCGACTTTACGCCGGTGGCTGCCCAACCGTCAGGCGCGCGCTTGAACGCAACCAGCCATGCGCAGAACTACAACTTCAAAGTAGGCTTCACGCCAAATGCGACGGACGAGTATGCGTTGGCGGTCAGCGAAGTAATCAGCATGAAGCAGGATCCGCCGTATACCGGAAAGACTGCCGTTACCGGGCAGAAAGTATCCTACTGGGACTGGCCGCAATGGAACAAGCAGAGCTACTATTTCATCGGCAACACCGGGATCGGCGAGGGTTACCTGAAGACGCGCGTCTACCTGGACCGATTCATCAACCAGCTCGATTCGTACGACAACGCCACTTATAGCACTACATTCAAACCGTATGCGTTCAACTCGGAATACAACGACCATTCCGAAGGCGTCAACCTTGAATTCGGCCAAGCGCTGGGCAGCGCCAACCTGCTGAAACTCGCCGGCTTCTATAAACAAGACGTCCATACCGAGACGCAATTTCCGAGCAACGCCAAACGCTACGATAGTCCGTGGCTCTACTTTCAGGCCCAAACTTTCGCGTTCGGCGTTGAAGACACCTGGAGCCCTAGCCAGTCGACCCGGGTCGTGGCGGGTTATCGTCACGATCGCCACCAATTCGACGATGCCCAGGTCTACACCAACAGCTTGGATACAGCGGTGATGAGCCAAGCGATTGCCGACCCAGCCCAAGCCAACAACTGGCAGATCACCGTGCAGCACGATCTGGGCGCGGATATCGGTGCGGGCGATGCTGTTCTACGCGCCGGCATCGGCAGTAAAACCCGCTTTCCGGGAATCAAGGACGTCTATTCGTATAGTCTGGGCAAATCGATTCCAAATCCGACCCTTGGCGCGGAGCGGGCGCAAAACCGTGAAATCGGCGTGTCCGGCAGCCTCGGAACGGCACACTACGACGCGGCGCTATTTTGGGATTCGATCAGCGACGCCATCGAGGCGGTATCGGTCGCTCCCGGCCTGACGCAAAACCAGAATGTCGCGACAGCCACCAACAAGGGCCTGGACTTGAATCTGCAGCAAGAATTGACGCGCAATTTGCTGGGCACCTTGCACTATAGTTACCTGGACCGGACGCTGGGAACAAGCGGCCTGGTCGCCACCGGCACACCGACCAATCGCGGAGAGGTGATCGTCACCTGGACGGTGTCGGCAAGCGTGGAAGCGGCCGCCGACGTACAGGCAAATTCGCGTATTCAGAGCGCGACCAACGGGCTGCAACCGGTTGCCGGCAACGCGATCGCCGACCTGCGCGTCACCGGACATCTAAGCAAGGAGGCGACCCTCAACGCCGGCATCGGCAACCTGTTCGACCGCAACTATGCGTTCACCGAGGGTTTTCCGATGCCTGGCCGCACCTTTAAATTGCAGTTGAACTACCGTCTTTGAACACGGTGCGCGACAAAACAAAGTCAACCACGGCTGCACTCTTTCAATCATTCTTGCGTTCAAAAATTATCCATGTCTAGCCCATCACGTCGTACTTTCATCAAGCATGCGGGCGGCCTGAGTCTTGCCGCGCTGGCCGGCTGGCCGGCGCTGACCCGCGCGGCCACCGCGATTATCGTCGTCCTCACCAGCTACCCGCCGGAAGTCGTTGCGCGCGTCCAGGCCGCGTTCGAGAAAGAAAATCCGAATTGGCGCTTGCGCATCGTCTGGCGCATGCCGCACGACGCGCTACCCACGCTGCGCCAGCCGGGGCCGGATGGGATCGATGTCTATTGGACGCCTTCGCCGTCGAACTTCGCCATCCTTGCACACGCCGGCCTGCTGGCAAAACTCGACATCGACCGTACGGGCCTGCCGGGTCGCATCGGCAATACCCGGATCGACGATCCCGACGGCTTCTATGCGGCCACGGAGACTGCCGGCTACGGATTCGCCATCAATCCGGAATATCTTGCTCGCCATCGCCTGGTCGAACCGGCGGACTGGTCCGACCTCGCAGCGCCGGCATACGATGGCCACATCGTTGTGCCCAATCCGGCCCGCGTGGGCTTCGCTCCGGTGATGGCCGACATTCCATTGCAAGCCTATGGTTGGGAGCGCGGCTGGGCGACGTGGAGCGCAATCGTCGCCAACTCGGCGCTGATCGATCGCGGCAGCAACTTCATTACCGACGAACTGACGGAGGCAAGGCGCGGCATCGGCATCTCGATCGACTTCTTCGTCAATGCCGCCATCGCCAAGGGCGCGCCTATCCGATTTGTCTACCCCAGGCACGGCGGCATCAATCCAGGGCAAGTCGGCATCCTGGCCGCCAGCCAAAATCCGCAGGGAGCCAGCACTTTCGTCGCATTTTTGCTTGGCGACACTTGCCAGAAGCTGCTCGCTCATCCCGATATCCGCAAACTGCCGGTGCGCCCTTCGGTCTATGCGTCGCTGCCGGCGGACTATTACAATCCGTTCGCCGCAGCCGAACATGGCGATTTCGCGTACGACAATGAACGAGGTCGCCAGCGGCTGCCGGTGATTGCAGCACTGTTCGATGTCGCATTGGCGAGGCGCCAGGCGCAGCTTGCGAAACTGTGGCGGCGCGCGCGCAAGGCGACCGGCAAGAGCGCGGAAGAGGCGCGCCGTCTGCTGGGCGTCGTCCCGCTTGGCGAGGCCGCGGCGGACGACCGCGGTTTGCAGGATATCTTTGCCCAGCGCGAGGACGACGCGCATGCGCAAGAGCAAGCGCAGGCGACCGAGAAACGATGGGCGGCTGAAGTCGATCAACGTTTGGCGCGAGTCGAGCGCCTGCTGGGGGCGGCATGAAGGCCACGGTGGCAATTTGCATCGCCCTGCTTGCGGCAATCGCCGTCGATGCGCCCGCAGTCGAACCCATCGTCGCCGACACCTCGGTCGACGCCTTTGCGCGCCCGATGCAGGGTCTTTCGCCAGGCGAACGCGAGCGGTTCTTCAATGGGCGTTCGCTAATTCATCAGAGCTGGGTCGTCGCCCCTTCCAAGGACGCATCCGTTTCCGGCCTCGGCCCGCTTTACAACAGCCTGGCCTGTATCTCGTGCCATCCGCGCAATGGGCGCGGTCGTCCGCCGGACGGGCCTGACGAGCGCATGCAATCGACGCTGGTGCGGCTGTCCGTGGCCGGAAAAGACGCGCATGGCGGCCCGCGCCCCCATCCGGTGTATGGCGGCCAGCTCAACGAGGAAGGGATTCCCGGCGTCCCCGGCGAAGGACGCGCGGCGATTCACTGGGAGGACGCGGAACCGGTCACCCTGGCGGGCGGCGAGACGATATCCCTGCGGCGCCCCCGGCTTGAATTTCAAGACCTTGCCTACGGGCCGCTGGAGCCGGTCATGACATCCTTGCGCGTGGGTCAGCAACTGATCGGACTTGGATTGCTGGACGCAGTGCCTGCCGCAACGCTACGGCGCCTCGCCGCGCAACCGAAAGCGGATGGCGTCGCTGGGCGCGTCAATCAAGTCTGGAATCCGGAAACCGGGCAGGTGGAATCGGGACGCTTCGGCTACAAGGCCAACATGCCGACCTTGCGCGTGCAAGTGGCCGGCGCTTTTCTCGGCGACATCGGCATCACCTCGGCATTATTCCCTGAGGAAAACTGTATGCCGGCGCAGATCGCATGCCGGCGCGCGCCTTCCGGCGGACACCCGGAACTATCGCGCCGCCAGCTTGACGATATTGTGTTCTACCTGAGTCGCTTGGCGATACCGGCGCGGCGTCATGCCGACGACCCGGCCGTGCGCCGTGGAGAGCGTGCATTTGCGGAAATCGGCTGCGCGGCCTGTCATCGACCGGCACTAAGCACGGCGCGGCAATCTCGCTTTCCGCAGTTGTCCGCAACGGTCTTCCATCCGTATACCGACCTGTTGATCCATGATATGGGCGAAGGCTTGTCCGATGGACGACCCGACTTCCTGGCAAGCGGCCGCGAATGGCGAACACCGCCCCTGTGGGGCATCGGCCTGGCACCCAAGGTCGGGGAATCGGAACGCTATCTGCACGACGGGCGCGCTCGCAGTCTTACCGAGGCCATTCTCTGGCACGCAGGAGAAGCCAGCGCCGCACGCGCGCGCTTTGCCTCCCTTCCAGCCGAAGACCGCCAAACGATACTGGAGTTTTTGACTTCCCTATGAATTTCTAAAGAAGGGCGCGTCAAATGAAGAAACAATGGCGATACTGACAAGCTGCTTCGCGGCGCTGGCGTTAAGGGCAGCAATCTCTCGCGCATGAGGGCACAGCGCCATCGAGCATCGCTACGAATGACAATCAGGCGAAGTGCATGCGGAGATTGATCGGAATGTGGAATGGCCGAGCCGCAGCGGAAGAGCTCAAACCATATTGGTTTCCCTGGCCTTCAAAGGCGACGGATCGCTAACCAAGAAATCCGAGCAATTGCTGGAAAGCAAAATGCCGTTGCAAGGGGAGAGCGGTGATTTGGAAAGACAGTTTTCGTATGTGGTATCCGGCAATTCCCGGACGGTGGGGTCGTCGACGATCTATGCCGCCATTCAGCAATTCGGTAGCAAGAAGAGTCAATTTCCTAACCTTTGGAGCGACATTCCGGCGCGGCCATTCTTGCCGAATAGCCCAGACGGTGCGTTATTTGCAGATGCAGAAAATCGGAGTCAGCTAAAGCGTCATGCCGCCAAACGCAGCATCTACCGAATCTGACTTTTCGAGCGCGTAAGGGTTTTTGACTACTTGACTACAACAAGGGGAAATTGATGATGACGAAGGAAATGACGAAAGTGGGTGGGAAAGAATTCTTGAATCAGTCGTGGAATATAACTTCGCCGGAAGTTATTGCCAGTGGACTCTTGAAAGAATTTCGCATCGAATTTGACATAATATAAA